>JBEKKX010000030.1:0-29970 GCA_050010515.1 Bathyarchaeia archaeon
CTCCTAAATGCATTAGCAGCGTTAAGATTGAACAGACCGGAAAAAACCAGATCCATCACCATGCTAGCAAGATAGCAGAAATTAACACAAACCAATCGAATTAGCAACAGACTGGCGCGCTTATTGCATCACTATAGAAATCTGGTTTAAATAATTAAACTCGCATAGTTATTATGTGGGGAAGTAGGTTGGAAGTACAATATGCGTGCTTCAATGAGTTCCCCGATCAATGTGCAGGATGCCCAGAATACAGTGAAACAAGGCAAGATCAGGCAACGCAACTCACATTGCTGGCAGGGATGGGTATGATGAACCCGGTTCCATATGCCGAAAAAATCGTCAAAGAATGCAAGCGGTATCACAAACGCAAAGTTGAATATATGGGATAGCAAGAAGCACAGCGCAACCCTGAATAAGCAAACATAGCCAAGGCAAAGTTGACTGAGGAAACTAAATTATCGGGGAAAACTCTCGATTTTTACGTTACTTCTTGGATTGCGCTAAAGATAGCGAAATGAATGCTGGGCGGTATCTCGCCACTTGGGTGGATGGGTTCAATTCCCAGCGACCAAAGGCCGCATATCGCATCATTTCCGTTTCGCGCGCGCTGGGGAGGCCGGTGCGTAAGACGAAGCGCTTTGCCAAGACCAAGCGGAGGCTTGTTTGTTCTATTGGATTGTTTCAGTTCTACTGGAATTTCATCAACGAGTTTGAACGGAGAGAGTCTCCAGCAACACTGAAGGATTAACAGATCACGTTTGGACATGGCGCGAGTTTTTGCATAAACATTAACTATCTCGGATGAGGGCATTACTAAGAAAAGCACTTAGCCGAAAATTGCCTGCGACAGAAACTATTTAAGACATAGATGTCTTTCAAAAACGTTAATTGGCAGTTAAAAGGGCTTTGGGGCATCAGTTTCGTTGAATATAACTAAAGGGCACTTTAATTTCAATCTATTCTTAACCAATAATTTTCCAAGATTAACTATGAAAAAACTCCTTTTTGACGAACTTTAAGGAGGCAACCAGAATTTCACATGGCGACCTTTATAGAAATTTCTGGGGAATGTTCAAGGAGACAACATTAGCTTACTCATTTGACATAGCTGGATTAATTGCTGGTTTTCTTATTGCTTACCAGCTTAATGTTTTCAGGCTCTCACCCTGGGCCTTGGCTCTTTATCCAGCATTCATAAGCATAAGAATAATTAACGGTTTACTTAGTGGTCGCTTAAGCACTGCCTTGCATCTTGGCACGATTTACCCTCGATTTTCTGGAAATACAAAAAGCTTCCATAAATTAATCCATGCCATAATTGTATTAACTTTAGTAACAAGCCTAACGGTTAGCTTAATTTCTTTATTTTTCGGTTACTTGCTTTTGGGCATAACCCTAGCTGATTTCCCAGCTATACTATCAGTAATGGTTTCAACATTAGCAATAGGTCTGCTTTTTTCTTTAGTAACTATTAAGGTTGCCTTTGTTTCTTTCAAACGAGGATTAGACCCTGACATCGTAGTTTATCCAATAATATCTACAGCAGCCATCATTTTCATAACCCTCTGTTATATTGGAGTGTTAAATTTGTTTTTCTTTTTGCCTTTTTTTGGCAGATTAGCAATTCTAGCTATCGGCCTTACACATGTATTTCTCGTTCTATATTTGATATCACAAGACAGGCAGGAACCTGAATTCCTGAAAACCATAAGAGAATCCCTCATTATGCTAATGTTTGTAGCCGTAATTCTAACCCTAACCGGAACCATTTTCAAAGGAATAAGTAACTTCGCAGAAAACCGGAAAGAAATTTACACGATTTATCCAGCCTTAATTAGCATGGTAAGCAATGTAGGCTCAGTTGTAGGCTCCACCGCTAACACTAAGCTCGCTTTAGGTTTACTCACGCCCTCTTTCTCCTCAATAAAAAATCATACTAAAAACATTACTAGCGCATGGACAGCCTCACTTTTAATCTCCACCGTTTTAGCCCTCATATCTCTAGCAATTAACCGTGTGTTTCCACTATCAAGCGTGCTTAATTTTATGATAATGATTTGGTTATCTAACGTAATAGCGGTCATAGGTATAGTGCTTTTATCTTACGGTATCGCGATATTAACATTCAGAAGAGGCTTGAACCCTGATAATTTTGTCATCCCAATTGAAACCTCATTAGCAATCATAGTAACCTCAACAGCTTTACTATTAGCTTTACTTCTAATCGGGTAGCTTGAGGGTATAATTAAAATAATTCAGAGCCATATTTTATTGTGGAGCGATCTCTAGAATATGCCTAAATTTGAAAAGATAGAATACAAACCTATCCCCGTCAGAGAGCTTTTGCTTGAAATGAAAAATCTATCTGAACTAATGATTGATTTAGCCTATTCCGCAGCGTTATATAATGATAAAGACCTTGCTGAAGACGTTCTCGCGCTTGAAAGCCGAGTAGATACGTTGGCGTACCTTTTAAATATGGAATTAATGGTTGCTTCAAGAGACCCAAAAGACGCAGAGGCAATGGTTGGCATTTCCATAGTAGCTTCTTCCACAAATAAAATTTCAGATGCTGCCGCCGACATAGCAGCCATAGTAACTCGCAACATTGGCATTCACCCCATAGTTGGCGAAATCTTTGAAAAAGTAGAAGAACGCTTAATGAAAGTGACCGTAAAAGCCAATTCAGCGATTGTCAAGAAAAGGATAGATGAACTGGATTTAGCTGCAAAAATGGGCGTTGATATTATTGCCATCCGCCGACATAACGATTGGATACTCAACCCCAAGGGCACAGAAAGAGTCTTACAAGACGACATGCTAATTACTCGTGGAGCATCATTAGGCATTGAAAAGTTTAAAGATTTAGCTGAAGGCGAACTTGCAAAATTAGACGTTGAAGAACGCGCGAAATTCGAGGAAATTGTTTCAAGATTCGTAGAACTCAAGGACACATCTGAGTTAATGTTGGATTTAGCTTATTCTTCCCTTCTGTTAAACAGTAAGGAACTAGCTGAAGAAGTCGAGCGTCTTGAAGAGCGCATGGACCAGTTGCACACTGATTTCGAATTGCTTGCTTTAACGAGCGATTTCAAAAAAGAAGAAGCCTCAGGTTTCCTAGGTTTAATTCGGTTAGGTGTAGCGACAGAAAAAATCGCTGATGCCGCTGCGGATATAGCTGAGGTTGTTCTAAGAGGTATTGAGCCGCACCCAATTTTGAAGCTGACAATTAAAGAAGCAGAGGAAACAGTTGCCCAAGCTTGTGTTACTGCGGATTCTCGGCTTGTAAATAAAACTCTTAAAGAAGCGCGTGTGCATGAAGAAACAGGCATGTGGGTTTTAGTGATAAAAAGAGGAGAGAAATGTTTGCGTCCTCGAGCAGACTCAAAAATCCAAGCAGGTGACGTATTAGTTGCTTCAGGATACGCTGAAGGCGCTGATGACTTAAAGAAGCTTTCTTCCCCAGCCCAAGTGTGCAACGTCGAATAGTTGGCATCTTTATTTCAGATTCATTAACACTATAAACCAGTAACCGCGCGCATGGTTGTTCCGAAAATGGTTAAAAATGGTAATAATCCTCTTTTTGGCATTCACAACCAATCCTTCTTTCTCATAGAACTCCAGCGTGCTGCCTTGCCAATAGATTATGTGTTGAAGTATGTTGGTGAGACTGCTTTGTCGGGTCTTCCAAGATTTTCTGATGCTTCTCTGTTCATGGCCAGACACAGCAGGCTGTAAAGTGTGGTAGGAAGCGACGTTTTTTAAGCCTCTGACTTTGTTCGTGGCCAAGCTGTACTGTGTCTTCAGGAAGCTGTAGACTGCTTCTATATGCGGTCTCTTGTGATACTCTCTTTTCTGATCTTCTGGCCCGTAGGTTCGAAACTTCTTATCTACTCAGCAAGCCCTTAACGTCTCGTTTCTGAGTTTGTCACCACGGCATCAGACATCACCGAGAGATACACAGAGACAGAGACGGAGGGGGTCTACTCCCTAATTCTCTTTTTCAGTACCGCTCTTAAAAGGATATTAAATTTCAAAATTTTGTTGGGTTCAATTATGTCGCTGCTTTCTTTATTCTTGCTTAAATGTACTCCGGTAAGGAAAACCGTGAGCATAAATGCCAGTTCCCTTCTAATTAAAAAACCGTTTTCCCCTTTAATTTGGAACTAACTGAAATTTATAAAACATAAAAAATAGATAAAAAGCCATGAAATAGCTTGAAAAAAGCAAAGTGATTAAATAGAAATGTTTTCGCGATGGGGATTGCAGGGAAATTTTATAAGTTAAACATATAATTCAGAAAGGATTTGGGGAAAAGCGTAAAAATAAGTGTTCATAAGAACTCTTGAAAAGTGATGATTTACTTTGACCCCTGGAATTGAAGAAGAGGTGTTAACCAGTTTAGGGCTAACGTTTTCCCGGGGCAGAGTTTATCTGACTCTTGTTCACAACGATTACCCTCAAAATAAAGGGCAAAAGCATTTTGAAGATGCCAGATCACAGGTTCTATGCAATGTTGAAATGTTTAGGGAAAATGGTTTCAATGAAAGGAGCAATTAAAACTGGAAGCAGAGAGGGCATTGTAATGCCATTACCTCCGTTCTTTAGGACCATTATACAAACTAAGGAGCAAGGCTTTGTATGGACAGTTTCTATGCTTATGGTATTATCATTGAGACGTATTCTTGCAAATCTAAAATATATCCCTGAAAATGCTATTGTAGAAGTTAACAATTCCAAGATGTTTTTGCTTCCGAGAAAAGGCGACATTAACTGGGATCTGTTTTTGTATAAAAAAAGAGAACCAATCTGCACAAATTATTTGATGCACTCAGGTATCCTCAAAGAGGGCGATGTTGCCTTAGACATTGGAGCCAACATAGGTTATTACGTTCTGGTTGAATCACAACTTGTGGGCAAAAGAGGACAAGTCTACGCTGTTGAACCCGTTTTAGGCAATTTTAACCAACTGGAAAAGAACGTGCAACTAAATAATTTGAAGAATGTTTCGATGTTCCAGTTTGCATTGGGCGAGAAAGACGCGAAATCAGGGGAGATTTACGTTTCAGATAAGTCTAATTTATCCGCTATGAACAGAAATGCCGTTGGCGGCAAAATCGTTAGTGCACAGGAAGTATCCGTGGAGACGGTGGATACGTTCTTTAAAGATAAAGCTCCTCCAAACCTCATTCGCATGGATGTGGAAGGCTATGAATACGAGATAATTAAGGGAATGGCTAAAACTCTGAAGGGGAACATAAAAATTCTTGTAGAGCTGCATCCTTCGCGTCTTTGTCTCGATCCTGAAAAAATGGATGAAATATTTCATATTCTGGAGCAAAACAACTTCAGAGTTCGATTTGTGGTTATTGAGGATAAGGTTGAAGAAAACAAAATCGTTAGGCTCTTTTTGAAGAAAGCTGGAGATAAGCTGCCGATCGTTGCTTCGAATATATCTATGCAAGAACTCAAAAAACTGATAGAAAATAACTCAAGGTTGGCCCCAAATGTGGTATTCGAAAGACAGATTTCTTCCTATTAAGTAACTGGAAAGTCATCCTTTACTGCGTTCTTGCTTGTTCTTCTGTGAAGAGTAGTGGTTGATTAATTCCTTAACCGACGACTAACTGGAACATAAAAAATGGCTTCTCATAGCCACGGTTGAGTTCAAATGTGGCTTGGTTTATTCGCACTTATACGAGTACATGATTTTTTATCCCGTCTTCCTGCTTTACTGGTGTTTGCAGTTGCCGCTAAGCGGCAAGCGGGATAAGACACAATTTAACGCGTTAAAGCAATCCATAGATGGTCTGAGACTGGCCTTGGCAGCATCTCTGCCTTGTCGTCTTTATGCATGAGTATTCGTTTGTTGGGGTTTATGTTGAATTCGCCTATGACGTCAGCGTAAATGTGCTCTAGGCTTAAGGCATCGATTATTTTGTTTGCGGCTTCTGGCTGTGCAGCAATAAGCAATGCGCCTGAACTAATCAGTTGCAAAGGGTCAATTTCATAATACCTGCAGATTTTGGCAGTTTCAGGTTCAACCGTAATTTTTTCTTCAAAAACCCGTACGCCTAAGCCAGCAGCGTCTGCCATTTCGTGGATTCCGTTTAGTATTCCGCCTTCTGTTGGGTCATGCATGGCGTGGACTCCACCTGTTCTGTAAGCCGTTAATGCGTCTTTTACTACGCTTATTTGGCTGTAGAAGCGTTTGGCGCTCTCAAGTATGCTCAGAGTAAAAACTTTTTTTAGTTGCTCTTCGCGGTCGGAAGCTAAAATTGCCGTGCCTTCAATTCCAGCGGTTTTTGTTAAAATCAGCTTGTCGCCTGCTTTGGCGCCTGCAGCAGTAACGTATTTGCCTTTTTCAGTTAAGCCCATGACGCAGCCAACAACAATAGGATTAGCCAGCCCCGGAGTTGACTCACAATGCCCTCCAACAATCGCAATGCCAAGCTCCTTAGCGGCAGCGTTCATTTGAGTGCTTATGGTTTCAACGATTTTGCTGTCAGCGTCCTCTGGCAAAAGCAAGCATGAGAAGAAAAAGGCGGGTTCAACCCCAAACGTAGCAACATCATTAGCGTTAATGTTGATGGCTTCCCATCCGATACGTTCAACTGCACCAGTGATTGGATCCATGGAAACGATGGCGTTCTTGCTTCCAACATCTAACACTGCACCATCTACTCCAGCAGCGGGACCCAAAACTACTTCGCTACGTTCGGCGCCAAGGTTTTTGAACACTACTTCTTTTAGGATGTCTATCGGGATTTTTCCAGGCGGCAGTTTCATGATCTTAATCTCTGTGAAATCTAGCTTTTAAGTTGTTGATACAATTCTTGACCTGTAGCTTCTCCAAGCTTCTGGAAGTCGTTTGCGAAGTATAATGGCTATTGGAATCCCCACTATTCCACCCGCGGCTATTTGCAGTATGTTGAAGGGCACTTCGCCCAGCGCTGCCCAGCGTAATGACAACCCGAAAAACTCAGCTAAGAAATACCCCGATACCATTTCGGCACCTGCTATGACCACTGCACTGATGTCTCTTTTTCGGCTTAGCCTGTTTGATATTAAGCCTGCGATGAGCCCTTCAGCGCCTTTTATGATGAGTGTGAACGGTGCATAGACGAAGTATCCGCTGGATACATCGGATATTGCGGAGCCAACCCCGCCGGCGAATCCGCCGACGATTGGACCGAAAGTGAGGGCGGTGGCGAAGATCATGATGTCTCCGAAGTTTAGGTATCCTTTTGTGGCTGGAATGGGAATTTGCACAAGGAAGGTTGCGACTGCTACAAGGGCTGCCATGACTCCTGCTTGTGCAATTATGAGGGTGATTCTTTTTCTGTCGGGTTGAGGTTGCGTTTTTTCACCTTGGTAGTTGCAACTTTAGTATAGTTGCATCTATACTATCAAATAAGCGTTACGGAACCAACAATCACAAAAGCAGCTGTATATCGTCGAATGCTGCCAGAACCTTCCTTCCACGCTCAGTGATTCGGAAGAATTTCTTGCCGTTCTCCTCATAGCCGACCACCAACCCCTTATCTGACAGCTCGTTGAGATGTTGATAGACAGCGGCGCGCGTCATTATCTTGCCTAATTGTTTCCATAAATCATAACCGTACGTGTCCTTTTCACTGAGAATTTTAAGGATTTTTTGTTTAGTGCTTACTGCAAGCCCTAAGCCTGCGGTTTTCTGTTTTTTCGTCATCGCCTGAAGAACATCGGTCGCTTTTAGCCCGCTCCCCGTGATAAGGCAGACTACGCTGCTGTCGCTGGAAATTCGGTCAACTTTCAGTTTCTGCAGTGCAGCCACCGTGGCTGAGCTGGCTGGTTCAGCGAAGACTCCTTCAAGCTTAGCTACTTGAAGCTCTGCAGCCAAAATATCAGCGTCTGAGACAGTTAAAGCTAAGCCGTTTGATTCTTGAATCGCTTTAATTGCTAATTCGCTTTGTAATGGCTCGCCAACGAGAATAGCTAAGGCACGAGTGGATGGGTTGCAGGATTTTGAAGATTTTGAAGATTTTGAAGATGATTGTTCTGTTAGTTCGTTGACTATTGGGGCACAGCCTTCTGTCTGGACTCCTATCATTCGTGGCAACGAGCGGGTTAGCCCTAACTTTTTGAGTTCTTTAAACCCTTTCCAAAGAGAATAGATGGTCCCGCCGCTTCCCATCGAAACTATAACCCAATCAGGAACCGCAAACTGCTCATTAATTTCGAACGAAATAGTTTTTTGAGCTTCAACAACCAACGGGTTAAGTTCGGCAGTCGCTTGATACCAGCCTGTTTCCTTGGCTAAGGCAGAGGCCTTGCGGATGGAGTCATCCACAATGTCGCCTGATTCCTCGATGACGGCGTCGTAAGCAATCATCTGCGCCAGTTTTCCAACATCAACAACTTTGGGAACCAAGACGTGGCAAATCAGTCCTGCTTTTGCGCCGTAGGCAGCTAAAGAAGCGCCCATGTTCCCGTTAGTGGCGCATACTATTGCCTCAAAGCCTTGGTCAATCGCGTTTGATGTCAAGAAAGCTGCTGCGCGATCTCTGTAAGAGTTTGTGGGGTTGCGTGTTTCATCCTTCAAATAAAGGTTCTTTAACCCGACGGCTTTGGCAAGTCTTTCAGCCTTATGCAATGGTGTTCCGCCCTCTCCCAAACTGACCATGTGCTTAACAGGCGGAAGCATCTCTCTGTATCTCCAGAATCCCTGCTCTCTCGAAAATTTCAATTTTTCAGCTTCAGGTAAGTCAGCTATGAATTCCAGTGTGCCGCCGCATTTTTCACAGTTGCTTCTCAACGGGTAAACTGGAAGCTCTGTACCGCAGTGAATGCATCGAAGCATCAAGTTTTATTCCCCACTACCTGCATGTTGGAAGAGCCTTTTATGTTATGCCATTTGCTGATTAGTTCTGTTCTTTTGGAGCAAAGCATTTAGGAGAGGAAAATCTAAATGGGAGTTCACCTCAAAATAGACGATTATGAGTGATAATTGATGAGCGTAAGAGAAGACCCAATAAAAATGCATAAAGAAGCTAATTCGCTGATGGAAAACGGCAAATACGTTGAAGCAAGAGACATTTTCATCAAAGTGGCAGACCTATACTATAAAGGCCAGAACTATTTCGGGTCAGCAGAAATGAACTATAAAGCTGGCGAATGCGCCTTTGCCCTCAAAGAATACGAGAAAGGCGTGGAATTTTTTATGAAGTCCGCTGACATCTCGTTTAATAAGGGATTCGACAGGTACGGCGTTAGCGCGCTTGATTATGCACGAGACTGCCAAAAAGCCTTAGGCAACACAAAGGAAGTTGAAGAGCTAAGCAAGAAAATTAAAGAAGTCAAAGAAAAACTCGAAAGCTCCGGCTTCTAAGAGCCTAACTTTTCTTTTATCCGGGAATTTACCGTTTTTTGAGGTTTTAACATTTTGGTGATTTGTTATATGGCTGGAAATTTTGCTAGCTTAATCATGATTAACTTTAAGTTAATTGCAGTTAACTATATATCTTGGAATGCACATGATTAAAATTGGTGCTGAACATGAGTATCGAAAACTTAGTTATGCAGGCAAGCAAAAAATGTGAAATATTCGCAAACCCAATAAGAAGCTTCATCGCCGCATTTATCGCTGCCAAAGAAGAAGCAACATGGTCTGAACTGAAAGGTGCAATAGAAAAATGGGCAGGCAACGTCAACCCCAACACGTTAAGCTTCCACCTAGGCGAACTTATGAGCGCAGGGTTTATAGTGAAAGTAGACATTAGGGGACAACCAAGATACACCGTTGTAAAAGAAAAACTCCCCGAACTACAGAGCCTGCTTGGAGAAGAACTCCTCCAAGCTGTAAAGGAGACTGCTTGATAATGCAAAAAAGACATAATTTACTTGAAATAAAAAACACGCTAAGGCAGCAAATTTCTGAAGCGTTGAATGAAGGTTATATGAACGTTGAAATAGAAATCTTTGACATGAACTTGAACGGTACTTACTCTGTCAAAGGTTCATTCAACGTCGTTCCCTTCTTATCAACAACATTAAAAAGAAAAGGCACTTTTGTAACTGAACTTGATGAGAACTTACAAATTGTAAGTCTGAAGTTAACTGAGGATAAACAGCAGTGAAATTCAATTGGACAAACCCTTAGTCACAGTTTTGCTATTGGGTAGTTTCGATCCTCAAACGAAAGCCAGACTGGAAAGCGTTAAGGACGAAATAGTGAAGACTTTTTCAGGAGAGAACACATATGCATTGCTTCTTGATAGCGTAGAAGTGTATTTTTCAGATGTCGTGGAAGTCTTGACAGAGCTTTCAAACGAAAACACGATTACCCTATTTGTATTTCAAGACAATCAACTTATTGATATGGCAGACCTAAAACTTGAAAAAGACGCCGACAGCACTGTTTATGATTACTTAAAAAAGCAATATAGAATCAAACAATTCAGTAGGCGGCCTATTTTTGAGAAGCTTGATGTATTAATGCGAAATGCTGAAGTTATTTTTTTGCTAAGGGATAAGGAGGAGACACGAGGGGGCGAATATCTAGAACTGATGCATGCTCTCTTCCGTGATCAGGCTGGAAAATTGTGGTTCCTTAAGAGAAATGATATAGTACTTTCGTCAATGCTTATGGAGTATTTAGATAAATATGGCGTTAAACTGCGGACATATCAAGCAGAAAGTGATCTTAAGACAATGGTTATAAGGGTTCTTAATTACCAGCTTCAAAATTCTGACACCGCAAATTAGAGCGTATTAGTTTTTGTTTTCCTTCGCTGCTATTGTTAGAAACAATTCTTAGAAATCCATAATAAAATGAAATGGGTAATCTCTAAAGGTTGAATTTCACGTATTTGCTTTCATCTTTCAAATCCTTCTGTGAAATCCTAGACAAAGTTGAAGCGACGAAAAAACGGCTAGAAATCATAGATTTAACTGCAAACTACCTGAAAACGCTCAGTTCAGAAGAGATTGAGCCTGCAACTAACATGATGGTTGGCAGAGCATTCCCAAAATACAGCCAAAAGTCGCTTGATGTAAACTGGTCAACCCTGACCCGAGTTTTAGAGCGTATAAGCCACTTTGATTGGAACCTTTTCCGCCAAGCCATGGCAAGCACAGGTGACATAGGTTCGGCTACAAAAGCAGTGCTTGAGAAAACTAAAGCAAAAAAGCAAACGCAGCTAACGCACAAATCCTTGACCATAGTGGAAGTCAGGCGAGCGCTAGAAGCTATCGCTCAAACCACAGGCGCAGGTTCAAGAACCAAAAAAGAACGCCTAATAACAAGCCTACTAAGCCAAGCTACCTCAGTTGAAGCCAAATACCTCGTCAAAATCTTCACAGGAGAAATGCGCATAGGACTCCATGAAGGCTTAATGGAACAAGCCGTTGCCAGAGCCTTCAACGTTCCAATAAAGAAAGTGCAGCACGCCAGCATGGTGCTAGGCGACATAGGTGAAGTGGCGGCAACACTCAAAACCCGAGGCATAGAAGGCTTGAAGAGAGCAGGCTTCAGCGTTTTCAGGCCTGTAAAACTCATGCTTGCCCAAACAGCCCAAACAGTAAACGAAGCATTGGCAGAGCATGGTGGCAGAACTGCTTTCGAATACAAGTACGACGGTGCAAGGGTCCAAATTCACAAGCAAAACGGCTCGGTAGAGGTTTTCAGCAGAAGACTAACTAATGTGACAGAAAGCCTCCCAGAAATCGTTGAAATCGTAAATCGCAACATTAAAGCGCAGTCAGCCATCGTTGAAGGCGAAGTAATTGCGCTTGATAGAGCTGGTTACCCGATTGCGTTTCAACATTTAATGCGCCGGTTCAAACGAATCCGCAATGTCACAAGTATGGTGCAGAGAATTCCCTTAACTCTTTACTTGTTTGATGTTCTCTACCTTAATGGTGAAAGCCTAATCATGCTGCCATACTTGCAACGCAGGCAAATCTTGGCGCAGAATGCTGGGGAAATTGCCTTATCCAAACAAATAGTCACCGATAAAATCGATCAAGCGGAAGGTTTTCTCAAAGAAGCAATAGCCGCTGGGCACGAAGGACTAATGGCAAAACAACTTGATAGCCCCTACACGCCTGGAAGCAGAGGAAAAAAGTGGCTGAAAATCAAAACAGTCCTCGAACCCTTAGACCTCGTAATTACCGCCGCTGAGTACGGCTATGGAAGGCGAAAAGGTTGGCTTTCCGATTACTACTTGGCAGCAAGAGACCCCAAAACGGGTGAATTTTTGAATGTGGGTAAAACTTTCAAGGGTTTAACCGATGCTGAAATCATAGAGATGACCAAGCAGTTAAAGGCTTATGCAGTTGGACAGGAAGGGCATCGGGTAATAGTTATTCCTAAAATCGTGGTTGAGGTGGCTTATAATGAGATTCAGAAAAGCCCAAAATACAAGAGCCAAATGGCGCTGCGGTTTGCCCGAATCAGCCGCATAAGAGACGATAAAACTCCCCAAGAAGCTGACAGTATTGATAAGGTTAGGGAAATATATGAAAGACAGTTCCGCATAAAAGGCAAATATAACACTGAATAACAACACTCACTTTGGAGAATGATTAAGGTGGATGCAGCAGAAAAGAAAGTGTTCGCTAAAAAATTCTACAGTCGCCAAACAATACTAAAAGAACTGGGCGAAAAAGGACAGCGGCAACTAGCAAAATCTAAAGTTGCAATTGTCGGCACCGGAGGATTAGGGACCGTTTCGTCACTCTATCTTGCTTTAGCTGGCGTCGGCTACATACGCTTAATCGACCAAGACACTGTAGAAACCCATAACCTGCATAGGCAAATCCTGTACAACCCAGACGACTTGCACTATCCAAAAACTGAAGTTGCCGCAAAAAAACTAGAAAAACTCAACCCACTCGTAAAAGTTGAAGCAATTCCTGAAAATGTGAACGCAAGCAACGTTGAACGCCTTTTGCAAGGCGTGGACTGTGTTGTTGACGGTTTAGATAACATGGTGACTCGTTACCTTGTTAATCGTGCCTGCGTAAAATCAAAGATTCCATACGTTTTCGGCGCAGCCATCGGTATCGAAGGCAATCTCTCCGTGTTTGCTCAGCCTGAAACTGGATGCTTGGAATGTTTGATGCCTAACCTTTCCGATACGGATTTACTAACGTGTAGCACTCGTGGAGTCCTTGGAGCAACAACTGGAATAATCGGCGCTTTGCAAGCCATGGAAACCATAAAGCTCTTAGCTGGAATCGGCTCAACTTTGAAGGGTAAACTGCTGGTCTGCGACTTCAGCGACATGGATTTCACCAGCATAGACATTTCGAAAAGCACCCGCTGCCCAGTCTGCCACGGCGACTTATCTTCAGTTGCTGGCGGCGAACGGCTGGTTTGGCTTTGCGGAAGAGACACAGCTAACATTAACCCTGAAAAACCGTTAAAACTGAACCTTGAAGAAGTTTACCCAGCTGTAAACAAGCAGTTTAAGGTTCGCTTGAAGTCGCGTTTGGCTCTTATGTTCAATTACAAGGGTTATGAAGTTAGCCTGTTCAACGGCGGACGCATGCTCATAAAAAACATTACAAGCGAACGGGAAGCGCTAAAGGCGTATAGGGAAATAATCAGCAAGCTAAATGCTTCTTAGCTGGGCTACTAAAGTTCTATCAAGGGCTATAAAAAATGAAAGCCCACGCTCAGTTCAGCCCACAGTACCGCTGAAGCAACAGCCACCTGTGCGATGGACAGTATGGCACCGACTTTGAGGTATTCTTTGAGGCTGATGTTGACGCCTTTACGCCGCATGGTTTCCAGCCACATCACAATCGCCAAGGAGCCTAACGGGAAAAAGTGGGGTCCCAGATTGTTTCCGATGATGTTGCTGAAAATCAGTCCCGTTAGGGTTGTTCCAGATGCGCCGATGTGCTGGATGCTTAGCAAGCCGAGGATTGTCATTGGCCAGTTGTTCATGAAGCTTGCCCCGACGGTTACAACCATGCTTGGCGCGAAAATCCCCAGTGCAGAGGGCAGCTTGCTTGTCGCTAGGAGAGCGGAGGCTAGCAGGTTTGTGATGCCCGCGGTTTCCAGCCCTTGGACGACGAGGAAAATGCTAAACATGAAGAGCACGATGTCCCAGTTGATGTCCCTTGCCAAGCCCCTGAGCCCTTTCCTCTCGCCGTTCACCGAGCCGTTCCACTTCAACGTAAACCAGTAAACCCCTATCAGAAACGCTGCCCCACTGCAGATGACTATCGAGACTGGGAACCGATTCAGAGAGGTCAGCAGGTAGCCTATGTCGATCGCAACCAGCGTAGCCAAGCTTACCCTCAACAGAAGCGGCGAAATAACCTGTTTTCCCTCGGTTAAGGAATCCGCAGCTTTCACGTCATAGGCTTTAGGAATCTGCTTCCTGAAAAACAGCCAAAACAGCAGTAGGCTGCTGAGAATAGTCGCCACTGCCACGGGTCCCATGAAGATCAGGTGGTCGATGAAGCTGTACTTGAAGAAATCAGCACTCAAGATGTTGATGGGGTTGCTGGTGATCAGCGGCATCGCAGCCGTATCCGCCATCAAGCCCGCGCTGAAAAGATATGCCAACTTACCCTTCGAGTCTATGCCCAGGCAAGTTACGATCTCCAAGACGATGGGGGTTAAAATCAAAACGGCGCTGTCATTCGCAAAAAGGATGCTTACCGCCGCCGTGAGAAGGGAAACGTAGAAGAAAAGCCGCAAGCCGTTGCCGCCAGCCATCTTGACGACGCGCAGTGCCGCCCACTTAAAGAATCCCATCGCATCCAAAGTCACCGACAAGGCTACAATGCCAAGGAACGCCAACGCGGCATCCCAAATGTTGAGGAAGGACTGTGCCGCCTGCCCCAAACTGACCGTGCCTAGCAGAAGCGACGCAACGGCGCCGATTCCAGCCGCGTAGCCTAGTCGCAAGCCGAAGGGGCGCTTAATCATCAGGAAAAGCGTCACTACGAAAACGGCTACTGCAGCAACTGTGATGTAATCCACGTTTTTGCCCCGCGTTGTTTAGGAAGCGTTGCCTTCAAGTATAAAAAATTAGCCTACCCAACAGGCGTGGTCTTAAAGAGAAAACAAAAAAATAATGCTCTGTCTCAACAACTCGTTTTTGGCTTAAATGTTGTTAATTTCCGGACTAACCTTATTGCATAATTTAACGCTTTTCCTTTTCAAGCGAGAAAGCAAAAGCTAAATTTTAAAATCTTTTAAGGGGACTTTTTTTATAATTTAACATCTTCAGGCGAATATTACGATGGTCTCTAAGTAAGCGTGGCGCTGTTCTGGAAAGTAAACTGCCATTTAACGTTGAAAAGGCGTACGCGGTTGGGAAACAAATATATTTTAGCCAAGCGAATTATATGTGAATAAACGACAGCGTAAACAAGATACCCAAAAAACGGTTTTGTGTCCTTACTGTTCACAGCAAGCCACGCTGAACTTCAGATTTTTGGTTCGTGTAAGACCTGCCTTAAAGAAAATTGGAGATGAATATATGATAAATAACGATGTTTGCCCGAATTGTAAGTCGACGGCAGAGACCGAACTGGTCATAAAAAACGAGCAAGAGATTTACACAATTTGCAGCGTCTGCAAAAGTGTCCGTTCTAAGTCATGGATCTAAAACCATCCGTACCCCTTAGAGAATCTTTTCTAAAATTTAGCCTAAAAAATTTAGGCTCTATTTATCTTAGTTTTTTGGAATACAGATAATTCCCTAAATGAACCAAACAAGCTTAGAAATATTACTCTAAGGTGGGAAACAAAAAAGTAAAGAAATGGAGAGAAGTTTATTCTTGCTTCTTCTGTTTTCCAGGTCGCAGCGAGCGGACGGTTTCGCCTGTACGCCACATTTCGCTGTTTCCCATCGCTTTGAGTTCGTCAGCGAGTTTCTGCCTGTAGTCTGGCGACTTGCTTCTTTCAAGCACGATGCGTGTTTCTTCGCCTGCAGCCACCAGATCATACAATGAATCGAACAGCGGTTTGGTTCCGTCGCGGAAGCGTTCTCTCCATCGGAGTGCGCCGATGCGGGCGGTTTCACTGCAGTTGCAGTACATCCAGTCCATTCCGTTCTCATCAACTAAGCGAATCAGACTTTGGGTTAGTTCCTCGACGGTTTCGTTGAAAGCTTCGCTTGGGCTGTGCCCGCGTTCCCGCAGCGTATTGTATTGCGCTTCCATTATGCCTGCTAAAGCACCCATTAAAACGCCTCTCTCGCCTGTTAGGTCGCTGTAGACTTCTTTTTCGAATGTTGTTGGAAACAGGTAGCCTGAGCCGATGGCGATCCCGAGGGCTTTGACGCGGTCTTGAGCTTTGCCCGTTGCGTCTTGGAAGACGGCGAAGCTGCAGTTTATGCCAGTTCCGTCAACAAAGTTTCTGCGGACGCTGGTGCCTGAACCTTTTGGTGCAACCAGGATTACGTCTATGTCTTTTGGTGGAATGACGCCTGTTTGTTCTTTGTAAACGATTGAGAATCCATGTGAGAAGTACAGGGCGTCACCTTTTTTGAGTGTTTTCTTAACGGTTGGCCATGCGTCTTTTTGTCCTGAGTCCGTGAGTAGGAACATTTTGATTGTTCCTCGTTTTGCTGCCTCCTCCAATGGGAACAGGTTTTTCCCTGGAACCCATCCATCTTGGACAGCTAAATCGTAGTATGCTTTGTGTACGCCTGTGTTTTCTTGTCCTATGATTACTTTTATTCCGTTGTCTCGCATGTTGAGCGATTGAGCTCGGCCTTGGATGCCGTAGCCAAGTGAGACGACGACTTCGTCTTTTAGGATTTTTTGGGCTTGCGCCACTGTGAACTCTTTACGAGTGACGACATCTTCTATGACGCCACCGAAATCCATCTTTACCATTTTATTTTTTTCCCTCAAGCAGACACTTTAGAGGAGGCAGTAATTAAGAATTGTCCTCAACAAATTCGACCTTCAATAGAGCGTAAGACAATTAAACTGTTAATCACCAATAGGAGTTAATGGTCAATAACAAATTTACTGCTGAACTTATTGCGCCATGCGGTATGAACTGTGCCTTATGCAAAGGATACATAGCTTACACGCATGGGGTTCCGCGGGTAAGAGGCAAAGTAACCTACTGTGCAGGCTGTCTTCCTAGAGCCAAAAACTGCTACATTAAACGAGGCTGCAAAAAACTCTCCAAACACCAAATCCAATCCTGCCACCAATGCGACACAATGCCCTGCAAAAATCTAGGTCACTTAGACAATCGCTATCGTGAACGCTATGGTATGAGCATGGTTGAAAGCCTCAAAATAATAAAAGCCAACGGCATGGATGAATTCCTCAAAAGCCAAGAAGAAACCCATCGATGCCCAAGTTGCGGAGACGTGATTTGTGTGCATGACGGAAAATGCTATTCATGTGGTTATATTAGGAAACCTTAGTAGCGTATAGCGAACTTTCTACATTGATAGATCTTTGTTTTTCACTTGTCTCAACACAAGGTAAGATACAGCCAGCCCTATGATTAATGAAATAAACGCGTAAGCAGCAAAAGTCATGTCTGGTAAACGCGGTTGAAGTAATCTTCCCTCATATCCGCCGAAAAGAAATATGATTATTCCTGCCAGCAGAACCGCTAAGACATACCAGTTTGTATCGACAGTTATTCCAAGCTTCTTTGTCTGCAGGAGCCGTCTTCTATAAAATTCCCCTAATGTGTAGAATATGCCTATTCCAGCAAATGCGAGAATCAACCAAGCACTGAAACCCGTAAGAGAAAATAACGAAGTGCTCGCTGTCGCAAACAGAATTGAGAGAAAAATTAATGAGCCGACGAAAATGCCCCAGTCAACAATCCGACTGTTTCTAAATGGACCATAGGATCTTCTCCATGGTTGATGTGTTGGCTCCTGCAAATCTCTATCGGTGGTTTTCTCAAGTAGCGTCCATGGGTCTTCTACCCACCATTGGGCTTTCTTAGAAGTGTTCTCTTTCTCGCCTTCGATGTTGAATTTGAAACCCTTAATTATTCTGTTAAATGGAAACAGCAGTTCAACTCCTCTGTCTGTTGCCGAAGTAAAGCTATCTAATAATGAGTGACTCAATGCACCTAAGGCGAGAAAAGGATTAAAAATATACAATATTCCTATGAAAAGAAAATTATGAAAAAGCGATCGATGTAACTGGTGTCTTCCAATAAAATCTCTGGCAACAAAAAAATATTCTCTGTCTAAGTCTGGAATCATAGCTCCAAGAACCATGGTGAAGGCAATTCCAACATTATGAAAGACGACTATTCCAAGAGCAAAAGCCGCGACAATGTGAGTCGTAAGGTTCATCGATGACTCTTTTCCCCTTTTTGCTCTTTGTACCGTTTTCAAATAATAGCTTTTAGGTAAATTAATGCAAACTCGTTGGAATTATGAATCTTGACCGTATTTTTCAACGATTTCTCCAATTACATTAATTTTCCGAGTAGCCGCTTTCGCTTTCAGCTTTGACTCCACAAACGGGTTAGGAAACGCTCCTTCTCCGCCGCCATAAGTCACACTGAAAACTTCCTTGCCTTTCTCCGAAATTATTTGTGCGGCTTACTTTGGACTTGTTAAGGGAAACTAGGAAGTGACTGTGAAAGAAGGGGGATTTTTCAAGAATTGTTACTAGCAAGCTCGCGCCTTCTTTTTTTGCGGGATTGGCAAAGATGTAACTTGTATGCAAGTATACTTATTTACTTGTTTTGAGTATTAATAATTGGTGCTGTAAATTGACTGAAACAACCACGATAAGGGTCTCAAAGAAAACAGCAGAGACGTTAGAAAACCTGCGGGAAAAACTCGGCGCTCAAAGCCTAGATGAAGCAATCCAAACGCTTGTAAAACAGCAGCGAAAAGCAATATTGGAAAAATCTTTCGGTGCAGACCGCGGTCGTCTTAAACCCTTTACGGAGGCAGATCGCGGTGAAGATCGTGATTGATTCCTACGCTTGGATCGAGCATTTCCTCGGCAGCGAAAAAGGCTGCAAAATAGACAATATTTTGGAAAGTGCCGATGAAGTTTATACCCCCGACACGGTTTTAGCAGAGGTTGCACGAAAGTATGTGCGAGAAGGCGTTGATCTTACGATTATTAATACACGACTAGCACAAATAGTTGGGGCTTCCAACATTATTTGTTTAGATGCTAAACTTGCGATTGATGCAGCACGATGTTATTTAGAAATTGAAGCCAAAGCAAGAAAATCAAAGCTTAACCTTCCAAGTTTACTCGACGCTGTAGTTTTAGCTATAGGTAGATCTCTGGATTCAAAGGTTTTAACAGGCGACCAACATTTCAAGGAACTCCCTGAAACAATTTGGATTGGATAAATCTACCGGGAATACAGCGTCAAAGAACTTTCAATTCAGCTGACATGAGCTTATGGCTTGCCAATGCGGAACATCGTTAAAGTGCTTGATAATTTGCTTATAAATCACCGTTCTGCATGCAAAAGCAACGTTTAATGTTGAAAGTTCGGGGCTTTGGAGATATGTTGAACTATGTTGATTCATGTTTGGAGGCTTTCGGGCCATCTAAGAGACCGAGGAGTAGGCTGAGAGGGACAGAAGAAAGCGATAAAAAGCAAGATTCGAAAGGCGGGATAGGGTATCAATTTAGCAACTGAATTTCTCGACCAAAATTGAAAGCGCTTAAGCGCCCATCAGCTTTAGCAAAATTGCCTTAGCCGCGTATAAGCGGTTTTCTGCCTGCTCATAAATCACTGACTTCGGGCTCTCGATTGCTTCTGCGTTTATTTCGTATCCCCTGTGAATCGGCATGTCATGCATGATGTAGGCATTGCTGCCTTTGAGCAGTTCAGCGTTGATTTGGTATGGCATCATAAGCTTAATTCGCTTCTCCTTTTCCGCCGCAAACTTTGGGTCCGTGAAGAATTCCATGTCAATCCACGTGTCTGTATAAACGAAATCAGCGTCTTTAACTGCGCTCTTAACATCTAGGGTTGACTTCCACAGCCCAGTTTTCTTCGCCTCAGCCAACAACTCATCATCGCGTGCTGCTTCATTAGAAATCGGTGTAACCGTTGTTAGTTTTACTCCTGTTTTAGTGCAGCCTTCTATTAGCGAGTTGCAAACGTTATTATGAACGCCGATGTAGACGAGTTTAGCGCCTTTCAGCATGCCTTTCTTTTCTTTTATGGTGATTAAATCTGCTAAGGCTTGGCTTGGATGGTACTTTTCGTCGCAGCCGTTGATTACTGGAACACGTGAAGCATTAGCCATCTTCATTAAATCAGCGTTATACAACAGCCTAGCCATGATGCAGTCAACATTACGGGACAAATAACGAATTTCATCCGTTATGTCAGCTAACATGAAGTTCGTTGTTCGCCAATCAATAAACAAGCCGTGACCGCCAAGCTGAGTAGCCGCAACCTCAAAAGCAACCCTTGTCCGCGTGGAAGTCTTCTGAAAAATTAACGCAGCCGACTTGCCCTCAAAGGCTTTACGGTATTTTTTAGGGTTGTGCTTAACTTCAATGCCTAAATCAACAAGACCAGTAAGCTCTTGACTGGATAACTCTTTGAAATTAATCAAATGCATCTTACTTTGCCTTCAAGTAGGCTGAACCGAGCCAGCAATTATAAGCTTTATGGAAAACCTACTTTTGTAAATTGCATTAATTTTAGTTTAATTGTTTAAGCAGGAAAGGATTTTATCTAAAACAGACTCGGTGAAGTTTCAGCCCACGCCGCATTCTTTCAACCGCCATGTCAACATTATTTGCAAGCTCTTCATCTTTTTCCAAATTTGAATACCATCGCCAGACTTCATCGGCGTTACCTTTCAACGTTGTACTAGCTATTGAAGTATTTTTTTTATGCCGATCCTCACTCATTTTTCATCCTCTATTCTCGTTTATCAAACGAACTTTTTCTTTAGCAATAATTACCCACAATAGTTAATAAAAATAATTATAGTTTAAATTATATCAAATGTTAAGTAATTAACAAGACATAACTCGTAAGTGTGAAAATGATTCTGCTCGTCCACTCAACCCGCGATATTGCAGGCGTAAACATAGCCAAGCATTTACTCCAACTCTACCCCTTTGCAAAGACAAAGCAGACATACCAAGAAAACCCAGTTTATGCCGCTGAAATCAATGGCAAACAGATCAGCTTCATAACGCTTAAGGAAGAAGCAGTCAACGCACAAAACCTCCAAGAAGACTTCCCAAGCGCCCAACTGATAGTGTTCATTTCACGTCATAGTAGCCAAAGCGGAATCCCCACATTATCCGTTCATACACCTGGAAACTTTGCTGAAGCACAACTCGGTGGGTTACCAAGAACAATATCAGTTTCACCTGCAACAGCCATGCGTGACGCCTTAAAAGCGCTTTTACACTACAAAGAAGAATTAAGCCTCAACTACGAGGTGTCTTATGAGTGTACTCATCATGGTCCAAGCTTGAATGTGCCCGCGATGTTTGTTGAGTTAGGCAGCTCCCCAGCACAATGGAACGATTTAAGGGCAGCAGAAGCCGTTGCCCACTCCGCAATATCTGCAATCACCAACTTCTCAATGCCTGCCAATTCAGCGGCTCTTGGAATAGGCGGAACCCACTACAACCAAAAGTTCACGCATATGGCGTTGGCTGGCGAAGCCGTTTTCGGTCACATGATACCTAAATACGCTGTCTCCATAATTGACTCTGAAATATTAACTCAGTGCATCGAGAAAACTTTAGAGAAAGTCTCGTTGGCAATTCTTGATTGGAAAGGAATCAGAAGTCAAGACAAGCCAAAACTGTTATCGGCTCTGCAAGATGCTGGGTTGACTTTCAAGAAAGTTTAACCAAAAAACAGTCATGCCCTGTAAGGAAGCTTTAAAAGTGTTGATAAAGCTATTTTTTAAACTCTAGGTTACAGTAACGTTTATTATTCATAAATGAAATCTTGAGTGTGCGAGAATATGGGAATAAAATCTTGGGTAATGCAAGCAGCAAGAACCTTAAAGTTAGCTGTAAAACCAGGAAGAGAAGAGCTGTGGCTATCAATAAAAATTAGCCTCCTAGGCATAGGCGCAATTGGTTTAATCGGTTTCGTAATTAAACTCTTAGCGTACGCAATAGGCGGCGCATCAGTAGCAGGATCGTCATCTTAGAAGGAAACCTGAATTTATGGAAAAGAAAGAAGAGCAAACGCAAGCAAAAATTTTCGTTGTTAAAACCACCACTGGTCAAGAACGAAACGTTGCTAGATTGATTGCTTCAAAAGTGGAAATGAATCACATTCCGATAAAAGCTCTTCTTGTACCAGACACGCTAAAAGGATACGTGTTTGTAGAAGCTGACGGGCCACATTTGGTGGAAGAAGCCATCCAAGGTTTGAGACATGTACGCTCAAGAATCCCTGGGCTGGTAAGCTTCGATGAGATAGAACGGTACATTGTCCGAAAACCAGTCATGGAAGACCTCAACGAAGATGATGTCGTCGAAATTACTGGTGGGCCTTTCAAAGGTATGCGAGCCAAAATCACAAGACTTGACAAGGCAAAAGGCGAAGTTACCCTCGAATTACTTGAGGCAACATTCACTTTGCCGATCACCGTACACTCAGACTATGTAAAACTAGTGGAAAAAGCTAAAACATAAAACAGGCGAAAAAACATGGGCGAAAAAAAAGTTGTAGAACTGCTCGTAAATGGAGGACAAGCCAATGCAGGTCCACCGTTAGGTCCTGCTCTTGGTCCATTAGGCCTCAACATCTTGGATGTCGTCAACAAAATTAACGAGCTTACAAAAGATTACGCTGGAATGAAGGTTCCAGTGAAAATCAGCGTTGATACTGAGGACAAAACTTTCGATGTGCTCGTTGGCACTCCAACCGCTTCAGCATTAATTGTTGCTGAATTGAAAATAGAGAAGGGTTCAGGAACGCCCAACACTGTAAAAGTAGGCAATTTGTCTATGGAGCAGATGGTTCGGATCGCGAAAATTAAGCGTCCTGAGCTTTTAGCGCCAACGCTAAAGAAGGCAACGAAAGAGATGCTTGGAACCTGCGTCAGTTTAGGTGTCACCGTCGAAGGCAAAGACCCCCGTGAAGTGCAAAAAGATATTGATGCTGGCAGCTACGAACAGCTATTTGGTAGCGAATAATGATAAGCGAATATTTTTATAATGGGTTTCCAATCCCTCATTGGCACGAGGCTTAAAAATGCCCCTAGACAACAAGACAATATCAGAAGCAGTTAAACAGGCAAAGGCGAAGTCTGGCGAAAAAAAATTCAACCAGACAGTAGATATGATCTTGGATATTGTAGAGATCGATATGAAGGCGCCCGAAGGCAAAATCCAAGAAATTGTTGAGCTTCCTCATGCAACCGGAAAGCCGAATAAGATCTGTGTTGTTGCTTCTGGAGAATTTGCATTTAAAGCAAAAAACGCACAAGCTGATTACGTTATAGAACGTTCCGACTTAGACGAGTTAGCTGGCAAAAAGAAGGAACTGCGCAAGCTTGCCAGCGAATATGACGTTTTCATTTCAGAAGCTCCATTAATGCCGCTGGTAGGTAGAATTCTTGGTCCAGTTTTGGGCCCGAGAGGAAAAATGCCTATTCCTGTTCCACCGAACGCTGACATTGCAGCCATAATAAATAAGCACCGCAAAACCGTGGTTGTGAGAATGCGCAACCAACCGATTATTCAAGTTTCAATTGGCTCTCAACAGATGAAGGATGAAGAACTTGTCGATAACATTATGACGGTTCTTCGTGTTTTAGATGGAAAACTTAAGCGTGGCTTGAAAAACGTAAAGTACGCTTTTATTAAGACATCTATGGGTGAGCCGGTAAAAATTAAACCTTAACAAGAGAAGAGAAATCATGCCGTCCCAACAAGTATTAGAGGAAAAATCAAGCCAAGTAGACTCAATAAAAGGCATACTGAAAGAATACAAATCCATCGGTATCGCTAGCCTGCAGAAGGTTCGTGCTTCGCAACTTCAAGAAATTAAGAAAAGTATGGCTGGTAAAGTTTACCTTAGAGTTTTAAAGAACACGCTAATGAAGCTAGCCATTGAAGAGATGAATCAAGAAGATTTAAAGAAGCTTGAGGAGTATTTGGACGGATCAAACGTTTACTTGTTCACAGACCTAAACCCGTTCAAACTGGCGCTGTTGCTGGAACGGGGCAAAGTGAGAACAACCGCCAAGTCAGGTGATATTGCCGCCAACGATGTGGTTGTTCCAGCTGGTAACACGGGTCAACCTCCAGGTCCATTTATCAGCCAATTAAACGCTGTTGGTTTGCCTACAAGGATTGAGTCTGGCAGCGTGTGGGTCAGCAAGGACACTTTGGTAGTTCGCAAGGGTGAAGAAATTAACGAGCGCCTTGCCGGTGTCCTCTCAAAACTAGGCATTAAAGCCGTTGAACTCGGCATATCGATGCGGGCTGTTTTTGACAATGGCTTAATGATTACCGGTGACCAGCTCAAAGTTGATGTTGACGCAACTAGACGAAGCGTTGAGCAAAGCAACCAAGAAGCCTTCGCACTGGCAATGGGCATCTCCTACCCAACCATAGACACAATCAAGGCACTCTTGCAGAACGCACACCAAAAAGCCGTTGCATTAGCTGTCGGCGCTGCAGTACCAACCAAAGAGACAATTGGTGACCTGATTCGAAAAGCGAACATGGAAATGACAAGTTTAAGCGGTGCTGTGGAGAAAGCTAAGCCTAAAGCAGCATAAAGTCATCACTTTTTGAATTGATTTTCTCGTGTTAAAAGTATACCCTCTTCGCTTGGTTCTAAAATAAAAGTAAAGAAAATGAAAAATGAAAACTAAACTTGGAAAAACTAAAACTGTTGCAATCGTTCTGTTTCTAATGTTAACAATGAGTGCATCTCTTGTGTTTTTGCCAAATGCTAACGCGTAGAGAACGAATGCAACCTACCTTCATTGGTGCTATCCCTAACCCGGTAGGTGTTGGCCAAGAAACATTACATTACAACTTCACTTTGGAAGATTTCTACTGCACCCTTTGGCATTCTCCAGAGCACTTTTCCCACATAATATCATACCACTGTTGAATTACTTGTACTAGAATTGGATTGTTTGACCACAGGTAAGGCTGCTCTAACGTATTTACCTTGGACGTGGTTGAAATAAACACTTCTGTGTTGTCTTTTATGATTACCTTTGCTGGTGAAGGAAAATGAAGATATCTTGCCTGGAATTCAGGCTCTCTCTTCAGAAGAGCCGAAAATAACTTTGGCTGATTCCCTTTTTGGGTTTTGTTATGTATTTCCCTGATTTTTACGCCTTTCTTAAGGGCTTTAACCATTAACTCATAGTTTTTTCTATGCGCTAACATTCTTATTCTTTCTTGGTCTTCATCCATCAAATCAATACTTGTTTGAGCAGTCTCCCAGACTCTTATGAAACTATTTTCAATTGGTTCTTTCTCAGGGATCAAAACGAAATCACCTGTTTCGTTTTTGTCTTCACGTTTATCGACACTTTGAAAGCTCTTGAGTATTTCAAATACTGTCTTCTTAAGTTCTGCTGTTTGTTTATCTCTTCGCTGAATTAGCATTGAGATGCCTTCTTCCAGCGGTATGGGTCTATATTTGTTTGGTTTAGATATTATTTTTTCAACAAGGCTTTTTTCTTGGAGTTCGGTGAGTACGCGGTAAACGTCTTGTGAAGCTACTTTCGCTGATTTAGCCGTTGTTCTTCCTGTTGAGGTGCCTAATATAGCGAGGGCTAGGTAGACTTTTGCTTGCAAAAACGTAAGTCCTAACTTAACCAGCGTTTCAACTGGTTCCCCTTGTACCAGCAAACTTCTTTTCTCCCGGATAAGTAGTGTTTACTAATTGCTTTTAAATTTTTCTAAAAATCAGGCTATAATCAAAAATATTCGTACAATAAATCATTTTTAGGCGAAAAAATACGGAAACATGGAGGCGCAAAGCTCTCCGATAAATTTTCAAAAGGCAGCGTTTTATGCGAAACATAAAAATAAATGAAAGCTACCAAGTTTACTTTATGTACTACAAAAGCCAGAATTGGTAGCCATGAAAGACCTTGAGGAAATAGACGTAAGGATTCTCAAAGAACTTCTCAAAGATGGACGGAAAAGCTTTACAACTATAGCTGAAGAATGCCAAACATCAAAAGACATCGTCTGGAAACATTACAAAGATATGACGGAGACCGGCATAATAGTTGGCGCCACGATTCAATTTAATTATCCAAAGTTTGGTTACAGTGGAGTAGCAATGATAATGCTCAGCGTAGAATCACAATACGTTACTGATGTTTTTGTGCGCCTTAAGAAAACTCCCGATGTTGACAGTTTTCGCTATTATAATGCAACGTATAATCTTGCTGCAATTTGTCATCTAAAAAGTCTAAGTGATTTAGCGCATGTCAAAGAACTCATAAGCAAACAAAGCATAATAAATGAAATCAAAACGTGTCTTTGGACAGACGTAAGGAACATTCCGGAAAACATTTTGGTAGGTCCATTCGAAAACAAAACCGAGAAAGCAAATGGAAGTTCTCAAGCAGGTGCAGATGCTCAAAAAAGTTCAGTTACGATTGATGAAATCGATTTGCAAATAGTCGAAAAACTAACCAAAAACGGCCGTTTACCTTTCAGTAAAATTGCTCAAGAAATAGGCGTCTCAACTGACACTGTAGCTAGGAGATACGAAAAACTCAGGAAAAACAATTTCATTAAAGTTTCAATTCAAATCAACCCTTTAGAATTGGGCTATCAAGCTATTCTAGACATTAACATAGCACTCACAAACCAAAGCAAAACAAAAGAAATGATGGATAAGTTATCCATAGTCCCGGGCGTAGCCTATCTTGCCGAAATAAGTGGAAACTACGACCTGTTAGTTACGGCTTTAGTGAAGGATTGTAAGGATATTATTGCAATTAATGAGGAAATCGTAAAAATACCATATATTAAAAGAATGGATGCAGCTATGAGACAAGTTTATCCCGCTTGGCCTAGTCCTCGTCAGTACATATCAACATTTTGATAGTTAAAAAATACTCACCTGCCACAGCTGGCTTTCCTAAAGTTTTCTGTTTCTTGTCGGTTAGTTGGTAGTCGGATGACTTACTGCGACTCTTTATAAATAGTTTTGAACGATACCCGCTGCATAAATAAAATTGAAGGAAAAGAAAAATGCAAAAACTAAAAAGTAAAACTATGGCTATTCTTATTGCAGCACTTTTAACATTCATGATGACTATTTGTCTCTGTATTTTGCCTTTCATTAGTGCTAGTGCCCCCACGTATCAGACCAAAAATTTAACAGTGCATACTAGCGCATTCCTAGCAGTCTCACCTGATCCTGTTGGCGTTGGTCAATCGGTTCAGGTTGAGATGTGGGTAGAACCGATCCATCCATATCCAACTGATACCTTTCACGGTTATTCAGTGACAATCGTGCATCCTGACGGAACAGTCGAAACCAAGGGACCATACAACTCCCTTGCACAGCAGGCTACTCAATTCTTTAGGTACACACCTACATCGGTTGGCAATTACACTTTCAAATTTACGTATCCAGGTGAGACATTTACAGACACAAACGACAAGTACTTGCCAGCAACAGCTCAGAATGTAACGCTTGTGGTCCAAGCAACACCGGTACCTGGTTATTCCGAGAGCCCTCTTCCAACGAGTTACTGGACAAGCCCAATAAATGCTCAGAACCAAAACTGGGCACCTATTTCCGGAAACTGGTTATTCAAGGGCGGCGACAATGGCTCAGAACTAGGTTACGGAGACTCTTGGGGCGGCTATAATCCCTACACAACTGCCGACACAACTGCCCATATTATGTGGACTCAACAGATGACTACAGGAGGTCTTGTTGGAGGTAACATCATTGGTAGCTACTATTCCGGTGCAACTTATTATCCGTATCTAGAACCTCCAATAATCATTGATGGTCTGGCTATCTATGGTACACAAAAGGCGGAGGCAACTGGCGAACCCTTCGCCTCTCCTGGCACTGAATGCGTAAATCTGGAGACTGGTAAAGTACTATGGAATAACCCTAATATTACCGTTGCTCTCGGCCAAGTATGGCAATACACCCAAGTGCCTGCCCAATATGGCCAAGGTGCTAGGGCATATCTATGGGGCAATGTCACTAATTCTGATTGGAATGTTTATGATGTTTACACTGGTCAATTCGTATTTGGCTACTACAACGCTCAAGTACAAGATTTTGGTTCTTGGTATGGAGACGAATTTTTGGCAGGCAGTGATGGAACTATCTACGACTATGTTCTCGATGGAGCAACAGCATCGAATACTACTTGGCTGGCGGAATGGAACTCTACCCTAGCCTACGTCGCAAACGGAATTTCCCCAGATACCCCTCCCACATACTACAATTGGCTTTTAGGAGTACAGTATAACGTAACGGAACCCTCGTATCTTGTCAGCGGTTCTCCTCTTGTATACGGCGGCGAGGTTAACCCGGGAAACATAATTCTAGGCCCACAGAGAATGGCAATTGATGACAATGTGCTACTTGCGAGAGTATCGGACGGCGGTGAACATCTGTACTATGAAATGGGCTACGACATCACCAATGGTCAGCAATTATGGGTACATGGGAATGATGAGCCGGGCGCGCTATTCGCCCCATGGGTTTTTGTCGGCGACGGGATTTATGCTTCCTTCAACCTTGGAAATGCTACTTGGATAGGCTATAATATCAAAACGGGTCAAGTGATATGGGATAGTGTACCAAGCTCAGGGTGGGGCGATTTTGTACAGTACGGACCCGTTATAGCTGACGGCGCACTTTACGCAGGAACATGGAATGGATACTTGACAGCGTATAACGCTACAAACGGTAATATCATGTGGAAATTCTTCGCTGGAAATTCTGGCACTGCAACCCCCTTCGGCTCTTATCCTATGTGGGGCAGCGTGGTTGTTGGTGGAGGAGTCGTTTACTCTGGAGGAGGACAAGAATCGCCAAGTAATCCATTGTATCAAGGTTACCGATTGTTTGCAGTTAATGAGACGACAGGACAAGAAATATGGAGCATTAGTGGGTACTTCTCAGTTAAAGCAATTGCTGACGGCTATTTAATGGCGTTCAACAGTTACGATAACACGGCTTACACTTTTGGACAAGGCCCAAGCAAAACAACAGTCACAGCACCCGATGTCGGGGTCACAACTGCAACTCCGATAACGATAACAGGTTCAGTCACTGACATATGCACAGCAGCAAGCAACCCCGTTGTCGCTGCAAACTTCCCCAACGGTCTTCCATGTGTTTCTGACGCAAGCATGAGCCAATTTATGGAAGCCGTTTACATGCAGCAGCCAATGCCAACCAACATAACCGGAGTACCAGTAACGATAGCTGTCACTGATAAAAACGGTAACTGTTACGACATAGGCACAACCACAACTAACCCAACCACCGGCTTCTTCAGCCTAAACTGGACACCCATCATACCAGGGAACTTCACGGTCACCGCCACGTTCGCAGGCACACAAGCATACTATGGATCTATTGCTCAAACCGCTTTCTATGCTAGCTCGCCAGCGCCAACAGCAGCGCCAACCGCTACACCCGTAACAGGCCTAGCAACAATGTCAGCTCTAACTTATGGAATCGTTGCTGTAATAATCGTAATAATCATCGCAATCGCCATAGTCGGCTTGCTCTTAATGAGAAAAAAGCCATAAAAACAAAACAACCAAAAATCCACTTTCCCCTTTTTTAGTCTTAAGCAATGGAGAAAAAGATAAGGGCTGAGAGGGCTCTGGTCAAATTCACAAGAAGCAATAGCCTTTAGCAAGCTTTTGCGTTTCTTTTCCCCTAAGTTTCCAGAGCCTCAGCAAACCCTGAATGTTCTAATATGTCGCCACTCCGTCATTGTCTTTTTTTCCATATGTCCATAACCAGCATACAAGACTTGTTTGAAAAGTAGATAACTCAGCTCCAGTCGGTTGACT
>JBEKKX010000031.1:0-29168 GCA_050010515.1 Bathyarchaeia archaeon
CTGGTTTCGCCCTCTCTTGGCGGCATCTCCTCTGTTCCTATCACGATTTTGCTTACTTTCAGGTCTTTTAGGAAGCGATTTCTCGTTATTTCAGCTGCGTCAACAGCTGTAGTTATTGCTTGCCCTCTGGCCTTCAAGGTTATATCTTTAGCATCGCTCGCCGACATGCCTGTAATAATCGCTAGAACATAATCCATTGGCATTTTCTTTCCAACGAAAACAATTTTTGATTTTTCCGATATCTTTCATCACCATTTAATCATAACGTTACTGCCCTATACTACACAAACTTCCCTATAAATCGATTAAACAGAGCAGCCTGAGGATGTTTCAGTGTGGCTCCCTTAATCCTAGATTCTGGTTTTAGACACGACACGCGCATTGGGTATACCTGATCTCTTCAGAGTAATGATTCGTAGATTTTTAGTGTCTCGTCAGCAACTTTGCGCCATGTGAAGTATTCTAGTACTCTTTTGCGTCCGTTCTTACCCCAGTTTCTGGCTTTTTCGGGGTTTCGCAGGGTCTCTTTTATTCCCCAAGCTATGTCGAGGGGATCTGCGCCGTTAACATGCACCCCGTTCTGGTCTGATCCAGAGCTCAGTACTTGTTCTCTGAAACCCACCACGCCGCGTGCACCTACCACGACTGGCTTTTCCATTGCCATTGCCTCCAGACTAACTATGCCAAAGGGTTCATAAACGGATGGGAATATGCATACGTCGGAAGCGGCGTAATGCATGATTCTCTCTGGTTCCGGAACAAAATCAAAGCGATACGTAATGTTATTCTTAATGTTTAACCTGTCCGCTGATTCAACTATGTCCCGTTGTTCTTCTCCTTTGCCCAGAATTACGAGTTTAGTGTTAGGGTATTCCTTCAAGACAGAGGGCATTGCTAGCAAAAGGTTTCTAGCGCCCTTTACCCAAGATAGCTTTCCCACGAACAGAAGCATATTCCAGTCCTTGGGAACGCCATATTTTTCGCGAATCGCGGCTACGTCCTCCGGTTTACATTTTGCCATGTTGTAACGTTCGGGGTCCACGCCATTCCAAACCGTACTTATTTTTGATGGCGCCCAACCGTGCCTTATTAGATCTTGTTGCATGGCGTAGCTAACGGTGATTATTCTGTCTGAGTTTTGGGCCATGGCGTCTTCAAAATGCGACACTACTTCTGATCCTTGGCCCTCGCTTCTTCCCCATTCAGTGCTGTGTGTATGGAAGACCACTGGGATTTTTGTTTCATTCTTTATTATAAGACCGGAAATACTGCTCAGCCAATCGTGCACGCAAACAACGTCAAAATGGTATTTCTCCTTTTTTTATCAGGCCGTTGATGAATTTAGTCGCGCTGAGAATATTGTAAATAAAAATGTCATTGAAGAATTTTATGTTAGTGCCCCATTTCTTTAAATCGTCAACCACAAAAAATGGAAAAAACGTTGCTCGCATCAGCAATCAGGGGTCGATGAACCTCCACACCTCTTAGAATTTCCCTGGTTTTCAAATTGCCGCCATTTAGCGTGAAGACTGAAACGTCATGCCCTAAGTCGATATATTCCTGCGTTACGTATTCAGCATACGTGCCTAGACCACCGACAATTGCTGGCGGATACTCATAGACAAAGAAGCCGATCCTCAAAATGTTCACCCGAGTTATAGCTCCAAACTAGTTTCGAATTGTACTTATATGTTCCACAAGTACTTAAATGAACTATAAATTTAATAATAGCTTCCTTGTTAATGAAGCAACTTTCTTATCTGTAACCGGAAGTCCTGTTTTCTTTGCGACCATTTCTAAGAATTCTCTTACGATGGTTTGGGCAGCTTTTCCTATTTCTTCTGGAGCAGTCATTTCTCTGGTAAAAATACCTTTGCAGTTTATGGCTGCAAGCGGATTTAAGTCGAGAAAAATCCTATTTGTTTTATAATCATAGTCTGTGATAATAAATGGTTCCAAAATGCATATTGCTGGTTTGACATCGTGAATCTTACAGGTGTTTTCTTCGGTTAAGAAGAAACAGCTTCCGTCTTTCTTTCTGCGAATGTTCCTGTTATGAGGATTATTAGGGTCTTCCAAAAAATTCACGAATTCTTTAGCTTCTATCCTTTGTTGTTCTTTCAAATTGATATCTGGTGGCTCGTCTCTGCAGCAAACTCCACAATTCTTACATTGAAAGCCTACTGAATCCGGAAATATGACATTTTCATATTGCATGGTAACCCATACCTTTTAACAGCTAAATGGACAAGAGTGCAGTTAAGCTTTTCAATTCGCCTTCAATGTTTAATAGTGAAACCACATGGGAAAAATTCATGCGAAAATCAAGAAGTTTGCCGACGGCTGGGCAAAAAGCTCTTTTCGCATGCTGGCTTGTCGACCCTATAGAAGCGTGGAAAGATTGAAAAAGAAAAGAGTAACTTTAGAACAGTTAGAACAGTTAGCTTTAGAGCGTCCATGGAATACTGAAGAGGAAAAGAAGGACTTATTATCTTTAATTGTTGAGTATAATGATGTGGTGGATAAGGCTGTTCTTAAGTTTCTTGAGTGTAAAAATTGTTGGGTAGAGTGATATGGAAAACTTTGAAAGATTAAGTTATAAAGTTCTCATTAGAACCTGCCCCTGCGGTATCGTATTTGAAACGTATGATCCAAAAAAAGTGTACCATTCAAACAAGTGTGGGGCAAGTTACGTTAGGAAAAGATATGGACGAAGAAAGAGAAGTAAAGCAAGCGAAGCTTGAAGAGGTTTTATACTTGATTGCGGAGTTTGAGACTGGAGGGTAAAGTGAAAGTGGTTTGTTGTGAATACGCTAAAGTCGAGACTGGTTTAGGGGAATTTGAATTAAGTATTCGTGAGTGTGGAGGTCAAACTTGTCCTCAATCTATTTTTTCTAATCCTTCAATTTATGAAAAATGTCCACAGCGGTTGAAGTACCAAAAAGACGGGTCTGTGAATCAAAGTGAACCGAAAAAGGTATTTGTTCGCGTTCACTCAAAACAAGAGTCTGTACCTAAATTCACTGGTATTGCCTGTAACGGCTGTCAATACAAGGCTGGTTCTTACTGTTGGGGTCAATGTACATTTAACATTTGGAAGAGAAAACCTGATTGGTAAAGACAAAATGTTTGAGGCTTAAAGGATGGGTTTCGGAGCAAAGTGTCATTAGTGTTGTGCGTTTACAAGGGCTTGAGTGACTCATGTGAAGAGAGAGGAAGCGGTAGCACTACTAAAAGAATTAGGCACGGAGCATTTAGTTCAACCATCTTTAGTTCTTATTGAAAAGCGAAAACCCGACAGATACCAATTGCAGATTAGAGGCGATTATAACCGTCAACTAATTGGAATATTTCTAAAGAAAAGACACTTCTCATTCGAAATGAGCAACGATTATTTAATTGTTTTCAAGCCATAGAAGGTAATGGTTTCTTGGATATTGCAAGAAATGGACTAGGACACAGTAATATGATGGAACCAAGTAAAAAACCGTTGAACGTTCTCATAAAACAGTTGCACGGAAATATTGAAGTTGTTCTCAAAAATGGCTATGAATATAAGGGAAAAATGATAAAATGCGATGGGTACATGAACATTCTTCTTGAAGGCGCAAACGAATGCAAAGAAGAACAGTTGATGGCAAATTACGGCAATGTGCTGCTCCGCGGAAACAACATTCTCTACATTGTGCTAGATGCTAATATGCATTAAATAGCCAAGGCTTCAGTTAAATGGCGAAACAAACATCAACGTAATGCTTGGAATCAACGAACTAAGGCGGTCTCAATAAGCCTTTTTGCAAAGTTGTATGCTTCTTTTTGCAAAATCACATGTGAACTTGTTCTCGTGATTGTGACGCTCAGCACTCTTGAAAGCGCTATTTCCTTTAAGATTGAAAAAGGATTTTGCTGATGTGGGAATATTCCCGATTTCGAGCGTCAATTCCCCCCACTTCAATAACGTTTAATTTCAAAACAGGTTTTGGTGAGAAAGCAAGATGAGCGATGGACAAATCGAAGACGCGGGAGGCAAAACGGATAAGGGCGCAGGACAATTTGATAGCACAGGAGGGGAAATCAAAATAAAAAACAAAACAAAAAACAAACCGAAAAACGAAACAAAAAAACAAACAAACCAAACGAAAAACAAAACAAAAAAGGAATGGAAGCAGAGGTGAAAAAATTAGCATATAACGGCTTCACCTCGATGGGGCTCAATTTTCACTGCAGACAAAGGGCTTAATCGCCAATGTCCCAATGCATTGTTGGGCTGTCCTATGGATAACAGGGAAAAGTGATTACTATAATAGTATACGGTTTACCTGGGTTCTCATAGAACAGGGGTCTCTGCGATAAGGTTGGATTAAGCCTTAGCACAGTAAGAGATTAAGCGGCTAAGCGATTAAGGGGTAGGGCGACTTTGACCCATGGGAGCCAAAGCAGAATTGCGAACACTGTGTGCCTTTTTTGGCTATGCCTTCTGTATAGTCCTTTATGTGTTTATTTTTAGGTGTAGTATCTTTTCATATAAGTATTACGGTAATCAGATTACATGAACCTTTTTCAGTTTTTTTCTTGACTCAATCCACTTGCCAATATCCAATTTGGAAAGAAATAGGCGTTTATGGTTTAACAAGTAAACCCATGCTGATGGGTGACAAAGTTTTTTTTGCATTCACCATTTGCTTTAGTAGGTTTTCATTTCCAAAATAGTGTTTACCATCACGTTCTATGGCTTTTGCATTTTCTAGTCTTCGCAAATTTAACCTCAGGCTAAGAGTTGATATGCGTTTATTGTAATATTCTCTGTAGTCTTTTCCGATAGATTCCACAGTTCGGTATATTGAATTTTCTTCTTCTATTTCTGGGAGATATATGCAATTATCCACATGGATTGTCGGTTCAAGAATTGTCAGTTTAAAAACATCTCTGAGCGTTGGATATCTTTCTTTAATAATATATGACAATAGCACATTCCTCAATTCTTCTTCAGTGTAATCTGGACGTTTATCTCTGATTGAAACAAAAGCGTTTCCAGCGATATATCCATCCTCATTTCTCCGTATAATTTCCAATCCCTCAAGAAGCGTTATATATTGCTGTATCTTTTGTAATCGTTCTGGGCTTCTACATGAGCCAATTTCTTTATCGGAAACTCTGCCATAATCGCAAATTGATACAAGAAGGGCTTCTATAGGGTCAAAGTAATGTCTAAACCTAGAAACATTAACTAATGCTTCTGCTGAACATGAAACAATAATTTCTTCTGCTCTCTTTAACCATAAATTGAAAAACAACTTCAGATTTTCGATGCACGCATCTCTTGAAGTCGTTTTTTCTGGCATAACTTTTAGGTCTTTATCAATGTAAATAGAGCCTAAACGGTCTACCTTAAGAATATGAAGCTTTGTTTCTTGCATTTTATCATCTTGAACCATTATGGGGTAATCTGACCTTAAATTTGCCACGTATACCTGCTTAGTTGCATCAAACATTGGAGTGTCAACTAGAATTAAGTCCCCATAATGCCCAAACAGAAACCTTTGTGCAGTCTGTTCAGCAGTCACATTACTCATGGATTAATTCCCCATTGATTTGATGCGCATTCTGATACTCGTATAGGCTACTCTGTTTTTCCTTGCTTATTAATAGTTTTACCATTTTAGCTTCAGTACCCCATTTACTAATAAAAACCCCTACTTCCTCGGTTTTTCTTTTGCAATCCCATGGGTCATTAAAAATAACAAAATGTGATTCATCAAACCCACGAACAACAATTGCGTGCCACAACTTGTCTGGCGGTTTCTGTGAGTTTACCCAAGTGATTACAGGTCTTTCTTCATCTAGCTCTTTTTGTATTTCGGGGAAACGGCGCATATACTCAGCTTTAAAATAAATACACAGTTTAGCTTCAAAATATTTGTTAATGTTTTCTACATCCTCTGGAGCTGTCCCATCCCATTGAGTATTCACGATTCTGGCTATTTGACTTATAGATAACTTAGGAATAGCATCTCCATATTTCTGACGCAAAAACTCTAGTAACATCTTTAGACAAGTTGGAACACAATAGTTTCTCGTTGGCTGTCCCCATAAAGGAACATTCAGTTCTGTCATACATTCTCAAGTCGTGGCTTAGTAAACAAAGATAGCCTTTTGGCTCGTTTCTAATATAAGCTTTAGGCATTTTTAGTTCATGCCCTTTGACTTAACAGTATCCGGTAATCAGGGTCACGTAACGCTTAAAGCGTACTTCACCTTTAAAAATTGAGGATGAAAATTATGAGCAATGAAATGCCAGCCTTACTTGTATTTCTTGAACAAAAAGACATATCCCTAAAAAGCCTCATTCACTGTGCACTTGAAATGTTTGTGCCTCACCCAGGCGTAGAAACAGAGGAAAAAGCCGTTGAAATGCTCAGGGAAGAATTTCTCGATGTGTTAGCAGATGTTAATGTTTCCATCCTTGAAGTCGCTGCTTTCCATGCGCAAGAAGATGCAGAGAAGGGACTTATTCCCGGATTGACGCAAGAAAGGTTCAGAGGTAGACCAGGACCAGTCGCTGACGAAGTTTTAGGAATAGCAATTGCCAGCTACATCGGTGGAACCAGAGCAGTTTTCGAGTACGTGCGGTTTGACCAAGCTAAACCCGGGATTCTAAAAAAGCTAGGCTCAATCACAAACGACGCTATAGGCGCCTTGGTTGCAGGTGTATCATCAAACGTTTATACACGCGCCACAAAAAACGCAGAGGCGAAACAATAAAACACTTTTTTATTGATTCTTACAAAAGTCCTAAGGCGGGTAGGGTATCAATTTTGCTAGTGAATTTCTCTAGCTAAATTGAGGTAGGTGGATAGGTATCCTGTTTGCTTGATAATCTAAGTACCAGAAAGCATACCCTAAGCCGTTTCTTAACCAGACTTTGTTTTACCATAAGGTTATAATACTATGTTGATTGAGGAGTTTAAGCAGTTGGGCTTCCATGGTTCAAACAAGGCTGTGCATTGTTACACATACTTTTCTACCTCATATTGGCGGAATAGAAAGGGTTGTTTATGAGCAGAACAAGCGGCTGCTGCACAGAAATTTTGAGCCCACGGTGGTTACGAACCGTATTGATACACCAAAAAGTTATGTTGTTGACGGCATTAAGGTTGAGTGTTATGGATCGTTGAACACTGGTTTCCGTCTGGGAATACCCTACTCGATTCCGACAGTAACAAGTCTTGAAACTTTTCTTAAAGCTGTAAAATCAAGTGAAATAGTCCATGCTCATGGTCACCCGTACCTTACGTCGCTTATTGCAGCTAAGCTTGCGAAGAGGTACTCTAAACCATTTGTGCTTACGCAGCACAATACCTTCATTGAATATGACAGTGTTTTTGATAGTATTGAACGGTTAAATGACTTGGCAGTTGGGAAAGAGACGCTAAAAGAAGCAGACAAAATAATCACTGTGAGCAATGCAACCAAGGATTACGTTTTAAGTTTAGGAGCAAAACCCGAGAAGATTAAAGTGTTACATAACGGGGTTGACTTGGTTCATTTCAGGCCTTTGACTGGAAAACGAGAAGAAATGAGAAGAAAGCTTGGAATTTCCCAAAGCTCAATCGTGGTTTTAACCGTTAGAAGGCTTGTTTACAAAAACGGTATTGACACATTAATAGAGGGCGCAAACATAGCAATCAGAAAGAACCCAAAGATAACTTTTCTAGTGGTTGGAAAAGGACCAGACCTAAACAACGTTCAAATGAGAATACGACAGTTAGGGATAGAAAACAATTTTAGGCTTACAGGCTTTGTTAAAGATGAAGATTTACCGTTTTACTATAACGCGGCAGACTTCTTTGTGCTACCATCAAAATCAGGAGAAGGCTTGCCTTTGGTTGCGCTCGAAGCCATGGCTTGCGGATTGCCAGTAATAGCCACAAACGTTGGAGGAATAAGTGAAATTCTAATGGAAGATTATGGAAAATTAGTGCCATCTAACCAGCCGGAGTCTCTTGCAAAAGCAATTTTGGAATTTTCTAATATTGATTTTTCTTCACGCAAATCAGAGCTTCGAGCAGTAATGGAAGAAAAGTATAGTTGGGATAAAAACGTTGAAACACTCATCGGGATATACGAAGAGCTTATTTAACCAAACTAATGAAACAATATAGCCTTTACAATGGGAGTTAGCATGACGTCGAAAGTAGAACTGGTCTCGGTAGTAATTCCAACACTCAATGAAGCAGGAAACATCTTAGAGGCTGTCACAACCATCGAGAAAGATTTGGCATATCCAAAAGAAATAATCGTTGTTGACGGCAACTCAACTGATGGAACAATAGAAATCGTTAAAGACACAAGTTTTTGCAAGCTTATTATTGAACCAAGACTCGGGTATGGTACCGCTCTTAAAACAGGTATGAAAAACGCGAAAGGCAACATTATTGTGATGGTTGACGGCGATGGAACCTACGAGGTAAAACACATCAATCGCTTGCTGGATAGGATGATTCAGAAAGACGCTGACATGGTTTTAGCCACTCGCATGTATGACCCAAACAAAGCCATGGGATTCATGAATTTCGTTGGAAACAAAGTGATTACCTTCTTTTTCGACTTCTTCTACAGCCAATTCCTCAGCGACACACAATCAGGTTTCCGAGCAATATCTCATGAAGCCATCGACAACGTTAAGTTAAACCAGGGAGACATGGCTTTCGCTACTGAAATGCTTGTACAATTCGCCAAAGAAGGATACAGCATGATTGAAGTTCCCACCACGTATAAAGCCCGAAAATATGGGAAAACCAAGCTCAAAAAATTTAAGTCAGGAATTGAAATATTTAGCACTATATTTAGGGGCCTTCTGGATGCCGACATGGTTAGAAAAAATGAAGAATATTGGAAGAAAAATTGGTTTAAGCGATGAAAAGGGCTACGCTGTCGCCATTTTCCTTGCCTTAGTAATTATTTCTGCACTAGTTGTAGGCTATTATGTGATAGCTAGGCCGCAACCCGAAGGCTACAGCACAATTTACCTGCTTGATTCACAAAACAAAGCCGTTGATTATCCCGCAGTTTTGGTTGCTAATCAGAACAGCACGTTTAACGTGTCTGTAAACGTTGATAATCATATGGGTGGCACTGTGAAATACCAGGTTTTAGTGAAAATCACCAATGACCTTACAACTGTTCCAGTTAATACTCAGCCCATCGAAGCGTATAATATGACCTTAGGGAATGGTCAAAGCTGGCAAAAGTCAGTCACAGTTACGGAAAATCAAGTTGGAAGCTGCTCGGTGGTTTTTGAGCTCTGGCAATATAATTCAGATTCAGGAGCTTACCAGTTTACATATAACAATGTAAATAACTATTGCGTCTTAAACATTCAAGTGGTAAGTTAAGCCGTCTTGTGCCTTTCAGCGTACTCTTTTTCGATTGCAACCCTATGGATATTGTTGTATGCGCAGAAAGGTATGATCTTCAAGTCTGGCGTAACATAGTGCACTACGCATCGTCTTACGCGGTTAACGTCAAAGTTGTATGAATCCATAAACGCCATGCAGCCTAAGAGGAAGATTCTTCTGCGTATCTTGCCAAGCGACTGGTAAGATGGAGAAAGATGCATCCTCATAATTGCGTTTGTAAGAGTCAACATGCCGACTTCTTTAGTAACTAAATACCAGTTCATCGACTCCATTGATGCTAAGAAGAGTGTTGAAAGAAGCGAAATCTTGCCCTTAGACTCAGCAGACTCAGCGGTTTTGCGAATGCTTTTAAAAAATCTGTCAAAGTTAACGAAACGGTTGATTGGAATCATTTTGCCCTTTTTTGTAACGTAAATCCAATTTACGATGCCGCATTGTGGGCTACATGAGAACAGTGGCCAAGGCTTTTTCATGAACCTGCGCATTATCTTTATTGGTGAAGTCATCATTGACAGGGGGAAGAAATCAGTAGTCTTTAATTCACCGTGCGTTTGGTTTTCCACGTCCTCTGCAAAAGACCACTCTCTAAAGTTCTCTCTAAACGGGTTTTCTGTCGCTCTGCCAGTAAAAGCGATCGGCTGGAAAATTAATCCTCTGATTATGTCAGTGTTTTTTGCAGCAAACTTGACTATGTCGCCGACTTCTTTATCATTTAAACTCTTCATTAACGTGTTAACGAGGATTATTTCGATGTCGTATTTGCGGCATACCTCAATAGCCTTCAGTTTATAGTCTAAAAGCGCTTGTCCTCTAACTTTCTTGTAGAAGTCATCGTGGAAACTGTCAAACTGTAAGTAAACAATGTTCAAACCGTTATTTTTTAGTCTCTCCGCTAACTGTGGGTTCTCAGCCAAATGTATCCCATTGGTCGCAATAATAGTCATAAACTTCAGCTTATGGGCGACCCCGATTATTTCAGGCATATCTTCGCGTTCTAGGGGTTCGCCGCCTGAGAACAGGATGGCTGGAGGCTTCGGGTCAGCATTGTTTAGGAATTCCAGCATGTTTATGAGAGCTTGTTTTGTTGGTTCATAATCAACTTCTTGCTGTGGAAAAGTGGAGAAACAGACAGCACATTTTAAGTTGCACCGTTTGGTTACGTCGATTACTCCTATAACAGTGCCTGAAGCATGATTAGTACATGATTCGCAGACATATGGGCAGCCTTCAGGGTTTTTCGGGGCGTTTAAGTCGCCAAGGTATTGGAATTGGTCATAAGTTTGCATGTGATTAAAAACACCCAGGCTTTGCCAGTGAGTAGCTTCGAAAACTCCATGCTCAGGACATTGTTTAGTGATTTTAATTTTGCCATTTACTTCCGTTAATTCGGCATCAATTTTTTTCTGGCATTCAGGACAGACGCTTTTGGTTTTGGTCATAATAACCCTCCAAGTGTTGCCTCGATTATTAATGCTAACGGAAGAAGAATCATCGACATAGTAACTATTCGCTCATATTTTCGCACATTGGACACTGTTGAAGCTGAGGTTACAAGACGGATTGAACAGTAAATTAGAAGAACGCTCCAAAGAAGAATAGGAGGCAAATAGTAAATTGTAAACTTGCCTATGAAGTAGGGAAGAGGCGCAAGCAAACCGGTCAACGTGAAAAACAGGGCAGCCACTTTCACAGAGTTTACGTTGCCGATTTTTTGCGGAAGCGTTGGATACCCAATCTTTGAGTCGCCGTCAAGGCTTAGGATGTCTCGCAGGACATTGCCGCCTATAGTGCCGAAAGCTATCGGGTAGAGACTTAAAGAAATCAAGCTTATAGTTGGAGGTATAGTGATGGTGGCTTCTCCATACATGAAGGCTGTACCTGTTAAAACGCCAACCAAAACGTTGGCAGCAAAGCCTGATTTCCGCTTTACAAGTGTTGAGTAAATCAATAGCAACAAGGAATCGACAGCGATTATTGCGAAGCTTAGCCAGTTAATAAAAAAAGCCATAATTAGACCTAAAGTAAAAAGTAAAGCTGAGATTGCCACTACTTGCTTTAGCGACAGCGCACCTGAGGGTATGGGGCGTTTAGGCTTGATTACTGCATCGCTTTCTCTGTCAAAGTAGTCGTTGATTGCGAAGCCTGCGGATGTTATGAACGCCATGGAAAAGAAAATCAGCAAATCTGTTTGTATGCTGAGGCTAAGAGGGTTTTTGGTGATGGCGAAAGCTGTTAAAAGAGATAAACCACCAGTCATCAGCCAGTAGGGAAGACGCAAAAGAGCGATTAATCCTCTAGCTGGCACCGCAGCGGCCATTACGAAAGTTTCCTCTCAGCGATAATTTCTCTTATGCTATCTTCAAGACTTACCTTGGGATTCCATTTCAACTCTTTCTTTGCTTTGGAGTTGTCAAACCATATTTTTGTTACGTCGCCTTGCCAAGAAACATTAGTTGTTGTTATGAATGTCCTGTCTTGCAAGTTGAGGATTTTGAGCATCATTTTGGCAAGGTCTATTATCGTGGTTGTTGTTCCAAAGCCTATGTTGTAAGTTTTACCGTTAGCAGAATCATCTGAGCCAACGGTTACTAAAGCATCCACCACATCGGAAACATGAACAAAATCGCGTGACTGCAGCCCAGTGCCGATGATTTCTAGTTTGCCGGGGTTTTTAGCGATTTTATCTATAAAGTCATGGATGACCCCGTGGCACCTTGACCCGTAAACGTTAGCAAACCTCATTATGGTGATGTCTAAGCCGTACTGGCTTTGGTACATTTGGCAGTATTCTTCGCCGACTACTTTGGATAACCCATAGCATGAAAAGGGGTGAAAACCGTATTCCTCTGGAGTTGGAAATACAGTTGGATTGCCATAGACTGCTGCGCTGGAAGCGAAAACTAGTTTTGCATCGTCTTTGCGTGCTTTCTCAAGAACTTGGAGTGTTCCTTTAGCGTTCGTTTCAAAATCTTCCAGTGGATTCTCCATCGAGTAAGGAACAACAACTTGCGCAGCTAAATGATAAATTAAATCAGCCTTCTCTAAAGAACGAAGCTTTTTCAGGTCCAGTATGTCGCCTTTGATGAACTTAGCTTTTGGAACGTCTTTCACGTTTTCCTTTTTGCCACTTGATAAGTTATCATAAATCGTTAAGTTAGATGTTAGGTCTGATAGTCTTTTGCACAGGTGAAAGCCGATAAAACCTGCTCCACCAGTGATTAGAATTTTTTTTCCTTTAAGTTCCACCATGTAATTCACGACAAAGTCTATATTATCTTTCAATTAGTTGTAGGGTATATGTCGCCTGTGAAAGCTATAAAAACTTTTAGGGATTTACTGTCATTCCTAACCATTATCCCTGTGGGCGGAAAGGAAGATTTCATTTTCACCACAGCCGAGCACATGTACCTTTTCCCCATAATCGGCGCTTTCATAGGCATACTTGCCGGCGCTTACTTCCTCGGCGCAAGCATTATCGTTCATTTTCTGCTCAGTTTAGTTAACACAACCGTTGCCTTGCCAACTGACTTACTAGCAAAGCTTGCGGTTGCTGCGATGACCGTGGCTTTCCTGCTTGTCTTAACGGGACTCCAACATTTTGACGGCTTAATCGATTTAGGCAACGCGTTTGGGCTTAGAAATTTGCATGACCGCAAAATGGTTGCTCACGCCTGGACGGTGACTTACTGGGGAGCATTACTTGCGATAATTGTAGAGTTTACCGCTTTCATAGGATTATTTTTAATTAACCCACTTTTTGCTTTTGGAGCAATAATTGCCGCTGAAGTCTCAGCTAAAATATCTATGGTAACGATTGTTTGGGTAGGAAAACCCACGCACAAAGGGTTAGGTTCAATTTTCCTTCAAAAAGCAAAAAAGAAACTCAACATCATCGCTTACGCACTCTCTATACTGATTGTCTACCCATTTTTTGGTTTTACAGATAAACCGTTTTTAGGTTTAGTTGCCGTCGGAGTGGTTTTAGTCAGCATTCCAGTAGCGCTTGTAATGGAGAAAGTTGCTGAAAGCGTTTTCGGCGGAGTTTCAGGCGACATGATTGGGGCAACCAACGAGGTGGCTAGGGCAGTTACGCTTATTTTGATTGCAGGTGTATTGGTGCTAATATGAAAGTACCTGCGTTGATTATGGCTGGCGGAAAAGGTAAACGCATGGCTTTGCCAGTGGAAAAGCCGCTTTTAACTTTTTTAGGTAAACCGCTGATTGACTGGGTTGCTGAGGCTGTTGCTTGTGCCGAAAAGGTTTCAGAGTTTTATGTAGTGACCAGCTTGAACACGCCTGAAACTGAAAAGCACTGCCTTAGCAAGGGATGGAAGGTTTTGCGGACGGAGGCAAAGGGATATCATGATGACTTAAAGCAAGCTGCTCTTACAGCTGGTTTAATGGGTCCTGTGCTGACCATTCCAGCGGATTCTCCAGCCGTAACTGGTAAGTTTCTTGATAAAATCATCAAACGGTTCGAAGTTTGCGGAAAAGATTTCTATGCAGTTTTCGTTCCTATCCAAGTTCGTGAAAACTTGGGACTTTCTGTAGACTCCACTGACGAGTACAAGGGCAAGTGGTATGCTGTTTCGGGAGTCAACATTGTTAACGGCGCAAAAATTCAAGGCGAGAGCAAAATTGAAACAAGTGCCCTGATCACAAAAGAGGTTGAAGTACTCCTTAACATTAATACTTTGAAGGATTTAGAAATCGCCGAGAGAATAATGCATGATAGCAGTTGGAAAAGATGAGTTTTCCTGTTAGAGAAATCTTTAACATCACCACGCAACCTACTCTACCTCAAGTTGCTGTTTCAGGAGACCGTCTCGGATGAGCCTACTTAGCCACGATAGCTTCTGGAATGCAGTGATAACTCTGCCCATGACTAAAAAAATGCTAAAGCTATCGCTCAATAAGTGCCCTGCATGCGGTAGAACGGTTCTTGAAGCAGCATTGGATTCTTATGCTGGAAAAACCGATGGAAACTGTGAGAAATGCAGCATTCTTTACTCGCAGATTATTGGTTTTTGGGTTGAATTCCTGAGAAGAAGCCTCGACATTAAGCGGCAGAAAGTTGAAAAGCTCTTAGCAGACCCATACGCACGAAGAGCAATAACCAACTTGACAAAGTCCTTCGCTTACATTGGAATTAAAAAGCCAATTTCGCTTTATGCGCCTTTCTTGATTGTTTGGGATTTCACGCATAAATGTAACTTGAGCTGCAAGCATTGCTATTCAAACTCCGGCGCAGTAAACGAAGAAGAATTAACAACCAAAGAAGCCATGGCAGTCGTGGATCAGCTTGCAGGCGCTGGAGTTACAGCACTGGCTTTTTCAGGCGGCGAACCGCTTAGCCGAAAAGACTTCTTTGAAGTGGCAAACCACGCAGTTAAAAGCGGCTTATATGTTTCCGTAGCTACGAACGGAACCCTGCTAACCAAAGAAAACGTTAAAAAAATAAAGCAAACCGGAATACACTACGTCGAAATAAGCATTGACGGCGCCACCGCAAAAACACATGACGCTTTCAGAGGAGTACCTGGCGCGTTCGAGAAAGCTGTGGTTGGACTTAGGAATTGTGTGGAAGCGGATTTGTGCGCTTGCATAGCCAGTACAGCAACGAAAAGCAACCTTGAAGAAATGCCTGCAATAGTGACGTTAGCTGAAGAAGTCGGCGCCGAAAGATTCACCTACTTCAACTTCATTCCAACCGGACGCGGAAAAGCACATTTTGACCAAGATTTGTCGGCGGAAGAACGGGAGAAGCTTATGCGTTACTTGCTAAACAGGATGTCAACTGGCTGCAAAACAACCATTCTCACCACGGCGCCGCAGCTAGCCCGAGTAGCCTTGCAATGTCAAGGGGCAGCGGGAACTGGGGAAGTGACCATGTCTATGGCGCATATGCAAACGGCGAGAGTAAGCAAGAAAGCTGTTCCACTGGCAGATTTCATCGGCGGATGCGGAGCTGGAAGATTATATTGTTCGCTTTCACCTCAGGGGGATGTTCACCCATGCGTCTTCCTGCCGATAAATGTGGGCAACCTGAAAACTGAAAAGTTCCAAGATATATGGTTAAACTCAACACTTTTCAAAGCCTTACGCAACAGAGGCAACCTAAAAGGAGCCTGTGGAATATGCGCCTACAAGTACATTTGCGGCGGCTGCAGAGCGCGGTCAGCTGCATACCATAATGGTGACATGCTAAATTCCGATCCAGGCTGCATAATGGGAAAACAAGTGAAGGGTGCATAGGTGTGCCTAACACAGAACAGAAAACGGTTAAAATCTTTCGAGCCAAAAACGGCATAAGCGAAATCTTAAAGGAAGCCGTTGATGATTCAGGGTTGCGTGGGAAACAGAAAATTTTTATCAAGCCCAACATGAGCCACCCAGAGTACATTCCCGGCGTAGTAACATGCCCCAAACTGCTTGGTGAACTGGTTAGCTTACTTCGAGACGGCGCTAGAGAAGTAATAGTTGGCGAGTCTAACGGGTTTAATTATCCATGCAACTCAGCGTTTGAAAAAACAGGGATAGAAGCAGCCGTAAAGAAAGCAGGCGGCAGCGTGATCAATCTTTCAGAGGACAAAGTGGTCAAAGTAAAATTTCCAACCACCAACACTCCGCTGAAGGAGCTGCTTTTGCCAAAAACCGTGTTGGATGCTGACGCGGTTGTGAATTTGCCTTTGATGAAAACGCATGAATTTGCAATATACAGTGGAGCCATAAAAAACCTTTTCGGCTGCGTTCCCAGCAACAAGCGCATTTACCTTCACCCGTATCTGCCGGAAGTTTTCTACAGGTTATACTCCGTCATTAAGCCGCAGTTAACAGTCATGGATGCGAGGGTTGGGATTGAGGGAAATGGCCCAACAAAAGGCAAACCCGTCAAAATGGACTTAATGCTAACCAGCAATGACGCCTTAGCTATCGATATAACCGCAGCGGAAATCATGGAATTAGACTGGAAACAAACATACCTCAACTATATTGCCAAAAAAGTAGGCTTGCAAAAGGAATCAGTCATGGTGGAGGGCTTGCAGGTAAATGAGGTAATGCACAAATTTGAGCCTCCAAGAATCGATTTGCCCGTAAAAGCGCAAATGAAAATATACCAACATGAACTTTTAACGAAAATGCTATTTTGCTCTCTGGATGTAGTGAAGCTTTTCCAGAAAATAACCATTGCGTACAGAGGAGAGCCTATAGAAACCGCTTAGTCTAACGCTTCATCGTAGACTTTGAGCACATCCTTTACGACTATGCGCCAATCAAAGCGTTCCAGGATAGTTTTTCGGGCAAGAGAACCCATTTCCAAAGCTTCAGTTGGGTGCTCAAGCAAATACAGTATCCTATCAGCGAATTGTTTTGGATTGAACGGCTCAACCAAGAACCCGTTCTTCCCACTTTCAATCGTTTCAGGAATCCCACCTACACTGGTTGTTACCACGGGCAAGCCGGTTGAAAGCGCCTCCAAAACAGCGAAGGGGTGATGCTCATAGAATGTGGAGAACGCGAATACGTCTGCGGCTTGGTAAAGTTTGGGCAGTTTCTTGTCGGGATAGTAACCGGTGAAGATTATGTTGTCTTTTACGCCGATTTTTTCTGCGTGAGCGATGAGTTTTCGCATTTCGTCGCTTTGTCCTTTGCCTGAAATTATGAATTTGGCGTTTTTGAACCGCTTGATGACGGCGGGCATGCTTTCGATAAGTGTGAATAAGCCTTTGCGTGCATAGAGCCTGCCCACTGAAACTATGGCTAAATCGTTTGGGTTAAAACCGAGTTCTTCCTTGATTTTGCGTTTATCTTTTGCTGGCTGAAACTTGTCAGGGTCAACGCCGTTGTGGATGACACGAATTTTTTCTTCAGGAATCTTATAGTACTCAAGCAACTCGCGCTTTGTAAAATGGCTTACCGCAATAATCTTGTTTGCTCGCTCAAGCATTTTTTCCTCAAAAATCCGCAAAAACCAGTTGAAGCTAACCATAAACTTCTCGTTAGCGTTAAGCCTGCTGTAGGGTTCACCTCGGATGGCTTGTGCTTCGCCCTTCCATGTTGAGTGAACGGTGCAAACGAGCGTTTTTCCAAAGTTCGGCGGCACTGCAAAGTTAGGCGTTAACGGCAAGTTAGCGTGCGTAATATCTACGTTAACTCTTTCGCGGACGCTGTTTAGTTTGCTGTAGCTGGAGGCTGCAAGCATAAACGATTTTATGACAGGCGCTTTTGGGATTTTTAGGAAAAACACCTTTAATTGTTCGTTGACTTTGATGTCTAATGTTTGGTCGGAGCCTGTGACTACGTAGATTTTATAACCGTTTTTCATAAGTTCGTTTGATAGATAGTAAACGTAGGCGCCTGTTCCACCAGAGAGGGGCCAATACTCAGGCGAGACGAAGCATACTTTACGCATTGGGTGTTTTCCTCCCTTTGCCTCTAGCGTAGTTGATGGTAGTTGTTACTGCGCCGACAAACCAAGCGAATGCTCTCACAAAATATAGCACAACCAACCGCAAAGCAGCCTTATCATGGAACTTAACAGCAATTTTGGCTGCGGAGTAAACGAAGTAAACAAGCATTAAGACTAAAATTAAGCCTGAAATGTACCATAAGGACCTGAGGACTTCTATGATTCCAAGAAGGAAAAACGCAATGACAGCTAAGAGCAGTACTGGCTGAATGTTCATGCCAAAATCCGTGATTTCATCACCTTTAGCCAATCGTCCATGTTTAAAGTACAGTTTTAAAGTGTTTTTTCCGTATTGCAACTGCTGCCTGTAATAAGCTCGAACTGTTGGCCTGTTGTAGTGGTAGCAGATGGCGTTTGGTTCGTAAGCGATTTTGTAGCCTTTCGCGCTTATTCTAAAGCCTAAGTCTGTGTCATATTGGCTTGGCAAGTTTTCATCCCATCCGCCAGCCTCTTTGATAACGTCTTTTTTCAAGAGCAGGTTCATGGTGGCTATGCGACTTGTGTATTTTCCTATGCGGCTGTAGCGGTTTTTAAGTTCGTAACCGATGCTTTTTGCCCATGGATTCTCAGCGTTCCATGTTTCTATGCTGCCGCTGACTCCCGCCACTTTAGGCTCTTCCAAGTGGAGTACAAGTTTTCTTAGCCATTGAGATTCCACTTTAGCATCTGCATCTACAAAGCCCAGAACCGAATGCGTAGCAATTTTCATGGCGTAATTATAGGCTGCTGGAGCGTTTAAGCTAATGGAAACAACTTTGACAGGGAAATTTTCTGCTATTTTGACCGTGGCGTCTTTTGAGCCACCATCCATGACGATAACTTCAATGAAGCCTGCGGGATAATCCAGCGCCAAAATCGAGTTGAGGCATTCCTCGATTGTTTGTTCATTATTGTAAGTTGCAACTATAATTGAAACTTTAGGATATGCGTTGCCAGCCAACTTGCTTAACCCTTCATGTACGCTGAAATTATCGATATGAGAATTTTGAATCCATCAACTATTGGGTCAACTCCAGACCTGCCGTAGGTTCGCTGCTCAAAACTTATCGGCGCCTCAGTGATTCTGAAGCCTTTTTTGGCTGTCTTTACCAACATTTCAGATTCTATCTCATACCCCCCTGACTTTAGCTTTTGGCTTTTCATCACTTCGCGTTTCATAGCACGATAGCCTGATTGAGAGTCAGTGATGGCGACGCCAGTTAATAGTTCGATGAAAGAGTTGAAGAGTTTAACACCAAAAGCGTTTAGTTTTCTGGTAGCCACGTTTTTTTGGTTTAGGTATCTTGAGCCTATAACTAGGTCTGCTTTGTCTTGCACAATTGGCGCAAGTACCCGCGGAAGTTCTTCGGGTTTGTGTGAGCCGTCTGAGTCTATGGTGACTATTATGTCGCCTTTTGCTTTGGCAAAGCCTGCTCGCAGCGCGTAGCCTTTGCCTAAGTGCCTTTTTAGCGTGTAGATTTGGGCGTTGTGTTCTTTGGCTATTTCAAGCGATTTGTCATACGAGCAGTCGTCTACAACTATTATTTCGTTTTTTAAGCCTGTTTGCTTCACGGCTACTTTTACACGGTCGATTATGTTGCCTATGGTTAATTCCTCGTTGTAAACGGGAATTATTACGGAAAGCAGCATTTCCTTTCGGCTCATTTTACTTTTAGATGCCAATGGAAGAACTTATAAAGTTTGGCTACCCCAACCTTGTAAGCAATTGAATGGATAGTTTGCTTAGATGGAAACCGCTATGAACAGTAAAGTTAATGCTGACAGGAAAATGTGGTTTTCCATGTGGTTTTTAGCGGCGATTGTTACTTTTGGGTTGGCGTTTTTCCCCATGTTCTACCGCCTGATTGAGGGCAGGAATAGGCATTTTCAGCATGAGGCAGAATTAGAAAATCAGGTTGTCGCTTATCTGAGGAGTCAGGGAAAGGAGCCGCCGGCAACAAGTGAGCACTTTAAACGGAGGAATGCGAAGGCGTGGGCTGTCAGCATCGTTTTGGTTATTCCAGTTTTTGTCATTCTTTACCTATTGTCGAGGGATTTATTGGTACATGAACGAAATCAAGACATGTTTCTTGCGGCTTCTTTTAGTGAACGGATGTTTATGCCGCAGACGATACCGATAAAAACTTATGTTTTGATTACAATTGTTACGTTGGGCGTTGGAGCAGTTTACTGGCTATACAAGGTTGTTAACTTGTATAACGCTCACTTTAAAGCTCAGTTGCAAGTTGAAAAAGAAGCAGGTAGACTAATGGAGGAAGAGAAAGCTGTCGGACACATGTAAAGAACGCAGGTTTGTTAGTCATGGCGGAGACATTTGGGGTTTTATCCGAAAATACAATGTACCACTTGAAGAAGTACTTGAGTTCAGTGGACCTATCAATTTTCTTGGGCCTTCGCCCAAAGCTGTAGAAGCCGTTAAAAAGTATGCTAAGCTGATCAAGTTTTATCCTGACCCTAACCCAGTGGAGTTTAAAGCGGAAATCGCAAAGTACATTGGGCACGGAGTGAAAGAGGAAAACGTCATTTTAGGGAACGGCTCCATCGAACTCATCTACGCCATTACCGAGATTCTGCCGCGCGGCTTTAAAGCGCTCATTCCCGTGCCTTCATTTAGCGAGTATGAGAAGGCAGCACTACGGGTTGGTGGCGAAGTAGCGTTTCTCCAGTTGCCAGAGAACTTTGCTTTAGAAAACGAAAAAATCAAGCGAGCAATCACACCTGAAACAAAAATACTCTACATTTGCAATCCTCACAGTCCTTCAGGGACACTGTACAGCAAAGAAGCGGTTTTAGACCTAGTTGATTTCTGCCATAAAAAGGACGTCATCTTCAGCGTTGACGAGAACTATATCGAGTTTGCCGAGAAAGGCCAAGAAACCACGTTGGCTGGCATGGTTAAAGAGTATGAGAACCTGTTTGTGATAAGGTCGGTTACTAAATTCTACGGCATGGCAGGCATACGTTTAGGCTACGGCACAGCAGCACCGAAACTAGTCGAGAAGCTGGAAAATGTCAGGCTCCCGTGGAGCATCAACAGCCTCGCAAGCTGCGCGACGCTTGCAGCATTTAATGACACTGATTTCATTGAAAACACTAAAAGAACAATCGCCAAAGAAAGAGCACAGCTAGCCAAAAGCCTAAACGAAATCGGAGACTTACACGTTTACCCGTCAGTAACAGACTTTGTGCTTGTGAAAATCCTGAATCGAAAAATTACGTCCACCAAGCTTAAGGATTTGCTGGCTAAAGAACACATTCTAATCCGTGATTGCTGCACCTTCATGGGCTTGGACGATAGCTACTTCAGAATCACAGTCCGTTCAGCAAAAGACAACCAAAAACTCGTGGAAACAATAAAAAAACACTTGAAAAACGCTGAGAACTAAATTTTACTCGACGACCCACATAAATAAGAATTCTTCGAGGAGATAATTGCCGTGCTCTGTTAGGTTTCCATAAACGCTTATTAGGTCACGTGTTTATCCATCATCCAACAGGTCCAAAGTGTACCAGAGATGTTGAAGTAAAATGAAAGTGGTTGTCCACTGGAGTGGAGGAAAAGATTGCTGTACGGCACTTCACAAAGTGGTAGAGCAGGGTCACGAAATAGCATGCCTCGTCACCTACATCTATATGGAACCCTACGTTTTTCACAGTTTCAAAGTAATAGAGTTACAAGCCAAAGCTCTGGGCGTTCCCCACCAGTTTGTGAAAATAACAGATAACCGATATGACGACATCATGGGAACTCTCGAGCGGTTGCATAAAGAACAGGGCGTTGAAGCCATCGTAACAGGCGACATCGACAACGTACATCACCGACGGGTATGGAAGGACGCCTGCAAAAAACTAAACGTCAAACTCCTAATGCCCATGTGGGATAGACCACTCAACCTCATTCCAGGCAGCCGCTACCGAAAACGAATCATGGAAATGGAGCAGTCAATCGGAGTAAAAGCCATCCTCAGCTGCATTGACCAAAGATACTTCACCGAACAATGGCTAGGGCGACAAATAGACAGAAAATGCATCGAAGACATGAAACCCCTAGTCGGTCCAGCGGGTAAAGGAATAGACATTTCGGGAGAACCAGGAGAATACCACTCAACATCGCTTGATGCACCGCTATTCAAAGAACGCATTGAAATCACCAAGTACACCAAGAGAAGCCGAGTCGTCGATTTTGGCGGTTCACCCTACCGAGAAGGCGATTTTCTCTACATGGACATTGAAGAAGCGGTTCTTAAACCCAAAAATCCCAGCATCGCCTAAGAAACTTGAGATTGCCGCCTGCCATGGATTAGCAGCGGTTGGGTGTTTTATGGCAATGTTGATTAAGCAAGTAGACGCCTAAAACAGTACTAAGGCTGGAGTTGAAGCGGAATGGTAGAAAAAGAAGTTATTGGTAACCTGAACGTTGTTTGGCTCTGCGGAGGAACAACTGCAGACATAACTCCAGCGCAACCGTTAAAGTTCAACATGAACGATGCATGCGAAAAAATCAAGAAACAGCACTTCAAAATCCGCGTGAAGTCCCAGATGGTCTTGATGTTTGATTACATGAAGCTGGATGTAAGCCTGTTTGATGGGGGGCGGATGCTGATAAAAAACGTAAGCGACAAGGAAACTCCGCTTAATGCTTACCGGGAAATTCTCAAAACAATCAACATAACCATATAAAACTCAAAAAAACCCCGCGTTTTGCCTTATCTTTGCATAAAAAAGCATCAATTTGCATGCAAAAGTGCGCAACTTAGTTCTATGCAGCTCTATGTTGAATCATATTTGAAGCATATTAGAAACATCTAGTAGACCGGGGTAGGCTTGTGCACACACAAAAATCTAAGACAAAAAACCAAGAGTTAAATCTCATTAGCGGTTAAAAACCAGAGAGACACTTTTTTTAACTGCGCTTCCCAAGCCTTCCTGCTTAATTACTCGGATAAGCTTAGACGCCGCCGACTTCTGGCAGTTTCGCTGAAAATCCCGCTGAATCTTGACGAGCATATCGTAATCGAATTCTTTGGTTTTGACTCTTGCCAAATAGTTATCTATCTGATCGTACAAGCCTTGGCTTATCACTTCATCGTACAGTCGGCTACCAGGGCACGCCACGTAAATGTTGAATTGGCACCAGTCCGCGTTCAGATGCTTTGCAAACTTAAATGTGGCTTTCATGTCGTTAACTGTTTCGCCAGGGATGCCCAGCATGAAAGAAGTTGCTGTTCGTATTCCCACTTGCCTGCAAAGCTCAAAGGTACGCTCGACTTCTTGGAGATTGATGTTCTTGTCTAGCTTTTGCTGAATTGCAGGTGAACCCGATTCTACTCCGAAGAATATGGTTTGGCAGCCAGCGGATTTCATTTCAGCGAGCAATTCTTTGGAGATGAGGTCGGCTCTGGTTTCGCATGTCCATTTGATGTCTATTTTGCTTTCTCTGATTTGTTGGCAAAGCTCAGATGTGCGTTTTTTGTTTATGGTAAAGTTGTCGCCGACGAAGTAGATTCCCTTTGAACCATAGTTTTCAACCATGTGCTTTATTTCGTCTATGACTCTTCGGGGCGAGAAGGCTCGACAAGTGGTTCCCCACAATTCCCTAGTTTCACAGTACGCGCAACTGTATGGGCAGCCACGAAGTATACTCATGGTATCGACAGGTTTAACACTCAAATAGCTTAGTGTACGGTCGTACATTTGCATCGGCAGCAGATGACGCGCCGGAACGGGAACCTGATCCAAATCAGTGATGAATTCAGGCGCATTCTTCACCACCTCGCCGTTAATCCTGCATGCTACCCCTGGGATTTTGGCAATCACCGCCTTTTCTTCGCCTTTCATGATGCTGGCGACAAGGTTCACCATTGCCTGCTCTCCCTCGCCGATAACCACGTAATCTATCTCTTCGTGATCCAGCATGGTTTGAGGCATGTACGAAGGATGTGGTCCTCCCACAACTACCCTGCATGATGGGTATGCTTCTTTGACTGCTTTAGCCGTCTCGATGCACCGAGAATAAGTCAAAGAACTGCAGGTTATGCCCACTATTTCTGGCGCACGCTTTCTCACTTCCAATTTAACTTCTTCAATTGACCGCTCCAGCAGATAGTTGTCAAGAATTTCTACATGGAAGCCATTCTTTTCTAAAGCTGCAGCAACATAAGCTAACCCCAGTGGAGGAAGCTTTCCCGCCATACCCCAAGGCGATTTCAGGGGTGGAGCGGTAGTCATTAGTAAAATCAATGTCTGGCTTTCTCCATGTTCAATGTTTTGTGTTGCCCTCTTTTCTACTTCACCAAATTGTTTGCTTTTGCTATGATTGCCCTCCGAGCATGTGCCAGTATTAGACGCGTTGCGCCTAGACCCCACATTTTTCCTTGCTTAAACATGCCTAACGCGCTGACGAAGTAGGCTGGGCTGAGGTAGAACTTTTGGAATGCTTGTTCCCGAATTTCTGTCAGCTCCTGCATGCTTAAGTTTGGAATCTCAAAGATCGGCGTCGCCGTGTCGTATTTGTCAAAGTCAGTTATCTTTAGGGATCCGTTTGCTTTCACCTCGTCGTAGAGGGGTGTTCCAGGGTAAGGTGTGGCTATGTAGAATCCTACATCGTTAGGGTTAAGTTCCTTAACAAACCGAATTGTTTCCCAAGCGCTCTCTTTTGTTTCGCCGGGAAAACCCAAAATGACGCCTGCAACAGTCATCAACCCTGCTTCTTTTGCCCACTTGAATGCTCTTCTGGTTTGAGTAAGTGAGAAGCCTTTTCCCATGGAGTTTAATACTTTCTTTGAGCCTGATTCGACGCCGAACCAAACAGCTATGCAGCCTGCCTCCCTCATTTTTACAAGGAGCTCTTTACTTACCATGTCTACTCGAGTTTCACAGTCCCATTTGATTCTTAGTCCTCTCCGCTGAATTTCATCGCATATTTTTGCGGTTCTATCCTGATCCACGGTAAATGCATCGTCATAGAATGTGAACTGGTTTGCATAGTAGTTTTTGTGGAGAAACTCCAGCTCGTCTACTACATTTTTTGGACTGCGCATGCGGTATCTTCTGCCGAACATTCTGACGGCTGTGCAGAAGTTGCACCAGTACACGCAGCCTCGACTAGTCATCACGGGATAAGGTATCGTTCCGTACTTCCTCAAATTCTCCGTATGCTGCCAAAGATGGAGTGCTGGATAAGGCAGACTGTCGAGGTCTTCCAAGAAAGGTCTATCAGGGTTCTTCACTATTTCTGTGCCCTTCCTGCAAGTAGTGCCTGCAAGGTCATGGAAAGCTTGAGCTTTTTCAACTCTTTGTGCAAGCTCCAGCATGGTGTTTTCGCCCTCGCCCCTGACAACAACATCTAAGGAGGGCTCTTCATGCAATGCCTTGTCATCCCAGAAGGTAACATGGGGACCTCCGATTGCAGTTATGCAGTTTGGCCAAACTTCCTTGCATATTTTTACTATTCGAAGGGCAGACTTGTACGTAAGAGTGGTGGAGGTGACTCCAACTATGTCAGGTTGGACTTTACCAATTTCTTCTCTAAACTGTTTGTGAGTGAGTTTTTGCGCTTGACAATCAATCACGTTAACTTCAAAATGATTCGTATACAACACCGCACCTAAGTACCCGATGCCTAAGGGCATGAAAGGTGGATGCTGATGGGAACCGACAGGGTAGGGTGGATTCACAAGAGTTACGCGAGTTTTCATGTTCTTCCCTGAAACAAGAGTTTATACTTTGTAAGCGCGTTCAAGTTCATTTACTTTATGCAAAATTTAGATTTTTCGCAAGCTACACAAATTACCAGAAATAACTGTAAAAGTTAGGAATTAATAATGAGGAATCTTCGTTTGCTTGTCATTTTGGCGTTTCTTTGGGTTTTAAATATGCTTCTTTGATGTCCATGTATAGCCAATTTCTTTTCCAGTTCTTCGACTTTTCCTTCTTGGTTTTCTTCTTGAATTTGCCGATTCCGATGGATTCTTTGAAAAGCGGTGCGTCGACAACTGTGGTGTGGTAGCCTTGTCCGTCTTCGCTGGAAACGTCTATGTCTTTTTCGTCGGCTAACTCTTTTAGTTCTTTGATGGAGGTGCTGTCTATCGCTCGTCCTAACCATTCTTCACCAAAGAAATTGGTATTAATACAGTTTAATATTGGTCTTAAGCCGGTCTGAACCACTTCTTTCAACACATCGTAAGTGTCTCCTGAAGGGTTTTCCAAGGGCATCATGAAAGCCATGCCCAACTGTTTGCACATGCTCTCGTAGTAGCTAGAGTGGACAAGGGCGCATCCTGCTCCGACTATGTCGCCTGTTACGATGCCTTCGATGCCTTCTTCGTTGTGTAATTTTGTGAGAGCTTTGAGGATGTCCTCGTATGCCTTCTTAATTCTAACCCGCTTCAAGGGAGTCCCCAAAGTTTTGGATTGAAGTTCCATAACTGGGAAACTGTGAAAAATGTAGGGTTTCATATATTCAAAGGTGAGAAGATAAGCAACCTGATGACCCTGTTTGATGACTTTGTGGTAAGCTAAGCCGCATTCTTTGCCCCCACTCCAGTGGACGACAACTTTCATTTTGAATCCTCTTCATTCTGGAAAGGCATGTGGAAGGGCTATAAACCTTTTCGTTAACCGCCACTCTTTGCTCAAAACACGCTTCAGAGTTATTCTAGATTATATCCAGTCTCAGCCCGTATTATTGGAAGCTGATTAATTTTGGTCCTTGCAGCTTTCCCGAAGCCTGAATTTACTTGAAAAACAGCAAAAACAAAAACGAAACCTGCATCGGCATTCTGTGCCGTTAAAGCTATTAACTCCCATATAATCAAAGTTTTAATCAAAAACATTCACAGAGAGACAAAACGTGCATGCTCACCAATGGAATAAACAGTTCTGCAAAGAGGAGAAAACTCTCATTTGATTCTCTTAATGACCACTGCCCCGCCAGAAAACGGTGCATGGTACCTTGGCAAACGGTTGCCTCCAATAGGCTTAATGTACGTTGCCGCCGCACTCGAAAAAGCAGGTTTCGAGGTGCAAATGCTCGACAACTATCTCATGAAAAAATCAACTGGTGAAATCAAGCAGTTAGTCACAACCCTTAACCCGCAAATTGTGGGCATTACATGCGGCTCAGCTACTTACGCTCGCTGCGTAGAGACCGCGAAAGCCATCAAAGAAGCCCTGCCTAACTGCAAAATAGTTGTTGGTGGATGGCACGCTTCCTATGTGCCTGATAGTTTACTGGCGAACCCAGAAATCGATTATGTGGTTATGGGTGAAGGCGAAAGAGCAATGACACAACTTGCCACATGCATCACAAACGGCAATGAGCCTGCTGCCGCAACTATTCCAGGTGTTGCGTGTAGACGCCAAGGAAAAAACATCAAAAACCAGCCGAAATTCATCGAAAACCTCGACGAGGTTCCTTATCCAGCGAGACACTTATTGCCGCTTGAACTCTACGATAGAACCATAGAGTATTTGAGCGTTAAACCCGCCGATGTCATGAGCATCTCACGTGGATGCGTGTTCAACTGTGGCTTTTGCGAAACAAGAAAACTCTGGGGAAACATTTGCCGAGCCTTCAGTCCGCAGAGAGTTATCGACGAAATACAAGATTTAATGACTAAATATGGCACAAAAGGACTTTACTTTATCAACGACAACTTCACTCTCAGAAAAAAAGAAACTATTGAACTATGCAGCCTAATGATAAAAAACAAGCTGGATTTAGAATGGGTCTGCGATACACGTGTGGATTTAGTAGATCAAGAACTTTTAGAAAAGATGAGTAAAGCCGGATGCAAAACTATTTGGTTTGGAGTTGAATCAGGTTCGCAGAAAATTTTACAGCGGATCGGCAGAAACACAACGCTAGAGCAGATAGAAAGCGCCTTCAAACTTTGCCGCAAAAACAGAATACAAATTGCATGCTCATTCATGCTCGGTGTCCCAGATGAAACGTTAAGGGACATGGAAGCCTCGTTAAAATTCGCTAAAAAATTAAATCCTGACTGGTGTCTATTCAACATTTTCATTGCTAATCCAGACAGCAAACTTTACCAGGAAGTTTTGGAATCGAAAAATTACGTTCGCCTTGACGAGTTTTTGCTCAGCGTAAAGACCGAGGAATTTGATTACAACTCGCTTATGGCTATTCAAAGAAGATTTTTCCAGGAATTTCATAGGTCACCGAAGCAGATAATGAAGAGAATTAGGCGTGAAGGCGTTGTGAACTTTGCAAAAAGAAGATTGAATCCCAGCGCACAAAAAACCGTAGGAATTGCTTGATTATTTTTTAGCTGTCCAAAAGCTCATTTCAGGTCTGCAAAAGAGACGATAAATTAGGGATAGAGGGTTAGGAATCCATGTGCTGTTTTGATAATAGTCCGTGCGCTTTGAGAACTCATAGTTTTCTTTTTTGAATATTTGTTCTATGCTTTTGTGGTTTAGTGCGTGTTCTTTTTTGTGCCAGTAATCCGACAGGGAATAATCGATTGAGGGAACTTTTAGTCCGATAATTTGGAAGTAAAAGCTGTTAAATATGGGGTTTGAATGAAAATAGATGCCTTTGATGAGGTTGGCTAAGCTGCTTGGTTCAGTTTTCCAATAGAAGGGGGATGCTTCGTGGTCAATGTAGATTACGCCGCCTTTCTTTAGAAGGACTGAGAGGCTTTTGAGTGCGGTGACGTAATCAGGTAGGTGGTGAAGCACAGAGTAGCAGGTTATTAAGTCAAATTCGCCAACGTTAAAGGTTAGATTTTCTATTGGTGAGTTGATTATAGTTAATTTACTATTTTTCAAGTAAAAGTTGTATTTGGTTTGAAGGATTGCGCACATTTCTGCTGAGATGTCTACTGCTGTAACTTTATAGCCCATCTGCAAAAGTTTGCCTGTTAAGTTGCCGGTGCCTGCTCCAACGTCAAGAGCGTTTTTTTGGTTATCTGTCACAAGTTTGTTCATAATGTCTAGTTTTGCAGTTATTCTTTTTTGCTCTTGTTTACTGTATACTTCTGGATGGAGCAGCTCATAGTATCGTGCTTCATGCTGGTGGACGGAAATGTTTGCTTGGTGAATTTTTTCTTTAAGCGTTTGATCTTGTTGCAACTTTACTCCTCATTCTCGCGAGTTAGCATTGCGAATAGTGCATTTTAAGATTTAAATAATTTGAAATGAATGACCGCAACCTTACGGTTGCGGTATCTTCAGAAAAATTATGGATGCTTAGATTGTTCTATGTAGCGTTTGATTGTTTCAGCATTGACCTGGCCAATTGAACGGTAGAATTT
>JBEKKX010000032.1:0-28331 GCA_050010515.1 Bathyarchaeia archaeon
CTCCTAGACGGTAGACGCAACCTGCCGTCTAGGAAACACACTTAGCGAGTTAGCAAAAGAACCTACTGCCGATTCATCTGCAACCTAACGGTTGCAGTATTCTCGTCAAGTTTTAATAAAAACATAAACCCCGTAACGTCGGTTAGGATGATGCAGTATGGGTGATAATGAAGGCTTGGAAGAGTGGAACGCAATGGCAAAAGAAATAGTCGGTATGTACAGGGCAGTGTGGGTCCTCTATGTCATCCAAGTTCAAACTGCGCAAAATGGAGCAGGAACTCTCATTCTTCTCCATACTATACCGTTTATTCAATCGAATACAAATTGATTAAGCAAGAAAATGTCAATCCAAATAATTTAGCAACAGGCTGGCGCGCTATCCTGCTGAATTTGCATAAGCAAATTTGTCGCTATTAAATTGATGAACAAGCTCCAAACCGTATCGTTTGATGAATAACTTTTCTTGCCCACTAAGAACATAGTACCTTTAAATTCGCGGAAATATGTCAAAAGTGTAACGAGGGCTTAAACGACGACATCAAGCTAGCCCTCGGTCCATTCAATTATTCTAAAGAACGCTTGTTGTCGGCTCTTTTTGGTCATTAGGACACAATAATTAGTGTTACCTTTTTGCTTGTTTTCCTCATCAACAAGCCCAAAACATCTCCTAAAATAGAGCTCGGAAAACCTCACCACGTTTAACGCTTCTCATATCAATGCTCTGCAGTCGCGCTCAGCTTTTTGAGCCCTCATGAACTGATTTCATGTGGGTTTATGGTTGGATTGTGGCAAATCCTTAAGAAAGACGATGCAAACGGCAAATGCTATGATTCGTAGTTGCATAATTACCATGTAAGAGTTGTTTACCAGGAAACTTGATGTAAATGTCAAAGTCGTATTTCGATTCTTTAAACCATTTCATTCGTAGGCGGTTCCGATGGGTTATCATAGCATGGGTAATTGCGGTACTGCTTTCGCTTGTTCTTATTCCCAGCTTCTTTTCATCCGTTTCCTATAACCTGACCGGCGTGTTTGTCGGACCTTCAAACACGATGTCGGTTAAAGCAGCCAATATAGTAAAAGCTCAATTTCCAAGTTCCAATAGTAGCGACAGCAGCATCCTTGTGGTAATCCAAGGTGCTTCAGTATATTCTGACTCGTTAAAGCAGGACGTGCTTGCACTCAACAACACAATATCCACGGACATAGGCATTAGCAATTATACTGGTGAATCAAGCATTTACTCGCTGGAGGCTAGCCTGCTTAACTCGTCGGTACCTGATATACTTAATCAGACGGCAAGTTTACAATCCACCATAATCACGATTAACTCTTGGTTATATTCTTTGCAGGATAACCTATCTGAGTTGAGCACAAACCTGTATGCTAACATGACAAATGCAGAAGCGGGTTTTTCAGTTTCTGACCTGATGGAATCCTCTTATCAGCTTGGCCCATCACCCAACGAGACCCAAACATGGAATCTAGCTTGCGATTTTATTTCAAATGCTACCCAAAGCACCTTTTCAGACTCCCCACTCTTCACCATAAACAGCGCGTCCCTGAGTAATCTCTTATCAGGGCTTTCAGCGAACGCAACAACCGCCGATGTAAACCTTGCCATCAACAATGAGATTGCAACTCAACCTTTCACTGATTATCCATATGCACCCACAAGCGCGTTAACAGGTAATTTCGTTAATTCTCAAAATGATTCGATGCTGATTGTTCTCGGTTTCTCTTCTAGTCCTGACGACAACACAATTGCTCATGTAGAGTCAGCTGTCAAAAATTCTGGGTTACTGAACTTTGGCTCGGTTTACGTGACTGGTGGCCCAGTTTTGACTAAGGATGTTGCGAAGGCGTTTGTGCCTGCTCTGGAAATAACCATGGGGCCTGGCATCGCGATTTCCCTTTTAATCGTTGGACTACTGTTTTTATCGCCTGTGGCTGCTTTGATTCCAGTTCTGATGGGCGGCGTTTCAATTTCGGTTGCACTTGCCTCCATCTACGCTAGTGTCGTCGATATTGGTCATGGAAACTTGACTTTCCTAACCCCAACATTAACCATACTGCTGATGCTAGGTCTAGCAGTAGACTATGCAGTGTTGCAGCTTAGACGCACAAGAGAAGAAAGGCAAAAAGGCAAATCAATCGAGGAAAGCGTGGGCATTTCCATTAAGTGGGCGGGACAAGCAGTCCTAACCGCAGGCATAACCGTAATTGTCGCTTACATTGTCATGGCAGTTGCTAACGTGCCCATCTTTAGCGATGTCGGAACAGCCATAGCACTTGGAGTTGCAATTTTGCTTGTAGCTTCGCTTACATTATTGCCTGCCCTTGAGATTGCTTTGGGTGACAGGATTTTCTGGCCAGGACTCAATAGACAAGGTAAGGCAAGGTCTGCTCCTAACCAGAACAGATTAAGGCGCTTGGCGCATGGTACACTTAAACGTAAAGTGCCCATCGTAATCATTATCAGCATAGTAGCCTTAAGTGCCTTCGTCGTCATGTATAATACGCCTACCAGCGAGGACTTTTTGAAGCTTATTCCAAACTTCCCAAGCAATCAAGGACTCACCGCAATAGCTAACAGCTTTGGAAGCGGAACAATAGCGCCAACCTCCATCATCGTCACAACTCCCACACAGATAACCTATGGAAACAACCAGTTTAACCAGACCTTGCTGAACCAGATAGAGCAGATCACTGCTGCCGCTGCAGGCTCTAAAGGAGTCACCGCCGTTTCAGGCCCAACTAGACCCTTCGAATGCTTGTTCAATTATTCTTCTGTGGAAAACATGTCTGAGCCAATCCAAATACAATACGAGAGCCAAATGTTTTCAACAATTGGAAAAGATAACAAGACCGCAGTAATTACTGTCAATCTTTCAAATTCAGCTGAGAGCCCAACCGCTATCAACTCCCTACGTGGGATAGAGAAGAACATAAACCAGCTGCCTCTCATAAGCGGCGTCGCTGTTTACTTTGGAGGGGAAACTCAGTCAACCTACGACAGCCAAGCATTCATGGGGAACCTAATTCCAGAAGTTGTAATGATTCTTGCAGCAGCGGTTTACATAATTTTGTTTTTCCAGCTCCGTTCAGCCTTCACGCCAATCCGCCTGATAGTTACAATACTTTGCAGCGTCGTGTTCTCGTTAGCCATTATTTCCTTCATATTCTACTATGCCCTTAACCTGCCCATCTTAGACTTTGCGCCACTATTCGTAGTTGTAACCATGCTAGGTGTAGGAATTGACTATGACATATTCTTCCTCACCCGCATCCGTGAAGAAGTCCTCAACGGCAAAACCGACAACGAAGCAATAGTAACGGCCATCGAGAAAGTTTGGGTAACAATCCTCGGCTTAGGGCTCGTACTAGCCACCGTGTTCGCATCGTTAATTATAACTAACATCGCTATTCTAGAAGAAATCAGCCTAGCAGTCGCCTCAGCCATCCTGATAGATGTTACCATCGTCATCCTTTTCTTCGTGCCCTCACTCATGGGTCTAGCGCAAAAATTCAACTGGTGGCCCTCCAAAATCTCCAGAAACAAAAAACCAGAAAACAACACAACTGAAACTATAAAGTAAGCATATACATACAAAGAAAGAGAGGAGAAACAAAGAGTATCTTTTCCCAAGTATCCTAATGCAAAAAGAATTCGCAACGTTACAAAGTTGAATAAACAAGTTTTGTTAACTTTGCTTCCTACGATTAATTTCGCCTTTTGGCATAACTATTCCATCGTTAGGATCTCCGTAAGTGACAGCATGTCCTTCCAAAAACAGTTTACCAACATACGCACATGTGACAGCATCAAGTTCATGATCACTCATCTGGCTGTTCAGCCCTTCGATGCCTAAATTTTCCAAGCCCGCTTTCAGATTGTCGAGCCCTTTCTGCTTTCTGGGAATCCCCAAAACATCTTGGGCGCCTCCAGGGTAAGCCTCGATGACAGTGAAGTGTTCGGCTTCTAGGATTCTTTTCAAGCTTATGCCTCGCTCGGTTAGTTTTCTCATTGGACCCAGCGTGACAGGGAAGAACCTTATGCCTCTTTTCAATAGTTCCCTGTCGCTTTCTCTCAGGTGTACATTTGTTCTTTCCTCAAGGGACTTTCTTCCAGGCGGCAGGCTTAAAGGCGCGTCAATGGCAACGACTCGGGGTTTGCTTTCCCTGATTTTAGCTAGGATTTCCTCGTCCGTATAAACCAAGAAAGTCTCTACCCTCATGTCTCCAAGTATGCAGAAGCCCGTGGGTCTGCTTTCAACGCCTGCCAAATCTAAACCAACAATCGACATGTGTCTTCAACGTAAGCTACATCGATCTAAGCTAATAATTCAAGATTACGCTTCTCAGCCAAGCACTCCACATAGGGTTCTGTCAAGTTCTCGGTTATTTTGGGTTCATGTCAACTTTCGGTTGCTGACTCGGGTAGCTAACTAGCTACTTTTTCAAACAGTCTGTGGTGTATTCTAAACTGAAGATTCGACCGTTGTGCATTTCAAACAGGCATTGACCTGAAGCGCTAGAAAAAAACAGCAAGACATTTAAACAAAGCAAAACAAGAAAACACTGATATAACAATGAAAACTGACCCATTCAAATTAACAGTTGTTGTCGTTATAATAATTTTAATAGTGGCAGTAGGTATCATCGCCCTTGTTGTATTACACAATTTAAAGAGTATACCTTCAGGAGAAAACGGCTTAATAGTTTCAAAAAGTGTCATCAATGCAAATGAAGACGTAATTGAACTCTCAGATGGAAAAACATTGTATATTTTAAATAATACACCGCTATATCTTAGCTTGCAAGAAAACCAAACTTACTCTTTTGAATGTCTTTTTAATTACTACACAAAAACCGAGTATATTGAAAGCGCCCAAATAACTAAATAGTTATTAAAAACTTTTAGAAAAAACTGTGACATTAATGGAACAAAATTCTAAAACGTTCCATGACAAATAAGTTTACAGTATCGAAGAAAAAATAACAGCAACCGATTTTTGATAAGAAAAGTCAGTAACCGAAGACTTGACTGAACCCCACATAGAATTACTTATTAGCCCACACCAAATTTTAGCGCCTGATTTTTTAATAAAACGATTGTCTTTCCCATTTTTTAACTGGAAAAAAGACCTTTTTTAACCATTTTACGTATATTAACCGCAAATGTTTTATGCTGATTCATACGATAACAATGAACCATAGGGATAATTATGGCAAAATGCCCAACTTGTGGAAAAGAAGTTAAAACCGCAAAGAAAACTTGGAAGATGGCAGGCAAACCTGACAAGAAAGGAAAAAGAACACAACTCACCATCGGGCTTTACGAGTGCTGCGATAAGACTTTCCGAGAAGTCCTAGACAAGAAAAAAATCTAAACGCATACTTCCAATTTTCCTTTTTCTATTTTTTTGTGTTTACTAGCTTATTTGTGACTGCTAACCCGCTACAACAAACGTTTAATTGCTTAAATAGCAGCCAATCCATAGAGGAAGGAAGAAACGGCTTTTTACAAGAAACGAGACCACATTCAAGTCATCGCGGAAATTCTTTGTTTATGCAAAAGTCCTCAAACTAAAAGCTACATTAGGCGTCAAACAAGTATTTCTTACGCTACGCTTCAAAAGTGCATTATGCAACTGCTATGGAGCGAGTGGCTAATGTTTGTAGAAGAGGATTGTGGTCCAAAAAAATTTACGATAACGAGAAAAGGATTAGTTTTTTTGGAAAAGTATTTGGAGCTTCAAAATATCATGGGAACGAAAAGTAAGGAAAAGTTAATGACGGTTGCTCCCGAAATTCAGAGAATGTTGAAGCAATCGATTTAAAGAAACATTTAGTATGCATATTATGGGTTTGCTAATTGATTATTGTGCAAACTGTATCTCGCCCATCTAAGACAGCCTCAACCCGGTCAGGATAAAGCCCATTAACAACAAAACATTCAATCTGCAACTGTAAAAGCAATTTAGGCAAAAACTTGTCAACACTTGTCCGCTTATTCATCTTTAAAAGGTCATTAGCGGATAACTTGCGGATCAATTTAGCATCTGAAAACTTTTTCGGGTCACACGTATAAACCCCGTTGACATCAGTCACCAAAACAACTCTGCTTGCGTGCAATTGACCCGCAATGTAAACAGCGATGGAGTCAGAAGTTACATCCCACGAGTTCTCCAGCGGGTCCTTGCTAAACAGAAAATTTGAAGGCAAAAAAACAGGCAACTTACCCAAATCCAAAATTCTTTGCACATCTTCGAGCTGATTTAATACGGAAGAATGCGACAACAAATCAGACAGCAGGAAACCGTATTGATCCATTCCCAAAATCGCCATCCTATGAGCCACTGCACATGACAAGTTAAACCGCTTATCTAAATCCCGCACAGAATCAGCGAATTCGCCGCCTCCCGGCAGCACTATTATCTTATGCTTCTTGGAGACTTCGCTTAACTTTGCGCATAGGGTTCTCAGTTTTTCAGGGTGAAATGCTAAGCTGCCTCCTACCTTGACTATGGCCATGTCCATTTGATGATTTCTCCTTCAAGTTTAATGGCAGTCATCAGGGCAACACCGAATGCAGGAGTAGCCGCCACAGCATCAGTTTGCATTAAAGTTTTCAAATCAACTATGGTTTTGACGCCGATATTTTCTGCGGCTTTTTTTGCGATGAAATCTTTGCCAAGCCCCGTAACCACCAACGGAACTTCGTTTGATGACAATTTTTTTGTGTAAGAGTAGACTTTGTTTAAGCCTTCGGCAACCTGTAGAACTTGTTTATCATAGATGTATTTAGCCATGTTAATGATCTCTTGTTGAGTCAACATTTCCGTGTCAGCGCAGACTACTCTAGCTAACCTCGCCAAAGCTTCAGGCAAACTTTTTCCTCGTCCATCAGCCGTTTCACAAGTATACTCCTTCGCGGTGATGTTGCCTAAGACTAAGTGTACATCGCCAGATAACGCGAACAGTTCTGAAGAGACCCCTGCAACCCCATTCTTAACTGGAACAGAATGCACGATTGAAGCAACATTCGTCCTTAAGCTTCCAGTGTAAACAAGCTCTCCGCAAATAAGCTTATCCAAATCCGTTTTACCTTTCGCTGCAACTTGCCCGTTGACTATGGGAATTATGCTTGCACTTGTACTTCCAACATCAACCACCACACAATCTTTAACCTGTTGAGCTACTAACCAGCCTGTTGCAGCCCAATTAGCCGCGGCAACCCCAAGCGGTTCCGCTTCAGCATTACTAAGTGGCTCTAATTTTGCATCGATGTTCAAAACGTAAATTGGCACGTCAGGAAAAGCTTTCTTAACGCATGCTAAAATGTGGTGGACGCCTTCTCGCTTGGTTGTGTAAGCATCGGATAATTCAGCAGTCATTGTTACGCCTAAACCGTCAAGCCTGTTGACGCCTAACCGTTTCTTAAGCGTTAGAAGGACGCTGGTGAGTTTTTTTGGTTCTCTCCACACTGGGAAGTACTCCACTACCACTTGAATATCATGAAGTTTACCTTTTTGTGTGCGTATGAAGACGGCTTTAGTGTTGGCGCCTCCGATATCGTAGCCTAACACGTTTACCAAGCTATTTTCCTCCGCTGATAATGTTGAGTAAGCGCTTTTTAGCTTCTTCGAACCTTAACCGTGAATTGTCCAAGGATTCACCTTGACCAGCAACCAGCGAGCAAGCTTTATCATTATCATCCAGTGGGAAAGGCGGCGAAACAACTTCCCTTATTTGAGCCACTTTTTCAAAAGCGCTAACGGTCGGCTTGGAAGTCTCCACTTTCGAGAAGTAAACAAAACCGCCAATTTCATGTTTAGTTGGAAGCTTACCTTTCAAAACAGCGTTAACTAAAGCCTCGGCAACGTTAAAGGTGGCAACTCTACATAAGCCAACATAAGAAGTTGTTAACCGTGGATTAACATCCACTACAAACGGCTTATCCTTTACCAAAACCAAGTCAACACCCACATAACCCCTTAAACCAGAAAAAGACTCAACAACCTTCTCCCCCACCCTGAATGCTTCTTGTTTAAGCGGATGATCAAAGGGAACAGCGCCGCCTTCATAACTTGAAACAGCCTCCGGCACGGCAACCTTGACGTTTTGCCCATTCAAGCCAATTGCCAACGCTCTGCCGCCTGTGCAAAGAACACTGACGCTTGCAGCTTCGCCATCAATAAACTCTTGAACTATAAAATGCCTCCCTGCCGACCCAGCCTTTATTCTTGCAACTGCTTTCTCAACTTGTGTGCCTCCTTTAACCATGCTTAAGCCGCCGCAGCTGACACCATCCACAGGCTTGAACACTACAGGATAACTAAACCTGCTTCTAATGATCTGCTTAACTTCCGCTAAACCCCCATCAACATTAAGCACTACTGTGTCAGGCGTCGGTAAACCATTCTTTTTCAACGTCTCATGCAGAACAGTTTTATCCGCAACCTTTTGGATAGCGCTGGCATCACAATTAAGCGAAACCTTGCCTATGTGCTCCACAAATTCTACGAGCGACTGCAGGGTTTGCCCTGTTTCAGGCGCAATAACATAGACGGCATCGTTAATTTTAGCGGCATTAAGGAGGAGTTTTTCGGCTTCCTTGGGGTAAAAAACGGGTATTGTGTAGTCGGCAACTATAGGCGGATTCAGTTTTGAAAGTCTAGCATCAAGTAAAACGGTTACCTCGTGGCCTGCAGATTTAAAATCAGAAACAATTGAGCGCAGCATTCCAAAGCCTTCAGATAAAAGGCTTGGTGAAATAGGCTGCCCTGCGTATCCACCGCCTGAAATGTGCTCGTAAACCAAAAGCCTCAAAGCAAAGCTCCTTCGGAGTCGATGAAATATCCACGACTCACTTAACTGTTATTGGATAAAGTTCTTCGCTCGCCATTTTGGCGGCATAAAGCAAAACTGCCGTAATATCGTCTTTTGTAAGATGCGGATAATCTTTGAGGATTTCTTCAGCAGACAGCCCCTGAGCTAGCAACCTCAACACAAGCTCTACGGTGATTCGCGTACCTTTTAGAACAGGTTTTCCCACCATAACCTTAGGATTTACCACTATCCGCGCTAAGAGATCATCTTCAGTTTTCATTTTGGCCTAACCTTCAAATCCAATAAAAGGTTACTTCAAACTAATAAAATATCGCAAAGATCAAAACCCAAATCATTTTAGATATCTTTCTCATACTTAATTGCATCTTTCAGAAAAGCCACAGCATGCTGCTTCTTAACGTGAGGCATCACAACAATTCTGATGCAGTCATAACGTGGCACGTAAGAGACAAACCAGCCGCTTTCCCAAAGCTTTTCTGCCAAACGCTTCGTGCCCTTGTCGCTGCGGAAAGCCACTATGTTCAGCGTTGGCTCCACAACAAGTTTAAAACCAGCCTCGCTTAGCCCATCAGCGAGCAGCTGGGTAGTTTTCATGCATTTGCCCACCACTTTTTTGAATCCGGTCATGCCGAGAGATCTGAAAACTGCCCATGCCGAAGCTGCGGAAGCGCCTGTTCTTGTTCCAACAAAGGTGTACTGGTACTGGTCGGTTAAGTAAGGCGTTTCAGTTTTGATAAAATCTGGGGCTTTGCTGTCTTTAAAAATGATTCCTCCAGCGGGGATTGCCGCCATACCCATTTTGTGCGGGTCAATCGTCATAGACTTCACAGCGTCTAAAGTGAAATCAAATTTGTATTTGGCGTTTTTGAGAAACGGGATAACTAAGCCGCCGAAGGCTGCATCAACATGCAACCAAACATCATGCTTCAAAGCAATATGAGACAACTCCTCGATGGGGTCGACAGCGCCCAGTTCAGCTGTTCCAGCCGTGCCAACTATGGCTACCGTGTTCTTGCTGACGCATTTTTCAACCAACGAAGAATCAACTCTAAAAGAACTATCTAAACCTGCATAGACTGGCTTCAGATTCAACAGGTTGCAGATTTTAGTGAAAGAGAAATGAGCAGATTCTGGCAAAATCACTTCAGGTTGACTGACTTGCGCCATGTTTCTTGCGGCTAAGAGCGCCATCAAATTCGCTTCTGTTCCACCCGAGACAAGATGGCCAACGCAGTTTTCACCATGAAGAAGCGTTGCCAATTGGCTTATGACTTCTTTTTCAAGTTGGGCGCTTCCAGGAAAGAGCCTTGGGTCACCTAGATTGGAGCTTAAAAAAAGTTGATAAGCCTTTTCTGCTATTGGATGGGGTTTTGTGCACATTGAACACAAAATTTTCCCGTTATCATACTGCTGGTCTTGTTCATGGATTCTTTTGAGTTCAGCCAGCACCTTTTTTTTACTTAATCCCTTAGCATGCAATGGTTAAGCCCTCTTTGTGTTGGCTTGATTTTCCGCTTGCTTAACTGTTTCAACCAGTTCTTGTACAAGTTTTCTGGTGATTTGACCACTAACTCTGTCGCTGTTTGTGCAGGCCGCCCCGCGTAAACCTGCCACATCAGCACCTAAACCATACACCATAGGCAAGTCTTGTTTTCTCAACGAACCTGCCAGCGCTGCTTCCAAGCCCAGCTTATGCGCTTCGTCTACGAATTTTTCAAGTTGCTTGACGGCTAAGAAATTGAAGAGGTTTTTGCCGTCTTTAACGGCTGTGTCAATCATTGCTAAGTCTACTTGAGCCTTAGAAGCTATTTCGGGAATGAGCATTGGGTCTAATGTGCTTATTCTTTCTGCATCAGCGTAGCCAGTGGCAACCACTTTGATTTTAGGGTTGCATTCTTTGGCTGCTTTGTTGACGTTCTGCAACAAAAAGACGGCTTCTCTGGGGGTTTTGAATCCGTAAAGCCCCACTTTAATATAATCAACACCAAGCGATGCTGCACCCAACGCAGCCAATGATATGGATCCTGGAAGGTTCGGAACATCCCCCAATGTGCAGCTCACTTGGATCTTTCTCGGCGCAATTTCCCTTATTCGCTTAATAACCCATGGAAAATTCGCGCCTAACGCGCCCTCTTGAGGGTTCTTGACATCTATTATGTCGGCGCCTCCAGCGATGGCTTCAGAGGCTTCTTTTTCATTCATGGGGCTTATGAGTAGCTTCAATTAGCATCCTTATTGATGCGCATTGATGATGCCTTTAAAAGTTTTGCTATAACAACGGTTAGGTTTTTCTATACGTTGAGAATCAATTCACGGGTGGCTGAAGAACTTGAAGGTTATACCTGTAATTGACATTTTAAACGGCACAGTGGTTCATGCTGTCCGAGGAAAAAGGCAAGAGTATCAACCGCTCCAAAGCATTCTGTGTAAGTCGGTTGAGCCATTGGAAGTGGCTAAAGCATTTAAAACGCTTGGATTTGGTGGACTGTACATTGCTGATTTAGACGCAATTACCAGTGGCTCCGTGAATTTTCAGGTTTTCAAACGTATCGCCAAGGAAACTGGGCTTAAGTTGATTGTTGATGCTGGAGTATCTGACCTCGGAACAGCGGAGAAATTGCTGGATTGCGGAGTTTTCAAAGTTGTTATTGGAACCGAAACGCTGCAAAATAAAAGTTTTGTGGATGAAGCGGTCAGGCTTTTTGGAAGCGAACGCATCATTATTAGCTTGGACTTGATGGATGAAAAAGTCTTAGTTCGATCGGGGTTTGATGGCTCCAAGAATCCTATGCGCCTTCTGCGTGAGTTTAAGGAAATGGGTGTTTCAAGAGTCATTGTTTTAGATTTGGCGCGTGTTGGTAGCGATGAAGGAGTTAACGATATTTTTCTCAAGAAAGTGCTTAAGGCAATGACTATGGACGTTTGCGTCGGCGGCGGCGTCAGAGACCTTGAGGATTTGGTCGAGTTGAAGGATTTAGGCGTGTCAGGCGTGTTGGTGGCTACTGCTTTGCATTCGGGCAAAATTTCTATCAAAGAGTTAAAGAACGCAGGATTGCTTTAGACGCCGCTTAATGTTCTAATCTATTTTTGCTAAGCATACGAGACCGCCAAGCTGTGTGAGGCGTATGCCCGCGGTTGATTCAGCGTTTATTACTCTTGTTTTAACGCTTCTGTTTTTGGAGATCTGCAATAGCCTGTGGACTCTGTTCTTTTGGCGGCTGTTTGAAAGATAATTATCCGTGAGTAACAGGTATTCAGGCTTTGGTTTTCCTGCTGCTTGTTTGCCAAGAATGAGGTTTTCTGCTTCTTCAACCGAAAAAAGCACAAGATTATCCGCTGTATTGAGGCGTTTCTCCAAGATTTCAAGCAGATTTTCCATTTCCTCAGAAGCTGTTTCTTGAATTAACTGTTTGAACAATGACGTTTTTGTTAAGGCTGCTACTTGCGGTGGCGTGCTCGCTGAGCCTGTTATCGTCGAGAACGTTGCTCTGTTTTCTCCTTGAATAAGCCACGAATGATGCGCTTTGATGTGGTTTTGGAATTCTTGTGCGTAATTGGTTTTTGCTGAAGAAGCTATTATTATGCTTCTTACGCCTTCTTTCAACGTTGGCCTTAAAGCGTTTACGATGGATTCATGAAAGTTGTATACGGCTTTAGAGTCGCTTCTGTTACCGTTTAAGGGTATGGTTTGTTGGTGTTTAGCTACTTGGCTGAAAACTTGCCATAAAGCAGCATTATCATTTTCTATTCCTGCTAAAATCGCAACAGGATACCCACGTCTATAAGCTTTCGGCGTCATCGTTCTTTCCTTTATTTCATTTGACATTTGAGTTATTTAGGCTTCCTTTACATTACAGTTTCTATACGATTAAGTTAAAACGGCATGTTTATGAACAGCGTAAAACCGATTTAACTATGAGAAGCATGATTGAAGTTGACAGCAAACAAGATCTAAACATCCAGCTAAAGACGAATGAAAAAGTTCTTGCTTTATTTTACGCTTCATGGTGCCCTTACTGTATACGTTTTGTCCCTGTTTTTGATAAAAAAATGGTTAACTTCAGCGTTGGAAGCATTATCCACGTTCTCTTAGACGACTATGACAATCCATTATGGGATGAATATTCTATAGAGGCAGTCCCAACCGTCATATTTTTTGATAAAGGCAAAGTTTGCAGGCGGCTTGACGGAGAATTAGGCGTGGGCTTGAATGAAAAACAACTCAAGGCTTGGCTGGAAGAGTTTAAGGTCTTATAACTTAAGCGATAATAGTGTGCAAGCCATCAAGCGTTTTGTGCAAAAGCTACATGGTTACTTGAAAAACTATTTTAAAAGAAAAAAAAGAAAGGGGAATTGCGCTTTATTTTCAAATCAATTTACTGCAAATTACGGCTTAATGCCAGAATTTCGCTTTTTAAAAACAATGCTTATATCATATCATCTGCTTGAATAGTACAGAAATAATTATGAGAGAGAGTTCTTCAATTTATGGAATTTTGTCCAGAATGCGGTTGCCGGCTTGAACCTAAAAAAACTGAAGGCTCCGTAGTGCTCGCGTGCTCAAAATGCAGCTACGTTAAGCAGGCTGCGAACAATAGGGCTCAGGCTAAGGTGGTTAAGGTTATTCAACCTACATCTCAGCCATTTTTGACTGTTATAAGCGAAGAAGAACAAAAAATCAAGACAATGCCAACGATTCATATGAAATGCGAGAAATGCGATAACAATATGGTTTATGTTTGGCAAGTGCAGACTCGAGGCGGCGATGAAGCATCAACCCAATTTATGCGTTGCACAAAGTGTGGTCACACCTTCAGGGAATACACTTAAGTTAGCTTGTTTTTAGAAAGTTATTAAAGCAGTAATCATCATAAACTTACACTCGGAGAAAGCCCGAATGAAAAAAGAAAAACCATTAACTAAAAAAGAAAGAGACGCGAAAAGAAAGGCACGTAAAGAAAAGGAAAGCAAAACACAGAAATAGAAATTTTAGCCTAAAAGCTCCTAATTCACCATTTATTGTTTTTATAGTCTATTTTATCTTTCCTTGTTGAAATATTTTTAGAGCATAATTAATGAAAGCAGAAAAAAATTGAATATAGAAAGTGTGTATCGTTATTCTGGGACCTGCATTAGAACTTTCTCGCTAACGTTTTTGGTGTTTTTCAACGTAAGGGTTGTTGAAACAACTTGAAGAGACAGTTTAAGGTGGATTAATTATTCTTGTGTTGTATTCTTGCAGATAAGCTAAGTGATCGGCGTCGTAGGGGTAACTTTCGTTTGATGGGTATGGAAAGCTTGTCATTGCTTGAAATGGAAGTGGGTTGACCGTGAACGGGACGTAGGGCAAGCCTTCGCCTTTGAACCAGCAGCTGGCGATGATAAAGTAGTCTCTTACCCAGCCTTTTGGAACAGGCGGTAGGTTTGCGGAAAATTGCAGTGAAACCTCGTCTCCTTCTCGTCCGATGACAAACTTGTCGTCGGCAGACTGCAGCAACGGCGTAACGTCGCCGTACTTTGTGAAAGCTCCGCTGGAGTTCGAGTTTACGACGAATGCTTGCTCCAAATCAGCGGATGAGAGCGTTAGGGTGTGAACAATTACGTTCTGCTGGGGTGTCGTGCTGATGCCTATGTAATCGAACTGAATATCTTGGTAGTAGTTAATTTTTAATTCGTAATTGTTAGTTGGAAAGAGGCCTGTTAAGTTGACGTCAAATTCACTGTCCGTTACATGAGGTATCGGAAACTCTCGGTCGGCAGGGACATTAACCCAGCTTCCGTTTGGCGCCATTACTTGCATGTAGGGCGGCGGGGAAGGCGTTACTCCTGGTTGGCTGGCATACGATAGGAAGTTTTCGCCTCCAGCTTGGGTGGTTGGCCAAGTAATTTTGGCTGCGACTACCATGTTGATTTCTTTTGCACCGGTTAGGTTGCCTAGATTAAGCGTCAGGCTTTGCCAGTTCCATATGGTTCCAGTTGTGAACTTTCCGTCCAGCTTGGAGATTAATGGCAGAACATTTTGTCCTGTTCCATTTACCGCGGAAACTGGTGTAGCTAAGTTGCCGCTTACCGTGTAAATTGTTCCTTGACCTGCAAGATTGTATATGAAAGTGCTCGCGGTAGAGAACACATTTACGTTTGCGGGATGGTCTACAGCGATCATTTTGACTGAGTCGAGGTAGAAGATTTCGTCGGACAGTTCAGCGATTTTAAAGTTGTAAAATCCGTTGAGTGGCTGCAGTTGAGTTGAGTCCAATTTTATGTAGTCATATGGGTAGTTGTAAGAGAAAACCATAGAGCCATCAGGTTGAAAATACTCCAAGTAGCCTAGCCAGCCTGTGCCGTCATTGACTTCTCCAACGTAACTATAGCCCGTTCCGTTCCAGACTTCCAAGGAGGGACATGAACCTTGCCTAACATAATTTGTCACCGCGTAAGTCTCACCCTGCACGTTAATCGTTTGAGTAAGGCTAGTACTTCCGCTGTTCCAGCTCGAAAAGTCGTATGAAACAAGACCCCAACCGGCAACTGTAATTTTGGCTACAGCTGGAACAGTGATTGTATGCGGTCCAGCAGTTACCAGTCCAGAGAATGGAGAAACTTCAGGCACACCGTCCAAAGTGAAGGGAAACCCGCCTTCAGTGGAAATATAGTGCAATGTATATTCGCCTGTTGGAACGATGTTAATTGTACTGCTTTGCCCTCCGGCAGTTAACTGGTAAGTTCCAATGCTGCTCTCATTGAATGCCGCCGTTACGGTTTCAGAAGCTCCTGCTGCAAGTTGCACCTCGACAGTTTGGTTAACTACACCGTTCACTGAGAAGGGCAGCAAATAACTGATGCTTTCGTTTCCTGTGTTGCTTACATCCAAGGAAGCGTTGACCAGTTGCCCGGGCCAGGCCTCAGTTGGCTCTACGTCTAAATTGGAGTATTTTAATGCAGCTGGCGCAGTGGAGGGCATGGGCGAAGGAGAAGGTGACGGCGAAGGGGAAGGCGACGGCGAAGGAGTCGGCTGCGCCGGCATAAGCTGACTTTGATAGAAATAGTTAACCGCTACCAGTGCGCCAAATACTACTACAGTGAGGAGAATGATTGCTTGCAGTTTGCTAACTGCTGAGCGTGAAAGTGTTAATTTATTCATTAAGCTTAACATTAGTAATAAGCGCTACTTTTAAAATTTCTTTTTTTTCCAGAAAGCTGATACTCCTCGAGAGAGATACCTGCAATTTTTGACGAGGAATCTTCATCAATAGTGTGCCTGCCCTGCCGGTACCTCATTTTCGACTGAGAAATTCGCGAACAAAAATGAGCTACCCTCCCTTCTCTTTTTAGTCTAGTTTCATTAGCTAAATTGACCTACCCTACGCCCTTCTTGTCTTTTTGTTAACTTATTTTTCGAGCAAAAAGAGTACCCCTTTACTTATTGCTGAAAGCTGGTGATTGGAGTAGGAATTACTGAAAAAGGCTCGTATGTAACCTGCCTTCTGTTAGTGTTGCATTTGGTTAATCGGGGGCACCCATGTTTTTAGGCAGGCGATCTCATTGGCATACGCAGATATTTATGTTAGCTACCGATTTTAACAAGACTGCGAAAGTATTAATGGCGCCAATGAAGATAATTGCACGTTTGGATAAGGGTTTCAGCTACTGCTGTTTCCCAGAGATGACTTGAAATTTATTGCGTTCTGAGGCGCTTCGTGTCTTTGGCATTTAGGTCTTCTATTGTCGTGGTTTCAACAGGACCGAAATATACGTTTGTGGCTGCTACCTACCGTGGGTCACCTTTTAATCCAATAGCTGAGATGAAGGGGCTTGGAAAAGGCGTTTTCGGAGACCCCGTCAAGTACCTGAAAAAAATCCGAGAAGAATCTTTTTAATACAAATCAACGAAAACTATGGCGATTTATTCAGGAATTAATTGTTGGTTTATAAGCGGCTTAGTTGCTGTTTAATATGGCTTGTAAGAAGCGATTTTTGCAAAGCCAATAGGAGAAGGTTGAGCTTGATGTTGGATAACAAAATCATATTTGGAGAAACGTATAAATGCAGAATTTGTCCAGCGAAATTCCGTAATCCTGAAGAGTTAAGAATCCACAGGATTGTTAACCATAAGGGCCACATGCTCATCATCAAACGTTAACCACAGGATTATTATTCTAATTGAAAATGATGAACCGTTTCACAAAGCTGATTCTCTTTTTTGTCCGATTTATTTATCGTTTTATAGTGCCTATGATGATAAACACGTCAGTCTGAAGCGGGATTAGTTCTCGAGATGATTTGCTTTAAATTTGACTTCTGAGGCGCGCTATTTTCTGTTTGCAATGAAAATGTTAATTAAGAGTCGCCTAAACGATATTGCTAACAGATTATTATGACCAAGACTTCTCAAACTCTTGCCTGCTGGTTCATCCGAGACGGCGCCAAACTGGTACAGTGCAGTAAAGAGGATTTCGATAAAGCTATCGTTGAAGGAAAAAGCGTAAAGTACCATGGCTACGCTAACAAAAAAAGTGAACGCATCGCAGATGAGTTGGAAGGGTCCCGAATGGCTTTTCTGAGCAACCCAGATTTATCCCCGAAATTCCGCGCCGCAATAACAAACCCAAGAAATGTCGTTGAAGTTCAGGTAATATTGGTTGATGACCCTCAATTTTGGTTAAGAGAATCTAAACGTCCTAAATATAGCAAATAAAACCAATCAGTTAAGCTTCTATAGACTATTTGCTTGACTTGAGATATCTTCAGAAGCTTCGCCAGCGGCTTTCGCACGTTCTCAGAAACTGTTCTCAAAAAGATAAAGTAGGGCCCGACAGGCGTAGAGCTGCTTTGGATGGTTGTGCCGTTCCAGAAAATCAACGTTTTGTAAGGCAACGCTATGGGTTGGCTGTCGATTCTGATTGCGTAGACGATGTCTAAGTTGCTGCCGTAAGTCGCCAATAGACTGTTTGCGTTGCTCCACACTTCAGCTGAGAGCGCATCCGCATTCCACAGACCCCAAATCGTGTCGTTTGAGTTGCGGAACCCGTAACCGTAGTCTGCAGGAAGCACGTACGCTGTGTCCGCGGGATACTCTCCACTGCGTGTGTTGGTTTTGGTGTAGTTCCAGAACTGCTTCATCGCATCTAGGTGCGCCTGCGTCAAGACTCCGTATGGCGTAGCTTCAGTGGAGTTGCCGTCGAAGACGACTATGTATTTGGCGCCGGACTGCCATGCAAAAGTCATGTCAGTGTAGAGTTGGGTGGCATTTTCTATGCTGCTGTTCCCTTGGTACGTGATTATTACGCCCCAATCTTTGCCGAGAGTGTGGGCTGCGCCTCTGTCAAGAGCCACTGCTATTTGCCTGCTTTGGTTTCCCACGAACTCGGTGAAAACCGTGCCGTAGCCGCATAAGTAATCGTACCAGTAAAGCCCGTAGTCAGAGGTGAAGAGTTGCGATTGCACAGGTGAAGGGTTGAACCAGCTCAAGCTGATCGCCAAATCGCCAGTCAAACCGGCGAAATACGCCTCAGAGACATATGCGTAGTCTCTTGCGTTGAATTGGCTGTTCGGCACACTGGAAACAACTTTCTCTGAAGTGTCCAGACAACAACGCTACGATACTAGAAGGGCTCGAAATCGTGGGCATGTATTTCATCATCACGGCAATCTTGGCTAACACTCTTCGAGAGAAAAGAATTCAACTAAACATGCCAAAAACCAAGTAAAAGCGGGGTTTACCCGCAACTTTTTCTTCTTTTCCCGAATTATTTTTGCTTTAAGGTTTCATTGAATTTTTTGATTTCTTCGGATGCGTTGGGTTTGAGGGTTTCACCGTGCCCAGGTAACATGACGTCAAAGTTTAGCGTGGATGCTTTGGCAATGGATTCTCTTATCTGATTCGGGTCTGTGCTGAACTGTTCGGGTGCGCCGCTGACTTTTTTGCCGTCGTATCGGAGGGTGTCGCCTGCGAACAGAACTTTTCTTTCTTCATCTAGCAGCATGATACTTCCCGGCGTGTGCCCAGGCGTGTGGATGACGACGAGGCCTGCGATTTTGTCGCCTTCTTTGAGGATTACGTCAACTTGAACAGGTACAGGTTTGACGAAGGATGAAACGGCTCTGAACAGAATGTTTTTGGGTTTCGGCAGGGGCTTTTTTCCTGAGACGTAGTCCGCGTCTTCCGTGTGTACGGCAACTTTTGCGTTGGTGAGGTCTTTGAGTTCTTTGGCGCTTCCCATATGGTCCATGTGAAAGTGGGTTAGAATTATGGTTTTGACGTCGGTGGGTTGGTAGCCTAGTTTTTGGATGTATTCAACGGTTTTCTGGGCGTTCCCTGACGTTCCCGTGTCAATGACTGTGAGTTCCTTGCCATTGATTAATAGGTACACGTTGGCGTGGGCCATGTTGGCGCTTGCTTCATCTACCCGATGAATGCCTTCAATTATCTCCATAAGAAACACCTACAATTTTGCTTAAAAAGTAAGATTCACCGATATATAAACAGTGTAACCTACAAAAAATGTGCCAAAATGAAGCCTTTTTTCAGAGTAAAAAATGATGAACAGTTCACGGTGTGAAGCTGAACATGCCGTCAAAAGCCAGATCCATCGCTATGCTCGCAAGATAAAGAGCATCCTATATTAGGACAGCACCGCTTTTTCTTTAACCGTTCTGACAGCGAGGACGAGGCCAAAAGCCTAGAAAAAGGAAAAGCCATGACAGGAAGGTTGAGAGATAGATAAGTTTAGCTGTGAGCTGACGTTTTGGTTGTAACTCCCTTTTTTCTCGCAAGTAAGGTTATTCGGTCAAATCTTGAAAAAAACATAAACGGTTGTTTCTTAATTTGGTTTGGATTATTTGTTTGTTTTCCTTTTTCTGATTGTTCCTTTAAAGCTTTTCACTGTTTCTTCACAAACGCCTGGTTTCCATTTGCATATGCCTTCAATTATTTCTTTGAGGTAATATTCGAGTTCTTCATTTGTTAAGTTACTAGAGCAATCAACCTTGTACACAATTTCGCCTTTGTCCCGGTTTACACTTACTTCCACCAAAACATTGTCTTTCATGAAATTTCAGTCTCTATCTCTATTAGATTCAATTTAGATTTAAGGTTTCTATCCATTTACGTAGGAAATTAGTGGTTGTATCCGAGAAGACACTTAAGTTTATGCAAAAGAGCTGATGCTAGTCGATCATTCATATGAGCTATTTGGATTCATCATATTCGGCTGAAGTATTCTAGCGGCGCATACCAGAAAGCTGTAATTGACTTTTTGCAGTTTGGGTTTTGGCACTTATATTTCTTTTTCACAATATTGCCATAGTAACTATTTAGTATTGGCTTTACTGATGAGAATGCTATATGGAGTCTATCAGGCGGCTCAACTTCAAGGAGTTCATAACAGAAGGGGCATTCGAGTACAGCCATAATATACACCCTCAAACTGTTAATACTCTATTCTGCGGTAAAAAATTTGCGATGCTAATATTATTATTCAAATCTAAGTTGGCTCTTAAGATATCCCTTGATAGTTACTAACGAAACTGTAGCCTAATGTGCTTTTACAGGGTTTTCTCTAATGGATATTTAGCGTTTGGTTAAGAAAATAACGCATTCACACATGACCCTTTCTTTCTTCGTTTGCTGGCATGGAAAAAAACGTTAAGAACTCAGAATGGATAGGTTTTTTCATTAGGTGTGGCTGGTTCTAATTAGGTTTTTAACATCGAAACCTTTTGACTTTACAAGTTCTATTAATTGGGAAAATAGCTTGTCGTCCATTTGTGGGGTTCTGCTCAGTATCCAAAGGTACTTGCGGTTTGGTGTGCCTACAACGGCGTAATCGTAGTCTTTCCCCAAATTTATAATCCAATAGTCACCATAAAATGGCCAGAAGAATGTTACTTTAAGTTTCGCTCCAGTGTTCTTATCTACCACTTTTGCCTTGCCCTTTGCCCGTTTCACTTTGCCATTCCTTTTGCACTCGTTAAGCACAGATATGCTGCCATCTTCACGTAGAGAGTAAGTTGCTGATATATCAGAACAGCCTTCTTCAAATCTGGCAGGCAGACGGGCTATCTCATACCATTTGCCCAAGTACTTTTTTAGATCGACATGCGGCACAACTTCAAGGGTTTCGTATTCCTTTTTCGACAAATGGGTCACTTAGTATTGAAGCTAGACATCAATGTATTATTTTCGGTTGAGCGCCTAAACGTCATCTTCCCTCTTACCGAATCTTTTTTATAATAAGTTCTTAAAAGAATTGTTAGGGATTGTTTTGAAACGGGAAGAAGCAATATCGGTTCTGAAGGAACTACTTGACAATTGCCGTGGTCTTGATGGTCATTATTTGGAATTATCACCATCTAACGTCTCTACGTCAACGATGGGAGGGTATCAAATTACTATAAAAACAGCCCTTAATGAAGAAACAAAAAAATGCATACAAGAAATATTAATGAAACATCAACTTACCTACCAAGCTGGCAGTATGTGGAGAACAAAGCGGTCTATAAATAAAACAGACCCTGACACATTCATAATTTACAAACCCAAGGAAAACGCGCCCGCTGGAGGCAAACCCTTGCGGTCTGAAAGACCCCGAGTTTAGCATTTTGCTGTGGTCGGTTGTAACGTGAGCGGAAGCAAGTCCGCAGCGACACTATTTCCAATTGTAGAAATATATATTTGGTGGATAGCAGAGCTTAAAAGCAAAAATCAACAAAGTAAAGCCAAGGGGTTGCTTAAAGAAATATGAATAATTGGAAAGCAGTAGGGTGCATTTTTCTTGTTTTTGGATTACTCTGCTTTGTCGTAGGTTTAATTGCAGGGAATGCAGCGGCGAATGCAAATCCATATATTGCCTCAATTGACCCCTCGGCATCACAAGCTCTTTTTATGAATTCTTTTGAACCTTACGCTATAACATCATTATTCATGTTTGCAATAGGTGCCGTGGGATTGTATGCTGGCAGAACTTCACAAGCCGCCCCGACAACTGCTCCAACTTACAGTCAATCTTCGGTATATTCAATTTCTTCGCAAGTCTCTTCCCCAAACGCTCAATTACATCCACCTGATCCTAAAGTGTGGACATGCCCGCATTGTGGTCAAGCTGCAATTTTCATAGAAGAATATCAAAGATGGTACTGCGTTCAAGAAAAAAAATATGTTTAGACTATTTTTGTCGCATATGCATAAGCGGGAGCGAAGCACCGGGCGCCTTAACAATTTAAGATAATGCTTTTGCGAGAATCTGCCAATTTGATGATTTAAAGGCTCAAACATCTAAAGTCCACAATGTTGGTTAGATTGCTTTTGTAGACTTAACCCATAATTATGTAAGAATAGATGTGTAAGAGTGTTTTCTATTGTATTTCGCTTATCTTCGATCATACATGGATTTTACGTGAAAAGTATCGAAATAATATGAAGTAAATAATTAGATGTTAATTACACAAACCACAACCTATAAATTTTAGGTTAATTATTTTACCATGTAATTTACCATAAATTTGTTATTTGTGAAGTGGATAATTTGTGACAACATCTGAGTATTTCACACTTCATTACAGTACGCAAGTTTTTTATACAACATCAAACTAAATGATAAATGACCTTTATGGAAGAATTAAAAAAGAAATTTATTGTAAATGATAATTTGGAAGAAGAAACGATTAAGAACTACGTGGAACGCCTGCTCCCTTTTTGTAAACTTTCGTCCAATGGCAACATACTAGTTGATAAAAAAATCTCAACTTCACTGAAAAGAATGAAGACAGCATTAGTTGGAAGGTTCTTAGCAAATCGCCTCGAACCAAGTATACCTGCGGAAATGAGTGGTGAAGAGTTGTCAACTATTTTGAACATCCCCAAAGACCAGATATACGCGAGGGTAAAAGACCTAAAGAAGGAGAGATTCGTCGTTATTTTGGAAAAGAAGAAGTATAGAGTTCAGTCTCATGAAATAGACAAGTTTCTTAGTGAATTGGAAAAAGAGTTTGGAACGGAAAAGAAATGAGTCTAAGTAGCTTTTTTCCGCAAGAAGAAATTGAGTCTTGGCAAAGAATAGTTTTTCAATTTCATGATAAGCTACTCTTAAATGATGACCTAACAGACATGAAAGCTGTCCTTATCTGTCTTTACATGCGTTGCAATCAACTTAAAATTGCCGAAGTTAATTATTCGGAAGTTAAAGACTTGTTTCTTGGATTTGGTCGCCAAACGAACAATTTTAAAGTCAATTTGTTTAACGCAAAGAAGCAAAACCTCATTTGCGAGAGGGAGGAAAACGGGTCTAAGCTATTGTCACTCACTACCAAAGGATTGAAATCTTTGAAAGACCTAATCGGTGAGACTCTTGGGATACGGACGTGGGTAATTGAAGCGGGAAAAGTATATAGTGGAAAAAAGCTGCTTCAGGAGATAGTGCAACCAAATATAGGCGCCTCACTTCGCATATGTGACCCATATGTAAGTGCAAGAACTCTCGATTTTATCCACAACATCGGTCACAAGTGCAAAGTGTCTTTATTGACCCAAACGGTTCAAGACAAAAACAATTTTCAAAGAGAACTCAAAGACTTTCAAAAGGAATTCCCTGAAATCGAAATAGAGGTTAGACTTTTCTCAAAGACTACCTTGCACGATAGGTATATGATTTCTGATGATGCAGCATGGTCGATTGGCTCCAGTCTTAAAGACCTTGGAAATAAAGACACGTTAGTCACGAGACTTGGAGATGAAATAAGATTTGCACTTTTAGACGTCTTTGAAAAAAGATGGCTTGAATCCACTCCTTTGACCTAAGTTTTCTAAAAGATTTAGAACTCTATCAATGAAGAAAACGGGTGATTAATTTGCTTTTTTTTGAAGATTTTGTAGTCGCTACTTCTTTGTGAACAGTTTTATTCCGTTGAAATCCATTTCGTATTTGTAACCTTTTGTCTTTGTTTAGTAAGTTTTGTTGTCTTTGGACAATTAGCTCGTCTGGGGTTTTGTGGAGGTACTCCAAGAACTCTGCAAAGTTTCCTTTGTAGATTTCTTTGGTTGCTTCTCCTTTACTGCTCAGTTCGCTTTGCCAATATTGGAGTGCAAGCGATGTTGGGTATAAAGTGGTTATGTTGTTTACGCTGGCTCTTATGTTGTTTTGTGGGCTGGTGTGCTGGCAGTAACCCGCCTTCTGTTATTGTGGCATTCGGCTAATCGGGCTACCCGCGCCTTCAGGTAGATGCTTCATCGGCGACTGTTTGCCCTTTCCACTTGCAGGACGGCCGTTTCACCGCTTCCAAACTGGCGCACTCGACATCACAAATGTCTCATCGCCAAGTCCAATTGGACGTTTCGTTTCTGCTCCGTTGCCAAGGCTCTCGCCCTGTCCCAGAAGGACTACAATTCTACACGTGGGCGGAGTTTCCTCAGACCCAGCATTTTTGGGTCCGACAGCCACACACCAACTCGCCAGCCCACACAGTAAAGTGTAATCGGAAGCAATAAGAATTTCCCACCTCATCAGTAACAGTTCATGAGTAAACGCGTCATCCTCATAACTGGCACTCCATGCACGGGCAAAACAACCACTGCTAAACAGTTAACTGCGATGCTGGATGCCCTGTACATTAACTTGACCGACTACGCCAAAACCTATGGCTTAACGTTAGGTGAAGACAAAGAAAGAAAAACACTCATAATTGACGAAGAAAAAATGCGCACAAAACTCGCCGAAACCATAAACGCCGCAGACAAAGCCAACATCATCATCGACGGGCACTACGCCGCTGCCGTAACCCCAGCAGATCTTGTCAGCCATGTTTTTGTTTTGCGCCGAAACCCCAAAGAACTCAAACAGTTCATGATAAAATGCGGTTTTGAAGGCATTAAGCTTTGGGAGAACCTTTCCGCTGAAATCCTTGACGTCTGCCTCGTCGAAGCTGTGCAGGCGCAGCCGGGCAAGGTTTGCGAGTTAGACGTGACAGGAAAAACTGTTGAGGCAGTCGTTAACGAAATCATGGATGTCTTGGAAAAAGGCAAAAAATGCAACGTTGGCTGCGTGGATTGGCTGGGCATGCTTGAACGGGAAGGCTTAACTGATCAGTACTTGAAAGCTTAATGATTGGTGTATATTTAGCTCTTGTTTTTTCTTCTTTAGTGCTTTTTTTCTACATTAAAAAACAGACTTTTCTATGTTGAAAAGCACCGTTCTGCATGCAAAGTGCGCAGTCTTAGTTCTATGCACATCTATGTTGAATCATATTTGAAGCATATTAGAAGCATCTAGTAGACCCGAGGTAGGCTGAGCACAAATAAATATCCTAAGACAAAAAACGAGAGCTAAATACATACAATGATTGCAATATTTTAGATCTATTTAGGCACTCTTGAGTTCCTCAAGTGTTACGCAATTGCCTTTTTTCATCTCTTCAATTGATCGTTTAATTTCCTCTTTTTCCTCTTTGCTTACTGTTACCTCAGGAAGCCCCTTTACAATAACTTCCTCAATTGCATCTTCGATAAGGCTTAACCTCTTATTCACCTGTTTGACTTCATCGTAGATCATTTCAAGCGTAACCTCAGTACCCACTTACTTCGCCCCAAATAATGACTTATTTAGGCAGCTTATATTTTTTTTATTGATTGATTCAAGTGTTGCTGTAAAAAATAGGTGATTTCACTGCGGAAAGACGGCAAAAGTGTATGACAAAACGCCTAAAGCTTTCTCTTGCATCAACTGTTAAGCGCTATCGGAAGCTGCCTATTTTCTGCTTAGTTAACAGCGTGATTTTGCGCCTGTTGGAGTATGATTTGGCGTGGTCGCTGAATTTATCACCAATCATTATGGGGCTGCCTAAGCCAACATCTTCTGAAGATGTGTCCAACCCGATGATTACGTTTACGCCTATGGTTCGGTTCCAGTCCCTGACCCAAACGCCCTGCTCCAAGCGACCCTTCTGCACGATAAGGTCAAAATGCCTGGTTTCGCCGCTGTAGCCTTCAAGCACTACATTTTCCCTGTTAACCTTGTAGCCTTCTTTTTTGAAGTATTGAATTGCTAAGTCCAATAAATGCGATCTGGGCTTAGGCTGTTCTTCATCAATGTTCATAACACTCGCTCTCTTTTCTGCTAAACCTTATCAACCTGTGTGTGGAAAAGCCTTTCGGAAGACAAACAAGAAATGAAGCCAACTTCAATCGTGAAATGCACAAAATGCAGCGGTCTAATGCTCACTACTAAGGGGCAACGAACAAAAGTTTGTCCTTACTGCGGCGCACACGTAGATCTGTTGCGGGCGCAGCAAGTAGCTTCAGCAAGCAATCCATTTGAAGCTTCAGAAATGCTTCGCAAACTAAAAAACGCACAAGGATTCAACCGCAAGACTTAACGCATCCGCCGCAGCATCTCGCATGTCTTGCATAAATCCGAAGCTGAAGGCTCCCCGCATTCAACGCATATTTTGAAGGCTTCTTTCTTAGCCGTCTCCTCTAAGGCGGGTCTTAAACGTTCTATGGCTTTGAGAACTGTGAATTTTGTTCCAGCATGCTTCGCTTCCATGCGGTTAAGCATCCAGCGAATATCATTGCGCAGTGCTTCAGAAGCGTAGGGGCATGGAGTGTCTTGGAACTGAATTTTTTTGACGTAAGCGTACAGAGCGCTTTCTTTTTCGGGAATTTCGCAGAAAGGCTTAATCTTCTGCACCAATAGCGGATGCACTTCGCTGGTGACTGGTTTCTCCTTAGCCAACCGCATGATGTCGCCGTGGAAAATGTTCATGAGGATTGTTTGCGCTTCGTCGTCTAACGTGTGGGCAGTTGCAACTTTGTCGGCTTTAACCTGCCGGGCGCCGATGTTTATGGCTTTTCGCCTAAGTACGCCGCAGTAAGCGCAGGCAGTTAACTCTGTTTCCCCTTTGCCATGTGCTTTAAGGATTATTTCGTCTAGCGTGAAGCCATAAAGCTCTTTGAATGAGACAATGTGGTGGGGAATTTCGAGTTTTTTGCAGTTTGCCGCTGCAATTTCTAATGCTTCATTTCTGTAGCCTTTTATGCCCTCATCCACTGTTACCGCAGTAAGCGTGGTTTTGGGACGAAACCGCTTCAGCTTCGCCAAAATATGCAGCAGGCTTAAGCTGTCTTTGCCGCCTGAAACTGCCACTGCCAAATGGTCATCAAAGTTGAGCATGTGGTAGCGTGTGATGGTTGTTCTTACCTTTGCTTCGATGGATTGGGTGAAGCATTTTTTGCACAGCGTTTCACCTGAATACTGCCTGTGAAAGAAGGCTTCTCTGGTTTTGCAGGCGCTACAGACGTGTGCAGTCATTGGGTTTTCACGGTTTAACATTTGATTGGCTATTAAACTATATTGAACAAAGCCATACTTATCTCCCGCACTATTTCCCCTTTTTCTTTTTTTGGAGCCTTCTAAGGATGGTGAACGCTGAAAGGGTTAAGCGTAAACTGCCTTCCTTGCTTGTAGATGATTGCAGCAACCGGCGCAAGAAAGGCTGGAACAAGTTTATGAGAACAAGAGCAAGGTTAAGCAAGTTTAAGACGCATAACCCAGAGAAATATAATACTTTAGTGAATAAGGTAATAGCTGATCTTTCAGAGTTTGAGAAGGCCGTTAATTCTTAGACTTTTTTATTCGTTTTAGGTTTAAGTGTCTCTTTCGTTAATAATATTATGCTATTATACATATGTGGTATCAGATTTTTTTTATATAGTCTATAATGTTAGGCGCTGTGCAAGGCGTTCCTAAACAACTTAGACTCCGCTCAAATAGGTAAGCTACAGCACCTTCTGGAACAAAATATCAAAGCCGTTGGCGGAGCAAGCCCCGGCAGGATGGACCATCTCCAAAAAAACCTTAATGAGGGAAACTTTAGCGAAACTTTGGTACATTGTCTTCCAGTTCAGCGTTGCTATCTTTACTGGGTGAATCCTGAGTATAAAGAAACAGGAACTGCGTCAGTATCAAATGCGCTGTTTAAAGATTGATAATAAATGGGTAAACCTGATTCTAAATGGAACGAAAACATGGGAGATTAGGCGAAGAAATACAACGATTCGAGAGCAAATTGCATTAGGAAATAAAAAAACTAAACGTAGTGTTGGTTACGTCAGAATTGTTGATTCGATAGAAATGACTGTTAAAGAATTAAAGAAGCATAATGATAAGCATCAAGCTAACGATTTCTTGGATAAATATGCGAACGGGAGAGAACGGTTATTCGCGTGGATTTTACATGATGTCAGGGTTGAGCAAAAGCCTAAGCCTTATTCTCACTCTACAGGATCATGGTGCAGGATTCTAAATGAGAATCAAGCTTAGGAGCGCGGGGACAGGCTAAACAACAGGCTTCACATAGGCGCGTTTTAGGATATTTTGAATAGGATGCGTTGTGGGATGCCTTCGTCTTCCAGCACTAGGTACTTGAGGCCTTCGGTGTCGCCAAGTTGGTCTAGCCATTTTAATGCATCGCGTGCTTTCTGTAAT
>JBEKKX010000033.1:0-27465 GCA_050010515.1 Bathyarchaeia archaeon
TAGATTTGAAAAAGGCGGATACTGCAAAGAAAATAGGAGAAACTGTAGCGCTCAAAATTGCCTTCAAATCATAAAAAGCAAATAAATACCATTTAAAACCATTTTTGCAACAAGCTGGCGCGCGCTATACGCTAGCATTGATATAGTTGAAGCGGGAAAACGACTCACAGTGAGAAAGCAGAGTTGTTGAGAAACTAATCTTTGAAGCAAAAGCACGAGGCATACACGTTAGCATTGTGCTGCTTGACCGAGTGCTGGTGGGCGCTATAATAATCAAAAACATCTACGCGTCTTCAGCAGTAAAGTTCGGTTCGGTTAGCATTGCCTAAACGAGCTTTTATTTCTAGCGCTTTATTTCTAGCGCGGCTGGCGATACATAAATCTTAAATCGAAAAGCAAGCATTATCATTTAACAGTTAGCGCTGAATAATATATTACATCTTGCTTTAAAACAGAATCTTGCTAGTTTCTATTAAGTCAAAGAATGTGCGCTTGCTTAAGAGAGCTGTTTTCCGCATTGTTCGCAGAAAATAGAATCACTTTTATTCTTGGTTCCGCAATTAGAGCAGAACTTATCCGTGGGACCAACTTTAGCTGTAATTGCTCCAGTTAATTTCCTCCCGCAATTCTGACAATAAGCAGAATCCTTAAAATTTTTAAACCCACAGTATCCGCAGTAAACGGCAGGTGACGGTTCCGTTGGAGAAGGCACAGGAATGTTTACGCTGGTTTTTGTCATTGCAGTTTCCGGACGAACCTCAGTCGCGGTGGGAACTGCTGTTTTAGCGACCCCGCTTTGGGGTGAACCCTGCTGCAGTATGAGAACACCGCCTATCACCGCAATAAAACTTGACACGAGCCCAAGCAAGATAACAAACGATGATATTACAAGGGCGATCCATCCGATAATAAAAACCAAAAAGCCATTAAGGGCACGCGTAGGCGAATTAAATAATTAAGGAGAGCCTGACCTCGTCATATTGGGTGAAAAATGAAGAGATCAGGTTCTCCAATCCTTCTATTCGAGAACTTGGATTTAAAACCTATTCGTCCTATCCTCTGGATTACCACTAATGAAACTAAGAGCAACCCCCCATTTTAAGCGACTGCTAGAACCTTTCGAAGGCTGAGCGCTCGTTAAAGGATTGCACGTCATTGAATTTTTCCGCCACAATTCGGACAGAAATTCACTGCATCAGAAGGTAGCTCTTTTCCGCAATACCTGCAAAACTTAGCCGTTCGAACAGTCGGAGGAGCAGCAGTCGGAGGAGCAGCAGTCGGAGGAGCAGCAGTCGGAGGAGCAGCAGTCGGAGGAGCAGCAGTGCTTATGTTGATTCCTAAGAATTTGAGGCCTAGCAACGCTAGTACGGCCGCTATGGCGAGGTATATCAAATCTATAAGCACGCCCAAATAATTGGATGCGATGGCACGTGCTCCTACATAACTGTAACTAGCTTCTATGAATCCTACGATTGCCTCGAAGAAGAAAGACGCGCCCCAAAGAATCAGAAAGTATCCTATTAGTTTCTCTTTCGTGAGACTGCCAAGAAAGCTCTTTGTTGAAGCCCACATTTAAGTCACCAAATCCCAGTTTCTTTGTCTTAATATAAAAGACTTGTGTAAAGTTAGCACGCTACCTCCTCCCGATAGTATGCTCTGTGTCTAACTGGGCGCGTTTTTATGGATTGAAGGTGTAGGCAGTCTGGGTGATGACGCCGCTTTGCAGAGTGCCCTGCCAAGAAACGATGACTTCTCCAGGTGTAACTTGCGATGTATAGGTTGCCGTTACACTGTAACTTATGCCCGACCATGATGCAATGTTGGGTGGTAACGCGACTGGATACAGGATTGTTACGTTCCAGCCTGCACTCTGATAGGAATACAATTGACTGCCTGCCCAGCCCTCAGGCGTTATATTTTCGCCTGTCCACGAGAACCCTTGCATGTACTGTTCCGTTTCGTTATGGTGCGTTTTGATGTATGCCATGGTCATGTCTCGCACTTGCGCCAATGAGGGGCGGTTTATGTAGTAGCTCCAGCCAATGTATCCGCTGATAATTACAATGATAAGCACAGCAACTAAGATTATGATTATTGATTTTCGCTTCAACTTCTTTCACTTAATACTTTCACAGTTAACATCAATGAACTACCGCTTGAATATGTTTAAGGCAGGCATTATTGGTTTTTATTGGGTATTTTTGGGTTTTAAGTCTGCTCCGCAATTTGTGCAAAAACTCGCATTGTAAGCTACTCTGTTGTTGCACTTTGGACACATCGTCAATCCTGCTTGTGTGGGATTGGGTTGCTGTTGAACCTTTTGTGTTGTCGGAACCGCGCGAGCTTTCAATCTGTTTTGTAACATTAAGAAAACTACTGCGGCAGCAACAATAACAGCCGCAATTACCACCCCGATTACAATGTTGGTTGATGCAGGTGATGAGCTTGAACTTGAAGCTGATGGGCTTAAACTTGCGGTTGGTGTTGGAATATTTGCTTCAGGATTTGTCACGCCATACAGGATTGACACATCTTCCTTTCCGCCAAGAATGGTTGTGTAACTCGCCGTGTTGGAATCGTACAGAATTGTGTAAGTGCCCATATTTAGAAGCACGCTTCCTTCGCAAGCGTCAATACCTTTCAACCCGACACCTGTCTCATTGGTAGATTGAGTAGTGATGGTCTGGGCACTGCTGAACCAGTAATTAGGGCCGTTCGGGACGTTGCCATTCTCGAATTCCGTCAAGGGTATGCTCCAAAGGTAGATGATTGGTGAACTATTTGCATCAGGGCTGTACTGTGCAGCGATGTAGAACGCATTTTGGTCTGCTGAGAGACACCAATCTGAAAAAGCTTCATTGTTGGGAGCAAGCGGAAGGGTTAGGTCCGCCCCCTGCACAATTTCTCCTGTGCCTAAATCCAGTTGATTGATGGTGATATTTGCATTTGCGAATTCATAAGTAAAGAGGTTACCTCCAGCTGAAAGTAATCTACCGAAGTTGGATGGACACGCCGATAACAATTGTGTTTCGGCACCGGAGGTGAGATTAACAGCCTTTAATTGATTGCCTTCCCATTTACCGCCAAATTCATTATACCACATCCCAGCTTGGAAATAAAGACTGTTGCCGACAATCGCAAAAGATACTGGTTCGTAAAAACTGAATTCTTGGGAGGTAATGGCTGGCCCAGCCGCGCCATTGCCATTGAGGGGAACTTGGTCGATAGAGGCGGTTTCATCGCCACTAGTTTGATCGATTAAATACCTAGTAAACACGAATAGTCTGTTATCAACTGTGTATGGAAAAGTGTCGCTTGGAGAATAAACCTCGGAAGCGGCGTACGTTTTGGCTACGGCGGTAATGTTTAGCGCTGGTATGTAACAAAAGATTGCGCCTTCAGATCCGCCCCCCATATTGACTTCCTGTCCGTCAATGTTAAGATACGAAGGACCACTTGAATTGGTAAGTGAGCCTGCGTAAATCACAGCAAAATATTGCGCCGATCCATTGGTTTGGGCGTATGTTAAGCTGACACCGGTGTTTAACATAAAGGTGCATAACAAAAGCATTATGGATATGCTGATTGCGCTTATTGAGTTCAGTTTCATCGGGCTTTCTCCTTTAGATTAATTTTAATCTCAAGCGCTCAAGTTTCCACTGTACTTTTCATGTTAGCGTCGATTAGCTATATTATACTTTTGGATAATACGTTAATCCGATGAACTCCCAAGCCTGTACCGTAATCTTTCAATTAGGCACAAATCCACAGAATACACCTGGATCTACGTTCAACTTGCAAAATTTACAAAATGAAGGCGCGCTGCCTTGTCCCGATATTATGTGTTGAAGTAGGTTGGCGAGACTGCCTTGTCTGGTCTTCCCAAGTTTTGAGCTGCTTCTCTGTTTAATACTAAGCAAAGTATGCTCAACAACGCATAAGATGCGACTTGCTTCAAACCTCTAACCTTGCTTATGATCATGCTATATTGAGTCTTCAAGAAGCTGTTTACAGCTTCTATCGGAGGCCTCTTATGATACTCTACCTTTTGGTCTTCAGGTCCATAAGTTCTAAACTTCTTGTCTACTCGCAGAGCATCTCTGGCACCTCGTTTCTGGTTGGACGGATATGGAATAATCGTCTTTTCTAGCCATTCTGATTTTGTTGTCGCTGTACTGACTGTCCGCTATCACGCTTCGCAGTTTAGTCCCTGAATTCTTCAGAACCTGCTTTGCCTTTTCAAGAATAGTCAATGAATGTTTTTTCTCGTTCTGGTTTGCTGAAGCAAACAAACTCGATAAAGGAAGCATTGTTTCAGAATCTATTGATAAATGTAGTTTGTAGCCTAAAGCAAAGGTTCTGCCTGCTCTTCCAACTCTCGCTTCTGAGTCTGAGTATCCCGTTTGGTTGTCTGTTGGGTTACGTGTGCTCCAAGCTTTGATAAAGGAAGCATCCAGCACGATGTCAACCTCTTTAGTTTGGCTGCTCTTGAGGAGCGAGATGACTTTCTCATCGATTATTTGGTTGAGGTTGTCTTCTCCAACCTTTCGGGTGAACCTGCTTAGAACGCTTCTCGGATAAGCTGCCTCGTCTGTCTTGATCAAGCATAGCCTTCTCAGTCTTTGGTCAACGTCAAGAATTCTTGCCATTTCCCTAAGGCTGCGAACACCTTTCATGCGCATGACGATGAACGTTCTTAAAACGCCTAATGGATTTCTCGGGGGTCTTCCTGCACCATTGGTGTGGAAGCAACTACGCAAAATGTTCTTGGCAAAGCTTAAGTCTACGTTTCTGAAGAGGATTTCTAGGGTCTCGTGTTCATCTTGTCCCGCTAGGACTCACCTCCTGTGCATGGACGTTGTTCACAAAATACGAGATCCCTCTTCTCAAAATAAGCTTTTCAATTTCGGGACAAGCCAGCGCGGCGAACTTGATACGGAACGATTTAGAGACAACCCAGCGCAATACAATCCTCCATCAACTCCAAACGTGAGCTTTTCCGAGTTGTAACCCGAGTATGGAGCTAGGCCGGAGCACCAATTATTCATGCGCCTTAGTATGTGTTTTTTCTGGGGTTCCATGCATTTGTTTCATGTGTCTGTCTAGTTGGGTGTGGGTTTTGAAGGTTTTTCCGCATATTTGGCAGACTACTTTACCCGCTTCTAAGCTGCGTATGGGTTCCTCATGCAAAGGAGGTGCTTTAGGCAGAATGGACCGAGTTTTGACTTTTTTACGTTCAACCATAAAAACAGCACTTCATGATAAAGAGAGGGTGACGGTTTTACGTATAGTTTAGCTTAAAATGGAAAAAGTGCTTTTTAGTTTGTTTTTGTTGTTTTTCCAAGTATAAGTATCATGGATTTTATCCATTGGTCGTGTACATCTTTGTTTGGGAATCCAAGGACCAGTTTTTCCATCGTTCCCATAAATAGTGCGGTGAAGAGTTCAGCTATGGTTTGAGCGTCAACATCGGTTCTCATCAGACCTTGTTTCATTTTTTCTTCTACAAATGCTTGAACCGTTTTGACATCTCTTTGGTAATCATCCATGATGATTTTTTTAATTAGGGGATCATGTGAGGCCAAAGCGACTTGTTCGAAATGTCTGTGCAAGTTGCCCTTGTATCTTTCAGTCACCATGCTGTAAACTTCTTCAAACGCTTGCGCTAAATCAGGTTTTTCGGACGCTGTATTGATAATGGTTCTGAGTGTTTGGTGGGTTTGCAGATAAGTTTCTTTCAGGATGTCTTCTTTACTTTTAAAATATGAGTAGAGGGCGCCTTTGCTTACGCCGACTTCTTTGGCGACATCGTCCATTGTTGAATCATGATACCCTTTTTTGGCAAAAACTATGCGAGCGGCTTCGACAATTTTGGATTTGGCTTCTTCTTTGTATTCGGGAACTACTTTAGGCATGATAACCATCATTAAATATAACCAATGCACTTTAAAACATTACTATTAACGACGATAAGTATATTAATTGACTAATAGTCATTATTTTTAAAAAAGCAGTGGTCTAACATGAACTCAAGCAGCACACCCAGCGCAAACTCAAACACATCTAAAAGCGGCTTAAGTTACCCCACTAAAGTTCTACTAACCGTAACCGCCGTTTCGCTACTAGTCAACTATGTGGAAACTATGGTCATTCCAGGAATCCCAGTCATCCAAAAAGATTTATCAACAACAGCAACCGTTGCGTCATGGATTACATCTGCCTTTCTAATTGTCGGAGCTGCAGTTTCGCCGCTGTTCGGAAAACTCGGCGACATCTATGGCAAGAAAAAAATCTTTCTCACAGTCTTACTTTTCTACATTGCAGGAGTAGGATTAGCCGGTTTTTCTCCAAGCATAGACATGCTAATCGCCTCAAGAGCTATTCAAGGCGTGGGCTTTGCCATAATCCCATTAGGCTTAGCTATAATCACTGACATTTTCCCCAAAGAAAGAGTAGCGACTGCTCAAGGCATAATCAGCGGAACCTTCGCCATAGGCGCCGCAGCAGGCCTAGTCATAGGCGCTTATGTTGTACAAGACCTCAGTTGGCATTGGGCTTTTCACACCGCCTTCATACTTAGCATAGTCCTATTCTTCCTTGTCGCAGTAATGCTCAAAAAAGATGTTCCTGGCGAAAAGAGCAAGGTTGACTTAACAGGTGCAACGATACTAATGGCTGGTATAGTTCTCGTGTTGGTATACCTAACAGAGGCACCAACCTTAGGCTGGCTATCCTACGAAAACATTGCATTCCTTATACCAGGCTTAATCTTAACCGTTTACTTCTTTGTCTTTGAAAACAAACGCACCAGCCCGCTTATTCAATTAAGCTTGCTAAAAATCAGGAACGTACTCGTCGCAAACTTGGTTGGCATAATGTCTAGCCTTTCCATGTTTCTAGTGTTCTTTGCTGTCATCTATTACGCTCAGTACCCTGCGCCGTACGGACTGGGACTTGACATTATCACTACGGGACTGACACTTGCACCTGCAACACTCGTAATGCTTGTAGTAGGGCCAATTATGGGTAGACTTGTAACCAGAATAGGACCAAAACCCATACTTGCTCTAGGCGCATCCGTCAGCATCATTGGTCTGCTACTATTCGCTTTCTACAGAGGAACTACAACAGAACTGACCATAGACGTTGCCGTTGCACTCGTCGGACTCGTGTCCCTGATTATACCAATAGTAAACATGATTTCAGTATCAGTGCCCAGAGAAAACACAGCAGTAGGCTTAGGAATGAATACCATGCTGCGAAACCTTGGAGGCGCAATTGGTCCAGTCCTTGCCACCACTATAATGTCAACGTACTATGACACTGTAAAATTACCTGTACCGCCATACGTTATGACGTTTGGAAATAAAACAGCCTTTAACACAATCTTCGGCATAGGCATTGCTTTAATGATATTAATAATTGCCCTAAGCTTAACAATCAAAAACTACACCTTCGCCAAAAACAGCGGCGAAACAAAAAACGCAGAAAATATAGAGACATAAAATTGAATGACACAAACACCCCTCTCCATTTTTATTTTCCAACTTAGAAAACAATTTCTAAGACCCGATTCAGCTTCCGCTGCTCCTATTGGACATTGGCTTAAATGGAGAAAAGCGACGTTCTAGTTGATTTAAGCGCTAAGGAATCTCGGCGCTGATAGGGCCCACTTTTAGCTGGTGAATACTTAACAAGCGAGTAGGGGGAGGGTAGGTCTATTTAGCTAGTGAAACTAGGCCTAAAAAGAGGACAGAGGTAGGTCAAACAAGCCTTATATGCCCCTCATGAAAGCAAGCTTTTAAAGTTGAGAAATAAAAAAAGAAAGTTGTTTTTATGGTGGTAATTGTTTTCCGCAGTGAGGACAAAAAGCGGTGTTTGGCTCTACAGGGGCACCACAGTTAGGGCAGTATCGTGTTGCTTGTGTTGGCTGTGCTACTGGTGGTGTAGTAGGTGGAGTATAACCATATGGTTGTGAAGCGTATGGTTGCTGTGGTTGAAGTCTCATGGAGAAGAAGCCTATTGTGGAAAATATCCAAGCGATGAATATCAGTATTAAGCCGACAAAAATTATCGTTAGTATGGCGCCCCACCATAGTAAGGTGCCAGCGGTCGCAAACGATTGTTCTCCTGATTTTTGTGCAAGTACATCGAAAGTTTTTCTTAAGTGCATAGCTGCAAGTAAATAGAATATGAAAGCAACGATTAGAGCTAGGATGAAAACTATTATGCCAACTGCAAAGCCGATTATAGATGCGAAGCCAATTACTAATGCAACGACGGCTACTGCTGCCGCTATTAGAGCGATTATGTAGAATATGACGCCCGTTAGTGAGTTTTGGTAGATTTCGTTGTTTTGATAGTAACTTGCAAGTCCCTTGATACCTATGAGCAGTAGGATTATACCGATGATACCTAATACCGCGCCTGCGTAAGGAACTATGCTGAGTATAAGCAGTATTGAGCCGACGCCAGCTAATGTCTTACTAGATTCTACGTTACTCATTTGACTTTCCCTCAATAAATCGGCATTTATAATGTTTTTGGATAAAAGCTTTTTCAATCAGATTAGCGTTAATTTGATTACAGGCGAACAATAAATAAACCGAATTTCAGTATAAAATACAGAAGTGACAAAAGTGACCATCATTCGGTCTTATAATGAATTATTATCAAAAACTAAAGATGTTATAGTGTTTGGAACCGCTGAGGGCATAATTCACTGGGACATGGAAACTTACATGCCTCCAAACGCAGTGGAGCAACGAAGCCTGCAACTCTCCTTGCTAAGCCGTATTCATCACAAAATGGGCACAGACCCACAAATCGGAAAACTACTCAACGACATACAAGCAAGCCCCGCGTACGAAGCGCTCGGCCAAGCGGAGAAACGCAACATTTACCTGATCAACAAAAGCTATCGAGAACAAAATAGTTTGCCTGAAAAACTCGTGGCTGAGCTTGCCAAGCAAGAAGCAGTAACAGTAAACGTTTGGAAAAAAGCTAAAGCCCAAAAAAACTTCAGCCTCTTCAAAGCGGACTTACAAAAACTTTTAGATTTAAGCAAGCGAGCGGCAGAAATCCTCATGAAGGTTAAGGAAACCAAAACGCCATATGAAGCGTTGATTGATAACTTTGAGCCTAAAATGACTACGGATCAGATTACGGCAACATTTAACCAACTCCAAGGCGGCTTGAAACAGCTGATAAGCAAGATCCAAGCCAGCTCAAACAAGTCAGATACAGCAATACTTTATCAGCCAGTTCCAGCAGAGAACCAACGCCAAATTACACAACTCTTAACAAAAACATTAGGTTACGACACTGCCTCTCCTGCGGCACATGGGAGAATTGATGAGACAGAACACCCATTTACCACAGGCTACTACGATGATGTACGCATAACGACTCATTATTACCCAAGCAATTATGCGAGCTCAATCTTCTCTGTACTTCATGAGAGTGGACATGCGCTCTATGAGCAGAACCTTAACCCAAAATGGAAATATCAACCAATAGGCTCCACATGCTCCTATGGAATACATGAGTCGCAATCACGCTTTTATGAAAACGTAATTGGCCGCTCGAAAGAGTTTTGGACAAGCTTTATGCCTAAACTTAAAAAAGCAGCTCCCAGCCTTGCAAACGTTGAATTAGACAAGTTCTTCAGAGCTATCAACAAGGTTGAGTTTTCAAAAATCCGCATTGAAGCCGACGAGGTAACATACAACTTGCATGTGATTATTCGTTTTGAAATTGAAAGAGACCTTTTCGCCGATAAAATCGCAGTCAACGAACTCCCTGAGGCTTGGAACCAGAAATATGCTGATTATCTAGGCGTAAAAGTTGAAGATGACTCTGAAGGAGTAATGCAGGACACACATTGGGCAAGCGGCTTATACGGTTATTTCCCAAGCTACGCACTTGGCAACATTTACAGTGGACAAATAACCGCTACAATCAGCAAAGATCTGCCGGATTGGCGCAATCAACTTGCATCGGGAAAACTAAACCACGTTAACGATTGGCTAAAGAGAAACATTCACAGCCAAGGAGACCTCTATGACCCAGAAGAACTAATCAAAAAAGCGACTGGCAGAAACCTGAATTCTGAACTTTACCTGCAATACTTAAATGAAAAATACAGTAACATTTACGGATTTTAAGCAGACGGTTTCTTAGTCAATTCCTTGTACAGGTATATTATAACGTAGGCTGCGATTGCGCCGATGAATAGGTAAACGCCAGTGTAACCGACAATTGCATTATAAATGTTGGCGCCGTACAGGAACAGCAAAAAACCAAGTATGAATATTCCTAAGCATGCCCAGTTAATCCAAGACATCCGATTCCTCATAGGATGCATTCAATAAAACTTCAAGGTATATAGATTTACCGCTGGATCTTTTCCCTGAGGAGCAAGTTGTTTCAGCTGCCCCAAAGAAAAAAACATTAAACGACAACCTGCCGCTAAAACCACCTTAGCCCTCCTTAATACTGTTCCAAGCTTCCGACACTTTTATATATAAGATAGGATACAGAGAGCACTGAGGCTAAAAAATGTCGGGAGCAGATGTCAAAAAACCAGAAACTCGAGAAGAATTTGTTAAAATGTTGAATGAAGCGGCGAAAAAAGAAGGCGGCTCAAAAAATAAGCCGACAAAACCGACAGTTGTCGGAACAGCAAAAGAAATGGACATTCACAGGGATACACTTTACACGTGGTTAAAAGAGTTCAATGTCGATTTCAAAGAGATTGTTGACCATATGCCGACAATGGTTGCCAAGGGCGCTGAAGAAAATTCAGGAAGCACTTACTTAATCGGTGAATCTCTGGTTGGAGAAGGAAACGAAGTTGCACACATCGACCTGATGATAGGTGACAAGAATGGCCCAGTTGGCCAAGCATTCGCTAATGGCATGACAAGTTTATCAGCCGGTCATACGCCACTGCTGGCAGTAATAAGACCGAACTTGCCGCCGAAACCCCACACGCTAATAGTGCCTAAAGTAACCATTAAGAACATGGAGGACACAGGAAAAATTTTTGGTCCAGCACAAGCAGCAGTTGCCAAAGCTATCGCTGATTCTGCAGAAGAGGGAATTATTCCCGCAGACAAACTTGATGACTGGGTTATAATTTGCAGCGTATTTGTTCATCCGCAAGCAAGCGATTACCGAAGAATATACCAGTATAATTATGGCGCAACAAAAATGGCGCTTCAACGAGCATTAAAGAATTACCCATCACAGGAAAAGATAATTTATGAGAAAGACCGCGCAAAGCATCCGATAATGGGCTTTAAAGTTCCACGCTTATGGAGACCACCATACCTGCAGATTTCTATGGATGCACCTGAGCTTGAGAAAACCAAAAAAATCCTCGCTCAACTTCCAGGAAGTGACAGAATCATCATTGAAGCCGGAACACCACTAATCAAACGTTACGGAACAAGAGTAATCAGCGACCTGAGACAAGTAGCGAAAGACTCGTTCATAGTTGCAGACCTAAAAACCCTTGACGTTGGAAAAGTCGAAGTAGACATAGCATATGAAGACACCGCAGACGCAGTGGTTGCTGCTGGATTGGCGCCTCCTGAAACTCTTGATGCGTTCGTTCATGAAGCCAAAAGACTTGGAATATACGCGGTTATAGACATGCTAAATGTTGAAGATGTTCTTGGAAAACTTGAGTCACTCAAAGAGTTCCCAGACGTCGTAATATTGCACCGAGGAATAGATCAAGAAAGCGGAAGAACCTGCGGACTTGAACGTATAAAAATAATACGCCAAGCTTTCCCAAACAAGAAATTCCTAATAGCGGTTGCAGGCGGAATAGTACCAGAAACAGCCAAAGAAGCTTTAGAGCAAGGTGCTGACATCCTAATCGTCGGAAGATACGTAACACAATCAAAAGACATTGAACGCTCAGTAAGAGACTTCCTTGAGCTAACACCAAGCATGCGAGAAGACATCGACTTATTCAGAGTCCACACAGAATAAGCTTGAACCCCGAGCGCAAACTCGCTCAATTTTTTCTTTCATTTGTCTTCTTTTTTTTATTTGCTACCCAACAGGATCAAAAAGTGTTTTTCTATTTTTCGAATAAGCCAAAACACCGGCTGCCTTAACGCTTACCTGCTGCCTATTTGGAATAAGTTATAGCTGTTTTTAATTTTAAGATATTATTCACTTTTCAGTTACCCCGCAATTGAGGGGATAAGCCTTTTCTAGATGGTTTATTAGGCGTAAACATTCCTCTGTGCAGTTATTTAACATGCAAAAGCAACCATTTTCATGTTGAAAAGCGAAGGCGTCACTTCTATGTTGAAGTATGTTAAATCATATTTGGGGCATATTAGAAGCATATCGTAGACCGGGAGGGTAGGTTGTAAGAGCAAACACGACCCGCCCTATAGGGTACCCTACTATTTGTGACAAAATTCCACCATAAAAAGGGCATGCACCTTGATGCTTTAACGGAACAGTTTCAGAGCCAAAAAGGCGACTAAGAAAATCACGGCGGTTATGACGAACATTGGAACATAATTCAGGTGAAAAGCAAGGAAAGGCCCGAGAAAAGCGCCCAGTGCGGATCCTAACCCGACCATTCCATCGAAAAGCCCTGCCTTGCCCTGCGGTATAACCTCCATTGACAGCGAAAGCATCATGATGTAGTACATGGCATATGCAAATCCAATAAAAATCAGCAGGACGCCCGTCATGATCTTAGGTGAAAAATGCAATAGAATAACCCCGACCAGTATGAAGATGATTATGCTACGTGAAAGCACAAAACGGGGCATCTGCTTTCTTATATCCATTGACTGCGCCCGGCGACCAATCAGGAAGTAACCTGTCGTCCCCCCAACGGAGTTTAAAATATACGCAACATAAACCCAACTTGTCGACAAACCTAAACCGTGCCTAAGAAAGATCGGCAAAGGCGTAAAGAACAGGCTTGTCGCAAGAGCAAACAAAACTATTGCTACGACGAACCCAGCGAAACTTTCCTCCTTAAGCGAACCATCCCACCGCAGACCATCCATAAGCCTCGATGAACCCTCAAAACCACGATTAGCATAATCCATCTTCCTCTCAATGCCGACCAGCCGCCTCTCGAAAATCATCAATGGATCCGCAACTAGCAGCACCGCCAGAATCAACGCCACTACGCTTAGGCCACTGCATAGATAAAACGTGTAGATCGACAGCACAGAGAAGCTAAGAGTAGACGCAAACATGAATATCCCCATAGCCAAGCCGACAATTGTGCCAATTTCGGTGATACCCTCATAAAACCCGAAAGTTCTCTCCCAATTATTGCGGCTGTAATGCTCAGTGACAAGAACGTTCTTCGGCGATTCATGCGCCACATGAAGCATCTGCATAGCCACATACAAGGCAACAAAGAAAATTAGATTCTGAGCGAAGGGAAGCGTCATAAGGAAAAGAATCGTGGCTATCGATGCGAAAGAAAGAAGAATGAAGATTTTGTAGTGACGGGTAGCATCGCAGAGGTACCCCCAGAGGAACGAAGCAGGGATCGAGCAAAAGATCGCTATTGAAGTCATAACGCCCAGAGCAAGCAGCGGCCCACCCAAGATACTGGTATTCTTGAACGCCACGACATAGAGCGGTATGAAGACCGTTAACAATCCGAAAGCCATGTCATGGAAGAAGAACCCTAGCCGCCACATAGCCAAAGAACGGCTTCAAAGATGCATTAAAGCTTTTGCATGAAAAATACTAAGTTGTTTGAAAAGCAGGCATAGAGCTAAAATTTTTCATAAATCCTTATCGGGTAATCTGTGGAGACATCTCCCGCAACCAATTTCTTTTTTTACAACAGGAAAGCCAAAATTCAAGTACCCATCTTATTTTTATACTTGCTGAAAAAGATAACATCAGTCACGTAATTGTAGTGGGAATGATGAGTTAGATGCTTAAGCATGAACGACTCGGCAGGAGTAACCAAGACTCCGTTGCAATTGGTCTATGCGGAGAGATGTATTCTGGGAAAGACACAGCCGCTGATTACATTGTTTCAAAATACGGTTTTAGGAAATTTAGTTACAGCACTGATGTTTTAAAGCCAATAATCTCTTTTTGTCAAGGAAAAGAGACACGAGAAGTATACATTAATCTTGGCGCTTCGCTTGACAAAGTGTTTGGAGACTTTTGTCTTGACTCGCTTTTGCACAGAAGAATTAGCCAAGAAGCCAGCAAAAAAGTAGTAATTCCAAATATTAGGCTCTTTAACAATGTTGACTACTGGAAGAACGCGAGCGGCTTTGAGTTTTACTTAATTCTTGTGTTAGCAGAACAGAGGTTGAGGCTCAGCAGGTGGATGAAGCTATTGTCTGAGAAACCTTTGCACGAATATGACAAGGCGCTCAAGACCAAAGAGGATTTTGAGATTTTAAATAGGAAGGACTTGGAGGAGACGGATTTGTTTAATTTACTGCATAACCGAAAATTCGACTTTACAATTGTCAACAACTCGGATTTAATGAACTTGTACGTTCAAATTGATACAATAATGAAGGTTATTGAAAAAAAGCCTACTTGATTTTCCCTCCTAAAAAATGAACACCAAAAGAGCTAGTCAGATGATTTCCCAATTAAAATTTTTACCAAACTTTCGGTATTTATGAGTTCATCGCTTATATAGATAATGAACTGAATATTAAGCGAGGTCATCAAGTTGGACTCTGCGGAAATGTTTGTTGCAATTGTAGGTTTGTCAGCTGCAACCTTAGTGATATTGTGTGCTATCTATTTAGATTACAGAGTCAAATCTAAGAGGCTGACCCTAATTGGCAGAGGCATCTGGAAGATAGAGTATGACCAAACAAGACAGAAAAACGCTGTTCTTGCCGGTTCGGCTTTAATAGCAATGGGGATATCAATTCTTGTCGGAACCTTCTCACCTGGTGGGGTTTGGTCCAGAATAGAGTTATCAGTAGGGTTAGCTCTTATAATGGTTGGAGGCATGTTTGTCGCAAATCATCTATTTAGGGACTGTCGCATGAATGCTAGCCAGAAGTGAAACAATGGATTCTTTCTTTGATGTTGTAATAGTCGGCGCCGGTCCTTCCGGCTTAATGGCTGCATATGAGCTTAGTTCTAAAACTAGATGCTCCATATGCATAATGGACATGGGAACTGAAGTTTCCTCAAGAGAGTGCGGACTCATAACTTATGGAAAATGTCAAAGATGTGAAACTTGCAAGGTTGTTCACGGTTTTGCTGGGGCTGGTCTTTTTTCGGACGGAAAGCTTTGTTTATCTAACAAAGTTGGTGAGCGATTGGGGGATACGAACAAATTTACTCCTGCCCTCGTCAAAACAGTTGACAAATTCCTCGGGGTTCAGGCTCAGGAAAAACAAAGTTCAAAGAAACATGCCGATCGAATGAAGAAGATTGCAGATGAGGCAGGATTAGGTTTAGAACTTTATCCGGTGAAGGCAATACCGCATAAAGAATCCGTAGGTTTTCTTTCGGGATTACAGAGAGAAATCTACGCACGAAGGGTTACTTTCTATGCTAACGCCTATGTCTCAGAGTTTCATAAACTTCCTTCGGGAGAATGGGAGACTGTTGCAAAAAAGCAAGGCGGAAATTTCATTATTCGATCTCGCTTTCTTCTCATAGGGATAGGAAAATCTGGATCTCGGTGGCTGATTGAACAGCTTTCTAAGCTAGGAGTAGAATCGAAGCCAACGGCTTTCTATTTTGGGGTTCGAATAGAAACCAAACGAGAAATAATGAATAATGTTATGAGATTATCATACAACCCGAAGTTCTTCGCTGGAAAAGATGGTCCTTTTTATGTAAAGTCCCACTGCTTCGCGGAGGGCGGGTGCGTAATCGCCTATGTCTATGATGGCATAATAGTGGCTGGAGGGTTCACTGACAACACAAATAATACAAGTTTCTCTGTGCTGGTAAAGCATAACCCTCCTTTTCCCTTTCGTACAGTCGACTATTCGCGCTGGATGTGTGAGCTGATCAATCATTTAGGAAAGAACAAAGTTATTCTTCAAAGATTGGGCGATTTTAAAGAGGGAAGAGCGTCAAAAAGGATTGATATTGAGAACAATCTTGTTACGCCTACAATGAAAGATTATTCCCTTTATAATCTGTCATCTTTCTTTGAGAAGAACATCCGTTTTGTGATTCTGGATTTCATCAAAAAACTTGATTGTCTCTGCTCTGGTCTGGACAAGGAGTCAACACTTGTTTATGGTCCTGCTTCTGAGTGGGTTGTCGACAGAATCTCTCTTAACAGTGAGATGGAGACAATTTGCGAGAACCTGTACGTGATAGGTGATGGATCCGGAGCAACGCAGGGGATCGTTGCAGCCGCCTCGACTGGACTCATAGCTGCACAGAGCGTAGCAGATAAAATTTCAAAGACTGTTATCTAATGAATTCTTGATATTCCATGTTCTTATAATCCGAGCAGTAGTTTCCCAATTAACAATCCCAATATTGCAATAACGATAGTAATGATTGTGAGGAACTGTGTATAGAAGCGGTCGACCTTTTTGGTAAGTTGAGTTTTCATCTCTTTAAAGTCGTCGCTGAGCGCCTTTAAACCACTCTCGGGCAAGATTTCTTTCACGACATCAGGAATATGATCAGAACGTTGGAATGCACCACTATACACTTCGGCAGTGCTTTGAGTAGTTTCGAATTCTATTGTTGCGAAAGTCTTATTGTAGGTGAGGATCACGGGTCTATCTGTCAAATTATAGAGCAGACAGAATAGTCTACCTTTATATCCAGGATCGATTTGCGGTTCATTGTTCAAAACCAATCCCTTCATCGCCAGGCTAAATCTTAAACCAAACCGGGCAATCAAATTTTCTGGAATGTTGACTTTCTCTTGGGTGCAAACTACAACGAGGTCGTGCGCTGGAATCTCTAAGTATGGCGCTGTTTTTTCATCCAGTTTATAATATTGCCCCCCTCTTAGATACTCATCCCCTAATCGCAGGTCATATGATGCAGGTTTCAAAGAATCAGGTTGGAAATCTTCAACTAGCGGTGGATCGATGTTGACTCGATTTAATATCTCACTCTTTGTTAGAATTGGCATTATTATCAACCAAAATGACGTTCATCTGAAGATGAATTTAAGTCTTTTTGGTCTCAAATCGTCCGAGGTTCTCTAAAATTCTGGAATATTATATTCAAAAAATGTTGATGGCAATGCTTAAGAAAGATTGTGATCCACTCAGATACATGAATCCTCGCGAAAACAGGAAACTGAAACGTTCTTTCTATGAAAACGATCCGTTTACTGTCTGTAAGGATATGCTGGGCAAGTTAATCGTTAATCAAAGTAATTGTGGCATAATGACTGGCGAGATCGTTGAAACAGAAGTATACATTGGACCAGATGACAAGGCTTCGCATGCCTATTGTAATAAGAGAACAAAGAGAACGTCAGTGCAATTTGGGGAAAGGGGGCACGCATACATTTTCAGGGTGTATGGAATGTACAATTGTTTTTGTGCTGTTGTTGGACCTCCTTATGTACCTGCAGTTGTTCTGGTCAGAGCCGTGAGACCCATTGATGGGATTGACTTTATGAGAAAGAACCGCAGATTAAGCGCGGGTGCTCCTATTCACAAGTTAACTAATGGACCCTCAAAATTCTGCCAGGCCTATGGAATCACAGATGAGCTTAACGGTATCGATCTTCTTGGACAGAAACTATTTTTATGCGAACAAGAACAGTCAGAATTTAAAATTGCCACCTCAGCGAGAGTTGGAATTGATTATGCTGAGGAATACAAAGATGTCTGTTGGAGGTTCTACAAGGAAGGTGACATCTTTGTGTCAAAAGTAATCACAAAGAGAGACGCAAAACATTAGACTTGGAAACTAAGTTTAGGGTCGAGGGCACGGAAAACTCATGTGATGCTTAAAACAGCGCCGACCAGCCAAGCTTGACTCTACTCCTTCATTTTGTCTAATTCTATTAACAGCCAGAATGGCTTAAGGCTCCTTGTCATCAATTTCTCTTTGGGAAAATTAATCTACACTACTATTATCCTCGACATAAGAGAGCATTTAAGTTTTTAAAAAAATATTCCGTCCTAAATGTGTACTAAACTCCTTATGTAAACTAAACTTAATCAGCGAGATGATATGTCTCACATTATTTCGCGTTTAAGCGAGATTGTGGCTGTTGAAACAAAATGGACTCATGATATCTTTAAAAGCTAAGCTCTAGATTAAGTAATTTATTAAATTGAATTTGTTGGGATAGCGGGAGTGAATATGGCTAAAAAGAGAAATACTGCCGATTCGCCCAGTTTGGAAGTTTTTAATAGAGTCGGACCGGCTGAAGAAAAAAAAGAAATCGGCGATCTAATTAAGGAATTGCTAGCGCCTCGTAAGACAATACGAGATGCTGTTCATAAGGATATTTTTGTGACTCACCTAGAAACAGCCATCATAGATACTCAGACATTTCAAAGGCTTCGTCGACTTAAACAACTTGGTTTAACAAACTTGGTTTACCCCTCCGCAAATCACACGAGGCTTGAGCATTCCATAGGGACATTGTTTATGGCTGAGAATATGATTTGCAAAATAAACCTAAATCCATATCCAGAAATTAGAATAGAAGAAGACGATCGGTTCATCATAAGACTTTGCGCGCTTCTTCATGATGTTGGTAACCTTCCGTTTGGACATACGTTAGAGGACGAAGGCGGGCTTTTTGATTCACAATGGTCACAAGATAGACTTACCTATTTTCTTGGAGATAACTCGGAGATAGGTAAGGCAATTATCGAGAATCGCTTACTGCGCAAACTTTCTGACCTTGGTCAATCAAGGTTTAATCCAAATAATGTCCTTATCGAAATCCGAAAGACGCTCAAAAGCATTGAAGAGAAAAAAGTTTCTGATCTGGCACGACCTTACATTGCGGATATCGTTGGTAACACGCTATGTGCGGATCTACTTGATTACTCCAGGCGAGACATATACTTTACTGGGTTAACCGCAGGGTACGATGATAGACTCCTGTCTTATCTATTCGTGACAAAGTTTAACGGAAAATATAGACTTGTCCTCAGACTCATAAAACCTAAAAAGGGTCAAATCCGGAGAGATGTTCTATCTGAATTAATGGACCTACTTAGACTCAGGTATTCTCTTTCTGAGAAAGTATATTATCACAAGACAAAAATGATTGCCTCTGGGATGCTGATTTCAGCCGTCACGTCGATGACCGAGGAGATGAAACTAAGCGAAGATAATCTGTACACTAAGGACGATGACACATTGCTTGAATATTTGTACTCAAATGGAAATCAAATTGCGAAGCACTTAATCAATCGCTTAAGAGAGAGAAAATTGTACAAAACGGTTTACGATTTGTCATATAGCCAGGAAGGAATCACTCAAAGTGAATACCAACGGAAAAATGAAATTATTCAGGAGCTTCACAATCCCACGATTCGATACGAGAAAGAAAGAATGCTAGAAAGGATGAGTGCAGGTTCAACATTCGTTAGAAACAATCCAGGGTCGATACTCATTTACTGTCCAAGTTCAAAGATGGGTCTGAAAGAAATCAAGGCATTGGTTAACTGGGGAATGGGTGAGCATGATATAGGACCGCTTACCAAAATTAAAGATGAAAGGATAAGAGGCGAAATAAAAACATCAATAACCGACAAGCACAGAGAATTGTGGAGAATGCTCGTTATAGTCGACCCTGAGATACCTGACATCGAAAAATGTTACATACGGGGTGATTGCGAAGACTTATTTGGGCTCCCGAGTGGTTCTAAGGAATACGGGGTTAAACCCTACACTCACTATGTAGATAGACTTGCTATTAGGTGGGAACAGGAAAACGGTAATGACCTTCTAAGAAAGGAAATCGAGGCAGTTAAGTTGCAACTATTAACTCGTGGTCTTGAAGGGAGCAAGGTATTATCGTTTGATGATTTTTGTCATCAAATTCAAAACTTGAGGAGTCAAGAAAAAAGAGACTGATAACTTTCTTAATCCCGACGTCTCAATAAGAAAAACAGTAAATGTTGGGATTAAGAAAGAATTGTCAAAACGCTTTGCCTGGTACGATCCAATAGCAAAGTTTCAACGTGATATTTTCTGTTCTGTATTTGTACCGTATCATTTATTTTATTTTGTTTCAATGAGGCCAACAGTATGCAATACAATTCTTGAAATACATCATCCCGGCTAATGATCTTGGGCATAATAAACTCTTTGTGAGATTTCCCTTTGGAAATATTGCAGCCTTTTGTCAAAAATCTGCCTTCAGAAAATGCCGATTCAAAAATAACGCAGTCCCATAGTGGTAGGTCATTAACTAAACGGAACCTAAGCACATCATAAGAAACTTGATACAAAGCACTGAGATAACGAAGTCCACTTATGGAAGGCAGCAACTTTTCACTTGCAATCAATGAACAAACAGAAAAACTTGGCACAAGAATCTCTCTTGCAATTCTGCACGCGAATTCTTCCTGCACCCAGTAATTTGAGTCTTGAAATGCAAACTCTCTTCTTGGGGGATCAACTTCGATATTAAAGAAGAATGTATGGCCCATTTCATGAGCAATCGCAAAACGTTTTTTAAAAGGATGTATGTTTTCACGTACCTTAATTGTGAATCCACCATTTTCAGGGATCAAGATTCCGTCGACTGAAATTTCGGTTTCCATAATATTTCTAATTTTTCGGAGAGGAGCAATCGGTTTGAGATCGACCGGAATCTCTTGATTTGTATGCTTAATAAGATCACTAACAATTAACAGAATTGCATTTCTAACTTCCCTCAGTGCTAAGTCCGGCGAGCCCCAAAACAAATCTTTTGATAAGTATTTTTTTTGGGCCCACTCAATGGCAGGGTCAAGACTTCTATTCGTCTTTCCTTCCACCTCTGTTTAGGGTCTCTATTGTTGTCTTGTTCTTTTTTCTTCCCTTTGACTTAATTGAGGTTTCAAGGTCAGAACCCGTAAGGAGAGCTGCAAAGTGAGGTAACTCTTGTTTCGTCAGTTCTATTGCACTTACAGGCTTGGAAAAAATTATAAGCACCGACGAGCTACCTGGAACCAACGAACTTCCAGAAATAGTAGATATTGACACTCCTGAATCAGTTTTTATTTTCATAGTCATCGGAGATTGACTATATGCTGTTTAAACGGTAAGGTTTGCCCTTTCCTTTCGAAAGATTTTTCGGGAGAAATTAGCCCCTCTTCTTCGAGCAGTTTCGAAATTAGGGGAAAAATTAATAGACTAAGTCTAAACTTGAGTCTATTGATAAGAATGAAATTTACTTGGAGAGGCAAGTGGCGAGAAGGAGAAATAACCGTAGAGGCAGAAACACGTGAAGAACTCGAAAGGGCTCTGCATGAACTACTCTTGGTCAAACAAGAAACGCGGGAAGCCCAAACAAACGATGAAAAGTTTCCTCATCTGCCAACGGGACTAGGCTGTTCAGATGCGATAAGGGCCCTTTTCCAAACTGATTGGGGTCGACTTTCCCCAAGATCAATGGCTGAGATTAACTCTGCACTAGAAGCAAATACAGTGCATTTGACTAAGGGAAGTCTTTCGGGAACGCTCACATTGATGACTAAAAGAGAAGAACTTGAAAGACTCAAGAAGAAAGGAAAATGGGTTTATAGCTTAAGATCGGAGCAAACGTAGGCTTCCTATCGCACACTATGCAGTAGTGTCTTATGATGAGAGCATTTTGGTCTTGAAATTTTGAAAGTTTCATCCAAGTAAGTAACTATCATTTCTCTGAAATGACAATCAGGGACCTCCGAAGACAACTATAAGGTTTCACTTTACTGAGATAAATCCTTAATAGAGAGACCATCCAACTTCATACTCCGCTGGAGAGTTAATCAGCAAAATGGCAAAATTTAAGGTAATAGTATCTGATCCAGAGGCTGGAACTTCAAAAGTTGTTGAGCTTGAAGAAGCACGGGCAGCACCGTTCATCGGTAGAAGAATTGGGGAAATAATAGATGGCACAGTAGTAGATTTACCAGCGCATAAAGTGCAAATAAGGGGCGGCTCGGACAAAGACGGCATCCCAATGAGAGGAAACGTTCATGGTGGTGTCCGCCGAAACGTGGTGCTTAGCGGTGGAGTAGGCTTTAGCCCAAAGAAAAAGGGAGAAAGAAAACGTAAAACAGTTCGGGGAAGCACAATAACAGATGAAATTGTTCAGATTAACATGAAAATTGTTGAAAAACCAGCCGCAAAAGCAACTGAAGCTAAAGCTCAACCAGTTGCAAAATGAGCACAAGTTTGACTGAGCTCATGCTTAAACCTTATAAACTCCTATAGTTCTTTCATGATTCATCAAATTTATTTAAAGAAGAGAATAAGATGAGTGACACCAGTAAAGCCTTACCTAAGCAGCCAGAAGTCAACATTGGTTCTTTTGCTTTATAGCCTGTGGTTACACAAATTTTTTAAGGATCCAGATGTGGCTGAAGCCCTCATGGGTCACAAGCTCGGAGCATAGTTTCCTTAAGACACAGTACAGCATGGCCATGACCAAGGTAAGAGGCGTAAGGAACGTAGCTTCCTACGTACTATTCAGCATACTTTGCTTGGTTCTTAACCGAGAAGCAGCAGAAAAACTTGGAAGACCAGACAAAGCAGTCTCACCAACATACTTCAACACGTAATATCTGGGCAAGGCAGCGCGCGAAACGTCTTTAAGCTTATATGGATAAACAACTGCGTAAGACTATTTGAGGGGAGTTCGTTCCTGTCGTGGGTTACCATCGCTTCAATTTCAGCCGTAATATCAGCTACTGTAGTTTTGGCTGCTGGATTAATTATTTTGTATTCATTAAGAGAAATTAAAAAAGATACAGTTGCCCAAGCCTTTTCGACCGTATCCTCAATATTGTATGATGAAAAAGTTCGTATGGCTCGTCGTACATTAATAGGAAATTCAGAAAGCGATTTTACTAAATGGACACAAAAAGAAATAGATGACGCAGAAATTGCATGCTTTAATTATGATATTGTTGGAATTATGGTACGCAATAAGATAGTTAACCAAAAAATGGTCATCAAAGAATGGCGTGATTCACTAATAAAATCCTATGAACATGCTCAACCAATGATAACAACTTACAGGAAAAGCAATGGAAATGATTTTTGGGATGATTTTCAATGGTTATACGGCAGAGCTAAAAAAATGAAGCCATCTTAACCTTTTGAGCGCGGCGAAGATAGCGAGTAATTAGAGCAGAGTAGCGCACGTTCTGCAGCGTAGACACCTGCACTTCTCTTTTCCTTTTTTGTTTTGTAGCTTGAGTCAAATTGAAGCCTCAGAAGTATAAGCCCATCGTTTCTTGAGGCCAAAGAGTTTGAAAATTGAATTGATAGAAACCAAACATAACCCACAACTCATGACCACAATGCAGCAGCGAACAGCGCAAGCCAACCTTTTTGGAAAAGAGATTCACAGGGGATGTTGATGCTAATAACTAACGCAGGCGTTTGTCTTTTGAAATGCTAGATGGTAGAGCACCACCCGAATATACTGCATACTGTGCCAAGTAAACAAAAGGAATTTAAGGAAAGTAGTTGGTTTATTGAACTGCGTGAAGAAGCGTTATGTCTAATATGTCTGAAAGCGAACCTAGAAAAAGTGTCACCATACCTCGTCAACCCGAAGCAAACATCGGCACCATAGGTCATGTAGACCATGGGAAAACAACGTTGGTGCAAGCGTTAACTGGCGTTTGGGCGTCAAGGCACAGTGAAGAACTAAAAAGAGGCATCACCATAAAACTGGGCTATGCGGACATGCCTATTTACAAGTGCCCAAAATGTGAGCCGCCCAAAAACTACACAAATAAGCCCTATTGTGAAAACTGTAATTCTGAAGCAGAATTTGTTCGAGCTATAAGTTTTGTTGACGCACCTGGGCACGAAGCGTTAATGGCCACTATGCTTTCAGGCGCAGCCATAATGGATGGCGCAATTTTGGTTATTGCAGCTGATGAGCCGTGTCCTCAACCGCAGACAAGAGAGCATCTTGCAGCCGCTGAAGTAAGCGGCATACAGAATCTAATTATTGTACAGAACAAGATTGACATTGTAGATGAGAAAAGAGCGCTAGAAAGCTATAAAGAAATCAAAAACTTCGTTAAAGGCACAGTAGCGGAGAAGGCACCGATTATTCCAATCTCTGCCCAGCGTGGAATAAACATTGACGTACTCCTTAATGCTATTGAAGCAGTTATTCCTACGCCCAAACGGGATGAAACTAAGCCGCCGCTCATGTACATTATTCGCTCTTTTGACGTTAACAAACCAGGAACCACTATCGATGAGCTAGAAGGCGGCATCGTCGGCGGAACAATAGCTCAAGGGAAATTTGCTGTTGGAGAAGAAATAGAAATTCGCCCAGGCATCAGCGTTGAAAGAGAAGGCAAAACCGTTTACGACCCATTAATCAGCGAGATATGTAGTTTGCACGCTGGCGAACGAACCGTGAAAGAAGCCACATGTGGAGGCCTAGTTGGAGTAGGAACATTACTTGACCCCTCCTATTCAAAGGCAGACGGCTTAACAGGCAGCATTGCTGGAAAAGCAGGAATGCTTCCGCCAACATTGACAGAGCTTACTTTGGAAACACACGTTTTGGAACGTGCAGTGGGAACAAAAGAACTTTTGAAGGTTGAAAAATTTAATCCCGATGAAGTGTTGCTGCTTCATATAGGTGCAGCTGTAAACGTTGGAAAAATCGTTTCAATAAAGCAAAATGTGATTAAAGTAAAGTTGACCAGGCCGATTTGTGCATTGCCAGATTCCAGAGTTGCCATCAGCAGGAAAATTACTGCCCGTTGGAGACTCATTGGATTCGGACTTATCGTAAAGTAAGTAACTAAGCTTATTCCGTCGGTTTTATTATGCCGTTTTTCTTTAGGAAATCGTGTGCTTTTTGCAATACGTCCTTAGCATTTTTAAAAGTTAGTTTTTCCATGGCATGCTGGTAATCTAGCCAAGCATAGCCTATGTGCTCGAAAGATAACTCCACTTTATCGGTGTATGCTTCCATTAGGAAGAATACAACTTCTTTATGGATTGTTAAGCCTTGTCTCCTGTAAAAGTAAGCGATTACTTCTCTGAAACCATCTAGGAATTGGGCCTCAGTTATGCTTGTTTCCTCTTTTAGTTCACGGATAACTGTTTCTTTTTCGCTTTCATTAGGTTCAACGTTGCCCTTAACAAAATCCCAATGCCCCGCTGCATAATTAAGAAGAAGATATTTTGTCGCATCATCCTTTTTTATGAATACTACAGCGCCACACGATCTCTCGCGGAGCATACATACACCTAACTGTTGCTCAATTCATTTGCTCAAGGTATTTAAACTAATAGTAATTTTAAGACTATGCTACACCTATCAACTGAAATAAAAGTTATGAGCGAAATGTTTTAAGCATGCAAAAAATAACTTTTTTAGGAAACAGGAGCCATGCCAAGTGTCAGCTTCACCAAAGAGAAATGATGCGTTAAAAGTTATCTTAGATTCAAACGCATTATTTGTTCCGCTTGAGTTTAAACTTGATATTTTCGTTGAAGTCGAGCATCTATTAAATCGGAATGTTGATTTTGTTTTGCTTTCGCCTGTTAAACGTGAACTTGAATTGCTGACCACTAAGGATTCGCCTAAAATTCGCAGGCAAGCTGTTTACGCGTTGAAGTTTGCTGAAAAATGCAAGTACGTTGCGGTTGATGAAGGTGAAAAGTTATCGACTGACGATGTTATAGTTAAGGTTGCTAAAGCTTGGAATTCGCCTGTGTTCACCAACGATAGGCAACTACGGAGGAAGCTAAGAGATATAAGTGTGCCAGTGATTTATGTGAGACAAAAATCGCGTCTAGAGATTGACGGGTTGATATAACTATGTTTAAGCTCATAACACTACAGGACACTATCCGTATTCCGCCCGAAACCTTCGGCAACCCTTTAGAAAAAGTTGGTCGTGAACAGGTTAAGCAGAAGTATGAGGGAGTTGTAGATGAGGAATTAGGGTACGTCATCGCAGTTACAACAATTGAAGTAAGCCCTATTGGCAAGATAATTGCCGGCGACGGAGCAACCTATCATAAGGTGTCTTTTTCTCTGTTAACGTTCTACCCGATAATTCAAGAAGTTGTAGAAGGAGATGTGGTTGAAATCGCAGATTTCGGCGCTTTCGTACGCATCGGACCAGTAGACGCGTTACTTCATGTTTCACAACTTATGGACGATTACATCTCTTATGACGAAAAACAAGGAGTGTTGCTGGGGAAAGAAACTAAAAGAAAACTAACAGCAAGCGATCAAGTGCGTGTTAGAATAACTGCGGTTTCGCTTGGTAGAGCGGGAAGCTCAGGAAAAATCGGTGTCACCGCTAGGCAACCGTTCTTAGGTAAACTTGAATGGTTAAAGGAGACAGCTGAGGCACCTGCAAAGAAACAAGCGGAAAGCAAAGAAAAAGCTGGTTAATGGGAGTAAATTGTAATGAGTGAAAAAGCATGTATTAACTGTCATTTTATAACTAAAGAAAACGTATGCCCTAAATGTAGGTCCACAAGTTTTAGCGAAGACTACAGCGGCTTAGTTGTCATGTTTGACCCTGATAACTCAGTTATTGCAAAAGCCATGAACATAAAAGAGAAAGGCAGATACGCGTTAAAAGTGCGCTAAGCGGCTTTTTTAGGCGTAGAACGGTAACTTCATACGACTCTAAAACTGTTTGTTCACTAAGGTTGAAACGATGACTATAGTCTACACTTTAACACCAGAGCTCCGAACGAAATTCAAAGAACCATTCGGCACCTTAATTCAAGGCTCATTTGATAAAACAATGGGTAAAATGAAAGAGTTAGTGGACAAGGAGAAACCGCCAAAGGTAATTTCAGTTGGAGATGTAGTTTCCCGCAACCTTCACGAGTACAACATCCACCCACAACTAACAATTATTGACACTAAATTTCTCAGAAACCAAAACATGCCCGAAAAAGTCTCAGTAAAAAAAACAGTCCATGTGAATAATCCCAGAGGAACAATCACTGAAGAAGCAATTTTTGCAATCAAGGAAGCCCTAGAAAAAAATGAACATACGCACATAGTCGTTGACGGGGAGGAAGATTTACTTACACTCATAGCCGTTTTATGCGCTCCAGAAAACGCTATTGTAGTTTATGGACAACCGTATTCGGGCATAGTTGTTGTCAAAGTTACTCCAGAAAAAAAGGCTCAGGCTAAGGAGTTTCTGAAAGCTATGAAACCCTTCGAAAAGCTAAATAAGAAGAAAACTGTATGAACTTACGCCTTAAGTGAATATTAATGCAAATCAAAATAGAATCAACCAAGAATAACCCGCTTCTGAAAAGGAAAGAAGTAGGCTTCACTATTATTCAAGGTCCAAA
>JBEKKX010000034.1:0-27133 GCA_050010515.1 Bathyarchaeia archaeon
GAGCATTGGAGCTTCATACGCTACTACAATTACGTAAGGCCTCATGAAGGAATAGACTATTTAACTCCAGCGGAAATATACCTCAAAGAGAAAGTGTAAGGCTATTTCTAGATAGAACAACCAGCAAACTAGCGTTATCCAACTACTTTTTAGGGCTCAGCCGAAAAAGCCTACGTGAGAACATCGTTGGCTCGTTCGCAGCTTCGTTACCATCTACAAATGCATTGCTTAGTGGCGAGATAACATAAGTCAACTCAGTGCCTTGCTAAAATTGAATACAATCAAGCAGACTTTTTCGAGTAAAAACAACAATGTTATTGCTGTCGCTACCATTATTATGACCTTAGAAATTAGGACTGACGGAAACTCTGGCGGATTGGATTTGGAAAAATTTATTCGTGGTTTATGGGTCTTTACCGCAAAGAATAAATCGTTAGTCAAACAAGTTCCTCCACCACTAGCTTCGCTGCAACCATATGGAGAAAGCCAATGAAGCTACTGCTATCCAAAAAAGGGGCAATCGCCTTAGTTATCCTCCTAGCAGTACTGCTGAACTTGAGTATTTTTTGTTTCGCGTATCCTCAAACGTTTAAGCCAGAATCGCCTACTCTTGCGAGAGATTTTTCAGCTTACTACAATGGGGAATGGCGTTTGTTCCATAATCCAACCGAAATCTATGTTGGAGGTACTCAGCCCGGCGATTATCCGTTTTCTCAACAGCCACAAACTTTCAAGTATGCTCCTTCCTTTCTGATACTTTTGGCGCCATTTCTAACCTTAAGCTACCAGAACGCGCTTAACGCTTTTGACATAATACAATTTCTTTCAATTCTATTTTTGGCTTTCTTTGTCTACAAACTTGTTGAAAACAAAAACCTCTTTCTCGCCGCTATAGTTGCAGTAATTGTTTTGGTTGATCCACTGCTTTTTTCGCCTTCAGCAAGTTACTCTGCCGCTAACTTTCTCCATTACCGTATCATAAGCTTGCATGTCCAGACTTTCTCGCCAAGTTACTACTGTGGATATCTCTTAGCAAATGCCCACATCCTCCAAACAGTCTTATTAGTAGGCGCTTTGTATTTTGGGTTCGCCAAAAAACCATGGCTGTCAGCGTTGTTGTTCGCGTTCGGCGCATTCGACCCACGGGGCGCACTTCTTGCATTGCCACTGCTATTGTGGTACAATAGACACTCGATATGGGCATTCATTGCGGGATCCGCTGCTTTTCTTGCGGCTACAAATCTCCCATTCTTCTTCTATTACGGTATAGGCTTTGCATTCTTGAAGACAGAAACTAATGGATCAGTAGTCTCACAAATGTACCTGTATGATTGGATTCCGCTTTTTTCAATCGCCTCACTAACCATACTTGAAATAATAACGGTCCTGTACAATCGAAAGATTCACTTTAGTTTTCCGCTAAACTTGAAAACTGAGAAATTAGAAAACCAGAAAAAACAATGAGTCGAGTCATGTGCCTGTAACGTACCCAAAGAAAAGGTAAGCATTTGCTTATATCAGGCACGGTAATCTTTCAAAAAAGTGCACTAAAACTTTAAACATTTCGCAAGTTTATTTTCTTTGATGTTTTAGGACTAAACTGTTTGTGTTGAGGGTAAAAGCATATATCTGTTGACTTGTTCTTGTTATTTTTCAACTTCAATGCGAAATAGGCGGAAATATGGCGTTAGCGGATAAAATTCTGAAGCTCAAGAAAGAAAAGAAAGCTGTGATTTTGGCTCATAATTACCAAAGGTCAGAAATTCAAGAAATAGCTGACTACGTCGGCGACAGCATTGAGCTGAGCCGTAAAGCGGTTGAGGAAAAAGATGCTGAAATGATTGTTTTCTCAGCTGTAGATTTCATGGCTGAATCAGCAGCAATTCTCAATCCAGAAAAGAAAGTACTTTTGCCATGTTTAGGCGCACGCTGTCCAATGGCGCAGATGCTTACAGTTGATGAGATAAAACGTGCTAAAGCCCAATACCCAAAGGCTCCAGTAGTGCTGTACGTGAACACTTTGGCTGTGTGCAAAGCCAACTGCGATGTCTGCTGCACCAGCGCCAACGCTGTGGAAGTCATAAAATCTCTCGACGCAGACACGATTCTGTTTGGTCCAGACCGCAACCTAGCCGAATACGTTTCTGAGAAAACGGGTAAAACGTTGATTCCGATTCCTGAATGGGGATTTTGCCCAACGCACCTGCTTTTCCAGCCTGAAGATGTAACAGTTCTAAAGATGCAGCATCCAGACGCGACTGTTATGGTTCATCCTGAATGTAGCTCTGAAATGCGCAAAGTAGCTGATTACGTTGGCAGCACCTCAAAAATGTGCCGTTACGCAAAAGAATCCAGCGCCAAAGACTTCATAGTTGGAACCGAAGAAGGTATTCTGCACCGCCTGCGCAAAGAGAACCCTGAGAAAAACTTTTACTTGGCTTATGAAGATGCGATTTGCCCAAACATGAAGCTGACAACGCTTGATCGTCTGTATGTTGCGTTGAAAGAGGAGAAGAATGTGGTTAAGGTTTCTGAGGCAGTGGCGAAGAAGGCTCGTGCTTCACTTGAGCGGATGTTTGAGGTTTAAACGGTTACTATCGTTGTTTTGAGGATTTTTACTCCTCTTCTGGTTGTTAATTCGTCGCTTAGTTCGCGTATTTCTGATGCTTTCCCTTTAACTGCTATGGCTTCTAAGCAGTCTCGTTTGCTAATGTGAATATGCATGGTTGATGTAATCAGTGAGGAGTGTTCATGCTGCGTTTCGGTTAGCTCACTTTCAAGTCCTTTCACATCATGATCATAAACCATCAGCAAAATACCTGTTTGGATTGTATCTTCTTCCTTGAGCCATTTTCGCTCGGAAACGTACAGTCTTACCGCGTCTTGTATGGCTTTGCTGCGGCTTTCGTAGCCCATTTTGCCAATGATTTCGTCGAACTCTTTGAGGAGTTCAGGTGGGAACGTTACGCCTATGCGGGTGACTTTTGACATGGACATCGCTGATGAATGTGGGTGTTTTGTACCTAAAAGCTTTTATACGTTCAGTAACACGATTTATGAGGAAAGTATTACTGAAGGAATTTGCCAAATTGACGGAAAAAAACTCTGCGTTCGGTCTGTCTCAAAACGAGAAAATCAAGGTAGCTATAATTTTCGCCACTATTCTAACTGTTACCGTGTTTGGTTTTATTGCATCATTCGTTATTGGAGAAATCGCCGTGGTTCTTGCAGGTCTCGGACTAATATGTTACGTCCTTGGGTTGCGTCACGGTGTTGACGTTGACCACATAGCAGCTATCGATAACACGACGCGAAAATTGATTCAGCAAGGGAAGCGTCCCTCTACAGTTGGAATGTGGTTTTCTCTTGGGCACTCCACGATAGTCGTTGGTCTTATAGTGGGTCTAGTCTTTGCAACGCGGGCTGTTGCAACTAATATTCCTGCTCTTGAAAGTTCAGGTGCAATAATCGGAACCCTAGTATCAGGTGGTTTTCTTTGGATTATAGGCTTAATTAACGCTATCATCGTGCTTGGAATTTACAAAGTCTTCCAAGGTCTAAAGCAAGGCAAGTTAAATCAGGATGAACTCGACAATCTGCTTGACAAACGTGGTTTCATGAATAGGCTTTTCCATCCGCTCTTCAAAATCGTAAGTGAACCTTGGCAGATCTATCCAATTGGTGTACTTTTTGGCTTAGGATTTGATACCGCAACCGAAGTTGCCCTCATCGCCATAAGCATAGGAGTAGGCGTTTCCACGAATATTCCTCTGTATTATATTCTGATTCTTCCGTTAATGTTTACGTGCGGCATGGTTTTGGTAGATACTTCAGATGGCGTTACGATGAGGATAGCTTACGGTTGGGCTTTCTATAACCCCATACGGAAGATATACTATAATTTGACAATCACGATCATGTCGGTGCTTGTTGCGTGGGTGATAGGTACCGTGGAGCTTTTGCAGGTGCTTTCAACTGAATTGAACCTTAGCGGGTGGTTTTGGGGCTGGCTTAATGGGCTGGATTTTGAATCGATAGGTTTCGGTATAGTTCTCATCTTCGTTTTGTCTTGGATGGTTGCCTATGGGTACTGGCGATACAAGCGGTATGATAAGCAGTTCCCGCTCAACCAGTCAGGGCAATATTCAATAAACTCCGGCACCAGCTAGACAGCGAAGGAAAATGCTTGAACCAAAAAAACTTGCAGCAACCATAGAATTCGCCCGAAAACTACACGGACACGTAGGACCATACTTGGTTATCGGCTTAAAGATGGGTGCTGCAGCCAAAAAAGCCCTTAACATCTCCGACACAGAATGCACGCATCTGACGGCAGAAGCTGCTGTACCGTTGCATCCGCCGTTTTCCTGCTTGCTAGACGGCATACAGGTTTCCACAACCTGCACAATCGGCAACCAAAGACTCAAAATCAAAAACTCAAAAACCATTCAGGCAACCTTTAGAAGCCAAAAAGACGCAAAGATGGTGAAAATAAAACTTACCAAACACTTCCGTGAGCAGCTAGAACAAAAGCAAAAACAAGACACGTTAAACGAAGCGTTCGCTTGGGAACTCGCGGAACTGCCTGAAAATCAACTCTTCAACATTACCCTTAAATAGCTGAAACTTTAGTGCTCGCTATTAACCTGTGTTTTTTATTGTTTTGGTAGTTTTGTGATTCCTTTTATGTAATCAAAGTGTTCGTCGAATGAGTATATCTCATCTAAGCCGTTTTGTCTCATAATATCTACAGCTAATGCATCGTTTGCTTCCAGTTTTAGGTCTTCGCCTAGTTCTACTGCTGCAAAGTATGTGTCTCGGGTCACGTCGATTATTTTCACGTTTTCTAACATGAACAGCCCTCGAATAATATTTGTTAACTGGTCTTGTGGTATGCCATGCTTGAGAATATTAACTACTTCTGATACATGGACAACGGTCATCATGACGTTTTCTTTACCCTGTGATACGTTGCTGATTATTTTTTTGGCGTGTTCCTTCATCTGTTTCTCTTTTTCAGTTAGCTGTTTTTTCGGCTTGTAGTATGCATAGATAAAGATGTTGGCATCCAAGAATCTCATGTGCTTTCCTCGTAGAGTTTCTTCTCAAACTCTTTCCAGCTTCCTATTGATTCTACGCCTAAATCGACCTTGTCAAAGCACGCGGTCAAATCCACCCGATGCTTAGGAACCAATTTCAAGTACCCTTTTCTCTTGATGACGTAAACCTCTCTGCTGTCTCCAACTTCAGCTTCCCGCCAATCCGCTGGCAAAATAATGCGCCCCTGAGAATCCACCTTTTTGACTTCAACACCAAATTTCACAATATTTCACCAAAAAACAGTATGTTATGCCATAAATAAAAGATTATCCCCACAATTTCCTGCGTCTCGCCGTCAACCAAAACCTCCTGAAAAGCGCTCTTGCCACAACGAAGTTTTGGGTGGTGTATCGTTGAGATTTAAACCACGCACCAAGTGGTAATATCTAAAACTATTTTTGAAGCAACCTATAATCTATTGTTTTAATCAATAGTGTGTTTTAGCAGCCCAGCTTTGAAATTAATGATTTAGAAGGCCCACCAGCCTAATGCGAAAAAGACTGTGAAATAGCATAAAACCGCTCCCGATGCTATCACAATTGCTATGTTGATGGCTTTTCTGTTTGTGAGTAAGCCAAACAGCATGAATATGGGAAACATTGCCATGACGTAGCGAGGAACGCTAATCCACCATGACGTTGAAACGGCGAGTGCCCAAGTAAGAAACATGTAAACTATGTAGACTGGACGCAGACGCCGCCAAACGCTAACTCCAACCATCAGCAGCCCAAAGACGGCGAAGACTAAGGGCGCGAGGCCAACGGTGATGTTCGCTGGGTAAGATGCAGTCCTTGCCCAGCTGTAGGCAGCAGTTAACCCGGTCCACGGTTCGAGCTTGTTATTCCAGTGTGTAGCCTCTACTGTTAGGAATGTAAAGGGGTTCCCGGTGACCTGATTATTTATGCCAAGATAGATGAGGAAACCTGCTAACCCTAAAAGTATCCATAGAATGCTGAGGTCTGTTTTTCTTGGTTTCCAACCCTTTTGGTGAAAATACTCAACCAAAAGCACAGGCAACAACAGAAGCCCAGCAATCCGCGTTAAAGCTGCAATTAAGCTGATTAAACCTGCGAACTGCCATTTGCCCAGTCGTGCATAGTAAATGCTGGCGATCACTAAGGTAAAGAAGAGCCCCTCAGTATAGGGTGCTGAGAGAAAATATGCAGTGGGAAAAACGCTGAGGAAAAGCACCGCTTTCACAGCTACGCTATCGTTGAATTCAAGTTTTGCTATCTTATAGAGGTAAAAGAAGGCTATTAGGCTGCAAACGTTTGAGACTATCAGCGCGGAGAGATTGATGTAGTTAAAATCAAAGGTGAACAAGCGAATCAGGATAGGGTATAATGGGAAAAAGACAATAAAGTTCGCTGCATCGCCAGTGTTGACATACCCGTTCTTTGCGATGGCAACATAGTGTGGGGCATCCCAGTGGTTGAACATGTTCATAACAATCGTCAGCGGTGGGGCAGGTCCCGTGTTTAGGTATGTTACAACATAGCCAATTCCAAAAACTAAGATTTTCGCTGATATCACAATGAGGACTGCTAACATTACTGAGTGCGGAATCTTTTGAATCAGGGCTTTAATGTTGAGATTCACTGCTTGCTTTCCTTCAGCGCTTTTTCAAGTTCACTCGTATACTACTTGACACAGTGATAAAAGTTAATTTTTCCCTTTCAGTGCTCAGAACAGTTTATATCAAACATTCCTCAAACTAATATTTGTCAAAAGGAGAAAAAACAAATGAGCACTGAACCTTTCCATGTAACAGACGCCAATTTTGAGGAAACAATCAAGAAAAACAAGATAGTTTTTGTTGATTTCTGGGCTAACTGGTGTGGACCATGCAGAGCTTTAGCTCCAACAATCAAGGAATTAGCACAAGAATACCGTGGAAAAGCCTTAATTGGCAAACTTGACGTTGACGAGAACCCAGTTACGGCTGAACGCTTCCAAGTTTTCAGCATACCAACAATGATACTTTTCAAAAACGGTTCTGAAACCGAAAGACTCGTCGGCTTATGCCCAAAAAGCAGAATCGCTGACATACTAAGCAAACATTCAGAGTAGCTTAGGCACTTTTCATTTTTTCATACATTTTCTCAAAAGTCCAGCGGATGCTTGACTTAAGTTCCTTGAGCCGTTCATCATCCACGTTTCTGATTATTATTTCTTTTATCAAGTCTCCCTCACGGACAATGTTGTAAGAGAACATTTTATCCGCTGTTAACTGCTTTGTTCTGACTAGCTCGCTGTCTTTCTCTTGCATTTTAGCGAAGATTTTTTCAACAAGAAAATTACTGAAAGGCGGAGTATTAACACTGAATTTTTTGCTTTCATCAGGCATCACATGCATCCCCTGTTTATCAAAAATAATCAGCGCCAATGGTTCATCCGTCATAGTTTTCAATGGTATAACACTTTCCGGCTCAGGCATGTGCTGAACAGGAGGCTTTAGCGCTTCAGGCTCTTGTTTTGGCAAAATAACCTCTTTTGGCACAGGCGCCTCAGGTGCTTCTTTGGTGTCCCCATGCCTGAAGCCCTTCTCAAGCAAAATAGTATTCACTGTATCCAGGGCGGCTTGAACCTCTTTAGATTCAGCAGTTAATTTTTCCAGTTGCTCTTCCATTCGCTTCTTGAATGCGATGAGTGATTTCATTTTTTCCTGGTCTTGAGCCAACGTAGTTCACGCACACTGAGTATTTTAGCGGTTGATGCTTATCAGTTTTAGCTTTTCTATGTCTGCGGAGACTCGCTAATTTTCTTTAACTGTGCACGATACATTTCCGTAATCTCCTTTGAAGTGGTCGCGTCTTCCGAGCTTTTGTCGGTTCGGTATTTACCTGTGAAACGTGGAAAACGAATCGCTAAACCGCTTCCTTTGCGTATTGAATCCATAGCGCACATGTGAATGGGGCTTAAAGTGATTTCAGCACCTAAAATCTCAAGCACCAAGCTGGGTTCAAACCAAACGTCCGCTTCCAACATCGATTGGACACGGGAGTTCTTGCGGGGAATCACATGTTTCTGAAGCGTTTCATGAAGATTTGCTAGGTCTTTGTCTGTGAAGCCTGTACCGCACTTTGTGACGGTTTCAAAAGTGTCCCCTTCATCGTTATAGGTGGCTAAAAGCAAAGCGCCGTACGTTCCTGCTCGTTTTCCTCTTCCATGGAAAGCCCCCACCACCACAAGGTCCACGGTGTCAGTCATCTCGCTTTTGTAGTCGCGCTTGTATTTTATCCATAGCCAACCTCGGCTTCCCGCTTGGTAAACTGAATCTTTGGCGACGGATTTGCACATTAAGCCTTCGCAGCCTTCCGCTATGGCTTCCTCAAAGAAATTCTCAAGGTCCTTTGGATTTTTGACTAGTTTTTGAATGGCAGGTGTTACGCGGTCGCTTTGTTTCACAATTTTTTCCAGTTCTTTACGCCTTCGGGGAAAAGGTTCAAGGGTTAAGTCGTTACCATCGACATAGAGGGCGTCAAAGGGGAAAAGCGAAATAGGATACTGCTCTATGGCTGCTTCAACACCGTACTTGCGTCTCCGATGCATCAACTCCTGAAATGGGCGCATATCGCCTGTTTCTAAGTCCATCGCCACACATTCAGCTTCCAAAATCACTTCTTTTGCAGCAATTTTTTCTTTGATTAATTCAACCGCGTCAGGATACTGGCTAGAAATGTTCTCTAACCGCCTAGAAAACAACACAACTTTGCCATCTTTCTTGTGTGCCTGCACCCGTTCCCCATCATACTTGTATTCGGCTACGCATTTGCCACCGAATTTCTCTAAAATTTCTTCAGGCGAAGCTAATCGCTCTGCCAGCATGGGTCTTATAGGCTCAAAAACCATAACTTGAAACTTTTTAATTCCATCCAAACCCTTTTCTACAACTACATTTGCAACTCTGCCAAGGTCAGAAGAAATGCTATAAGCGCGTTCGACGAGTTCTCGGGCTTCTTTTCCGCCGCCGTAAGCTATCGCTAACGCGTCAAGAACCGTCATGTCCGCGATGCCTAGCCGCAGGTTGCTTGTTACGGTGCGAATTATCCATTTTGCCTCTTTAGGCGAGGCATCAGTTAAAAGACTGGAGAGAAGCGCCATTTTGGTGTCTACAGCGCCAGACCCAGAGGTTTTGGCCATTTTTTCAAGCGTCTCATAGACATGCTCTACCGTAAGCTTCCTTGTGAAGAAGGTGGATTGTTTCCGCTTAGCCAAAAGTTTCTCTGCCGTTTCGCCGATGTCCCCGCTCTTTTGCAGTTCAGATAGAATTACACTTTCGCTTTGTCCAGACGCTCGGGCTAACGCTTTTACTGCTAGTTTTTCGGCAATGCCCATCTCAACGCCCATGAAGTCTGGGTACAATTTGCCCTGAGTTAAATAAACAACCTTTGCTATGACATCTTTGGGCGTTTTTTTTAACAAGTCAACAAGTAAATCTGTCATTTCTAACCGTTTCGTGGTTGCTTCAATTTTCTCGTAGGAGTCAGCGATTACGGCGTAATCCATATTTTTCCGCTCTAAAGAAATACTGATTACAGAACTTATTAAAATTACCACCAGTGCGTATTTAGCTCTTGTTTTTTCTAATTTTAGTTTTAGTGATTTCTTGCTTAAATCATCAAAATGACGCTTCGCGGTACAATTGTCTTTTCACATGTGAAGACTGAAACATCTTGGAGCATATTTGAACATCTAACATGTTAATTGTGCCAAAAAATACATGAATAAAACACGTTTCTATGTTGAAAGTGGGGGGGCTTAGTTCTATGCAGCTCTATGTTGAATCATATTTGGGGCATATTAGACGCATCTAGTAGACGGGGGTAGGTTTGAGCACAAATAAATGACCTCAGACAAAGCCAAGAGCCAGAACCCATGCAAACCCTGCCTTTGCAGAAGGATATATTAGCCGAGCAAACGCATTCTAAAACCATGAACGCTTGCGTAGTATATTTTTCAAGAACAGGAAATACCAAACGGCTTGCACAAGCAATAGCTGATACAGTAAAAGCTCCCATTTTCGACATAGCATCAACCCAACCGTCAGCCACAGAAAACTTTGACCTCTTAATCATAGGCACCCCAGTTGAAGGCGCCAGCCCCGCAAAGGAAACCGTGGCTTTCATCGAGAGCATGCCTAAAATGAAAGGTAAAAAAGCAATCTTGTTTTGCACTAACCGCCTTTTCGGAAGCGGCAGAACAATGAAAATTATGGAAAAAATGCTAGATTGCAAAGGTTATGAAACTGTACTTAAGGTTTCTAAAAAAGGCATGAAGCCCGATAAAGAAGCTGATTTCTCAGACGTCCTTAGCGAAGTAAAGAAGGTATTGGAAAAGCAGTAACTACAATAACGTAAGTTAGCTCTAGCAACTTTTGAGTTTCTAGCTATCTTTTGTTGTTCAAATAGTCTTTAATCATTCTGTCATGTTCAAACGCCAGCGGGTATAGCAGTTCTTTTAGGCTGAAAAGCTGGATTTCTTGGATTTCGCTCTCCTGCCTTTTTATTTCTCCGCCAACCGTTTTAACAAGGAAACATGTAGGATAATACTCGTAGTCCACACCATCCTTTACTCCCTTCTCGATGTACTCGCCTATTTTGCGAACCACTGCTACGTCGAGACCTGTTTCCTCTTTGACCTCTCGGACAATGGTTTGTTCGACGGTTTCGCCTGGATCCATTCTGCCGCCAGGCAACGCCCAATAACCCTTGAAGGGCACAGTATTCCTTTTAACAAGTAAAATCCGATCAGACGGAAACGGTATTATGGCAGTCGAGGTCTTGCCCGTGTACTTCTTCATTTTCAGCGCCAACTAACTGTTAACCTTATACTAGGCGTAAGGAACGCAATAAGTTTTTTGAAACCTAAAAAGCCCATTTTCACTAAGCATAAGCCAAGCTACTGCTTAAAACTTGGTATTCTCGGTCTGAAAGCCAGCCTTCATGTTTCAAGTAAACTAAGCCTTTAGCTATATTGTCACGGATCGATTCTGTGTTCAAGAGATTGTTTTTTTCACCTAAATCTCTAATTTCGTCATCTAACAAGCTATCTTGTTTAGTAAGCACTTGGACTTTATCAATTAGGGCTGTTATTTCTTTGAACCGTGGAATAAACAGCTCTTTAATTTTCGACCTGCCGAACGCACCCTTAAGTTTGGCAGCGAAACCGATAGGGCTTGTCATCGATGGAGGCAGAAAAATGTAACGTTTAGTTAATCCTGCTTGATAGCACGCCATGTAGAAGGGCACATAAAACAACGCTGGGCTCTTCAACTGCTGTTCCCTAATGCCTAGCATTTCAAACCTAGCGTTACCTGCCTCCGCCAGTTTAATGGCGCCATTAAGACCGTCTATTACGGGTTTTTCCTGTTTAATTAACTTCGCAGTTTTCTGCTTAAAGCCAAACACTTTAGCATCGCGGGCAGCTGCAAGGTCAAGCAAGGGCTGGCGAGCCAATTTAATTTCAGTTTCAAGTTCAAGTTGCAGCGTGGATGTTTTCTTAGTTTTTTGTTTCTTCAGGTTTTTAACGCTGTTTTCTATCCGTTTTAGTTCTTTCTTTAGTCCATCGAGTTCTTTTTTAATTTGACGGCTTTTTTCTTTCCACGTCTTTTCATAAATTAAATGGTTCTTTTGCGCTTGGGTCTTTGCTTCTCGGTTGTAACGCTTTATTTTTTCTTCATTGTCATCTATGAATTTTACTGTTTTTTCTTTTAGTTTTTCAAGGCTTTCAAGTTCTTCATTAAAGCTTCTGGTCACTTGTGCTATTTGATGTTTGTATTCGCTGTTTAGCTTGGTGATTTTGGGGGTTACAAATTCTTCTTGAGCTTTGATTTTAGCGTTCGCCTCGTCCCTTACAGCTTCTGCGGCATAATCCAGTTCCGTTATGTATTGGCTGGTTGTTTTGTTTATGAGTTTTAGGCATTCTGAAAGCCTCTCAGAATCTTCTCTGAGGAATGATTGTAACTTATCCATTTCAGTTAACATCGAAGAAATCGTTGCCTCTTCGAGGGTTGGAGCAAGCGGCGCTAACTTTGCAGGCTGACCTGCTACTTCTATGGCTTCTTTGCGGTAAACGCTGAATTCTTTTTTAAAATCCAAGCCAGCGATTAAGCCCCTCAGTACGAATTCTTTCTCTTTCTTTGGCTGCTGAAAATAACTGTCATGGTCAGATAGAAAAGTCATGTAGTCTTCATGGGTTTTCGAGTTTTTCTCAAGGCTCTCAATGAAGGTTTTAGCTGGGGATACTTCAAAGTAATGCACGCTTATACTGGAATCGTTTAATCCGTCGAAGATATATCCGGTTTCATTGTTGGGAAACAGCCACAGTGGATAACCTATTTTCGTTATGAATAGAAGTTTTTCTTCATGCTGCTTTACGATTAAGCCACCGCCTTTTGCTCTCTCAAGCTCTGTAAGCGCGTAAACAGCAGATGCCTCAACGTCAAAGCTAAACAGTTCTCTACTTTTCCCCGGTGAAAAGGGCAAAATGAACCGTTTAACTGCAACGTTTAACATTGAGCATCAAGTCAGAGTATGAGGGTTTGCTTTTTTAAAATTTGTCATCAAAATTAAGCTTTGAAGAAGTCTGATATTTTCTTTTGGAACAGTGCCCGCTTTAACAGTTCACTTTGCAATATCCACCGTTGCATCGGAATTTCAAATCGTCCGCCAATAAACTGTAGGGATTCAGCTAGACTTTTGAAAAGAAAGGGTTTTTGCCGCATGGCGTTTCGCACGTTCTCGCGTACTTGCCAGACGCCGATGGGCATGATGTACCCTGGTCTTGCTTCTCTGAGTACAATGGCGGTGGCTTGGCGCCGTTCTTTGACTAATTGCTCGCAAACTGCTAGGCGAGCTGAGTAGTAGCAGCCGCCTATCTGCGCGTACGTGGTTCTTCCGCTGTTGCCTTCCCAATCAGAGAAAATGGCTATGCTTTTTCCATTCGGGTTCCAAACTGTTCCTGGATACCAGGCTTCCATGGACTCGTAACTCCACTGCTGTGGAATCATTAAAATCTCAAAAACATTATCTAAGTAGATTGACTCGTAAACCCTGTACTCATTGATTTCAGGAAAAGTCTTTACTTTTTCCCTGAGGCTTTTGGAGATGGTGTCGTCGACGGCTGTTATGCTCCAGCGTGTAGGAACCAAGCGCCTGTTCTTTTCCACTCCAAAAGCGCCGACGCTGAAGGCTTTTTGAATCTTTGTTACCATGACACCTCGATCGTAGAGTTCCACCACTGCCTGCTTAGCCCGCAAATCCGTATCATAATACGCTTTCTCTATCTTATCATCATACCGTGCGTTTCCAACGTGCAAGTCTCGGATGGGCGCTGAAGGACCAAACGGTTGAACATTATCATCCATGAAAATTGAGCCCCGAGGCTTTTTTGTAAGGTTCAATTCGATGTCTACGCTGCTGTCTGCAAGGGCTAACTCGCGTGTTTGATCCAGTATTTTTCCTGCATCCATAAATTTTTGCACATTAACCCGGTGTTTACCACGTACAAGCATGCTTCGGAAACCAACAATTTCATCCATTGATTTCCCAAACCAACGTTCAGGCAAATCGTAAATGCTCGTATCCTCATGTATGGGCGGCACAAGTGGACCCGCGTAAACGTTAGGGTAGCCGATTCGTCCGATGAAAACGCTGGGCGGAGACATGCCATTGATGTCTTCACTTGCCATCAGCGGCACGCTTTTGAGGAAATAGTTAACTTTAACCATTATCGGGCAACGAGTTTTGCCGCATAGAAATCTGGCGCCCTTGCACAAAACACATAGGCTGTCCTCTCTGGCTCGGGCAACTATTTGGTTATTATCCGCTAAGTTACTGCTTTTTAGAATGTCTTTTAACCAATTATCTGAAGCACGAATGCTTTGCAATGGTTTTGAGGTTAGAGTCATGTTATACTTCCATGATGATTGCATCAGCTTGATATGTTTTCCGCATAGCAAAATGTAAAAAGATAAACCTACTTCGCCAATGCTAAAAACTGCGCGAACTGTTTTGAAGGCTGTCCTATTTATCTGCAGTCCCAATTCCGCTCGGTCACAAGTGGCTGGACCGTGCCTAAATCAGGCAAGTTAGAGACGGCACACAATTGAATAAATGAAGGCGGTGCAAAAACACAGTAACAATGCAAAGATAACATCATCCTAATCTGTAATAGTCAGCTACTGCTTTGAACGATTCTTTTGGCTCCCATGCCATGTTGGGGTAAGTGGCGCCGTGTTTTCCGTCATCATAGTATTTCACTAAGCTTGAGCTTGCCATGTCAAGGTCGTATTTGGGATTGTCGCTGTAGGGCGTAATTTGCGACATAAATTGGAAAATAAAAGCGCCGTCAACCCCTGCATTGTCCAGAACGCTGAGGTTTTCAACGAGTTTACGGGCTTGCCACTGCTCTTCGCGAACATGGATGCCTTTTGTATGCGGGCGAACAAATCTGCCTAAGACAGGAATTTGATGCAGGAACTGTGACTTAACGTCGATTATGCCGCCGCCTAAACCTGATGAGCTTAAGAAGCCTTCTGAACCGATGCCGCCTTGGCATGTGCCGTAGCCGAACTCGGTTATTACAACAGGCTTGTTATGAGAGAAGGACGGCTTTAGCATTTCAACGTATTTATCTTCAATACGGGCTATTCGGTAATGGTCAACGCCGACGAAGTCGAAGAGGCCCCAGTCAACAGCCTCCCAAACAAGAGAAGCGTAAGTTACTTTACCATGAAAAACTTCTCTGACAGACGTGTTTGCCTTTGCCAAGAACTCGTTAAGCGGCTTATTATGCTCACCAGCTTTTATGCGAGGTATAAGAGCGGGGTTTTTGATGCGCGCCGTAAAGTTTCTGCCTTTGACAATTCCCTGCATGAACAAGGTTAACTCGGAACCGACACTGAAAACCAACCGCTCTGGATAGCGCTGACGCAACGTTTCTGCCGCCACGGCAGCTTTTGTTATGTATCTGAGCGTCTTCGCTGCGCTTTTGTCCCACATTTCAGGAGAAAGCCAAACTTCCAATCCCACATCCAAAGCGGCTTCAGAAGCTGTCATTAACCGATTGATATTAAGACCGCAGATTCTTACGGTGTTACAGTGCAAATCATTCTTGATAATCTCAAGTTCTCGGTGTACTGTTTTTGGGTCAAAGTGTGGGCGCCAATTCATGCCCATCACGCGTCCTACATCATAAGAAACGCCTTTTACCCTCATTAAGGTCGCTTTCCTTCCTGGCTTTCTGGTTTGAGCATTCGCTGAACCTTGTGGATGAATGAATAATTCATTCAGTTGATAAGGGTATCTGATTCTGGATTTTTTACTCATAAGTTGTGGGTATGATTAATGCAAATTTGCAAAAATGCCATAAGCGTATGCTTCTAAATGATGAGGCCTAAAATTTCTCACTTTAAATAAATAAGTTGATTGATTTATTTTACCTGCATAACAATATAAGTGATAGTATGGCGCGCTGTTGTTAACCAGCACAAGGGGTACCAAGCGTGGAAAAAACGGATGAGTATACTAAGAAGAATGAAGAGCTGTGGGATTCGAGAGCTGAGACCTATGATAGAAGGTTCGGTTTTACCCGCTGGACGCAAAAGAAATTAGTCTCCATTTTGGAATTGGGAGAGAACCCTTATTTTCTAGACTTAGGTTGCGGCACAGGTTGGGCTGTGCGCTACGCAGCCAATTTGGCTCATGGAAGAGGAGAATTCTACGGCATCGATAATTCATCGAAAATGATCAAGAAGGCGAAAGCAAACTCTTCAGGGCATAAGAACATCCATTTTTACAAAGCCAATGCTGAAAGCCTTCCTTTCGACAATAACTTCTTTGAATTCATCATTTCTTCTAATGCATTCCATCACTTCTCCAACCCTGACAAAGTATTAAGAGAGGCATCCTGAGTTTTGAAGCCAAAAGCAAGAATCTACATTCTCGACGTCACTGCAGACAACTTCATGATTAGACTCTTAGACAGATTAAGTAAGAAGCTAGAGCAAGGTCATGTAAAAATATATTCAACACGAGAATACCAAACTTTGTTCGAAAACGCGGGCCTACACTATGCAGGTCACAAATCGGTAATGGTTTCCATGAAAACTCACATCGGCGAAAAAGTCTCCCAGTAACCGAGTCATCTTTTTTTATGTTGCAGGAATCAGAGGTGTTATACTGATTCGCTGGTTCTTAGTGTTTCGATGGCTTTTTCTGCCCATTTCGAATCACTCCAAAGCGCTCTGCCTACTGCCACCAAATCAACTTTTCCCTCAATTACCAGTTTATCCGCGTATCTGGCCTCGGTGATTCCTCCCACACCGATAACGGGAACGCTAACTACTTTCTTAATTTCACTTGCCTGCGGAACAAAATAGCCTTTCACTTGCCTTAGCTGTTTAGGTTCGCTTCCGCACATGCCCCCAGACACATCAATAATGTCCACTCCAGACTGCTCAAGCTTCTTTGCAAACGTAACAGAATCTTCGATGTGCGTTCCACTGGGGGCTAAATCGTCCGAGCCTAACCTGTAGAGCAAAAGTTTACCGTTGAGGCGTTCACGCACTTTTCCAACAATCCACAGGGGAAAGCGCATACGGTTCTCTAAGGACCCACCATACTCATCACTACGCTTGTTAAATAAAGGTGAAAAGAACTGGTTAAGCAAGTAACCGTGCGCTCCATGAAGCTCAACCCCGTCAAAACCAGCCTTAACCGCACGCTCAGCAGCCAAAGCAAAATCGTCAGCAATAGCTTCCATTTCACCTACTTCTAACATGCGCGTTTTATCCCTTGCTGAGGGTCCAGCAGGTTCCGTGCCGATGACTTTTTTGTTTGTAACTCCTCCTGCATGAGATATCTGTACAACCGCGGGAGCACCAACCTCATGTACCCGCTTTGCAAGCTTCTCAAAACCACAAATTAATGAGTCATCATAGATTCCAAGTTGCTTAGGGCATATCTTTCCAGTCGGCGAAACATAAGCGTGCTCAACAATAGGCAAACCTAACGCTGATGAGCGTCGAACGTAAAAGTTAATCAGCTTGTTAGTTACGGCGCCTTCAAAAGTTGCCCTTCCAGTCTGCATAGGCGGCATAACAATGCGGTTCCTAAGAGTTAACCCCCTCACTTTCAAAGGCTCAATTAAACTTGGCAAACACTGACACCGTTGCAATGAATGGGTGATGCGGCGCTATAATAACATATCAATCAGCTCGAGTTTTTCCAAAATTTTCATTATTTTTAGTTGCGTGTCATGTGAGATCTCACCATTATCCATTAATCATTTCTTTGGATTGCGAACATGGAAGAAGCATTTCTTTCAAGCATTGACGAATAAATACTTTGGTTGGCAATCAAGTGGAAGGTCTTCCAATGGTTGAGGTTGCGTCTACCCAAAAGGTTTATGTTTCTATTCTATTGTAAAACATTGCTCTGTGATTGTCATGGATATTCTTGAAGTCAAAGATTTGGCTGTTAAGGTTGAGGGAAAGTCTATTCTCAAAGGCGTGACTTTCAGCCTTAAAAGCAGCGAGAGTCACATTCTTTTCGGACCGAATGGTTCAGGAAAAACGACCCTCATAAGTGCAATTATGGGTCTTCCAACTTACGAAGCAACTTCAGGAACAATCTTGTTCAATGGAACCGACATTACCACCAAGACTGTGGAGGAAAGGGCGAAACTTGGAATGGCTGTCAGCTTCCAAAATCCTCCTGAAATCACCGGCGTGAAGCTCGTGGACTTATTGAAGCTGTGTCTTGGCAAGAAAACGGAGGATCCGTTCAGCGCAGAAGAACAGCGGCTTATTGAAGCCTTCAGATTAACAGACTTCTTGAACAGGGACCTCAACGTTGGCTTCTCCGGCGGCGAAAGAAAACGCTCCGAAATTCTTCAGTTGATTTTCCTTAAACCCAAACTTCTCCTATTGGACGAGCCGGACTCGGGCGTAGACGTAGAAAGCCTGAAGCTCATTGCCACTGAAATCCAGCGTTACGTAGAAAGCAGCGGAAGCTCAGCTTTGGTGATAACTCACAAAGGCGATATACTGGAGTATATTAAAGCGAAGTATGGATGCGTTCTTTTAGACGGCCAGTTTCACTGCTACACTCACCCCATGAGAATATATGAGGACATTAAGAAGGTCGGTTACGAAGAATGCGTAGCCTGCAGAAGAAGAACAGTCGGAGGCTGGAAAACTGACAAAAGAGAGTGAATTGACAAAAGTTCCGCACAAAATTCTTGAAGAAGCACAAAAGGCTGGCATTGAACCAAACGTCAAGAACCGTTCAGGCACCTATTTCCACCTGAACCAAACAACCGTCCAGACAGCGGTCAATCAGCTTTTCGAAGGAAAAATCGAGCTATTGGACATTAAAGATGCCCTGAAAAAGTACTCTTGGCTTAACGATTATATGTGGAAAATAGTTGACAAGAACAAGGACGAGTACACTAAAAGAGTGGCTGAAGACTACAGCGGAGGTTACTTCATTCGGATTCTTCCAGGCGCCGAAGTGGCGTTTCCTCTCCAATCATGCCTCATGATCACGCAGAAGAATCTTGAACAACGAGTGCACAACATCATAATCGCCGAGGAAGACTCAAACGCACACATAATCACCAGTTGCCTTCAGCACTCAACAGTTGAAAACGCATCGCACTTGGGCATATCCGAAATCTACGTCAAAAAAGGCGCTATGCTCAACTTCACGATGATCCACCAATGGAGCGAGAACACTTTTGTGCGACCTAGAAGCGTCGCCGAAATAGCTGACAAGGCCACATTCGTGTCGAACTACGTATGCATGCGCCCCGTCAGGGACATTCAAATGTATCCTGCGGCGTATTGCAAAGGCGACGACTCGCGGGTAAGCTTCAACAGCATCTTGTATGGGCACAAAAACTCGCAGTTGGACATTGGGTCCAAGGCTGTTCTGACTGGAAAAGGAAGTAAGGCAGAGATGATTAGCCGCGCCATCTCCCGTGAGGGCTCAAAAATGACCATCAGAGGTTTAATAGAAGGTGACAGTTCGGACTGCAAGGGCCATTTAGAGTGTCGTGGCTTGCTTATGGATGACGCATCGTTCATGGAATCCATACCTGAACTAATCGCAAAAAGGAAGGGCGTAGAGATAACCCATGAGGCGGCGGTGGGAAAAATCTCGGAGAAAGAAATTACCTATCTTATGACACGAAAACTATCGCGCGACCAAGCCGTTTCGCTGATCATACGCGGTTTCATGGATGTAGGCATACTTGGCCTGCCAGACACTCTTAATGCAGAGATCAAGAAAATAGTAGAAGCCTCTACAGAAAACACATAGTAGCGCATGGTAGTTTAGTCAAATAAAAAAGCGAGCAATAAATGAGTAGAGTGTCTTGCGCAACAATTTTGCGCTTTGGTGCTTCAACTTGTTATCCAACCGTATGAGTCTATAAGTATCAAAAACGGTCCTCTTCATCTCTTAACTGAGTGGCATCTATTCCTTTTAGGAATCCTCTCATTTCTCTTATTGGCTTTTGAGGAATCAGGTGAATTACGCCATCTTTTTCGATAACGACGATTTTCTGCCCTGGCTTCAAATCCACTTTTTCCCTAACATTTTGAGGAATTACTATTTGATATTTCGAAGAAAGTATTACCGTATCCATATTGATACATCTAAAGTATGACGGAGTAGCTATCGATATTAAGTTTTTTCCATTAATGTTTTAAAAACCAAAAATGAAATGGCGCCCAGGCCGGGATTTGGACCCGGATCAGGTCACGATTTTTTTCGTGGTGTCCTGCGGGCGACAGCCGCATATACTATTTCGGCAACATGAAAGAATTCATGCTGAAACCGGACTATACTACCTGGGCTATCTGTATGATGGCCTAAGCGCCGCATGAATACACGATAATTTAACTAATTAATCTTTTCTCGGAAATGATGTTGAACAGTTTGTTAGAAAACCTCTCTCTCAGCTTGCTGTCTTTAAAAGGTGAATTAGCGGCAATTTTAATATGCCACAGGTTATTTACTGTTGAAATTGAGGGTGGGTGAGAGGGTAATAAAGAGCACTGATTACTCGGCGGTTCTGCAAAAATACTGGATCGCAATCTTGCTATTGCTGCTGGCTTTGGCGTCGTTTCCCTCCGTTTACGTCGCTCTCTTAACCGCGTTAATCTTCACTTTTCTGGTTCCAGGCTTGATTTTCTACCGGTTTTTCTCGTTGAAATCTCATGAAATATGGGCTTTTGTGCCTATTTTCAGCGTTTTAGTCTCTGTCCAACTAATATACTATTTATCGTTGGCGTTTGGATACTCACGGGACATAATTCTCTTGAGCTTTCTCGCTTTAGTGGCAGTCTACGCGCTAGTGGTTTACAAGAAGGGCGAACCATTGAAGCCTCCAAAATTTCTCAAACTAAAACAGATTAAGAAAACAAGTCTTCTACTTTTCACCATAATTTTCCTCATTTCCCTTGTTGTTCTGGTCAAGAGCGTGTGGGTTGGCAATCAGTATGGCATAGTTTTAACTGGCTCTAACTGGCAGGACACGCCGTTGCATTATGAGATAATTGAGAGTATAAACAACGGTAATTTTCCGCCACAAATGCCCAATTTTGCAGGGCAGCTGGAGACTTATCATTACTTTATTGATTTTCACACAGCCATCATAGAGAAGGGTTATGGTTATTTGCCGACGCTTCTGCCCGTTTTAAACGCGATTTTCATACTTGTTTTTGCCCTCGCAATTTACGCTTTGGCAAGGCCGAATGGAAGGCGCGCCGCAATAATTGCCACTGTCATTGCCACGTTCGGTTGGGGTTTGAGCTACTTTGGGCTTTTTTCCGCGTTGTTCACCGGATCGTTTAATGTGAACACAAATTACATTTACCAGTATGGTGGCACGTTTGGTTTGCCCTCGATATTTGATAATTTGCTGCAGCAAAGACCGCTTCTGATGGGGTTGCCCGCGTTTGCGTTTGTTTTAGCTTTGTTATGGAACATGGATGACAAAAAAAGAATACTGTTAGCTGGAATCATCACTGGTTTAGTGTTCGAATTTCATAATGTGGCGTTCTTGTGTTGCTATGTCGCCTTCTTTGTCGCCATTTTATTTAACTTTAAACGCTCCAACATTAGAAGTTGCCTGTACTTTTTGGTGCCAAGTGTCTTCGCGTTGCCTTTTATTTTGCACAATGGGCCTCCACTATCAATTTCGCTGAGCCTTGTTTGGATAGCTAATTTCGCGAAGGACCCGTTTACTTATTACTTTTTAAACTTGGGCATCCCCTTCGTTATAGCTATTGTTTCTTTTGTGAAACCTGGAAACGAGCTTCTGAAAGGAACGTTTCTCTTGTTATTCCTACTGCCCAACATTCTTTTGTTGACGCCTAACCCGTGGGACATGTACAAATTCTTCATTTTCGCGTGGATTCCAATAGCCGTACTGGCCGGCGTAATGTTGGCTAAGACAAGAAAAGTCCTCCTTTTAACGCTGGTTTTGCTTTGTATTCTGACTTCAGCAAGCGTTATCATCTATAATGTTGGAACAAATTATACAGCGGCAAGCTGGAGTGAATATCAGCTTGGGCTTTGGGTGCGGAATAACACGCCTGAGCGTTCTGTCTTTTTAACGTATTATTCTATTCACTCGCCTCCAGCGTTTATTGGCGGTAGATTGACAGTGTCATCTTACATAAATTGGCCTTACGGACAAGGAGTACCGCTTAGTGAAATTAACAAAAGAGACGCTGAAATTGATAGCGCATATAACGGCAATGTAACAGAGTTAAAGCAGGTTATACTTGAGTACAATGTTACATACGTGTACGTGGGGGTTGATGAGCTGAACCATTATCCTGGTTGCACGGCAAGATTCGATAATATAACTTGGTTGACGCCAGTTTACACCAACCAAAACCTAAAGATATACCAAGTAAATTTAGCCCAGATGGGCACTTAAGAGCTTAACCAGCAAATGTCCCTTGTTTTCGTTTTACCGAAGACGTGAAACAAAAGTTGCTAAAGGTAGCTTCTGAGCTTCAACTTAAGCTAGGCCGTCGGGTGGATCTTAACGAGGCTTTGCGCTTCTTAGTCGATAAGCGGAAAAAAAGCGTTCAGTTGCTTGAAGAGTCGTGTAAACCAATAATCGGAGATAAAGAAGCGCTTGAAGAATTGCAAATGGAGCGAAAACATGACGAAATTAGATTGAAAGAAAAATTGGCAATAGACACTAGCGCGTTAATATTGTAGTTTTAGCGTATTTTGTTAACCGTAAATGAAAAGCAATATGTTATAAGTAAATTTCAATAATTGTGTAATTGTCTACTTCATAAGGAGACGCAAACTTGAAGGCGACGTTAGCAGTTGCGTTTATTGTCATTTTGTGTTTATCAATGTTCTCAGCATTGGCGCCAAAGGTGATAGCTCAGCAATCTTCCGCGAACTGGCCAATGTTCCACGCGGATCCGTCTCACAGCGGCGTTGGCACAGGCAATCCAGTGCTTACTCCCACCCTGCTCTGGAATTACACCACTGGCGGCGGGATTGGTTCGTCTCCTGCTGTTGTCGGCGGCGTAGTCTACATAGGCTCATACGACGGTAAAGTTTATGCTTTGAACGCTGCCAGCGGCATCCAACTCTGGAATTACACTGCGGGCGCCACTGTTGAGTCGTCTCCTGCTGTTGTCAACGGCGTAGTCTACATAGGCTCAGAAGTCTCCACTGTTTTAAATGGCAATTATTTTGGCAGCGTTTATGCTTTGAACGCTACCAACGGCAACAAACTCTGGAATTACACCACCGGCAACTATTATAACTATGTTGAGTCGTCTCCTACTGTTGTCAACGGCGTAGTCTACATAGGCTCCAGTGAGGGTATAACGCCTGAACCGCCAACATTCGCTAGCGTAGGCAACGTTTATGCTTTGAACGCAACCAACGGAGCCAAACTCTGGAATTACACTACCGGCAGCAATGTTGATTCTTCTCCTGCTCTTGTCGGCGGCGTAGTCTACGTAGGCTCAGGTAACGGTAACGTTTATGCTTTGAACGCTTCTAGCGGCGAGAAACTTTGGATTTACACTACCAACGGCTGGGTTGATTCGTCTCCTGCTGTTGTCGACGGCGTAGTCTACGTAGGCTCATTTGACAGCAACGTTTATGCTTTGAACGCTTCTAGCGGCGCCAAACTCTGGATTTACACTACTGGCGCCCCTGTTTTTTCGTCTCCTGCCGTTGTCAACAACGTAGTCTACGTAGGCTCCTTAAATGGTAACGTTTATGCTTTGAACGCTACCAACAGCCACAAACTCTGGAATTACACCACCGGCGGGACTCAGTCGTCTCCTGCTGTTGTCGGCGGCGTAGTCTACGTAGGTTCAGGCGCCAGCTTTTATGCTTTGAACGCTTCTAGCGGCGCCAAACTCTGGAATTACACCACTGGCTATGCCTTGTCGTCTCCTGCTGTTGTCAACGGCGTAGTCTACATAGGCTCACTTGACGATAATGTTTATGCTTTGGGTGGTTCATCTACGTCATCTGACACCTTATTAATTATAATTGGGGTGGTAGTTGCGGTCGTTATTATTGCAGCAGTGGTTTTCTTAATGTTTCGAAAGAGATTGAAAACTAAGCCGACAAGTCCAGCGTCTCCACCACAGAACTCTAGCTCAGCTTCCTCTTTTCAAATATCTCAAAGGTTAGCGGAAATAAGACTAAAAGGAAGCTTCAGCTACTTGATTTTGATTTTAATAACTCGCAAAAACGTTTAAAATATCAGTCTGAAGCCTAATTTAACTGTTCAGGCAATTTTTTTGTTTCGTTTAACTGCTCGTTTTCGGGCTCTGATGCTTCTTACCTGACATGTAATCGATGTCTATTCTGCCCATCGTTGTTTTCTCAAGCTTTTCAGGCCTAATCTTAGCAAGCCTTGCCTCGGGATTAATTGAAACCTGCCGCACCAAAACTTCAATGGCATGCTGCTTCTCTGCTAAATCGTCGATTAGGTGCATTTTGCCTGAGAAATGGACAGAAGTGTAATTGTAATCACACTCGTCGGTAATGCCAAAATCCTGCACTGCCTGCCCCCACACCTTATTGTTCGCTTTTAGGTAAACGAGTTTTTTGCCTTCTGGTGCGCAGTGAAAGTACAGGCAATTCTTGGTTTCGTCATAGCCATGGTTTAATGCGACAAGGTAAGGCTCATTCTTCATGCAGAGGGCAACAGTAACGTATTTTGTGGTTTTTAGTACTTGCCGTAACTCGTTTGGATCAGTGATTTCTCGGTCTTTACGTCTAACATGAAAAGACATGCTTCCCAAGTAAGCAACCAAAACAATATTAACCTTTAACCTTGAGAGCTCGCCCAAACAGCTAAAGCGGCAAAAAATGTGCATGAGCGGTTAAACATACAAGCCTAAACCAAGTTAGCGCTCAGCAATGCTTAATATTCAAATAAGAGGATTGGGTCTGGTAAGTTAGGCATCAATTTGAGGAAGTGAGATTATTAGTAAAGAATTATTTGATGTTGAGAAAACAGTAATGGAAATGGTTATGGAGGATGATGTGGCTAAAAAGAGGCTGTTAGCCAAAAAGATCTTTGACGCTGCTTACGAAGAGGGGATTTATCCCGCAAGTATCCATGAATTTTATATGGCTCGTGGCAGGGGCGAATTCGCTGGTTTCACAGTTCCCGCGATAAATTTGCGGAGTATGACTTATGATCTGGCGCGCGCAATATTCAGAGTGGCAAATAAAAATGATTCTGGCGCTTTCATCTTTGAGATTGCCCGGTCTGAGATCGGTTATACTAATCAGCCGCCGATCGAATTCGCAAGCATGGTTATGGCAGCAGCGATAAAAGAAAGCTATTCTGGTCCAGTCTTTATCCAAGGAGACCATTTTCAAGTCAACGCCGCCAAGTATAAAGAGAATCCCCATAAAGAAATTGAAGGCTTGCAAGCTTTAATTTTGGATGCGGTTAGTTCAGGTTTCTTCAACATCGATATTGACTCATCAACACTCGTCGATCTATCCAAACCGAATTTTAAAGAACAGCAGCTTCTTAATTATGAAGTCTGCGCAAAGCTCACTCAGTTTATCCGCCCTCTTGAGCCGAAGGGGATCACGATTTCGGTGGGTGGAGAGATTGGCGAGATTGGGCATCAGAATTCGACACCTGAAGACCTGCACGTTTTTATGGATGGCCTCAAAGACAAGCTAAGCAAGGGTTTAGTTGGCATTAGTAAAATTTCTGTTCAGACAGGAACGACCCATGGCGGCATTGTCCTACCGGATGGGTCAATCGCGCAAATCATGCTTGACTTTAACACGTTGAAGACTCTTTCTGAGATTGCCCGCAGAGAATATGGATTGGCGGGAGCTGTTCAGCATGGAGCGTCAACCCTGCCTCCTGAGGCATTCCACAAGTTTGTCGAATGCGAGACCGCTGAAGTACATTTAGCCACAGAGTTCCAGAATATGATTTACGAATCAAAGCATTTTCCAGCTGATCTAAAGAAGAAAATATATGCATGGCTAAAAGTCAATGCCATAAACGAGGCTAAGCAAGGCGAAACTGAAGATCAATTCCTCTACAAAACCCGCAAAAAAGGGTTAGGCCCCTTCAAGAAAGAAATCATGAGACTGCCACAAGAGACCCGCGACGCAATTGCAGCTGAAATCGAGACAAAGTTCGATTTCCTCTTCAACCAACTCAACATCGTAAACAAGAGAAATCTACTGAATAAATACATACACGCCCCCTCAAGCAAAGAAAAACGTATACCCTAGCATTCGAGCGGCACCATGTAAAGACTGTTACCCCGGCTTCGGATCCGCTTGCGAGAGTTTTGAATCTCTCTCGGGCTACATTATCAAAAGCATGGCTAACAAGCGAGAGCTTCATTTTTTCAAGTGGAGCAAAAGACGGGCTGTCTCGGAGTCAAAACACAAAAACTGGCTCTTTCTAGCCCGAGAAAGACGAACGGGCATAGAGCGTGCATGGCTGTTCTGAACTTTGTTAAAATGGTCGTAATTCCATTTTTTCCTCCGTGTCCAACGTTTTATGCCCAAAAGGTCGCTTACCAATTTACTTCCTTCTCAACCTTAAGTGCACGCTCATCTATAGTGTCTGATTCCCCAGACCACCCACATCAAGCCGATCAGCAGACCAGTGATAGCTAACGAGACTATCGTCACGATGAGGTTCTGAAACAGGCTGAAACCTTTGGACCAGTAGAGTGCGTAGAATAGGATGAAGACAAGCCATACGATTATGCTGAGGATCGAAACAACGATGGGTGCGATGGAGCTTTCGTGCTTCCATTGGGGTTGGGTAGTTTGTGTGTAAGTAGCCTGATTGGTCAATTCTATTCACCTCTAAGGATACATGTCTTTTTTTCACTTTATAAGACCATCGTTGGCGAGGAATCCGCCCGTTCAAGGGGCAGGCCATTCAAATGGAAGAATGCGAGTGCTGTCGTCCTTCCTAAACCATTAAGTAAGTATAGGAGGGGCTCACTATCTACTCAATTTTCTCCGCGATCAATCCCAGACACTTGTTTCCTAACCAAAAGGAGCAAGATACAGCAACACCATTTTACCGGCTTCTAGTAAAACTCAGTGTCTTCATTCCATTTCCCCGCGCCGCTGGCAAATCGTGTGTGTCGTCTCTTCACTTCGCTTTCCATCCCTCTCTCCGTCTCTCTGTCTCCTCATCGTGTGGGTAAGTGTATAGTTGAAACCCAACCCAAACCCAAACCCAAACGACTACGACCTCAACTACGACCACGACTAAGCTATGACCATGACCACTACTACCACACTACTATATGCTCACATCGGAGATGGCGCAATGGAGATGTCACACAACGGAAATGACAAAAGAAAAGTCAGATACTATAAACTATAAGGGCGCCAGCTTGTTGCAAAATTATGAAAGTTGACATGTTGCTGTTTAAGTTTGTTTGAGCTTGAATATTTAGGGTGAAGGATGGAGAAACCCGAATTCTCATGCGCCATTCTGTCTAAACTGA
>JBEKKX010000035.1:0-26817 GCA_050010515.1 Bathyarchaeia archaeon
AATTGAAGACGTGGCAATTGTCGGAGGGGGACCGGCTGGAGCTTATTGTGCTTTTGAGCTTGCAAGAAAAGGAGTCTACGCCACATTATTTGACCACTCTTATCCCAGAGAAAAGCCATGTGGCGGCGGAATTTCGCCTTCAGTCATAGAAAAGTTTCCTTTCGTGGAAAAGTTTCCTTCAAGAGGCGGCGTTTCTGCCGATTTCAAAATAATATCATGCTCAAACAAGCAGGTTGTGGAAAAAGGATCCCGGATAACGTTCAACGTGTCCAGACGAATTTTCGATCAGGAAATTCTCAACATGGCTACACAAAGCGGAGCAAATCTGATCGAAGAAAAAGTCTTGGAAGTTCGAAGAAAAAAGAATTCTTGGAAAATCAAAACCGAAAAACGCACACTAACCAGTAAAATCTTGGTTGGCGCCGATGGAATTTGCAGCATGGTCCGCCGAAAAACGGTTGGCTCTATTCCCCGTGAGAATCTCGGGTTGGGATATGGATATCTTGTGAAAGGATTAGAGAAAGAACTCAACACGATTAAGTATCTGGATGCGATCCCTGGCTATATCTGGATTTTTCCTCGGGATGACCACTCAAGCATTGGCATATGTTGTGAACTCAGATATGGGAGCATGCTAAAGAAACTCCTTGATGATTTTATTCGCTCGTACTGTCCTCAAATCAAAGTTATCTCAGAATTTGCTGCTATGTTTCCATTTGCAAAGGACCCAAGTTTCTTTATACTTCCGTGTGCGGGGAAAGATTGGATTTTGGTTGGAGACGCAGCGGGGCACGGTGACCCGATAACTGGGGAAGGAATTCTCTACGCACTATGGTCGGGCAAACTAGCCGCTGAGGCGATAGAGCGAAATGACCTAAAACAATACGACAGGCAATGGCGAGAAGAATACGGAAATTATCTGGTTGAGCGATGCAAACAGAAAGAGAGGTTCTACACACCTCTCATGATAGAGCTATCGGTAATGCTGAGTTCTTTCCATAGCAATCCTTAACAAGCCTGCGTGGTTAGCGCGTCAGCTTGTATCGTAGCATCTTTTGCGGTGCGCAAGAATTTAAGCATATAGGTTTTTTATTTAGCGGACGAAAGTTTACAGAGAAAATCAGCAGACGAAGACTTGATAGAATCTAAATGTCAACCGAAAGTTTACATGGAAAACAAACCCTCAAGAACTCTACAGAACCCTCAATATAACCATTATTATCAAACCAACTTCTCGCTTTCTTAAGTAAAAAAGCCCTAACCTTGAGCAAATCAACCGTTTTTTTTATCTATCAACCTATTTCTCTCCGAGCTAATTCTGGGCTGAATAAAGATAAATAGCGTACGCTAGTATGACAATAAATTGACAAAATGCCGAACACTTGTTTCGTAACGATTGCAAAATCAGGCTAAGCTAATTAGCCATTGCTATAATTTAGACTTTAGAAGTGCGCACAATTCGTTTTTCATAGTTTGTCTGCTGAGTAGTGAACACGGCTGGGCGGAACTCTGAAATGCCATTGGTTGGGTAACACCTATCCAGCAATTTACAAAAAAAGAAAAAGAGGAAAAAGGTTGCGGAGAAAACGTCTAGCTGGCGATATCGCCACTTGAGGGAGGGTTCAAATCCGATCGGACCCGCCTTTGAGTGATAACAATTAACAATTGAGTAGCAAGTTGCCTGTACCCTTTCCGGCCGCTCCTATTTGAGACGAGAAAGATTATTCCTTTTTGTTTGAATAAGGTTTTGAACCCTTTTGAGCGCGCGCGGGACAAAGCAGCGCGCTAATGCCTTTCAACTATTTTTCTATTCCTACTTGTATTCCGATTCAGAATACGTAATAATGATTTATAAGCGATCGCCAATATAATCACCGCGGTTGCAAGGACGGCAACGATAACATGAGTGTGCGCTGTAGAGTGGAGCAGAAGGCAAGTGCAGGGCCGAAAAATACGTTTTTGGGTGTTCCGTCTGTCGGGAAGCTTGTTGAGTTTAAGAGGGCTGCCCTGAGGCGGGGCTTGTGGTTTAGGGTGTTAGATCGAGCTGAGAGGGGCGTAATAGCGCGCGCGAAAAGGAAGACCTACCCCAAGTTTTTTATTGGGAAACATGTGTATGTTTGTCTGCTCCTTGAGGGGGTAAAAACATGACGCTTAAGACTGTTAAAGATGGTTCTCAGAGCATACTTAACCGAATGCAACTACTGCAGTTCAAGCATAAGGCCATGCGTGCTGGCGTATGGTTCAAAGCTTTACTTAGGATTGACAGAGTGCTTGTTGATTTAACGATAAAAGTAGCTGACAACATTCGCAGTCATTATTTGGCTAAGTGTATCTTGGCTGTTGTGGGTAAGTTGGAAGGGCTTTTGGAAAGCAGTGTCTTAAGCTCGTTAAGGCTGGTCGGTCGCCCTCTTGCTGAGAAAATTAGTTTAATGGCTCAGAAATGGGGTCATGCTTCTGCTAAAAACTGGGCTACTGATGAATCTTTGGCAGTTTTCTTGGCTGTAATGCATACGAACGGATGATTTCATGGAATATTTAACTGGTAATTAATTCGTATGCCAAAGAAAGTTTTGGTTACTGGTGGGGCTGGTTTCATTGGCAGCCATTTAGTTGACCGGTTAGTTAAAGATGGCTATGATATTAGAGTTATTGATGATTTGTCCACTGGTAGACTTGGTAATATTGAGGGTCATTTGAGTGCTGGTAAGGTTGATTTTGTTAAAGGCGACATTCGTGATGCTTCGCTTGTTTCAAAAAGTGTTGATGGTGTTGATGTGGTTGTTCATTTGGCTGCTTTGACGAGTGTGCCTTTTTCTGTTAAGAATCCTGATTTAGTTTTTGACGTTAACGTCGTGGGAACTTTGAATTTAATTCGTGCTTACGCTCAAGAGGATGTTGATAGGTTCGTGTTTGTTTCTAGTTGTGCGGTTTACGGTGATCCTGAGTTTTTGCCTGTGCGTGAGGAGCATCGGCCTAATCCGATTTCGCCTTATGCTGAGTCTAAGCTTTTAGCCGAGCGTTACTGCTTGGGTTTTCAGGAGCGGCAGCTTTTGCGGTCGGTTGTTTTGCGTTTCTTTAACGTTTATGGTCCAAGGCAAGGTATGAATGAGTATAGTGGAGTAATAACGCGTTTCGTTGATCGTGTAAGACGAAAGGAGCCGTTGGTTGTTTATGGTGATGGTTCACAAACGCGGGATTTTGTTTGTGTGTATGATGTTGTTGATGCTGTTTTAGCTTCTATGAAAAGCAGTTGTGCCGAGGGGGAAGTTTTCAATGTTGGTTCTGGTAAGCCCACTTCTATCGGTGAGTTGGCTAAGACGGTTTTAGAGTTGGCTGGCGTGGACTTGATGATTCGTTATGAAAAGGCCAGAGCTGGCGACATTAAACACAGTTATGCGGATATTTCTAAAGCTAAAAAGCTTTTGGGTTATGAGCCGCGGGTTTGTTTGCGGGATGGTTTGCGAGTGTTGCTTGAAGAAAAATTGGTAGTTGGCTAAATTGGTTGAAATTGGAGATATAAGGGAATTATTAGATAGGTTGGATCTGCTTGTTGTTGCAGGTATTCCAGCTTACAATGAAGAGAAGACTATTGCGCGGGTTGTTTTGGGGGCTCAGAAGCATGCGCATGTTGTGATTGTCTGTGATGATGGCTCAACGGATTTGACTGGGGAAATTGCGGAGCGTCTGGGTGCTGTTGTGGTTCGTCATGAACGAAATGCTGGTTACGGTGCGGCTATGCAGAGTCTGTTTAAGCGGGCGTGGGCGTTGAAGGCTGATGTGTTTGTTACTTTGGATGCGGATGGGCAGCATGATCCTGCCGAGATTCCGCGGCTAGTTAAACCTATAAAAGACGGCGTTGCAGAAGTGGTTTTAGGCAGCAGATTCATGGATAAGAATGGAACCGCTGATATGCCGACGTACAGGCAATTTGGCGTGAAAGTAATCACAACGTTAGCTAATGGATCTGGGAAAAATGGCGTTAGCGATGCTCAGAGCGGTTTTAGAGCATACAGCAAACGTGCCATGGAGCAACTGGGAGACATTTCTGAGAACGGCATGAGTGCCAGCATCGAACTTCTCCGAGCAGTCCATAAAAGTGGCTTAAAAATCTGCGAAGTGCCTATTTCATGCAAATATGCAGACACCGTGGGAATAAAAACGTCAACCGAAAATGCAGCCAAGCATGGCATGGGTCTTCTAATGTCGTTAATCAAACTTGTTGTCGAAGATAGACCTCTCCCATTTCTTGGAATACCCGGCATAATGTTTATCGCTTTAGGCACGTTGTTTGGAGTTTGGATGATGGACATATATGCCTCCACACACAGTATAGTGACAAATGTCGCGTTGGCATCTATTGCATTCATTCTGATAGGTTTCTTCATGGTATCAACAGCCATAACGCTGTATGCGATAACAAGGTTATCAAAAAAAATGAATGTTAACTAGGGTAACTGAGGTTAAGTAAATGGTTAAAAAAGTGTTGGTAACGGGCGGTTTGGGCTTTATAGGCTCAAATCTAGTTCGAGAATTGGAAAAGCGTGGGTATGAAACTTGGGCTTGCGATTTGATGCATTCTTGGCAGCCTAATTATGTTCGTTGTGACGTTAGCAAATTCAGGCAAGTGGAGCGATTGTTTGCAGAGCATGACTTCGATTATGTTTATCATGCCGCAGCCGAGTATGGCAGATGGAACGGAGAAGACTACTTTGAAAATCTCTGGGCTACAAACGCTGTAGGCACTAAGAACATTCTGAGAGTACAGGAAAAGAAGAAGTTTCGGATGATTTTCTTTGGCAGCGCTGAGGTTTACGGTGATTATGACGGTGTCATGCGGGAAGACGTTATGGACACTATTCCAATTAAGCAGATGAACGATTATGCCATTTCCAAATGGGTTAATGAAATGCAGATTTTAAATTCTGCAGCTATGTTTGGGACGGAATCAGTTCGAGTTCGCTTGTTCAATGTTTATGGTGTGGGCGAGCATTATACCCCTTACCGTGGGTGGATACCAAAATTCATCTATAAAGCCATGAGAAATGAGCCTTACACGGTTTACTTGGGTCACAAACGTACACTTGAATATGTTGAGGATCTCTGCAGAACATTTGTTAACATAATTGATAACTTTAAGCTTGGCGAAATTTACAATTTAGGCGGCGACACCCAATACGACATAAAATACGTTTCCGATTTAATTCTAAAAAACCTAAACAAGGACGATTCCAAAGTTTCTTACAAAGAAGCTGAACCCTTCACAACTAGAATCAAAACGCCTGATGCGTCAAAGGCGAAAAAAGATTTGGATTTTAAGCTAATCATTTCTCCGGAAGAAGGCATGCGGAGAACTGTTGAATGGTTCAAGAAACTGTATGGTGAACAAAGTGCTTAACGGAGAGAAGTTTGGAATGAACAAAAAAGTGCTTGATGCATTCAATGAGAAAACTGTGCTGGTAACTGGCGGAGCAGGAGCTATAGGTTCTAACTTGGTAAAAACGCTAAGTAACTTGGAAACAAAGAAAATTATAATCATAGACGACCTTTCTTCGTCTTATGAATGGAATATACCAGCAAGCCCAAAGGTTGCTTTTATAAGAGGCAATATTCTTGATGATGAAAAGTTAAGGTGGGCGTTTAAAGAGAAACCTCAAATAGTGTATCATCTGGCAGGTCATTTTGCCAACCAGAACTCAGTGGATAATCCTGAAACCGACTTGATGGTCAATGGAATGGGTACATTAAAGGTTCTGGAGCACGCTCATCTAGTTGGCGTTGAACGTTTCATTTATGCATCTTCAGGCTGTGGAATATACGGTGCAGACTCCAAAATGCCCTTTGAAGAGCATGACGTGTCTATGAAGCTCTATACGCCTTACCAAGTGACCAAGATGTTGGGAGAACTTTACACCAACTACTTCTACAACCTCTACAATCTCCCAATTGTAAATGCAAGGTTCTTCAATTCGTATGGTCCAGGCGAAGTTCCAGGAAAATACCGCAACGTTATACCTAACTTCTTCTACTGGTCAATAAACAAGCAGCCTCTTCCGATTACTGGAACCGGCGACGAAACAAGAGACTTCACCTATGTAGGCGATATCGTAAGCGGTCTGTTGGCAATGGCATCCTCGGAAGAAGCCGTTGGCGAAGCTTTTAATCTGGCAACGGGTCGAGAAATCAGAATAGGCGACCTGGCACAGTGGATAATTGAGATAACTGGTAATGAAGCTGGAGTAGTGTTTAAAGAGCAGAGAGATTGGGACAAGAAAAATAGGCTCTTGGCTTCGATTGAAAAGGCAAAGCGCGTTCTTGGATATGAACCAAACATGGATTTCAAAAAAGGTCTAAAGCATGTCCATGCTTGGTTCAAAGAAAATTGGCAAAGCATTACGGGTTCGCAAGCGTTCAATTAATGATATATCTAACTGTTATATTTGTGGGTTCTGCATCGTGAGAGTTTTAGTGGTGGCTCAATATTTTCCGCCTGATATGGGTGGCGGTGCCACAAGAGCTTACAATATGGCAAAGGGGCTTTCACTTGCGGGTTGTGATGTAACAGTAGTTGCTGCTTTTCCTCATTATCCTACTGGAAACATACCAGCCAAATATCGTGGAAAATTGTTGGCTATCGAAAACGAAGGAAAGTTAAGAGTAATACGGACATTTATTCCCCCGGTAGCGTCAGAAGGGTTTACCAAGAGATTTTTGCTATTTACATCTTTTATGTTTTCTTCTTTATCCGCATTGCCACTAGTTCGTAAAGTTGACGTGGTATATGCTTCGAATCCGAACATAATTGCCATGATTCCAAGTTTAATGTATAAACTGGTTAACAACTGTCCCGTGGTTCAGAACGTAGATGATCTTTGGCCTGAAGCCCTTTACGATTTAGGCATGAACAGTAAGTCTCTATTGGCAAAATTGGGTGAATTCGTAGCCAAGGTAACATATAGGTTTGCTTCAGCTATTACACCAATCAGTCCCGGGTATGTCAAGGTATTAACTCAAAAATATGATGTGAAACCAAGCAAAGTTAGTGTAGTGCCAGCTGGCGTTGACTTGGCAATGTTCTCTTGTAAGAGCGTCACTGGATCAAAAAATGGTAAGTTCAGAGTTTTGTATATTGGTGCCTTCTCTCCAGCATACGATTTTGGCCAGATATTTCGAGCAGCGAAGCTGTTGGCTAATTCTGAAGGGATAGAGTTTGTTATCCAAGGTGGGGGCGAACTTGCTTCGGCTTTAAAATCCAAAAGTGAAGAGACAAAATCAAATAATGTTAAAGTGATTGAAAAAATTGTTAGTCGCCAAGAAGTTGTAAAAGAACTCTATGAAGCTGATGCACTGCTTCTTCCCTTGAACGGTATTGGCTCTATAGAAATGGGCATATCTTCTAAGCTCTATGAATATCAAGCTGCAGGTAAACCGATAATATGTTGCTCTAACGGTCAGCCAGCCCGCTACGTGTCAGAAACCAAATCTGGTATTGTAGTTAAACCTGGGGATTATAAAACATTGGCGAAATCAATCCTCTACTTGAGAGGGAATAGAATCGCTGCTGATGAACTGGGGAAGTTTGGAAGAGAATACGTTGAAAACAACCTGTCGATTGATAAGATAGGCTTCAAAATGAAAAAACTCCTCGGAGCCTTAACACAGAGGGCTTCAGCTAGGGGTATGTAGGTTATCACAGATGGAGCTGTATTAGAGTGAAAGAGCATGGGCAAGATTAAAGTTGCAATAGTTGGATGCGATTTTGTAGCCCAAGCGCGCTATTGTGAGGTTTTGGCTGAAGCTGTGATAAGTTTGAAGGAAAATTCAGAGCTGGCGCGGATGATGGGTGAGAACGGAAGAAAATACGTGGAAACTGAGGCATCCGTTGAAGCCGTAGGCTTAAAAATGAAGGAAATCTTCGAAACGTTACCGCAAACAAGGTATCAAAAAATTGGCTCTTAGAAAGTGTTCCATCACCGGAAGGGAATGATTTACGTGGGAAGTTTGAAGTATAGTCCAGTGTACAAGTCTCATTGTTGTGCATTCGGAGAAGCATGTGAGGAATCTGGGTATTCAATAAGGTATCTTTTTAGTCGTGAGTATGAGTGGATGCTGTCGAAACGGGTGAAGGAAAAAGCTGTCTTTATTGGGCGCTCGACTAGCATTCTTTCGATGTTAAAAGATACTTTGAATTTGAAAAATATCAAAACCATAAATGAAATATTCTCGAAAGACCCCAAACCCATTGTCTATTTGCATAATTATCATTTGTTAAATAATCTTATTGCAAGGATGTGTGAAAGGTACGAATTACGGTTTGGTTTATTCAGATATTCAGGAGTTTGCAGAAAATATCATCAAACTTTTGAAAGACGTTGAAATGTGCGAACAAGTTGGAAAGAATGGGTTATCGATACGCTAAAGATAACCATGATGAAGTGAAACTCGCTCGCAAACTAGAGACAATTTTGCATCAAAAATCCAGAACTCAATAATCAAGTGACGCAGTATCGGAATAACTCACGTATCGCTTTTTAGGCTATAACACAGAATAAACACGTTCAAATTGTAGTCTTGGGTCTAAAAATATGAGAATTCTTCAAGTAGTTCCCTACTTCTACCCGGCTTATGCTTTCGGAGGACCAATTAAAATGGTCTGCCAAATTTCTACGGAGTTGGCGAAGCGAGGGCACGAAGTTGTTGTTTACACAAGTGACGCTAGAGATTTCAATTCGCGATTGAAACCCCGTTTCCGAAAAATCGATGGGGTAAGCGTTTTTTATATCAAAAACTTGTCGATGTTTTCAGTTAGCAAATCCAAACTGTTCATAACTCCTCAATTAATTCCATTGATTGAGAAAGAGGGTTGGGCATTTGATATTATTCATTTGCATGAATATAGAACTTTTCAAAACTTAGTCGTAGCAAGATATGCAAAAGCGCATGGGATTCCGTATGTTTTTCAAGCACACGGTTCTTTACCCAAGATAGGCCGACAATCTAGAAAGTGGGTTTTTGACGCTTTTTTTGGTTTTAGACTATTGAAAGACGCTTCAATGACTATTGCTCTCACTCGCGCTGAACGTCATCAACTTCGACGCATGGGCGTCCCTGAGGAAAAGATAGCTCTTATTCCTAATGGATTAGATTTGTCACAATATGCTTTTCTACCTGCTAAGGGGTCTTTTAGGAAAAAGCATAATATTCCAGAAAATAGGAAAATAATACTCTATTTAGGGAGAATTCATGAAATAAAGGGGATAGACATTTTGGTTAAAGCATATTCATATGCAAAAAAAACGTTGCGGCTAAACAATGCAGTGCTCGTTATATGTGGGTCAGATGATGGATATTTAGGTGAATTGGAGAATTTGTTGGTCTCCCTAGGGTTAACACATGATGTTCTGTTGACAGGACCATTATTCGGGAAGAATAAACTTGAGGCTTACCAGGATTCAGACATTTTCGTCTTGCCGTCACGTTATGAGACTTTTCCAAACGTTGTTTTAGAAGCGTACGGTTGTTCTAAACCGGTTATTGCTTCTAATGTCGAATCAATGTCTGATATTGTCTTGGACGGAATTACAGGGTTTTTGTTTGAAGCTAACGATGTAAAAAGATTGGCAGAACTACTTATAAATGTTCTATCGAATGAAAAAGAGGCTGAAAAGATGGGTAAGACGGCCCGCGAGTTTGTAGAGAGGAATTTCTCAATTGAAAGAGTAGTGGATTCCTTTGAAGTTCTCTTCAGGGATAGCTTAAAAAAAATAGAAAGGAGTCAAAAATATGCACAGATATAGAATTGGAATAACCGGCGGTTCAGGGTTTATAGGTTCTTCTCTGGCTAAGCATTTGTCTTCGAGCTTTGACGTAAAAATACTGGATGTCAAGGCACCAATAGAGAAAACAGCTGGTTTAGTGTTTGAGTTATGTGATATCCGGAAATACGAAGAGGTTGCAAAGGCACTGGCGGATTGTGATTTGGTTATTCACGCCGCTATTATTCAAATTCCTCTAATTAACGAAGATAAACGTCTGGGGTATGAAGTTAATTTTTTGGGCACGGCTAATATTTGTAGAACTGTTGAAGAGTGCCCAAGGGTAAAAGGAATGATTCTATCTGGCACTTGGCACACTATGGGTGAAAGAGGCCTTAGTGGCGTCATAAATGAGGAAATTGGTTTTAGGCCTGACAAGGTTGAAGATAGAGCACGATTATATGTGCTATCAAAGATGGCGCAAAACGCTATAGTTCGCTTTTACAGTGAAATGTCTGATAAGATCTATGGCATAATTAGAATGGGAACTGTTTTGGGTGAGGGTATGCCCGAGAAGACGGCTGCGAACATATTTATAACGCGGGGTCTGAAAGGTAAATCTCTAACTCCTTACAAAAACAGTGCGTATAGGCCAATGTTGTACGTTGACATAGATGACGTATGCCAAGCTTATGAGAAATTCGCTAGAAAAATATTGAACGGCGAATTTGAAAAGAGCCAGAATAGTTTATCGCACATCGTTAATGTTTACTATCCAAGCCCCGTAACGATATTGGAACTGGCAGGAATTGTTAGAGATGCGATAATAAAGTACTCGAGTGGAAGAGTGGATCCGCGGATAGAGGTAATTGATCAAGGGAAGCCGTTGTTGTTTAACGAAGAGGACAAAGACAAAATAAAGGTAGATATAACAAAAGTCTCAAGGCTGTTAGGATTGGAGAAGCTCACGAGTCCCAAAGAGTCTATAGAAAAAATAGTCAAAAATAAACTTTGCAGTAATAATCCGTGAACAATCTATATTTGCATCCAAAATATTTAGGTTTGAAGAAAGAAAATCACGATGAGGAACTTTTAGCCTCTAATGAAAAGGCTGAGCAATACATGCTTATGGATGTGGCTGGAGGTCTCAGAGTTTTCAAAGACAGTAATTCCTGTGTTTAACCAATGCCCCGCTTAAAATTGGCCATAGTACATAACACGATAGCACCGTACAGGCATCCTTTGTTTGAGGCGCTTTCTCGAGATTTGGATTTGATGGTTTACTATTGTTCAGTTAAGCATAGCTCGCGTAAGTGGGATTTATGGCCACGAAATTATGATTACGAATATAAGATTCTGCCAAGGATACCGCTAAGGACGCCACTAGGCGATCAAAGTCTGAATTTATCGATAATAAAGGAACTTATCTTAAATAAACCTCACGTACTAATACTGAGCGATTACACTGAACCGACGATATGGCTTGCCCTTGCTGTAGCTAAATTGTTGAAGATCCCATTAATTTATTGGACAGAAGGAATAAAGGAACCGCAATCGATCCTTGGGAGAATAAGCAGACCTTTAAGGGCATTGTTCGTAAAAAAATCAGGGTCAATAATAGTTCCTGGGCGATTATCAAGAAATTATGTCATTAGTCTAGGTGCTGATCCAGAAAAAGTGTTCATTGCTCCAAACGCCATAGATAACAAGCTATTCGTTGAAACTTCAGGTAAATATGTAGCCCATAAGAATCAGCTGAGAGATCAGTTAGGGTTTAAGGACAAAGTTCTCATTCTTTATATTGGTCAATTGATTGAGCGGAAAGGCGTTAAATATCTTTTGAATGCCTATGCAAAGATAAAAAAAGAATACCCTAATGTGGCACTATTAGTTTTAGGAAGCGGCCCCTCAGAATCCAATTTGCGAAAACTCGCTAATTCCATAGAGCTTCGTGACTTCAGAATTATCCAATCTGGGTCGAACCTAAAAAAACTAATAACGCTGTATTCTATTGCTGACATTTTTGTATTGCCAACTCTAGAAGATGTTTGGGGATTTGTTATAAATGAGGCTATGGTATGTGGATTACCTGTAGTGTCGACATATGCTTCCCAAGCAGCCTGTGAAATGGTACGTTCTGGAATAAACGGTTATGCCGTTAATGCGGAGAGTTCGGAAGAACTATACGTCGCCCTTAAGGAGCTGATTTGTAACGTGAAGCGTAGAAAAGAGATGGGTCAGCAGTCGAGAGACATAGTTAATAATGAATTCGATGTGCGCCACATGGCTGAGGGTTTTGTGCAGGCTGTAAACCATGTCACGTCTAATTGAGCGAGGACTATAATGCTAGTAGTGGTGACACCAGTTAAAAATGAAGGGGAACGGTTAATTGATCTGGCTAATCAGCTAGTTGTTCAGACTCTAGTTCCCGACTTATGGATCATAGTGGATGACAATAGTACAGATGCTACATCTGATGTTGCCAAACAACTCGCACGCGATTATAAGTTTGTCGTGAACATTTCGCTCAATGAATGTTCCGTTTATGATGAAGTCTTCAGATATGGGCAGGTGGTACATACTGGGTTCAATTATGCATTAAATTTCTGTGATGCTCCCGATTTTTTGGGAGTGTTGGATGCTGATGTAAAGCTCAAGAAGAACCACTATGAGGCGTTAGTTAACGCTTTTGATAGCATGCCTCAATTAGGAATCGCTTCTGGCACATTTATAGAATCGAAGAATGGCACGTCTTGCTCATTTTTGGAGAATGCTCAGAACCTATCCATATGCGGTGCTGATATGACTTTTCGGAAAGACTGCTTAATTGATATCGGTGGTTTTCCAACATGCCCTCGCCCAGATACAGTAGCTCTTCTCAAGGCTGCAAATCGGGGCTGGAAGATTGGAGTTGTCTCCTCGACTTACGTAATACACCTGAGGGGAAACATATCTTTTGACAAATATAGTAGGATAGGGTTTGCGAATTATATGTTGGGATACCATAAAATGAACGCGTTAATAAGTGGTCCTTGGTTAGCATTGAGGAATCTCTCTTTATCACCGCTGGGTTTCACGACAGGTTACTTGACTGGACTTGCAAAAGGCAACAAAATTGCTGACGAGGAAATTACGCGCTATTTTAGAGAGAGTTTTTTTAGATACATCCATAAATTCTCCAGTCTGTTATCTCACACGAATGTCAGTATGGATCCAATAGAAAACGCGACTGTGAAATTGTGACCTTGCAGATATTTCTCATTGGCGGATTGGTTATGTCCAAATGCCTGATTACCTCTACAAAGGTAAACTTTCCTCTTTTCTTTCTTTTCTTAACCAAGAGAAAAGAGAAGCACGCGCGCCAAGTCGAGCAAAAAATCCTAAATCAACTAAAAATAAACTAATCTAACATTATCTGTAGTGCAGCTAACTTTGAAAATTCTTTTTGTTCTTGGTTGTCCTAATCTTTTTCCAGGTGCTGCTTGGACTAGAATCGGCTTTTTTGCTGAAAATTGGTCTAATAAAGGACACGAAGTGGATGTGCTGAGCGCTTTCAGTTATAAATCGCTTCAAAAAAGGGGCGGCTGGAAATTTGGTAAGGTGCGCATCTTTAATCTTATCTTTAAGATGAATTTAGGGAACTCTTAGTCTTCACAATAAATAGCTTAATGTCCGTAATAGTTACAATGTTTTACCTAATTGCTGATCGACCAAGTATAGCTATAGTTTCTGTTCCGACTGGTGACGTTGGGTTAGGTGCAATAATGGCGTGCAGGTTACTTGGAGTTAAATGCGTAGTTGATTACAGAGATGAGTGGGAGAATAATGCTATACATCTTGCTAATTCTCAAATTGGGAAATCCTTCTATTCTCTGATAAAAAAGCTCATGGCGAATTTGTATACCAAGTGTTGCTTCACAGTTGCTGTAACTTCAAATTTTGCAAGTCTCTTAACGCGTCGAGGAGTAACTAACATTAGGCTTATACCGAATGGTGCCGATGCTGGAACATTTAAATCGTTAAATAACAAAAAAGGCACTGCATACTTTACAATTTTTTACTCAGGCGGCATCGGTGGGTATTATAGGTTAGACGTTGCAGTCAAGGCTCTGAAGAGACTTGTAGATAATGGATTAAGAAACGTTAAATTGGTCATTGCTGGAGCAGGCGAAGTGCAGAAAATACTCGACTTAGCCCTTGAACTAGACATCTCCGACAATATAGAATATAAGGGTCAATAAGCGACAAAGCCGAATTGGTGCATCTGATAAATGAATCTGATGTAGGTCTAATTCCTTATGACGATAACCCTCTTTGGAAAAATTCTCTCCCTGCCAAATTCTTTGAATATTGTGCATGTGAAATACCCGTGATTGCTACAGCCTATGCCGATTCCTTACTAGCCGAATTAATAAGAAAATACGACATAGGCTTGACTTCGCCGCCAATGAATGAAGCGAAACTTGCTGAAGCCATCTTTTAGGTTTACACTAATGAGTCTTTCAGAAAAGCAGCTGGCGCGAAAGCTAGAGCTCTCGTTGAAAAGCAGTTCGATAGAAATAAGGCTGCTGAAGATTTCCTCAATTTAGTTGAGACTTAATATATTTCATGACTTAAACATTAGAGCTATATAACCATGAATTTTATCTTGCTATCCCAGACTTTGTCAACAATACTAAAGGAGTAACAAATTATGGCTTTGCATGACTCATTGCGTTGGAAGATTTTTGCAATTTTTAATGCAGCAATTGGTGCTTTGGTTGTCTCATTCATGGTTGAAACTTTAATTTTAAGGGTAGTATACTCATCTTTGTTCTTCGTTGTTTTGTATTTACTTCAAAGCTTCTTTTTCGATTTGAAGACCGACAACGACCATCTTTCTAAATGTAGCAAAATATTTCTAATTCGCAAAACTAACAGCGTCATGTTTGTTTTAGGTCTCTTAGCGAGCATAGCCATAGTTGTCATCCCTGTTAATTCAGCTTTTTCTAATGCACAGTTTTCAACAGTTCTCTTGAACCTGTCTCCCTTAACATTTTTACGAGTTCTTCTAGGTTTATTCCTTCTGAGCATATTTCCTGGATATGTGGTAAATTATGCTTTTCTGTCTAAGTCTGGCTTAGATGCTATTGAAAAAATTGGTGTAGTTTTAGCGTTGAGTTTCGGCGTGAACGCTTTTTTAGGGTTAATTCTCTTGAGGTTGGGTGGACTTACAATAGTTAATCTTCTTTTGGGCATGTGGATATTTGTTACATTGGTAATAGTAATAAGAACTTTGCGATTTAGACGAGCGAATCCAACTATTTCTTATCAATCTTCTAAGCCGCATGAATATATGAGTTACCTTACGCTATTTGTAGTATTCGCGATTATGCTTTTTTCATCATACGCTATCGTTGTTTCAAGTGGTACGGGGTCACTTGCATTAGGAGGCGATATTGGTCGGTACATTGCAGTTTCCACGTCGTTAACATCTGGCATAACACCGATTTATCTGAGTGGCTACTCTTTCCTGTTGATGTTCATATCGGTAGCTCAGCATTTTACTGGGCTCCATATTTTTGCTTCTTACGTTAGTCTTGAGTTTCTTGTTCTCCTAGTTCCTTGCTCTTTCTATCTTCTTTTGAAGTCACTGTTTCCAGAGGATAGGAAAACTCCCGTTATAGGTGCTGTTCTTATCTCTATAACTAGTGGTCTTTCATCTATTGGTATTTTTGACTTCCTCAGTCTTTACAGCAGTGGTAGTCAAAATATCAATAGTGCATTATCAAATTTGAGTTCAACAACCGCTTTAGGCACTTTTGACTACCAATTTTATGTAATGCCTCTTAGTTATTCACTTATCTTCCTGTCCTTAGCGTTTTCCTATAAATATTGCTGCAGAGGAAGAAAACTTACTGACTTGTTGTTATGTGGTTTATTTGCAGTAATTCCTTTGTACACGCATAGCATTTTTGAGTTTTCAGTTTTCATAGCGACTGTAATAGTTTTCTTATTGTTTTCATCCGTGAAGAACTCTGCAAAAGCTTTGATAGCGATTTGTTTGTCCATTTTGTTGATATTTATACCCTTTGAAATCACAACAGGAGTATACACATACACACTCACAGACTATTTATTCAGCTTCACAAGCGTTTTTGGCTATACTAATTTTATGAATCTTGTTAAGTTCCCGTTACTACTCCTTTTAGTTGTAGTTCCTCTGATTGTATTTTTGCGCAGAAGAAAATCTTCTTTACCTTCGATAGCGTCTGAGAAAGTTCTCTCTCTTTTTGAGAAGCGCCTATTTAAAATAGTTCTCTGGGTTTTTGCAATAGGTTTTTTCATTCTAACAATTTATTTTTGGAGGTTAAACTGGTCAACTTTTAGCAGTAGTTCAGCAGAATGGCTGCCTCAGTATTGGTATATAACCATTCTTGCTTACGGAATTACTCCTTTTCTAATAATCGTAACTTTGCCATATATAGTAAAAAGAGGCGATTCACGCAGTCTTTTGTTTATTTTTAGCTTGCTTTTTACGGTATTTCTGTTAGCGTCTTTGTCACTTTTCATGCCGAACTTCTTTCCTCCAGCTGTTTGGGGTAAACGGTGGCTCTCTTTTGTTTCTTATCCCTTGATTGGCTTAGCCTCACTTGGTTTGTCGTCAATAAATTTCACGGCATCAACAGTGAAGGGCATACTGCTTAAGTTTAATCGAGTTAAGATTCGTTTCAGTTCGAACAAAATGCGTGATATCTTGACAATTTTTCTAATTTTAGCCATATCCTTTTCTTTTTTGTCGTATGCTTATTCTGTTGAATATTTCCAGAGCGCAGCATATACAAAGAGCGTTTCGGATTCCGAAGCCAACGTTTATAACTGGATTCTGAAAAATACGCCTGAAAACTCGGTCATTTTGACAGCCACAAGCAGTAGTGCCCAGCAACTTGAATCTATAGCTTGCAGACCCTCTTTTGGATACTCAGATGCATCAACATCATGGCCACTTCAAGCTTTGTTTAGTTCATGTCTACCCGAGACACTTTTATACTCGCTGAAAGAACTTGGTGTATCGTATATATTTATCACACCAGACGATGCATCATTTTTAGCCACAAATCTTCAAGATACATATCTGACATCTTTGTTGAACGTTTTACCCATAGCCTACAAAAATGGTAACGTTACTTTGTATGCAGCCCCGAATTATCCTTTATACCAAGATTCAAATTACGTTTTGGTATCCCCGACAATAGACCTACTAAACATGTCTACCACGCAAAGCTCTTTAGCTTTGTACGACGATTTCAGTGGAAACCTGAGCAACTGGACCGTGATTTCAGGTAACTGGACCACTGAACAGAACGAATTGTGCACGTCAGGAAAAGACTCTGTGGCCAATTGGTGCACAATTGTGTCCAATCAGTCTTTCTCAAATTTCATCTATGAGTATAAAGCAAAATCTATGGTGCCGCCGAATACTGCCCAGTATCAGTATATTTGGGGAATTTTCAGATATGTTGACGCCAACAACTACTACAGTTACTACCTTGGAAATACCACTTATTTTATATACGAAACATTAGACGGGGTTACTTCTACGCTTGCTTCTGGCCATCTCCCTGCAACTCTAAATCTTACGCAATGGAACAGCGTAAAGGTTGAAGCAGAATATTCCACAATAACACTGTATGTCAACGATAATCTAATTACGACAATGCAGGGAACGGGGCAAGAAGGAAAAGTTGGCTTCGAGGCTTACACTGGGTATCCTACGTGTTACGGTGACGTTAACGTAACTTCTCTTATCTTGCCGGTGGATTCAAAGTCTGCCCTTTCAGCTTATCAGACTGCATCAAATATGCTTATAGCTGCTGAAGTTAATTTTACTGTTATGTCTGATGTGAATTTAGCAAAGCTGCAAACTGGTAATGTGTATGTTTTTCCTTACAACGCACAGGTTCCTGAAAGCTTATTATCTAACCTCCAAACGTACATATCCCAAGGCGCTAACGTCATATTCCTCGATTCACAATTTGGATCCTTCGACGAACTAGACTCGCCACAAAATTCCGTCTTATCGTCAATACTTCAAGTCAACATAGGCGCTACATCCGCATGTTCCGCTATCAACTTTGCGAATGAACAAATCAATTTAAGCTCAAATTACACTATTCAAAAACTGATTAGCACCAACAGCGATAACTTAATTATTGCTAACTATACCTTAAATAATCAAACAGTAACGCCCTATATTATTCAAAAACAGATAGGTGCAGGGACGCTTTCGTTCATAAATATGGCTGATCTTATAAACTCGGCAAATCCACCAGTTGCGCTGAACCAAGATATTCTTAACTCATCTTTGCGCTCACTTATGCCGTCTTTGCCTAAACCTGTCCAAACAAAAATAGCGATGACCTCCCCCCTTCCACAAGGTTTGTACAAATTCACAGAATGTAATGATATTCCTCAATTGTTGGCAAATAAAGATATCTACAACTACATTTATGTCTATGGCTCACCGATAACCCTTAACGGTTCCTGCATTGTAGAGTCAGATTACGCTCTCATGACAATGGAACAAACAAAAATCTCTGAACTGGACATTTCAAATGCGACATACAATTTTTCTGTAAAAAATGAGACCTTCTCTTACATCAGCCTTAAAGGCTCCGCAAATATCTCCATAGAAACAAATTACCTATCGTTTTCGCCCAGCTATAGCGACTCGTTGATTAAACTTACCTTCCCTACGTCAATTACAATCCACGTAAGTTTGATTAACGCAGAACTGCAACTCAACACGAGCGACTCTAATTCAAAGAACCTCCTATTTACCTCGGGAAATCTCACAATTACTATCCCAAATGCAGCGTCGAGTTCTCTAAATATAGCTCTTAACCAACCAACAATCAAACTTAATGGTACCCTAAACTTGTCAGCGTGGCAAGGAATATTCTGGTATGGCGATAAAGCCATCATCGGCTGGGAAATCAGTCCTGAACAGTGTGTTATCAGCGGAAATCTTTCGTTGCAGCCTATGTATTCCTTTGGTGGAGTTCAAATTAAAGTTGAAGATGTACAATACATTAAAAATGTAGAACAATGATTCCTGTGAGTAACTGAACTGTATCCTATAAGTGTGAGAAAGTTGCACAAATGGATGTGAAGCAGTGATGAGCGCTAAGATAACATTCGTAGAGACTTATGTTCTCAAGATTCCTGTAAAAATTCGCTTAAGTACTGGTGAAGTTGGCGAAACTAGCCACTTAATAACTGAGGTTCACACTGACTGTGGCGTAATGGGTATTGGCGAGAGAACCTCCTATGCGTTTGCGCGCGAAAACGTTTCAGTAGCAAATCTGTGCCTTGCTGGGTTTTACAACACTACATTAACAGCTCAAGACGCCACAATTTACCTTTCAGGCGATGAATTGCCATTAATCGAAATATCATTGAATAGTCTAAAGATTTATGTCGATAAATCTGCTATCAACTTGACCATTCAGGAAAAATGGTCAGGAAAAAAGCCTAACTGTAACTAACGGTTCTATTGAATTTGAATTTGCTGGAAATTTCACAACCAATTTAATACTTCAAGAACCAGTAATTATGTTAAATCAAGGATCATTAAATACTTCTTGGGAAGGAGTATTCTGGTACGATTGCAAGACATTCACTACCGTATCCACCGCTGAACCTTTTCCGATAATTGGTTCCTATTCTTTTCAGATTATGAATGTTGACAATGCTGGTTTGCTTTTAATCAAAAATATTCAAGATATCCGTGTAGAAATAAAGCCAACGCAATACTGGACAAACGGGTGACGCTCAAAGAATGGGTAGCTCATTAATAGGACAAAAATACAAGGAAACTTATGAAAAAAGAGCCAACGATAAGTTTGAAGAAAACTGCGATAAATCTCGGTATTTTAGAGTACCTTTCTATTTTCGGTACTGCTTGCCAACCTCGCAAAATGTCTGGATTCTTGATATCGGCGCAGCAGATGGAATAGTGGTTGAAAGGTTTAAAGAAAATGGTGTCGGTTGCGACATTGCTTTTCAGTATTGCCTAAGGATGAATAGCAAAGGAATTCAAAGCGTTTGTTGCGCTGCAGAGTATCTCCCTTTTCGCAAAGGCTCGTTTGGTTTTATTATTGCAAGTGCAATCTTAGAGCATGTTATTGATTTGAGAGAATGTGTAAATGAATTAATTGGGCTACTAAAAGAAGGCGATTTACTATTAATAAATGTGCCATATTTAGAAGATTTAACCCCCTACTTGCAATGTAAATATGAGTTCTCTCATTTGAGAAGTTTCGATGAATCATTTTTGGTGAAGTTATTCAGAGATCTCAATGTGGTGCGTATCTACTATCACGATTTCAACTTTGTTTTTGCATATTAGATCTCCATTGATAAATAGAATACTTGGGATATTATACACCACTATCCCTAAGAGACTCGAATATCTTTTACTGAAGACAAAATGGACCAAATGGATGAAGCCGTTCTCGATAAGTATCATATTCCAAAAAAAGGATTCTATGTAGCATGTCGAGTGTAACAAAAACAAAATCGTTTCTTTTCATTATAGGATTTACATGCCCTTTCCCCGGAGCTGGCTGGTGGCGAATCTTTAACTTTGCAAGACATTTTGGCGAGAAAGATTATAAATGTTGTGTTCTATCTTGTTTTTCGCTTAGCACCATTGATTCTCCGAAGGTTGTGCGAAACGAGCAAGTCTACATTTATAATGTGCTTCCGTGCATTGAGGTGAACAATCCATTCATTCTGTTTCTTAACAATATTTTGGCTTCAATCGCTTCCATTCCTTCCTTTCTCTTTTTCAGACCTAGCGCCGTCATAATATCTGTGCCCCCACCCGATCAACTCGTGCCAATATTCTTGTTATCAAAAATTATGAGGCGTAAAATTATAATCGACTACAGAGATGAGTTTGAAGATTATCTGATAATGAACACAAGAAAATGGGGTTTCTTCTATCGCTTCTTCAAAAAATTCCTCACAAGCCTCTACAGAAATGCTGCAATGGTTACTCCTGTAACACCTGCGGTGGCAGAAGACTTGAAGCGCAGAGGTGTTCATAATGTTAAGGTGACATACGATGGTGTTGACACCAAAATTTTTCAACCATACAATAAAAGTAAGATGAGATCCGAATTCCATCTTCCTCAGGACAGTTTTGTTATAGCGTATATAGGAAACATATACAAGCCTTATCGTGTAGACGTTGTCATTAGAGCCTTGAAGCAACTAAACGAAAAAAACCCAAAACGTAAATACTTACTAATTCTTGCAGGAGGTGGAGACATGAAAAGCGTCTTAGATCTGGCCAATAACCTTGGAATAAGTGATTCTGTGAAATACTTTGGAGTGATCAAGAATCCAACTGAAATAGCCAAAATCTTAAGCTCGGCTGACTGCGGCATAATACCTTACGACGACAATCCTTTATGGCAGAAAACCTACTCAACAAAATTGTTTGAATACTGCGCCGTTGGGCTACCTGTAATGGCAACCGTTCATGAAAATTCCGCTCTAGCGACTGCCATAAAGGCAAATCACATTGGTTTAATAACTCCACCAATAAACAGTGACGATTTAGCTACAGCCATAGAGATATTAAACATCGATAAAGACTCAAGGCTCAAAATGAGTTCATCTGCATTACAATTTGCCCGAACATACGATAAAGATAAGTTAGCAAGAGATTTGCTAGAAACTATAGAGAGTTTACAGTAGACTCTGTCAGCATGCTTGTTAAAGATGGAATCGATGAGTGCAGTGGGCGAAGATTCTATGAAGATCCAAGCCACCTCCGAAGGCTCGATACTAAACAAATGAACCTGTTAGCAAGAAAATACGGGTTCAATTTATCTAACGCGTACTATAGTGGTCACTATTGGACTGCCATACAATGGATAACATCTGCTACTCCAGAGTTTGTCTTAAAAGTCACTGATTATAAGAGGGCGAAAAATAGAGAATCGTAAATTGAGCTGAAAAGGCTTAGAAACGAGCTACTGTGTATTAATATTCTCAGGCTTCCAGCAATATCATTTGAAGGACTCAAAAATATGCGAAGACCGCGTTCCACATTGCCAGCAACAATCCTAAAATTGCTTCTTGCAGCATTTTATCCCGTTTCATTCTCAACAAATTCCTACATAAATCGTAAAGCTGAGCAAGAATGGGATTTATTCAAGAATCAAGAAAACGGCAGTGAAATGTATCTCTATTACACTAGAAAGAATGCGCCATACCACAGCCACTAAAGATTAGATTAAGCTTGAGTTGCTAAGAAAGAAGAATCAAAAACAAACTTAACTTACCGATTAATCGACCAGATCAATCAGCCGAGCTGAATCGGTAAGAAAAGCACAAGTAAACTATCTAGGCAACCGCTGGTACACTGAGAGGTTCTTGAAACTTCGTTAATCTGTCTGCGAACGGCTTTTAACATCATACGAATGGACTTTGTTTTTCGTCATGGGTGTCAGAATAGATTTAAATTCTGAAGTACGCTCAGCTAACAATACAGTTAGCGTTAGATATGTGGCTCAGTTGCCACGGACTCCCTTTAGACGTGTCCGCCTATGTCTCCGCGTATCAAGAAAGCATTTACATGCCTAATGGTTGCTTTGTCACTATTAGGTATGGTTGGCGCTACGTTCGGGTGGGACTATTACCCAACATCTTTTTCTTGGGGTTTCCAGAACAACTGTTTTTTTGGTTTTAATCAGGCAGTGAATTTCACCTCTGCTCCCCAGCTGGGTGTGCCTCATGACGATAGTTTAGTTGGTTACTGGGCGTTTGATGAGGGCAGCGGAACAGTAGCCAATGATGGCAGCGGAAACGGTAACAACGGCACTCTCGGAGGCTCGCCTTTACCTTCGTGGGTTGCTGGGAAATATGGGGATGCTTTAAGTTTTAATGGTATAAATGATTATGTTCAAGTTCCAAGTTCGAGTAGTTTAAACCCGACACAAATAACGATAGCGGCATGGTTAAACATCAGTTCTACTGGTAATGACCAATCAATTGTTAATAAAATAATATGGGCTACTTCGGGCTATCGGCTTGTTGTTTTATCAAGTGGTGTCTTGGATTTTAATGTGGGGTTTGGAGGAGCCGATAGCGTTAGTACTGTTCCATATAATTCATGGACATTCGTAGTTGTTACGTTTGATGGTTCGTATGTCACGTTTTATGTGAACGGTGTATCTCAAACTGGGGATAGAACTGCACTAAGGGGGTCAATTATTTCAAACACTACCCCTTTGGATATTGGTGAAAGTGGTGGGGAATATTGGGTTTTAGGTGTTATTGATGAAGTCCGCATTTACAACCGCGCCTTATCCGCAGCCGAAGTCGCCGCATCGTATATTATGGGCCCGCAGCCTGACATTGCCTCTTTCGCCAACTACTACAGCTACACCGACCCAGTCACTAACAATACTATGCTAATCCACGTCAATAACCCTAACGCAAGTAGCAACAACGTTGCCCTCGTTACATGCACAAACTTCTTCGCAGCCAAAAGGCTATCTTTCCAGGCTAACAACACTGCAACCATAAATGTGTGGACCAACCTCGGGCCACCCGCATTTACCACGGGCGTTTGGAACAGCCAAAACTACACGACAACTCTAACGCTTAACGATGCTTCCACGGTGGAACTGAACTGGAACACCTACAATATTACAACATACGCTGACGCTCACGCGAGTGCTTCGCCTTCGAACGTGACAGTTGCTTATGGGGGAAGCCAAACCCTCAACTTCTCCGCAACGCAGGGATACAACTTCAAAGTCGCAGTCGACGGCACCCCGAAAGGGCAAATCAGCAGCTACACCTTCAACAACGTGACAGCACCGCACACTGTCAATATAACTTCTACGCTGATACAGCCGTTTCCATTGGAACTACTAATAGTGGGAGCCATAGTGATAATAGTCGCTGTATTCGCTTTGGCTTTCAAAAAAGGCTACATAACCATCGAAGTGGTTGACGAAGAAAACCCACAAGAAACCCAAGACGACTACACAATATAAATTCCAAACCTTCCTCAAAGGCTACGTTTGCTTTAATCAAACAAATCGCTCAAGCTTCTCTTTTTCAGCAAGTAAAGGCTCCAACATGTTTTTTAATTCGGTTATGATATGAATAAAAACGAAGGGTGGTTTTCTTGACGAAAGTAGTTCAGGTTAAGGTTCCAGAATTCCTGTCCGAAAAGGATGTTAGAATAGCTGCGGCGATAGAAGCTTTCTCTAAGGGTTCAATAAGTGTTGGAAAAGCAGCAGAAATAGCTGAGATACCTATCTAAGAGTTTCTCGTTGAGCTTAAAAAAAGAGGCGTAAAAGCATACCCGTACACGGACAAAGAGGCTCTTAAGGAGCTTATGCTTTGAGTAAAGCTGTCCTAAACTCCTAGGTCATAATAGCCCTAAACACGCTAGGCTACCTCAACAAATTGAAAACACTTTTTAAAGAAATCCTAATAGGTGCATTGGTCGCCGTGTTCGCTCATGCTTTCAAGAAAGGCTACATAACTGACGAAGTAGTTGACGAGGAAAGACTGAAGAAACCTCAGATGACTACACAATATAAATTCTCTCTTAGAGCAAGCCCAGACAGGTCTAAAATTTATTTTTATAGAAAAAATCAGCAAGAATCTCCCCAACTTTAATGTTGATGTTGTTTTCCAAATAGACTTAGGATTCAACTGTTCGTGTGTCTTTGGAAAAATCGTCGTATGACATGCCCTTTGTGTACTTTTCGATTTTGTCAATAAATTCAATAATTTCGACAAATAAATCTGTAGTAACATTCCAAGAAAGTTTACTCATTGAGCCGCCATTTCTTCGTAACTATCGTCACTGCAGGAAGACCCTCCAAAACGTACCTTTGCGCTCTATGAGAGCCTTTGTGAATTAGGACTGGACCTTTCATCCTGCGACATTCACAGACGATTTGTTCGGCTCTAAGTTCGTCTCCAACTTCTTTTCCTATCAACTTACTTTTCCCTCTTCCCACAGTTTTTTCAAAACTTTAACTGTAAGATCCAAGTCAAGCCTGAGGTCATTGGCGATATCGAAAGTTTCAGCCTCTTTGTGCTCATTCAAGTAAGCGAGAATCTCTGTTCTAGCTTGCTGCATGCTGACGTTTTCTCTTATTTCAATAACTTTCAAGCCGCCAACTTCCTGAACATACTTTTCAGTTGCCTCTCTAATGAAAGCGCTCCTGGACTTTGCTCCTGCGCGTTTCACCGCTTCATCAATATTTTGAAGTTCATGTTTAGGGAAGCGTACGGGAACAATCGTTTCTTTTTCTACAACTTTCTGCATTATCATCAACTTTATACGAATAATACATGTAATACAAATTTAAAGCTTACCATAATTAGGCGCTTTATCTTTCCCCAAAATCACTATCTATTCTTTCCTCATGGTTCCTTCTTTATTGATTACTACATAGACTCTTGTCCCACATACCTTTTTGGAACATCCACTTAGCCGAAACTATTTCACAAAAGATAGGATGATAGTTAAGATTTGCATTATTCTGGGAACTAGGCCCGAAATAGTAAAGTTTTCACCCATCATACGTGAATGACTTCACTATACAATCGTAAAGCGCATCAGGAATAAAACCGCCCTCTTCACCCATCAAAGCCGTAATCAAAAGCCTTGCTGCCACTTAATATAAACTTGCTTGTAGTCAATTATTTTCAAATAATCTGCTATATATAGCCGCAAGATTTAAAGTGCACATTTTCACGATAATATTATCGTGGAATCAAATGGTCAGCGCCGAGTTTATCGATAAGATATTCACTCAATTCTTGCCTAAACTATCAGAGAAGTATACTGTAAGAAAACTTTCGTTGCTAACAAAGTCTTCGTATGATGCAACCTACCGTCACGTCCACTATCTCATCAAGGAAAACGCATTAAAAGTAGAAAAGGTCGGCGCTTACTCCTACGTTAGCGTAAACTTCGAGAGTAATCTGGCAAGGAAAATAATTGAAAAAGTAAGCCTCACTAAAACCGAGATTTTCCTGAAAAAAGACATAATAACTAAAAAACTGCTCGAAGAACTCATCAAAGAACTCAAAGACTCGATACCCAATGAATTACTATCCATGATCCTTTATGGAAGTTACGCCAAGGGAACACAGACAGAACAAAGCGACATAGACCTCCTCATTGTCGTCTCAACATTTGACACCAGAGACAAGATCGAAAGGATATGCGACGCAACGGAAATGCGATATGGAAAAGACATCGCACCATTAATCACAACAGCAACCGAACTCAGAAAAATGCTTAAATCAGAGACACCAACCGTAGCACAAGAAATACTATTGGATGGAATAGTGCTCTTTGGATATGAAAAATATTACTCAATCATTTTCTCGGCAAACTCGGTAAGCGCGCTGGTTTGTCCCTAAAGTATGTTAATGTTTATTTTTGGGTTGGGGTCTCGTATCAAAGCGCGCTGGTTTGTCCCTTAATTGGTGTAAAATGGTTATAACTCTTATTTTTTGATTTGGAGGCAAATTTGAGCTGTTTAACTTCTTACGGAATGGTTCGCACTTTACCAACGAATTGGGCACCATGTAAAACAAACGCGAAGACCCAGCTGTGCTATGTTCTCAAGAGTTAGTTTAGCACTTGAACATCCCCAAAAAGACGACTCTTAACCATTTTTAACCATGATAGGGACAAAGGCTGCGCGCTACCAAATTGTTTGCGTTTTCACTCAACAGTGAAACATGATGGCTCGCATTTTTGAGTCACGTGTGAACACAAAGCTTTTCTCTGGTTCTGTGCTATCTCTTCTCGGCGATTAGGTTGAAACAGAGGAAAGTCATGATTATTCTTTCTCTCCTCGAAGAAAGCAAAGGGAAAACAGACAAAGAATTGCAAAAGGAAATAATGGAAGGTCTTTCAGGAGTTTACTTTCCCTGGTGCAAAGGAATAGAAGAGATCAAGATAATAGAAGAGTAAATATCAAACACGAGTCATGTTATACGCGGTTTTGAAGCGGCAGAAACA
>JBEKKX010000036.1:0-25940 GCA_050010515.1 Bathyarchaeia archaeon
GACTGGTTGTGTTCTGGATACGGAATTGTTGAGGCACAAATTCCTAGAATCGTGTAAGTGGCTATTTCCACATGGGTGTTTTGAGGGTTAATTGCGTCAAAGGTTAAGGCGATGTATGCGTTTTCTTCTTCTTCAGCGTCCAAATACTCGATTAAACCATTCTTGACTACGTCTTCCCAAGTCCACTCACCTAAACCGATCTTTTCAAAATGTTTAGGCTGAAGTTTTGAAGCCCCATTCTCAACAATTATGAGTGGGCGCCTGACTCTGCCCTCGTCACAGTTAGCATGTACTTCTTCGGTTTCAGTTTGCTGTCTTGAGAAGTATGTTACGTTTACTTCGGTTGAGATTTCTCCAGCTCGTCTTTTCTCTCGGAAAGACTTCACCATTTCCTGCGGGTTATTGCAGTAGCCTATGATGTTTCCGTCAACGAAAACTTTTGCGCCTGAAATACGTAAATCGCGGCTGGCTTCTGCTGCTGGAACAGCACCCATTTCAAAAAGTAACTGCTTAACTCTATCAGGATTTACACCAACGGCTATGGAAGCTGAGAGCGCTAAGTTCTTGACTAAGCCACAGTTAGAGCCTTCAGGGGTTTCGTTTGGACATAAGCGTCCCCAATGAGTTGGGTGTAAGTCTCTGGCTTCGAAGTTTGGTTGGCTTCTGCTCAATGGCGACTGAAGCCTACGCAAGTGACTTAGAGTTGAGATATAGTTTGTTCGGTCTAAAAGCTGGGTGATACCGACTCTGCCTCTTCCCCAGTTGCCCGTTGCCAACGCATGCTGAAAACGTTCAGTAATTATGCCAGAGCGAACAGCGACTGAAACAGTTATGATTGGTCCTTTAACGCCTATACGTTCAAGCTGGTACTTTATGTCCCTTATCAAGTTTCTGAATGATACGCGGAAGAGGTCTGCGAGAAGTGGACCACCGAGGCGCAAACGTTTGTTCTTGAAATGGTCTTTGTCGTCAGGTTGCCTTCTACCCGTTTTCAACTGCAAAACTCTGTAGGCCATTTCGCCTAGGAAAATTGCTTTTTCCTTTCGGTTCTTTTCGCTTCTGCCTAAGTGTGGCAAGAAGTTTTTGTCAATGGCAGTCTCAGCTTTCTGTAAACGGTACTCTTCAACTTGCCCGTGGGCTACACGGTTACCAATGAATAGGATTGCGTCTGCAGGTGTGTCTACACCAATGGCTTTTTCAAATGAAGAGGCAAGTTGGCTTTGCATTTCGCTGTCAAGTGAGACTGCTTCTGCAATGTCTTTGTCTTTTTCAAGGCTTAAGGCGCGCATTATGACAACAAACGGGATTTCTGTAGGTACTCCAGGCATGGTGACGTAGATGGCGTCGTCTGATTTGAGTTTAAGTTCAATTCGTGCCCTAAAGCCAACGGTGGTTGAAAAAATTTTTGCTTGATAAACAGGTGAGGTTCCTTTCTCGTCAATGTCTACAATTACGCGGTTAGGCGCCAGGTCTTCCATGGCGACAATGACGCGTTCAGAACCGTTAACAACAAAGTATCCGCCTTGGTCATCAGGGTCTTCTCCAGCCGCAATAAGCGATGACAGGCGTCATTTCCAAAGCTATAGGCGCCGAGTACGCTAAATTGCGCAGTCGGGCTTCCATCGGGTAAATTTCATGTTTTGTACCGTCCACTTCGGTTACATATGGGCTGGTTATTCTTGATTGAGGGTCAATTACCCATATTTGCCCAAGTTTCACTTTGTATGGATTTTCTGGAACTTCAATGGGGATTTCGGCGACTTCATCACATACTTCTTGTAAGCCATGGTCGATGAACTCGTTGTAACTGTCAAGGTGTTGGCGCACTAAGCCTTTCTCGCTGAAAAAAGTTTTCAATAACTCATGAATATCTTCTTTTTGTATGAGGCTGGTCAATTTACCAATTCTCCATAAATTTTAAGTTTTTGTGATTTAGCTAAGCGTGTTTCTTTCAAACTTTCGACTCCTTCGATACGTGGATCATCCAACTTGAAAAAGGATTCTGCTAACTTTTCTAAGAGCACAAACACATGCTACATAGCTCACTAATAAACCTTATTATTCATATTCAGGCTAAAATGAAGGTCCGATAAACTTTCATAGAGCCAAAGCTTCAGAAAAACTTTGCGAAGTTGCCGTTGCATGAAGCAAAAAGCGAAAGAAAGGCAAAAAGTCAAGCGTTAGCTAAAACTGGTTTTTTTGGTGTAAATTTTTGTGGAAATCGGGTTTTGTAGAATTTTTAGTTGCGACTTTGTGGTTTTGTATAGTTGCGACTTTTAGCTTAGTCTAATTATTGGGATGCCCACGCTTCTAAAGCAACGGCGCTATCAAAAAAGTCAGCTGCCAAACGTTGCCTCTCCAGAATCCAAGAACGCTTCTTTGCCCCACCTTCGATGGCTACCATCAACCTGCAACGGCTCAGGAAGGATAGGCTTTAGAACTAAGAAGCCGCCCTCACAGACTAAGTCAAATTCGATGCCACCTATCAAGCCGAGCCTCTTTCGCTCATCTATAGGAATAAGAATCCTGCCCTGTTTATCCATCTTAACTCTTACCAACAGTATGCAACCACTACATAATACATTAAAAGCCAGATAAGAGTAAAACTTTTTTGGTCCCATCAACTACTAATATTATTCTGCAAAAGCGCTACGCTCAAAGGCGAACAAAAATGCCGTCACTTAAAGATTCCAAAGACGCCGAAGAATACGCCACTCGAGGACCGCTTGCAAGCATATTTAGCGGACCAGTAGCACGCTTCCTTGACCAAGCCCTAATCGTTGGAAACATGGAACAAACCATATCCATTCTGGCTGAATCAACAAACCAGTCCTACAAGACAACCAAAGCAGCACTCGAAAAACTTGAAAAAATGGGGTTTGTTGCCCAAACAAGAAAAATAGGAAACGCCCAAGCATACAAATTCCAAATCGAAAACCACCTTAACGGATTGCTGGCATGCGGCGCAGAATTTCAGCGAAACCGTCGGACATTTAGATAAAAAAGATTGATTCGATTTATTTGCTCGGTTCATTAAATATTGATAATCACTAGCGGCTTTGCCACTGCTTTTGTCTAAGTGAAAAAAACGGGATTTATTACTATGATTAAAAGCATAAAACAGATTACGGATTAATGATAAGTATATTTGGTAGAAGTGTATGAGCGAGGTTGTCTTTGAAGTCGTCTCGAAACTTTCAAAAAAGATTGCTTTGACAACAAAGGGGTATGAACATATTTCTGAAAGGCATCCTGAGGTTTCGGGGGAGTTCGAGAAGATGAAGGAGACGCTGGTTAACCCACGAATAATCCGAAAGAGTATGTATGACGACAAGGTTTGGTTGTTCTATAGGCTATTTAGTAAGACACCTGTCAGTCGGAAATATTTAATGGTTAGTGTGAGATTATTCAATAACAAAGGAATTGTGATTACGAGCTACTTCACAGACAAAATAAAGATGGGTGACGAAATTTGGAGGGAAGAATAAACTTCTTCTTTGACGAAGAAAGCGATGTATTAGACATTACCATCGGAGAGCCTAAAAAAGCTGTAGCAAAAGAACTCAAGAATGACATCGCTGTCAGATGTGACCCTGCGACAGGTGAAATAGTTGGAATAGTAATATTGAATTTCAGAAAAAGATTTGAAGGAAAAAATAAACCCGAGAAAATCGACCTACCCCTCAACATCACCATAACACCAAGCTAACAACTTTTCAATCAAGCTTCAAGTTCTGTACGTTCAATAATAGTTTTGTTTTAAGGGAATTTTATCTCAATATGCGGCGCTGAATTCCAAAGAAACCGAACAGACATCTAAAAATTCGGAACCTGAAACGTGGCTTTACCGTTTGATTATCTTCACATCTGTGTCCTTGTTGTCGTTATTTCCTGTTTTTTTGGTTAAGATTGGTAGCAGGTTTTGGTCTGTTTCATACCCGACGCTGTTGCGTTCATTTTGCATGGCAATTTTTGCTGTTGTTCCTGAGCCTAGGAAGGGATCTAGAACGGTGTCGCCTTTGATGCTGAACATTTTGATTAGGCGGTCGGCGATTTCGTCTGGGTAGGCTGCAGTTCTTCGTTCCAGCTGGCTTGCGGTTTGGCGTGTTCCCTTCAGCGTCCAGATTTGGCTGAACCATTCGTCGCGCTGGGGCTTGGTGAAGGCGCTGTCGTATCGCGTTTGGTCGTGGGGTGGGAATTTTCGGAGGCTGCCTTTCCTGAAAAGCAGGATGAATTCGCAGTCAAGCGTGACATAGGCATTTGGCGGCAGAAAACCTGAGCCTAAAAAGGCGCCTTTTCCTTTGTATTTTGGTTTGGTTGTGGGTTTTTTCCATAGAATGTATGGGAGTGTGGTGAAGCCGATTTTTTCGCAAATCTCAGTTATTCTGGCGTGGTTGGGGTAGAGCTTGAATTTTCCGTTAAGGGTGCGTGTTGCGTCGCCGATGTTTATGCACGCTATGCCCCCGTCAACGAGAACACGCCAAGTTTCCTCCCAAACCTTAGCGAGATAATCATGCATGGCATCGTAGATTTGCCTCACGGTTTCTTCTCGGCTGTCCGTTTCCAGTTTGCGCCATAACTCTGCAATTTTTGGGTTTGCTTTGGCGAAGAGAATGTCCCACATTTGTATCATGGGGTAAGGCGGCGAAGTAACCATTAGCTGGATGCTGCCGTCTTGGAGTTCGGGCATTGTTTGGCTGTTGCCGAGGATTATTTTGTGCTCCGTATGCATGCGTGTTCCCTATTGTATCGTTGATGCAGCGTTTTTACTTTTGCGGTGATGGAAATGATTAATGAGAAAGAAATGTTTTATTCTTACTGAAAGGCGAAAGAAATGACCAACAAGGAACAGGAAGTCACATGGGACCTAACGGAGCTTTTCCCCAGCATCAACGATGCTTCCGTTGAAAAAGCAATTAATGAAGCAAAAGCTTTGGCGGACGCTTTCGAGAAGTCATACCGAGGAAAAATAGCCTCTCTTGACCCAGCCAGTCTGCTGCAGTGCATTCGAGAACTGGAGGCTTTTGAAGTTGAACTGGGCGACGTATCGCTTTTTGCAGGCTTATCTTTTTCAGCTAACATGACACTGCCCAAGACGCAGGCGCTATACGATAAGGTGAGCAAGTTTGAGGCGCAACTGGGTAAGCAGCTAGCTTTCTTCTCGCTGGAACTCGGCACGCTCGTTAAAGCTAAACCCGAGTTGATTGCGGAGCCAGTTTTGGCTGTGTACAGGCATATGCTGGAGCGTGTGCAACGTCGCGTGGCTCACCAGTTGACGGAGGTAGAGGAGCAGCTTATCATCGAAAAGGACCAGTTCGGCGTTCAAGCTTGGGAGGAACTGCAGAGCAAATGGCTCAACACCCGCATGTTCGACGTTACCGTCCTGGGCGAGAAGAAGACTCTTAGTTACGGCGTAGCGAACGGGTTGCTGCCGCATCCTGATAGGGCAACAAGGGAATCCGCGAACCGCTCGATTTACGGTTTGCTTGGCAGAGACGGCGAAATCTTCGCTTCAGCCCTGCGCAGCATCTGCAACGACTGGGTCACCGTTTCTCAGCGCAGAAAATACGCTTCACCTATGGAGTCGAGCCTCATAAGCAATGATACGGAACAGGCGATAGTTGAGAATTTGCTAGGGGCAATACAGGACAACGCGGGCACATATCGCCGTTATCTGAAACTGAAAGCTAAACTCATGAACCTGCCCATTCTGGGAAACCATGACATCGTCGCGCCCCTGCCAGATGCGCCTGAACTCAAGTTTACCTTTGAAGGAGCCCAAAACCTCGTCGAGCGGGCATACAGCCGCTTCGATGAAGAATACGCCACCGCGGTTCGGGAAATGTTTGCGAAACGCCGCATCGATGCCACGCCCAGATTTGGCAAACGCAACGGCGCGTTCTGTGCAAGCTGGTACAGGGGCAAATCCGCTTTTGTTCTTGACAGCTTCAATGGCACCCTCAGCGATGTTTACACGTTAGCACACGAGTTGGGACATGCCACCCATGACTACTATGTCTCCCGCAGTCAAACCATCATGAATACAAGCATTCCGTCTATTGTGGCGGAGACTGCGTCGATTTTCGGTGAGCTATTGCTTACGGATTTGCTGCTGGATGAGGCAAAGTCGGATGCGCAACGCAAAGCCGTTCTCTGCCTGGTTCTAGACGAGGTAGGCATGACGGCGTTCCAAGTCACCGCACGCGTCTGGTTCGAGCAGGCACTCTACAACTCCATTCAGCATGGCGAATACCTGGATTACAAGACTATCTGCAGCCACTGGACGGGGGCGCGGGACCGCATCTTCGGCGACGCAGTCACCTGGTTCCCCGAAATGGAAGCTGAATGGACCATGAAACCGCACTATTACATGGCGAACTACCGCTTCTACAACTACCCCTACGTCTACGCCCAAATGTTCGTTTACGCCCTCTACGAGCGGTACCTACAGGAGGGCAAAGCATTTGTGCCAAAGCTGGAATCGGCGTTGTCGGCAGGCAGCAGCGTGTCGCCGCTGGAAATCGGCAAAATCGTCGGCTTAAACGTGGCAGCACCCGACTTCTGGAAAAGCGGCTTAAAAGTGTTTGAACGCTTCATCGTTGACTTAGAAAAAGTCATCTAACCTGTAGCAAAGGATGGAAATGATTAATAAGACAGAACCCAGACAATTTTAGCTACACTGTGCTGCGGTAACCAAGCCAGGTCAAAGGTGAAGGACTCAAGATCGACGCTTTGACTTGAGCGCCCGAATGGGAAATCCTTTCCCGTAGGGGTTCGCAGGTTCGAATCCTGCCCGCAGCACCAAATAGCCCTATTTTGGACCTGTTTTACAATTTAAAGCGTAAATTGCGCTGACCCTAATTAATTTCAGATTAATGAGAAAGAGAAAAAGATCAATCCAAATTTTGTAACTTGATCTTAAAAAAAGAAAAGATGGCTAGAGGGGTTCAGGAGACGAACCAATTAGTCGATATAGGTATGTCGGCTTTTGTCTAAGCCATGGTTTTAGCTAATTTCTCGCCTAGTTGTTTTGCTTGTTGTTTATCGGTTTCTGAAATTTTGTTACCGATGGCTAGTCCGGGCAGAATCAGCTTTGGGTTGAAAGCTTTGAGAATGCTCTCGATGTTTGCGGTAGTCTTCGTTTGGCTTCCAGCTCCAGTTGCGAATGCAACCATAGGTTTGCCAGCTAATTTTTCGCGTACAAAGTAAAGTTCTGTAAGCAAAGTCAGCAATGGACCTGACATCATGCTAAAGTATGCTGGCGACCCAAATGCGAATCCGTCAGCTTCAACTGCTTCTTTTACACTGATATCTTCAACCTTTTTTATTTCAACATTGACGCCTTTGACGCTTTTCGCGCCCTCGGCTATGGCTTCAGCAACTTGTTTGGTGTTTCCAGTCTTAGAATAATATGCAACTAACACTTTTGGCACATAAATACCTCCTATTTCATGATACAAAACAAACAGAATAGTTTTATATACTTTTAGCGAGCGCTAGTTGAGGGTATGTCGGGAGAATTTGAAAAACAAATAAAAAAATATGGCTCTTAACGAAAAACAAAAAAGGAAATAAATGAAATTATTAACAAAGCTGGAGAAGAGTTCCCTTGTTTATCCTGTACTTCAAAGGATGAATGCAACAATTTTAACTGGTTCAAAAAATGGTTTACCAACAAGTAGCTACCTTATATAAAAGAAAGACCAAATTTAAGTTGAAATCTATTTTCTGACTACAACTCATGAACATGTCTGCACCGAAAAAGACAGCGCAAGGCAAATGGCGTTGGCCTAATGACAACACAGAATAAGACACCGAGGAAGACTATGAGGCACACTGCAGAGAAGAGCACATGTAAACAAACTAATTAAAGGGATTAAAAATGGAGCAGAGAACTCTTGCCCTTTTTTACTGCTTGTTTTCTTTCTCGTCTGGCTCTTGGAAGAGTCTCTTGATTGCGCTGATTCTTGCTTTCTGCGCCAGCACGTCGCTTGTGACTAGTGTTAATGCTTCTTCAGGGCACCATTTGATGCATTGTGGGCCGTCGGCTTTTTCTTTGCATAGGTCGCAGACGTAGACTACTTTGGTTTCAGGATGCAGCATTATGGCGCCGTAGTCGCATGCTTCGATGCACCAACCGCAGCCGTTGCATTTGTCTGGGTCAAGGGTTATTGTTCCTGTTTCTTCTGACTGAGTAAGTGCGTCTCTTGGGCAAGCTGCTACGCAAGCTGGATCTTCGCAGAGTCTGCATGTAACCGACATGTTGGCTAACTGGTTAATGCGCACAACACGGATGCGTGATTTAAGCGGGTTGAAGGCTTTCTCCTTCGTGAATGAGCAAGCGTACTCGCAGACTTGGCAGCCTACGCATTTTTCTGGGTCAACGGAAACAAATTTTCTATCGTGAATCTTCACCATTTTTTTATGCCTCTTTTCCTTCTATTATGTTGGATAAGTCTTCCATTCCCAGTTTGTCTAGTTGAGACTTTGTAGGTATGCCGTCTGCTGTCCAACCGCGTGATTGGTAATAATCATCCAGCAACAAGTCAAGTTCATCTTGGGTTATCATGGCGCCTTTTGCTGGTCCATCGTCAGGGATTGGCTTGTTCATAACTTTCCATGGCAACGTGTCATCTTTGCGGCTTAATCCTTCTCTGATGTTAATTAGCCGTGCAAGGGTGTTTATTCTTTGACCGGCAAGGCTGAGTTCTTCAGGCGTCATCTCGTAGCCGGTTACTAAAGTGTAGAGCTTTGCCATATCAGCTAGTTCCTTATAGAAGGTACCTTTGGCATTCTTGCAGACAATAAGTGAATCAAGCAACGCGTAAACATCCTCTGAATCTTTGACAAGTTTACCGCGACCCTTTTCAGCCTTCAAACGATCAACTTTACCCGTCAAATCAAACGTGTAAGCGCCGCTTCGGTTATGGTCTGCTCCTCGGAACGAGACGGCAAAGCCTAAAGCGGCAGTTTTGAGGCATCGTAAATCATAGCCTGTGACTTCCAAGCCCTTAATGTTTTGAGCAAGCTTATCGGAGCCTTTGCCGATTTTTTCTGCAGCTATTTTTACACCGTCAGCGAGAACATCGCCGATTCCTTCCCGTTTGCCTATCTTCTCTATGAGTTGCAGGAGCGCTTCTGCGTTACCAAAGTGAGCGTCAATTCCACCAAGATCCTCATGGGAGAGGATGCCCGTTTCATGGCAGTCCATTACGAAACTTACGGTTACACCTGTGCTTTGCGCGTCAAGGCCATAGTAGTTGCAGAGTTCAGCGGCTTTTATTATTGCATCAAGTCTATCGATACCGCAGTTTGGTCCAAGCGCCCACAAATTATCATATTCCATCCTTGCCATAGTTCCCTTGTATGGTCCTTCACGAACTACAGCTTCATGTTCGCACCGCATTGCGCACGAGTTGCAAGCAATTATTTTTGCGATGAACCGTTCATTTAGGGCTTCACCGCTTACTTTTTCAGCGTTCTCAAAATGAGCATTATTATAGTTGCGTGTGGGCATGCAGAACAAAGCGTTTTGAATCATGACGTTTTCTGCTGACCCTAAAGTTCGGTATTTCTGAGCTGCAGGCCCCTTCATTCTTTCATGAAATTCTTTCACCATTTCAATGAATTCGTCAGGCTTGGCGACAACAATGTCGCGGGTTCCGCGAACAGCAATTGCTTTGAGGTTCTTGGAGCCCATAACTGCGCCTAATCCTGTTCTTCCAGCAGCACGAGTTTTCTCGTTAATTATGCTGGCTATTTTTGATAGTTTTTCACCAGCTAAACCTATGGATGCTACGCGTACGTAGTAATCGCCAATTTCATCTTTAATTGCGTCTTCGGTTTCAGATGGTGATTTGCCCCAGATTTGTTCAGCATCAAGTAATTGGACGGAATCATCATCGATCCATAAGTAAACAGGTCTTTCAGCTTTCCCAGTTAAAATAACCGCGTCATATCCAGCTCTTTTTATTTCTGTGCCAAAAGTGCCGTGGCTTACTGCTTCCCCGACACCGTTGGTGGCTGGAGACTTTGATATGAATGCATGCCCGTTTCCGCCTGTTGGAAACATTGTTCCTGAAACTGGACCGACTGCTAAAACTAGTGGATTGTCAGGGTTGAATGCGTCAACGCCTGCTTTTGAATTGGCTAGCCATAGTTTCATGCCTAAACCTATGCCGCCAATGTATTTTTTGGCAGTTTCCGCGTCTAGTTTTTCAAAGCGAGTTTTGCCTGTGGTTAAGTCAACGCGTAAAACTCTTCCTGCGTAACCGAGCAAACCTTGTTCCTCCGTTATTTTTAGAGTTATTAGTCAGTTGAAAAGTATATTAACTTAATGGGTTTCTAATTTGGAAATTCACGGCTAAAATGGAGTCTTCTGCCGCCCGTTATGTACAAACAGTCATAACGGTTTTCTTGGCATTGCAGGTTAAAGCTGCATTTGAATAGAGAAAAAAGATATCAGATGCTTCTGTTAATCTCATACTAAGGCTCGAAGGCAAGGTGGAAAAAATGAAAATAAAAGTCCACTACATCAGTCTAGTTAAAAGCTTTACAAAAACAAGCCAAGACGAATTCGACCTAAAAGAAGCTGCCCCGCTATCGGAAGTGCTCTACCAAGTCGCCGAGAAATATGGAAAACCGTTCACTCAAGAAGTTTATGACCCAGAGCACCAAGAGATGAAATCAACCTTTGTTGCAATGGTTAACGGCGTCTTAATGGATCAATTACAAGGTATTAACACGCAACTAAAAGACGGCGACAGCATAATCATCATGTCGCTTATGACAGGCGGATAAAAAACTGGCTAAAGATGAAAAACCCAGAGCCGTCTACTGGCTAGATAACAAGCTGTACCTAAACATAACCAATCAGTGCTCAAACTGCTGCTTTTTCTGCCTCAAACGCTACAGACGCGGGGTCGGCGGCTTCAACCTTAAACTATCTGAGGAACCGAGCATTGCCCAAATCACAGGTGAGCTTGGCGAGGTTTTGAACATGAGAAGATGGGATGAATTGGTCTTCTGCGGCTTTGGCGAGCCAACGGAGAGGTTGGATGTTTTGTTGGAGGTTGCGCAGTGGGCAAGGCAGCATTATAGCAGACCACTGAGAATCCGGGTTAACACAAATGGGCATGGTTACGTGGTTAATCCAGGCAAAGATGTGGCGGCAGAGTTGAAGGCTGCTGGCGTTGATAAAGTAAGCGTCAGCTTAAATGCTGGGGACAGGGAAACCTACAGGGAGATTTGCAGGCCAACTTTCGCTGATGCCTACGAAGCAGTGATTGATTTCATACGAAAAGTCAAGCCTAAGCTCGAAGTTGAGGTTACGGCGGTAAGAATGCCAGAAGTAGACATAGCGAAAGCTGAGGCTGTTGCTGATGGTTTGGGTGTTAAGTTTAGGGTTAGAGAGTATATTCCATGTTTCTACTGACAGATTGACGCCATGGGCGAGTCTGGGCTTAAATGTTTAATTTATGCAATCGCAGAAACTTAACTTCAAAAGACTTGGTAGCGGTGGGAAAAAGCGTTTTTGTAAGAGTGATAAGGGTAAAACATATATTATTTGCTAACGAAATATTTCTTAGTTGTGCTGAAAGAGGAATAAACAATGGTTTCTCTTAGATCAATAGCCCCATCATTAACAAGAATAACAGTCGCAGCAGCAATAGGCGCTGCTTTGCATGTTGGTCAAGGCGACTGTGACCTAATAGATGCAAAAGCCATTGAATATTCAAGAGCAGTCCTTGCCCAAACAGATGTAGAAGGCGAAGTAATCTGCTGCGAAGGACCCAAAGACCACGCGCCATCATTTGAACACCGCGAAAAAGTCGGAACAGGCGGAGGACCCAAAGTCGAGTTCATTATTGATCCAGTTGACGGAACCACAGCCGCCAGCAAAGGCAGAAAAGACGCCATATCTGCATTGGCATGTGCACCAGCAGGACGCTTCCAAGTTTTGCCCGATGACGGCTACTACTTTAAAATTGCCACAGACTACCATTCAATAGGCAAAATATCCCTGGACATGCCCATTGAAGAAATCGTGCACAAAGTAGCCCATGAAAAAAAACTCCTCCTACCTAACTTCACCGTCATCATGCTGGAGCGCGACCGCCACAACGAAATCCTCGCCCAACTCAGAAAACTCGGAGTACGAATTTTACTTATCCCAGACGGAGACATCGCAGCGGCAGTAGTCAGCTGCCAACCGAACAGCGGCGTCGACTTGCTGATTGGCGCTGGCGCAGGACCTGAAGCCACCATAGCCGCAACAGCAGTAAAGATTCTCGGCGGAACCATGCTCGCCAACGTTTGGCGGGACAAAAAAGACGATGCAAAACGCTTAGAACGTTTAAAGAAAACTGGAGTTGACGTGGACAAAACTTACAACCAAGATGAACTTGCCAAAGGCAAAGAACTAGTGTTTGCAGCTTCAGGCGTCACTAAAGGCGAACTCTTAGATGGCGTAAGAATAATTCCTGATGGCGCAGTTGTCTATTCAATTTGCATGCGGTTGCCAAGCGGAACCCAAGAGAAATCTGAAACTACATTGCGGTTCAAGGATCACCCGGTTTACCAGCAGTTCCAGCCATAATCCTTCTTTTCTTTCTTTTTTTAGTAGAAGGCATATTGTTACAGTGTCATGAACATTGCTCGTACTTGTTGGATCCCGTGCATGCCTCTTAGTCGGTTAATTAAGTTAAGTATTCTATCGTTGTTTCCTTCAGTTACGAATATTTCTACGCAGTATTTTCCATTGATGTGTCTGTGAACGTTTTCGATGACTACGTCATCAAACTCATGCCGCAACTCTGTTATCTTCAAGTCAACATCCTTACGTGCATAATCACATGTTGTCATAATAGTGGCAGCCACGTTTCCTGAAGAAAATTTCGCAATTTCAGCTTCTGAGATGAGGTTTCTTACAGCGTCTCGGAAAGCTTCTGATCTGCTGAAGTATCCTCTTGACTTCATAAATTCATCAAACTGGTTGAGAAGATCCAACGGTAACGTTATACTTATCACTGTCAAGGTTGATTCTCCTGCTATTAACATTCAAGAGAATAGTTAATATCTGGATATTAATTTTTCCCATCATATTAGCACTATCTTAATATTTTCTCAGCCTTTTTCTTTAAAAGATAACAATGACTACTGAAGAAGAGAAAATCTGCCTAGAAAAGCCAAGGCAGAAACAAGCAGAGGAACATGAAAATAAACATGTAATGATTTTCTTCGCCATTCTACTAGGCTTAACTGTTCTTATTGGCGGTTTACTTGACTTTTTCTTCGCAGGGGTCCCCCTTCACTTTACTATACCACTTATAAACGTTCGAGCAACCTTAAGCACGATTTTGTACTATGCATCTGTTCTGTTTGCTTCCGCATACATTGGTATAATGGGTTTTAGGGAGCTGTTTGTTGAAAAAAGATTTTCTGTTGAATTTTTGATGGCTGCCGCAGCGCTAGGCGCCTTGTACCTAAATGCGCGGTTTGAAGCGGCAACGGTGCTGTTTCTTTATTCTATCGCTCAGTACTTTGAGGGCTACATTGAGGACAGAGCGCGCCGAACAGTTGAGAAATTATCAAAGTTCATGCCGGACCAAGCTAGAATCGTAGCTGATGGAACGGAAAAAACTGTTAATGTCAACGAAGTCGAGCCTAACATGACTTTGCTTGTGAGACCCGGCGAGCGGATACCTTTAGACGGCAATGTTGTTGACGGTTTCTCACATGTTGACCAAGCCATAGTGACTGGTGAATCCGTGCCTGTCGCCAAGAGAGTGAACGATTGTGTTTATGCTGGCACATTAAACATGAGTGGCGTTCTAAAGATAGCTGTTACAAAAAAGGCCAGTGAAACTCTTGTATCAAGGATTATGGTGCTTGTGGCTCAATCGGGCAAACGAAAGGCATCCATGGAAAAGCTTGTTGACCGATTTGCAAAAATTTATGTTCCAATAGTTATCGTGTTAGCTGTTTTAACCGCTGCTTTGCCCACGTTGGTCGCTGGCATGTCTTTTCACGTGTGGCTATATCGTTCGCTTATTCTTCTTGTGGTTTCTTGCCCAAGCGCCTTTATCATTTCGGTTCCTGCAACAGTCCTTGTAGCGATAACAGTTGCGGCTAGAAGAGGAGTAATAATCAAAGGCGGAATCTACGTTGAAAAACTCGCCAAAGTAAAACGAGTGGTTTTTGACAAAACAGGCACATTAACATTGGGCAGACCAGCCGTTCATGAAGTACGGCTTGTGGAAAGAACTGAACAAGAAGCATTGGCTTTGGCTGCGTCACTTGACCAGTTTTCAAATCATCCCGTCGCTCAAGCCATTGTTAGACGCGCCACGGAAAGAGGCATTGACCTAAGCAAGTTCAAGGTAACCGACGTGGCTGAGGTTCCTGGAAAAGGCATCGTGGGGAAAGTTGACGGAAATTTTGTGGCGGTTGGCAACTTGGAGTTGATGAAAGATTTCGGTTGCAATTGTAAGGAAGCCTTTGAAATCACTGAAAATGACACCCATACTACAGTTTGTGTTTCCCTAGGTAAAGAAGGGTTGGCTACAGTTTGCGTTGTTGACCAAGTTAGGGAAGATGCTCTCAAAGCAGTGAATGATTTGAAGAAAAATGGCATAAAAACCGCCATGCTAACTGGCGACAGAACAGAGATTGCTAAGGAAACTGGGGATATCTTAAAGATTGATGAGGTTTACGCGGAACTGTTTCCTGAGGATAAACTGAAATGCATTGAAGAGATGAAGGGTAAAGACGGGCTAGTAGCAATGGTCGGCGACGGTGTGAATGATGCTCCAGCGCTTGCCGCTTCAGACGTGGGCATTGCTATGGGTGCAGCGGGGGTTGATGTTGCTTTGGAATCTGCGGATGTGGTGTTGGCAAAAGATGAGCTTGCGCAAATTCCATACCTAATTAAGCTCAGTAACAAAACGATGAATATTGCAAAACAGAACATCACTGCATCACTTATCATAAAATTAATTTTAGGAGCACTAGGAGTACTCGGCGTGACAGGCTTGCTGGCAACCGTGATTGCCGGCGACGACGGACTTACAATGCTTCTTTTGCTAAATTCTCTACGTCTTGAAAGAATAAAATAGGGTTGCTGAAACGTAGTAAGCGACTTCTCAAGCAGACTTTAGCGGAGATTGAAGTGGGTAAAGCCTTATGCTTTGCCTATCTTGCTTGTTTTTCAGGGTCCTTTTAATTTTGAGCTGTCGCTAATTTAGCCCTTTACACTTGTTTTTTACGAAGTTGACTGAGGACTTTCTTGTTATTCAATGAAAAATTAATTAAGGGAAAAAAGTAGTCAGATGAGTCATGCCTAAGACTTATCCGAAGACTCAGCGTAAAAAGACCAAGCGTAAGAAGCCTCAGCCTAAGACTCAATCGAAGCCAGTAAGCATAACAACGCGAAAATCTTATTGGATAACGCTGACGTTATTTACAGTTGTTTTTGCTTCTGTTTTCGGATATTACGTGAACATGTCTTTAGAAAGAATAGTAATGATGCTTGTTACTGTTCTGTTACTGATAGGCTTTGCAGTCTATATAAGATTTAAACCTTCCACTGCAACGGCCGACAAAAGAGCAATATTCATTTTTGTTGGAGCATCCGTCATTGGTTTCTGTATTTGGGCTATAATAGTGCTTTCCTTAAACGCAACTGAGCTTCACACGCAAATAGCAAGTGCAATAGGTGATAGTTTCTTTGCCATAACAAGCCTAATGATTTGCCTAATTTTAGGAGCATTTATAGGTGACTGGATAGGCGAGAAGAGAGAACGCATAAGTATTTTTCTTAAAAATAAATTGAGCAAATAGATTTAAGTTCTTTTGACTAAAATCTCGTCTAAAGGACGCATGCAAGCTCAATCGATCTTGTCCTCTGATTATTGGTTGGCGGAAGAGACAGGATAAGCCGTAATTTTCCATTTTCGGTGCTTTGTCACAGAAACTTTAAGAGCTTAATCATTAAGCATTTTCTAAAGACCGACCAAGGATAGACCTGTATTGAAATTTGGAATAATGACGCGGAACATGGAAGCATGGAGCAGCACGCAAGTACGGGAAGCCTTAACTAAACGGGGCATTCCATACGAATGCTTCATTTTTCCTAAACTTGTTGCAAGGCTCGCATACAAACCCTATTTTAAAGTTAACGGCACCAGCATCCTAGACGATTTAGATGCGCTTATTATTCGTCCGATTGGTCGGGGTTCGCTTGAGGAGCTGGTTTTCCGAATGGATATGCTCTACAAGCTTGAACGCCAAGGCTTCTACATGGTTAACCCGCCAACAGCGATTGAGCATTGCGTTGACAAGTATGATATTTTGGCTATCCTTGAGGATGTGGGTGTTCCTGTACCACGCACATTAGCCACTGAAAGCGTAAACGAAGCGCTAAAAGCTTTTTCGGAACTAGGCGGAGACATTGTGGTTAAACCAGTTTTCGGCTCCCGAGGACAAGGCGCAACACGCATAGTTGACGCAGACATCGCTGACACAATTTTCAAAGCAATAACCTTCCATCACGGCGTAATTTACATGCAAGAATTCGTACCTCACGGATACTCAGACATACGTGCATTTGTAATCGGCGACCGAGTAGTCGCATCTATGCGTCGCGTAGCTAAAGGATGGAAAACCAACTACAGTCAAGGAGCCAAACCAGCACCAGCAAAAATCAGCAAAGAATTCGAAGAATTAGCAGTTAAATCTGCTAAAGCCGTAGGCTGCAAAATCGCAGGAGTAGACATCCTAGAAGGACCCGAAGGACCACGCATCGTTGACGTAAATAGTCAGCCGGGATGGAAAGGTCTGCAGGTAGTGGCAGAGGTCAACATTGCCGAAGAAATAGTAAGTTTTGTGCTATCTGAATTGAAAAAGTAAACTATTTTCTAGAAAGAATTGAAGCGTAAGGGTCGTCGGCAACTTGTGGAAAAAGCGTTTCTTTTCCCGTTTTGATTAAAACACGTTCTTTACTTTCCGTGAATTGTCCCAAAAAGCATGCGGAAAGCCCGTTCTTTCTTAATGTTGCTTTTACTTTTTCTTGTGCTTGAGGATCTACAGCAGCCAAAATCGTGCCCGTTGAAGACACAGCCAATACTTGTTCATCAATTAGCTTAAAGTAATCCTGCAAAACCAGCATTTCCTTGCAGACGAGTATTTTTTCCCAATCGACCCTAAAGCCTACTTTTGATGCTTCTGCCAACTCGTTTAGCGCTGCTAAGAGTCCTCCTTCTGTAGCATCGTGCATGGCATGGACACCGCTTATTTCAGCCAGTTGCAATGCTTCCTTTACGCAGCTTTGCATGTGAACCTGCTTGGAAAGCTTTTCTTGTTGCGCTGCTCCGAAGAGTTTTTGCGCTAAGGCTTTTTGCGTTAGCGAGAAATTGGTGATTGTTTCTAAACCAAGCGGCTTAGTACATAATATTAGGTCTCCCGGCTTAGCGTTTCCCGGCGTAATCAGCTTTTCAGGTTGAACCGACCCGTAAACCGTTGCGACGCCAAGCAAATCTGAAAGACTATCATACATACCTGTGTGTCCTCGAACGATGGCCATGTTCAATTCGTCTGCTGCCGTGCATGTTTGCTTCATTATTTTTTGGAAAGTGGCTGGTTTAGTTGATAGTGGCCCCAAGAGGTTAATGGTGCAGAATTCTGGTTTAGCTCCGGAAAGTGCCACATCTGAAGCAGCATAATTGATTAGTAGCCAGCCGAACCATTCTTCTGGGACACCAGTGCATGGGTCACTAGCAACTACTACGTATTTGCCGTCTAAGATGTGGACGCCTGAATCGTAGCCAATCGTGGGCGGAATGATGACTCGTGAATCCTTCTTTATGCAGCTTAACAGTGTTTTCAGTTCCTTATTGGACAGCTTTCCCATGTTTCTTTGAACCTTACATGTAAATTTTTAGAGTCTTGCTTTTTTGCAGTAGGAAGATTGCAAATGCACAGATTATAATGCTTGGCACCATGTAGATTCCGTTGTATACTGCGGAGTAAACGATTGGGCTCATGCCTGGCGGTGCGTACTGGGGAAAATAGATTACGCCTGAAGTAAAGTGAGACATGAAGCGTGCTGTACCGCCTACTACTACACCGATAACCGGACCAGCAACTGTAAGTTTTCGGAAGAATCCTGCAAGTCCAAGACATGCAAACGCTAATGGATAATCAAGAATGAATTGAGCAGGGTTAACAACGAAAGGCTCAATCGCAAGGTCAACTACGCCAAGCACGGCGCCTGCAAATATACCGATTTTTGGTCCTCTTCTAAGCGCCAGCCAAAAGATAGGCACCATCCCAAGGTTAATTGTCCCTCCTTGTGGCATGACGAAGAAGGAGTGGCTAACCAGAGCTAACGCTCCTGCCATTGCGACAAATACAATTATTTCTGCAAGTATCTTGGTTGAAAAAATACTATTATTTTTAGTCAGCTCAGTTTGTTGTTTCATTTTTTTCCCTCCGCCAGTATTATCTGGTTCAGGTTCTAAGGGTCGACAGCACTTAGCCGTCCTCTCAGCCGGGTCATTCTCCCAGCTCCCCGAGAACTGTTTGAAAGAATTATTGCTGTTTCGTTGCATATTAGTTTTTCTAAAGCGTTGGTTTCAGCTGTTATTTGCTAAGAAGCATCGTTTTTTTTCGTTTGGTGGAAATGTAAAAATTAATTTACTCGTAAAATATTTCAGTAATTTATGGCAGAGGAAATCGAGGGTACAATCAAGGTTTCATCTAAAGGTCAAGTAGTAATTCCCAGAGAGGTCCGCAAGAAATTGGGGGTGAAGGGCGGCGAGAAGCTTTTGGTGCTTACGCGGGATGGGGATATACTGCTTAGGAAAACTGGGGAATTATCCCTTGATGACATAGCTGAGAAAATTGAGAAAGTAACCAAAGAACAATCTATTGACGTTGACAAGCTTGTGGCTGAGGCAGTCGAGTAGGCAAGAAAGTCAAAGTAGTCTTCGACACGAATATTTGGTTTCAATCGTCATGAAAAAGATCCTTGGCAAACTGGCAGAAAAGGAGTCTCTATGTGGCGAAAAAAATTTGCCTATAACCCCTCGCAAATTTTATTTCTGACGTCGTCTGAAAGATTGAGGTTTAAATCTCTCAATTTGGCAATCAGATCTTCCATTGCCTTGATGCCATTGATAGCGTCAATTTTTGATGGAAAATAGCCTTGATGTTTTACTTTATTATCAATATCAATAACTCTTTTTCTAACCTCATTTAAATAAAGATATGGCTCTACTTTGAATTTGTCTCCTTTTCAAGTTTGATAATTTTTAACAAATGCTCCACTACTGAAATTGCCTTATAACCATTCATGTCAGGCGAGTTTTGACTAGAAGAATTGAATAGCTCACTATATTCTGGCAAAGTTTCGTTTGATACTGCCATAAGGTTATTAAATTTCGCATAGTTACCAGGCAAGTATTTGAGAGAAGTTGTGGTTTTAGGCAATTCGGCTAATACTAATAAAGCTAATTTTTCGAGTTTATCCAAATTCATAGTTCTTCGATCTTCTTTAAAGTTTCTAAGTTTAGTTATACGTATTAACAATTTTCTCTTTAATATTTTTTAATAAAAAAGGAGTTAAGGTCTTAAAGAGTCTTCTGAATTCTTTATCTAGACTACGGTTAGCAGAAAAGCAGAAAGTGCTATGTTATCCCTTTCTTTGTCTTAAGTTCCCTTATTCGAGCAGGTCTAACAAAAACTTCATCAAGTAATTCCGAAGTGAATTTTAGAATTTCCGAAGCATCCTCAAGTGTTACATCTCTTAAAGGATCGTTTTGTGGGTGTGCACCCCAGTTACCAATCATTCTAATAGTATGTGCCATATCTTTTAGAGTTGGATTGATTATTCTTTTTGCTTCAAGTTCATCTATTTGGTCAATTAAATCAGCGTTTGGTGTCCCTTTTAACAAGCACGTGGTTTGCATTGCTCTTCGACACTGTGTCACTGTAGCTTTAGAAGCTGAAATGTTTTCACACTTGATTGCTTCTATAAGATCATCTGCTACTTCTTTTGGAATCGCCTCATTTACATTTGGTATTAAGCGTGGGTAATAATCAGTGATACTTTCTAATTCAACTATTACAGTCTGAGGATAATCCTCTTTTATATTCCAACTGTCAGGGACTTCAAAGTAAACAGGTTTTGAACATCCATTGCAATTTAGAACGAACGCACGATTTGACCCTTTCCCAAAAAAAGAGCATTTAGTGTGGCAATGCGGACACATGAAAGACTTAATGTAAATTGATGCCAAAGGTATTCTTCCTTATTTGCTTATCGCTTATTATTTGACAGCTTTGTTCTTTTAAGAGTTTGTTGTGTTTTGGTTTGCTAAATCTGTTGAGGTAGTTTGATGTTTACGCAGGTTGTGACAATAGCACCTAAATTATCGCATATTGCATCAAAGTTTAATTGAAGAAAAGAAAGAATCTAATTCTATCTTAAGATCTTCACTCGACTCATAACTTCGATATTCAATTCCTTTTAAATCCACTGGGACTTCAGACTCCTTATCTTTTATGAGAATAACACTTTTCCCTAAACCGTACGCTAGCCCCAACTCAAAGAGCACATTTGCGTTCCAGCCAGTTATATTCATAATAGCATATTTAGATTCTTGCAGATGCTCACAAATCTTACATAAAATATCTATGTTGTCGAAATCCTCATCTGCTTTCCAGCCTTTAAGACGATATTTCTCCAAAACTGGTCGTATGCCGTGTCTATAAGAATCATCAAACTTTGCTCTAAAAGGCATTCCAATAAAAACTTGACGTGGATTGACCGCGATCTCTTTTGAACATAGAGCACCCATTTTAAAGCAATACGGTTTAGATTCTAAAGTAGGTCGGTTCATTAGGGCTTGCACCTTTTCTTTGATAAATGGAATATCCCTTTTTTTAAGGTCGTCTGCATTATTGCCCATCCATTCAAAATTATCCTCGTCAAAATATCTTTCAACGAACATAAGATGCCGATTGAAATTAGAGAATGTCTCATCATAGAACTCTAAGGGCAACATATCTTTTAATGTATCAGTAGCTAGTTTCAATTTCTCGATTTGAGGTTTTATTTCATTCTTCTTTTCATGCTTAATTGCTAAAATCAAAGCATCTACGCTATCTTCTGTTTTATCAACCAGTTTTATGGTAGATATTAGCGAGGACATAGAAGTCATAGTAACATACAATCAAGCATTAAACATTTCTTCTTACAATGAACAAATGTAGGCATCTTTCGTAATGCATTACCTTGGCTAATTCCACTTCCAGTTTTCACACACTTACTAAAAAGTTGCCAAACAAACCGAAAATCATCATTTTTCGATATCTTCCTCAACCAGATCATTCTACTAAACTATCGCCAGTCTTATTTAGGTGAAATGTTCAAATAGGAAATGCGCGCTAATCGAAAGCGCTGGAATGGTGTAATGGAAGCACAGCCAACGATTGGCAGGCTAGGCGGGTCCGATTCCCGCCACCATTCCACCATATTGGTCATGAGTTGGGCAGTCTTATGGACAATAATTATGTTTATCATTGCGAAAATCTGCGGATGATAGAAAAAGCAATAACTAATGTCGAATTGGCTTTAAGGGACTATATATCCCTCAGCGACAATGCTAATACTCAAATATACACTCGAGTCCTCTCCCAATTAGTCAACAGTTGGGTTGAAGTAAGATTACTTAAACTCGTTTATGAGCCAGATGCGTTTTCAGATGATAAGAAAGGCAAAATTATAACGACCTCACGTTTGGAAGATCAATGGAGAAGTGCACTCGACTGTGCGTTCTGTAAAGCGTTTTCCTTAAAGGATATTACAAAAATATCTTCCCCAAATGTTCGATATACCGCTCGAAAGCAGTATGAAGCAGTAAAGCAACTTATTGAAAAAGACCTTTTAGCGTCTTCTGAGGTGCGGAATAGAATAGCTCATGGTCAATGGAGGTATGCTTTTACTTCAGACTTGCAAAAAATCAATCCAGATCTAATGCGTGACATAAATAAGGAAAATATTCTAGTTTTACAATTTAGATTAGCTCTATTCAGAAGTCTATCTCAAATTATACATGACCTGGCGGTATCAAAAAAAACCTTTGAAAGAGACTTTGACAATAATTTCAAAAAGATAGAATCTCAGATAGTTAATGCAAAAAAGGTAAGTTTTACTGTGTACCAACAAAAAATGGTTAGAAAGAAACAAAGAGGGATTATTAAGAAAACTCAGAACCTTAAAACTTAACTGTATTCTTCTAAACCATCATACGAGAATTTTAGCTGGGCATGAATGTTAAAAATGAGTCTGGCTCCATTTTGTTATGGCGTGTACAGCTATTATTGTCGTCTGTGCGCTTGCTAGGCGCTGCTGAGTCCTATGTCCTTAGATTGTTGTTGCATAGTTGTTCTATCTGATAACTGGCTGTTACCTAGTAAAGCAAAAAAACGCTGCCTCCGTTATATCCCGATGCGGGATAATGTTTTTAGGTGATATTTTAGTTTTCCTACCGTCATTACTAACGAGTAGGATTGATTAGTATGCAGCCTTTGCCTAAAGATTACAACTTTGCAGAAATAGAGCGTAAGTGGCAGCAGAAATGGGAAGAAATGGGCATCTACCATTACGACTGGAACGACAAGGAGCGGGTTCCCTACAGCATAGATACTCCGCCGCCTTATCCGTCAGGGGAACTTCACATGGGCAACGTGCTCAACTGGACCTACTTTGATATGGTAGCAAGGTACAAACGCATGCAAGGCTTCAACGTGCTCTTCCCGCAAGGCTGGGACTGCCACGGCTTAGGCATAGAAATCCAAGTTGAAAAAACATATAACATACGCAAACGAGACGTTCCGCCTGAACAGTTCCGAAACTGGTGCATGGAGCTGGTGGAAAAATACATTGCCATGATGAAAGAAGGCATTCTCAAGCTAGGCTGCAGCATAGATTGGACAACAGAGTACCGCACAATGAACCCAGATTACTGGAGAAGAACGCAATTGAGCTTCATTTTGCTCTACAAAAAAGGCTACATGTACCAGGGCACGCACCCCGTGAACTGGTGCCCCAGAGATGAAACCGCCATTGCGGATGCTGAGGTAGATTATCAGAAACGCGAGGGCATTCTGCACTACATCCGTTTCCCATTCGAAGGCACAAGCGACTACGCGTTAATCGCAACCAGCAGACCCGAGTTTATTCCTGCATGCGTCGCCATCGAAGCCAACCCAAACGACGAGCGATACGGCAAGTACGTTGGCAAAAAAATAGTTGTACCCATAGTCAACCGTTCAGTGACGGTTATCGCTGACGAATGCGTTGATCCAGCCTTTGGCACAGGAGTAGTCATGATATGCACTTACGGCGACAAAGAAGATGTTAAAACAGTCATCAAACACAAGCTTCCCGTCATCATGCTTCTCACCGAGAATGGACGCATTAACGAGAACGGCGGCAAGTACGCTGGCTTAACCATAAACCAAGCGCGGGTAGCCATAGTTGAAGACCTCACAGCAGCTGGGTTGCTTGAGAAAACCGAGAAAATAACTCAGGAAGTAGGAGTTTGCGAGCGCTGCAAGACTCATGTGGAAATCCTTGAGCGAAAACAGTGGTTCATGAACACTCGCAAACTAACCGATGCCGTAGAAAAAACGGCGAACGAGATAGTTTGGTATCCTGATTACATGAAAAACCGTTTAATCGACTGGGCGAAATCGCTGGATTGGGACTGGGTAATTAGCCGCCAACGCCTTTTTGCCACGCCGATTCCAGTTTGGTACTGCAAAAACTGCGGCGAACTAATTCTAGCTAAAGAGGACTGGGTTCCCATAGACCCGAAACTTGAAAAACCACGCATAGACAAGTGCCCAAAATGCGGCGGCAAAGACTTCGCTGGCGAACAAGACGTTTTCGACACTTGGATGGATTCGTCGATAACATGTGCTGTTCACGCTGGCTGGCCTGACCGAGCAGACTGGAAGCATCTTTTCCCAGCGGACGTTCATCCCTCAGGCACCGACATAATCAGGACTTGGGCGTATTACTTGATGGTTCGGCACCTCGCACTTTTTGATGAAGAACCATTTAAGAGTTGCCTTATCAACGGCATGGTGCTTGGCTCAGACGGCAGAAAGATGAGTAAGTCGCTGAAGAATTATGCTGCTGCACCTGAAGTGCTAAACAAGAACGGAGCCGATGCTACTAGGCAATGGGCTGCTGGCGGCGGAGCAACAGGCTCGGACATTCCTTATCGAGCGCAGGATGTTGAATATGGCAGACGCTTCTTAGTGAAATTGTGGAATGCTGCAGGTTTCACAAGCAAACTTCTAGCAAACTACAAGCCTGATGCAAAGGCCCATTTTGAACTTCAGCCGTTAGATAAGTGGATTATTAGCAAAGCCGAAAACTTGACATTGAAGGTTTCGGAAGCTTTTGAAAAATGCCAATTTAACGTTGCCGTTGAAGAAATACGCAATTTCACATGGCATGTCTTCTGCGATTCTTACTTAGAAGCCATCAAAGATAGGCTTTATCGACAGGAGGTACAAGGAGAAACAAAGAGACAAGCTGCTCAACAGACGCTTTACGAAGTTTTGTATAGAATCTTACAATTACTAACGCCGGTGACGCCTCACTTGGCAGAGGAAATCTACCAAAACATGTATGCTGAAGACAAAGGATTCAAAAGCCTGCAGATATCACCTTGGCCACGGTTTAACCAAGATATGGTGGATAAAAATGTCGAAGAGCAAGGAGACAAGGTAATAGCATTAATCAACGAGGTCCGCAGAAAAAAAGCAGAGCAGCAGTTGCCATTGAATGTTCCTACTCTATCGCTTACAATCTATACGGGAAGTCAAGCAAATGCTGATATAATAACTGCCAGCAAGGACGATATTGCAGGAACGCTCAAGGTTACGGGCAATTTTAATATTATTCCAGAAGCAGGTTGCGGAAAAGAAGTAGCACAGTTTCCAGGAGTGATTCCTGTAGCCACTTTTGGGACGGTTACTAAAAAATGAAGATCGTTGGTTTGATAGGGTGCGGTGCGATTGGCACTGTACTGGCAGAAGCTATCGAACGAAAACTAGTAATCTGCGACGAGCTGGTTGTTTATGACTTTGACGCCTCAAAAGCACAAAAGCTTAAAACCGCACTCAATTTTCCTGTTACAATTGTTGGAAGCGTTGATGAATTACTTGCACTAAAGCCTAAGGTTATTGTGGAAGCGGCGTCACAGCAAGCCGCAAAAGATTACGTTCCAAAAATTGTTTCTGCAGGAATCGAGCTAATCGTTATGAGCACAGGCGCGCTTCTGGATTTGAATGTTGATTTGGGCAGGGTTCATGTTCCTTCAGGTGCTATCGGCGGCTTAGACGCACTCTCCAGTGCAGCCTTAGCTGGGATTGACGAGGTAATTTTGACTTCACGCAAGAACCCCAAAGCTTTAGGAACCGACAGCAAAGAGGAAAAAATTGTTTACGAAGGCTACGCTGAAGAAGCGGCCAAGCTGTTCCCAAGGGAAATGAATGTTGCTGCCACTTTAGCGTTAACTGTTAAACCAGCCAAAGTAAAAGTACGAGTTGTCTCTGACCCTTCAGTTAAGCGTAACACACATGAGATTCAAGTTAAATGGCGGTTCGGCGAAATGTCCTTACGCTTTGCGAACGACCCTCACCCGGATAATCCACATACAAGTGCATTGGCTGCATGGTCCGCCATTAAATTATTGCAGTCTCTTTTGAAAACCTAGCCAATCTACTAAAAGTCAGGCGGAAAAATGAATGACCGCAACCTTACGGTTGCGGTATCTTCAGAAAAATTATGGATGCTTAGATTGTTCTATGTAGCGTTTGATTGTTTCAGCATTGACCTGGCCAATTGAACGGTAGAATTT
>JBEKKX010000037.1:0-23593 GCA_050010515.1 Bathyarchaeia archaeon
GGAGCATTGGAGCTTCATACGCTACTACAATTACGTAAGGCCTCATGAAGGAATAGACTATTTAACTCCAGCGGAAATATACCTCAAAGAGAAAGTGTAAGGCTATTTCTAGATAGAACACTTATTTGCTTAAAGAGAAAGATATATGTGCTCAAGCTCCATAGTCGCATTGAGCCAAAGGGGCTTAATTGACATTGAACCAACAGGCGTTAACTGATAAGAAAAAAGAAGGCTTGATTACTGCTGTATATATCGGGCTTATTTTTATTCTGCTTGCCCTGATTTACTTCATCAATCTTCCCCACAACATCTGGAATAGCTTTGTTAATTTTATCGGCTCTTTTGTTCTCACTCAAGTTCAAGGCACTAGTATTTCTTTGCCTGCGCCTTCAAATCCAGCTGCTTACACAGTGCTCTACATTGCTGTTTTCCAGTTTTGTCTGGGCATAGGAATTTTAGAAATCTCAATATTAGCGCTCAGGATTGTGATGAATTCGCCCCTTCCAAGGAAAGCTGAAACTATTGAAAACGTTGTTTTTTGTCTTGGAACAAGCTATTTAGCAATTACCTACCTTGTTAACATGACAATAATGAGCGAGTGGTTTGTCTTTTGGGCTGGAATAATTCTAATTGCCGGTTTAGCAATGGTTGCTAGAGCGTTTGTTCTTTTAGCTGGACGACACAGTTAGCCCTTACGCTTTATTTTGAGCTTCCACCACAGCTTCATTACCTGCCAAAACATGCTTGATGAATCTTTAAAGAGGTTAACCTTTGTGTCTTTACCGCTTTTCCATTCCACTGGAATCTCTTTTACCCTATAGCCATGACGATATGCTCTTACAATTATTTCCGTGTCCCAAAACCAATGAGTCGCCTCTACCTCGCCAAGTAACTGCATAAGCGGTTCCCTTTTGAAGGCTTTAAAACCACACTGGTGATCCTTGACTTTGGAGCCGAGCATGTGTCGAACGAGAAAGTTGTAACTTTTTGAGCTTATACTTCTGCTAAAGGTGCGTTCAACCTTACTTTCAGGTAGCATCCTTGAACCAGTTGATAAGTCGTAGCCTTCAACAGTGATGGCTTCAACAAGAGGTTTAAGAGATTTAAGGTCTGTAGCTAAGTCCAAATCCATATAAACCAAAACTTCGCCCCTGCACTGCCTAAACGCATTGTTGAGTGCCATTCCTCTTCCGAGGCGTTTTTCACGGTGAATATGCTTAACGTATGGGTATTTTTGCGCTAACTCTTCAGCTCGCTCAGCGGTGCCATCGATACTTCCATCCTCAGCAATTACTATCTCATAGGAATGTGTGAACTCATTTAGTGTTTGCGTAGTTTTTTCTACCGCGGGGTATAGATAGTCAACTTCGTTGTACGCTGGGAAAACCACTGAGATCTCTACTTTTTTGCCGAGGCTATTTTGTTTTGTCATGGCGCGAAGAACCAGCTTCGGAACCACTTCAAATTATTTATGTAAGAAGTGGAAACGGGCATTCCTGAAATTACCGGATAAAATACAACGAACATGATCACGGCTGAAGCAAATATAACTATGGCAGCAACTTTTCCTGCTCGCGTGTTCCAGTACTTATTAATGAAGTATGTTATTGCTAAGCATAGAAGGGGCACACTCGAATAGAAATGATAAATATACGTTGCTCTTGAAATCAAAATGTAAGGAAGCCATGAGAAAAAGAAGATAACGATTATAAATACTGCAGGCAAATCCCATTGTTTGGAGATGACACGATTCCGTAATTTTTGCCCAGATGATCCTTTCCATAACTTCTGTGCTAACCCGCTTTCATATATAACCATCCCAGTTAGCACGAGTATACAGGCAAAGCCAAGCCACCAAACCACTGGGTTACCGAAAGCTGTGATGGTTGACACGACATTATTTGGCAAGTAAGTTACGTCAAACCATTTGGGAACATTTACTCCATCTAGCCTGAACATGAAGGGCCAAGACCACCAAGGAGAAGAAGTCGGGTCAGTGATAGTAGAACTTGATTGAAAACTAGCCATTACATTTTGCAAACGTAAAATCGTCATAAAAGAGTCACCCGCAAGCATGTCGGGAATATATGTTGCGAAGTAGATCGGAACTGAAAGACCGATGAAACCAAGCAACAACATGGCAGGATAATCAAAGAAGGCAACGTACTTGTCACCCAAGCGGCCTTTAAGTTTCACAATATCTCTAAACCTAAGAGCTGCAAGTAGAGCAAGCATACCTAAAGCGCCAAAGATTGTAAGCCACTTCGTAGAAAATCCTAGTGCAAAGAAGATTACAGCTAAGAACAATGGCAGAACAGAAGTTTTCCATCCATTCTTAACCACATTCATGAAATAAATCAGGAAGAATAACTGCGAGAGCAAAGCGAAGAACACGACATAAGTATCTGCCGTGCCTATCCTTGCCATTGTAAAATGCATAAAATCGAATGCAAGAAAGAAGGCTGCTGAAAAACCGCCAATCCATGTTCCAAACAGTTTCTTTCCCAGAAGGTACATCAAAGGTATCATCAAAGTGGCAAATATCACGCCCATTATTCGCCAGCCAAACGGAGTATCACCGAAAACTGCGATCCCCGAGGCTTGAATCAACTTTCCAAGAGGCGGATGGGTTCTTTCATTAGGTATCTGGAGATGCAGGTAGTTTTCTGCAGATCTGGCAAAATAGACCTCGTCAAAATACATCTCGGACATATAGGTCGGGGGAATCTGCAGTGAGTTTTGTTCATCAACCAGCTTATTCAAGGTTGGATCTGAGGTGTTTTCGCCTGTAATTCCAATGATTGGAATTTGCCGGTTGCTTTGGCTTTGCAGGCCAATTTCAGAGACTTGGATGAAAGGCGACGGCTCTTGATCTGAAGGATTAGTAATACCCCAGTTGGCAAACATGGGCTGAGAGTTATATAGCGTTGGTTGAACGTCAAAGCTCAAAAACTGAGTATTTGCATTAATAGTGCAGGATTGAACAACCGAGTAATCTGTGGCCGCGGGTTGAAGAACGAATTTTCCAACTGAACTCCAATTTCCAGGAGAGCCAGAATACACTGTTACTGTGGCGTTGCCGCTTTTAACCCAGAAGTACACCGTTTGAACCTGTTGGGTTCCATTTAAGCTGATGTAGAAACTTTCATTTTGGGTACTATGCCAAGTTGTAACCGGATACTTAATTGAACCCACGTTCCAGGCGGCTATGGAGAAGAAAACTACTCCAAGTAAAACTATAGTTATCAGGTCTTTTTTGTTGATTTGCAATCCCAGGTTAATTTGGGTTCACCTCTTTCTTGGTTTTGGCTTAACGTGGCGGGGTCAGTTTTGAGCCATTCGTGTCCTCTCAGTTCATCCCACATTAATATTGAAGCATAAAGGAGCATTAATAAATTAATAGCGCTTACCGCTAGAACCACTGGGTCTCCAGTTAAATTAGGACTAGCAGGATAATAGGCATTAAGCCAATAGAGAACGTAGGCTTGATTGATTAGTAAAGTCGCTGTCAAAACAACATAGAACGGGCGGGTCCTTTTGAGGAACGGAAACATCAGCGCCAAAACGCTTATGGCTGGAAATAGGTATCGCTCATGAATCCTGGTTGGAAGCATGAAAAATGCAAAGAAAAGCATGAATGCCCCGAAAATTGCCAGAAACTCATTTGAAGCATTAAACCGCTTGTATAAAAAGTACAAAGTGAAAACGGCAAAGGCCCCAAATAACGCCCAACCCACGATATAGAGGCTTCCGTCAGGTATCCATAAGCCATACAAACCCCACAGGTTGAAAGCGTTTACCGAAGTTACAGCGTATTCTCCATAGGCTCCAAAGAAAATGTTACTCAAGAAAGTCAACGGATTGCTCCATTGGAAAGGAAGGATAACCAAGAAAACTGTACCAGCAAACACGCCCACAGAAAATAGCAGATTTTTCAACCCGTTTTTCTTATAAATCAAGAAAGCAACCAGAGGAGCTAAAACTATTCCCTGCGGCTTAGTTAAAAGCCCTATTGCGAAGGCTGCTGCGGCAAGTTTAGGTTTAGATTTAAGCGCAAGCATAAGCGAGAGTATAAGGAAGAAGGTGTAAATTGCGTCATATTGGCCCCATATTGCGGTGTTATAGATTACAGCTGGGTTAAAAGTGTAGAGCGACGTCGCCAGCAGAGCGGATTTGAAACTTGATTGTTTTCTAACAAAAACGTAAATTAGCAGTGCCGTTGCTAAATCGAAAAGGTTAGGAGCCAACTTAACTATATTTGCTGTGCTAATGCCAACTGCCTTTGCGAAGGAGCCGAATGCCCAGAAAATGTAAACGTTGAAAGGCGGATAATCAATAAATCCTGCAACATTGTAAAACGGTCTTATGCCATGTGCAACAGCGGTGTTAATCCAAGAAGTAAAATCTCCCGTGTCAATCGGGTATCCTTTTAGTGGAAACAAGAGAACCCTAACTAGGAAGGAAACAGAAAGCAAGACAGCTAAAATAATAATCTCGCGTTTTGTAGACGAAACGTTAACCGCGTTTCCCCTCCTTTTTATGCAAACAGTTGTAACAATGGCATAAGAAGGTTTTCAAAAATCAATCATTTACTTATTTGAATAAAAGAGCAGAAGAAGCTAATTGCCAGGTTTAACAACCAATAAAATGCTATAAAATGACTGCGCCAGCTCGATAGGGTGTCAATTTAAAGCTTGTACTCTATGTAGCAACAGGCAAAATATTTAGCGCGAAAACAAGCACCAAAGTGATTGGTGGCAAAAACGTCAGCTAAGGCTCCAGTGTAAGAGTAAAGCGCCGAATTGTAAAAAGTTTTATATCCAGTCATGCGACTAGATTTACAGTGTAATTTTAAACAAAAAAAAGGATGAGTTTTATGAAAACTTTATCTAAACTATCTGCTTTTTTCGTTGGTTTGCTTATGCTTTTAGCCGCATTCAGTCCAGCATTTGCTCTCACGAGTGCAATAACGGCGCCAAATATGGTTGTAGCGCGCTCAAGTGGTAGCAGTTGGTCAAGTACTAACTGGAGCGGGTATGCAGTGACGGGCGCAACTAATTCGGTGACTTCTGCTAGTGGTTCATGGACAGTTCCTACAGCCAGTCCAGGGACTAGCGGAACTACTGCATATTACTCGGCGTTCTGGGTTGGCATTGACGGCTTCAGTTCGAGCACTGTCGAACAGACAGGCACAATGTCTGAAACTCTAGGCAAGACTGTAACATACTATGCTTGGTACGAGTTCTATCCAAGTCCGATGTACCAAATTACTTCGCTAACAATTAATCCGGGCGACAAAATATCAGCAAGTGTAACATACACAGGCAGCTCAAGCAGTTCTGGTAAGGGCTTTTTCAGCAGGCAAAGCATCAGCACATTCACTGTCACCATTACTGACGTAACTAAAAGCAAGTCTTATACCACGACGGGAACCGTTAATAATGCTGCGAGATCTTCAGCGGAGTATATTGCGGAAGCGCCTTCGTCAAATCGGGGAGTACTGCCACTGGCAAACTTCGGCACAGTAAACTATGGCTATAAGAATACGGGCGTTACGGGAACTTGCTATGCTACGGTAAGTGGAGTCACTGGGTCGCTCGGTTCTTTCGGTTCAGCGGTTCAACAGATAACAATGGTAACCAGCAAAGGCGCAACCAAAGCTTCACCATCAGCAGTGTCTACTGACGGAACAAGCTTCTCAGTAACTTGGGCAAGCGCTGGTCCATAACTTAAGCGAGCCAACAGCTTTTCTTTTTTTTAAATCAAAGTGCCAAAATAATATTTTTGAGCAGTTAAATGGAGCCTCGGGCGGGATTTGGACCCGCGACCATTACCTTACCAAGGTAACGCCCCACCGGGCTAGGCTACCGAGGCGTTTAATGCGTGTTCCCGTGAAAGAACTGCTTCTTGGCAATAAAATGCTTACGGTTAAACCTGCGGCAAACAGCAACGTTCAAGCAACTTCGGTTTCGATAACGGGGAAAAGCTTCATATTAATTGGTTGGTACAGAGATTATCTCGGCTTGAAAGCAAAATAAGCTTGCATAGACAAGTCGCAGGGGTCTCCAAGCCAGGTCAACGGAGTAGGGCTTAGGACCCTATCGCGTAGGCGTTCGTGGGTTCAAATCCCACCCCCTGCACCAACATGTTCGAATCGTTTGGTGGTTCTCGCTGGCGAGTTTGTGGAGTTTCTGAGGTTTGGTTCATCTGGCTTTTTTCAGCAAGAATCGGGTTGAGCCAATACCTATATAAGTGCGTAAGCACATAGTAGATTATGTCGATAAGCTAATAAGCGGAAAAGATGAATGAAAAGTGATAGCTCAAACAAAAAATAGAATCCGGAGTCCAGCAGTCCGCTTATTGGAAGAACATTTGACACGTGAAACTGTGCAGCAAAAAACTATGTTGGCGATTAAATATGGGTCGAATTACTGTGGATCTCCCGAATGAGTTGGAAAAGCAGCTCAGATTACAAACGGTCGAGAGGTTCGGCGGGAAAAAAGGTGACTTGTCCAAAGCTGTCGAAGAAGCAGTAAGAACGTGGATTGCCCAGAAAGAATAGTTCAAGTTTTTTTCCCGCGCCAGAATAAAACGGCGACAATAACACAAAAGAAGAACTGCGTTGATCCAAAAATAGCTCAGGCAACAGTTGATTTATCGTATTCTTAGGATTCTAATAATAAATTAATCGAGGTGAAAAAAATGAGTGAAGAAGAAAAAAAAGCGCCGGTGAAGGCGACCGCAAAATCTGAAATCACAGTAAAACCTGTAAAACATGTTCTTGCTAAACCCGTTCCTGCCAAAGTTCCTGCTAAACGTATTCCTGCCAAACAAATTCCTGCGGTTCATGTTTTGACAACTTTTGATGATTTAATGGAAGATTTTCGCAAAAATTTCATTGAAAGTATAGCTTTTCCATTTGAGTGGATAAGTCTTAAACCCGTAGTTCCGGTCCGTGAGGCAACTGTAGATCTGGTCGATGAGGGAAACAAGTTTGTGGTGCATGCTGAGATGCCTGGCGTAGCTAAAGACAAGATCGACGTAGCCCTGACGAAGGATGGAATCGAAATCTCGGCTGAAACAGATGTTGAAAAGGAAGACACGGCGAAGAACTTTGTTGTCAGAGAACGCGTTTACTCGCATATTTACAAGCAACTGTCGTTCCCAGAAGAAGTAATCCCTGAGAAAGCTGAATCCACATTTAGGGACGGATTACTCGAAGTCTCCATCCCAAAGAAGACGATTGCACCCGCACCTAAAAAGCACAAAGTGGCAGTGAAATAGCTAATAAAGTAGCTTTTTTATGCTCCCTCAATATTTCCTGCAATATTTTTGAGAAACCACACAATACTGTAACCGTGAATAAGGCTTGAAGCGAAAAGTCTTTTCTAATCTCAGCCCTTTTTGAGCTGTGGTTTTTTCGCTCTTGTTGCCAAAATCATCGATGGCGAGAAGCTACCTCTGTTTGCTTTTTTTAGCTTGCACGCTTGAATTTGCTTGAGACGATTTGGTAGACAACGATGGCTGCGTAGAAGCCGTATGAAAGTATAAGTACGGGGCGGTGAACAGCGTACTTAAGGTCGCTGACCATTAACTCGACGTGTTTTCTGGTTGTCCACACTTCATCTGGACGAAAATGTATGCAGTACGGTTCGTAGACGCCTAGTACTTTGTAGCCTTTTTTGCCGATCCAATCTTTGATGTATCCGTCCTCGTAAGTATGCAGTTGATAGGGTATTTTGATGTCTTCAACTGTTGTTCGTCGAATTAGCGTGTCGTGGGTTCCGCCTCTTTTTTCGAATATTTTTATTGTAACCCTTTCAAACAGCCTCAATAATTTCGATCCTCTCAGCACTGACCAAATTTCGATTCCCCAAATTGCGCCCACGTCGTCTTTTACTAGTTTTTCCGCCTCGGCAAACCAGTTTTTTGACAGGATAACGTCGCTGTCGACAAACATGAACCAGTCACTTTTTACCAGTCGAATTGCGGTCTGCCTAGCGCTGCCTCTTGTTCCTTTTTCTTGAACGAAGCTAACGTTCCCGTATTTTTCTTGGAACTCCTTCACTATTTCTGTTGTAGTGTCAGTGGAGTAGCCGTCAATAATAATGAGGTTGTTGACTGGTACGTTTTGGTAAACAGAATTAATACATTCCCTCAACATTCGTCCGCTGTTCATTGTGAGAATGGCCACGTCTATGGACTTCATTATGATCAACCTATTTTTTTAGTTGATGATCTTTTGTGTTTGCTTGAATAGAAAAGTTTTGGTTGCTTGCTTTCGTGTTTTTTGGCTGAATCGGCATTGGTCTGTTCAAATGTGTTCTCCTCTAAGGAAAAGCATTTTCAGTATCCCATCAAGCCGCAGCATCGGGAGCATATTGGAAAAACTCCGTTGTCGCAGCTTCTTAGGGCTCGTCTGAATTTGCGGTGTTTTTCGTTATTGTATATTTCGAGGATACTTGATTCCTTAATGTTTCCTGTAACGAAGTCTGGAAAGTCTCTACATGTGACGGTATCTCCGTTTGGCATTACGTCTAATTGGAACCAGGGTGAAACACATTTTTTGTATCCGAAGAAATTTTCTGGTTCAGTATAATACGTTCGGATCTCCTCTGGTTTGAGGTCGGGTACAAACAGAATGGGTATGGAAGTTTTTTTAGATTTTATTTGTTGTACTTGCTCAGCAATTTTGTCTATGTTCAATTTTGTTGTGTCGCGGACGTAGCCTTTCCATGCGAAAGGCGTTACGCCTAACTTTTCTTCTGCTATTTTTGTGTGTTTTTGTCCTATCCATTCTTTGGTGAACCATGAGTAGTAGATTGTCATGCCATCAGGGCTTAGTTTTTCTGCTTCTTTCACAGTGTCAAGTAATGTGGATTCATTGTTCTTGGAGATTGTTGTGATAATGAAGATGCCCGGTTTTGTCTTTTTTTTCTGTATCTTTATCTTTTGGATCGCCAATATTCCTTTTCTTGCTGTATCTAATGCGCCTGGGACGCCCCGGCATTTGTCGTGAATTTCTCTGGGGCCATCGAAGGAGACGCAAATCATGTCCCAGCCGTTGTCAACTATGGTTTCAGCGTTTCTTTCTAGTCCGACTCCGTTTGTTACTACTTGAACCGTTAGTCCTTTTTGTTTCATGTAGTTAACAAGGGGTACCAGTTGTTCGTAAAGAAAAGGTTCTCCGCCCGTTATGTAAACGTGAACTTTTTTGGGGGCAACTTCGTCTATTACTTTTTTGTAAATTTCAACTGGGACTTCCCCGGTAACTTTTGGTGTGTCATCTCTTGCGTTGTATCCGCTTTGTCCCCATTGTGCACAGATTGCGCATCTGTGATTACAGCGATGCGTAATTCTCAGGCTCAGCAACCCAAGGGAAGAGCTGCTTCCGTCTTCATTTCGGTAATCTAGTCTTGATTTAACAGCCCCCCTGTATGAAACTCTAGCGAAGCTCACCAAGAGTTCGGGGTTTCTGCACACCGGAGTAAAGAACTGTGTCGGAATCCGCCTCATGAATATTACTCGTTTGCTCTACCTTTTAGAATGGGGTACAATTTAAATTTGACCCATTGCCATTGAGTTTTGGCGCCCTTCAGACCACGAAATAATGGTTTATAGTGGTTTTCAGACCGAGGGCTGACTCGATTTTCATAACGATCGGTTAACGAGAAGAAGAAGGCGTCAAAATAATCACAGGCTTTTCCCTATAATATTTACGAAAGCGCATGCACTCCTAAAATAGAATTAAAGTCTGTTGTTGAATTGAAAGCAAAATAAACAAAAGACAGAAAAACAGACACCTCTTAAATATCTCTCAGTGTGGTGATTGAGTTTGGCGTTGGATTGTTTTTTTCCTGGGAAGACGATTTTGATAGATGCTTCAGGATGGAGCGATCTCTTGTTGGGCGTGGTGGTTGGCGCGCTCAAGCCTCCAGAACGCATGTTGATGGAGCGCAGAATTCCCACATCTTCTTTTCAGCCGCCGAACTTCAAGAACAAGAAATATTTGGATGACGCGGTGAAGATTGCCAACGAGATTGTCGCAGTAATGCAGCCTGACACTGAAACCTGTTTTAAGGTTTGTTCAGAATACGTTCTATCAAGTGTAAATGTGTACTTACTAAGCTTAGGGTTCAAGGTTCAAAGGGTCGAATCCACTGGCGAGCTTAAGCAGTTGGTTGAAAGAGGATATGTTAGATGGTGTGTTGAAAAAGGTGTGCCTGAGGAAATGCTCAAAGACAAGAGGCGCTTCTGGACATTTCTGGAGTGGGTTGCTGAAAAGCCTCACTTGAGAGAAAGCCTTGTGAAGACTGGTTGGGCAAGCTGGGAGCACAAGTGGAGAGAAGAAATATTCAAAAAGACCCTTAAACCCACGTGACTAACCAGTTAGTCATTTTCTTGTAATGTCAGCAATTTTTGTCAGTGTGTTTATTTGTCGTACCAGTAGATCGAAAATTTTGATGCGCATGCTGGATTTTGGCATTCAAGAACTTGCTCAACAACACTCTCTATGCCTTCGTCTTTTTCAGGTTTATTTGTAGACCAAAACGGGTGACTGCTGTCGGGTCTAGTGACCTGAATCTGGTTTTTGCATATAGGACAACAAACAATTACTTTTCCCATACACATAGACTTATCCTCCATAACTATGTGAGAGATTCTCAAACATATCCTTTCCCTTTCATGATATGGGCTAACAAGGGTAACTTCTCCAACGAGAGATGAATGGAGTTATTTTGTTAAAGAACGATTTGAATATACGAAAGAATCAATTCCTTAGTTGATCTTACCTTTTTTATGGATTAAAAGAAAGAGCTTTCTATAGTTAAGTTATTAAGAAGATATACAGGTTGGGTCTGAGCCTTAAACATGTTCGCGGTCCACTGAGGCGATGTCTTAGTCGTTGCATGGTCTTTCACCGTTTTGACCACGCTGCTCATCTCCTCACTGCAACATTGCTTGTCCAGCCCATCGAAGCAAAGTCTTTGACGCGTATCAATTTTCCGCTGTTTTAATTGACGCGCTCAATGCCTCAATGCATTGCGTCTAAAGCGTGCTCCCCGACCTGCAGGTGATAATAAGCGTAGGTTTGATATAACTTGTCTTGAACAAAATCGCGGCAATAGACCCATTTGTTAAGCTGATAAAGACCTCATTTCTATCTAAATTCTGTCTCATCAACCGAAACTATCTTCAAGAGTCGGAATAACCTGATTTCATTTTTGACATGAACTACGCAATTTGACATGAACAGCGCAATTTTTTCTAAAATTTGATGGCGCGCATGGTGCTCCCAAATTGGGCGACATTTGTTATAACGAGTTTTCTTTAGCCAAGAGGGCTGGTTGCGCGCTGCGTTTATGCGGTTGCAGTTTGCTTTCTCTGTTTTGAGTTTGCAAAAGCTCAGAAGGACGTCGGAAATGTATTTTCAGTAACAGATGTTATGCGAAAACAGGGGACTTTGGTTGATAAACTATTTATGATACACCAGACACACCAAATAAAACTTTAGTGAAAACAGATGGTTGAGTACAAGTGGGTTGCGCTTTCGAATACTACGCTTGGCACTTTGATGGCTTCAATCGACGGCACCATTGTTTTGATTGCGTTGCCCGCCATCTTTCGTGGAATTAACATTAATCCTTTTACGTCCTTTCAGTATATGCTGTGGATACTGTTCGGGTATAGTATTGTTACTGCCACGTTGCTTGTCACTTTTGGCAGACTTTCAGACATGTTTGGGCGGGTAAGGCTCTACAACCTTGGATTCCTTATCTTCACAGTTGGCTCGATACTGCTTTCAATAACCCCAAGTCAGGGCGACGCAGGGGCTATCGAGCTAATAGTTTTCAGAATAGTCCAAGGAATTGGCGGCGCGTTCTTGTTCGCAAATAGCGCTGCAATAATAACTGACGCATTCCCAAGCAATGAACGGGGAAAAGCACTTGGAATAAACCAGATATCTTTCCTCGCCGGTTCTATTGTAGGTCTGGTTCTGGGGGGAATTCTAGCGATTATTAACTGGAGGCTCGTGTTTCTGGTGAGCGTTCCAGTTGGGGTGATAGGCACCGTTTGGTCGTACATGAAGCTGAAAGAACGCGGCACTATTAGAAGAAACCAAAAATTGGACATTTGGGGGAACATCGCTTTTGGCGGGGGCTTAACATTAATTTTAGCAGGTGTTATCTACGGCTTGATACCTTATGGGAACTCGGCTATGGGCTGGGGTAATCCATGGGTCATTGCCTCCCTCGTCGTCGGGGCGGGTCTTCTTATTGCTTTTCCGTTTATCGAAAACCATGTTGCAGATCCAATGTTTAGGCTTGAGTTGTTTAAGATAAGAGCGTTTAGTGCAGGTAACCTTGCTTCGCTTTTCAGCACCATGTCAAGGGGCGGAGTTATGATAATGCTTATCATATTGCTTCAAGGAATATGGCTTCCTCTCCATGGGTACAGCTTTGCTTCCACACCGTTTTGGTGTGGCATATTAATGATACCCATGTCGATAGGTTTTGTCTTAACTGGACCGATCAGTGGCTGGCTATCAGACAAACACGGCGCAAGACTACTCGCTACTTCGGGTATGGTGATTTCCGCCGCTGCTTTCGCAGGGTTCGTGCTGCTCCCAGCTGATTTCATCTACCTGTCTTTTGCGGTTGTGCTTTTCATAATGGGAATCGGGGGTGGCATCTTTGCTTCTCCTAACATGGCGTCTATAATGAACTCAGTACCCGCGGAACACAGAGGTGCCGCATCTGGAATGCGCGCAACCATACAGAACAGTGCAAATACGATAAGTCAGGCTATCTTTTTCACCATCATCATAGTGTCGCTCACCGGGAGTCTTCCAAGTGCCCTATCAGCTGCAGTTACGAGTGCCGGTGCGCCTTCGCAGCTTGCACAGGCCTTCAGTTCTACGCCAGCCTCAGGGGCCCTCTTCGCCTCATTTTTAGGCTACAATCCAGTCGCAACGATACTTCATACTCTTCCTGCATCGTTAGTGAGCTCCATACCAAATGCAACGCTGAATTATCTCACGGGATCAACCTTCTTCCCAAATGCAATTTCAGCTCCGTTCATGACTGCGCTGAGAGAAGCGTTCATCATCGGCGCCATGATGTGCGTTGTAGCTGCAGTTTGCTCCGCGCTAAGAGGCGGAAAATACGTATACGTACAAAAAAAACCCACGGAAAAAGAGTAGAAGTTTTGCGCTCTCAAAATTTTTTTCAAGAGACAAGTACAAATAAAGAAAGTAGTGGATTTCTTGTCTATGCGTTTAACTGGAGTTAAAAAAATTTGACTCCGAAAATCTTTTTTAGGCGCGTTTTTCTTAAGAGAGCCTATGCCGTCAGTTAAAGATATCATGACGAAGAATGTTGTTTCAATCGGTGTTAATAATAGCGTTATTGAAGCAGCAGAGCTCATGGGTTCCAACCGAGTGGGTTGCTTGGTGATCATGGATGGCGAAGTGCCCATTGGAATAGTTACTGAGAGGGATATTGTCAGAAGGGTCGTGGCGAAAAAAATGCCGCTGGATACCAAGGTCTCGGAGATTATGTCTAAGTCTCTTATTACAGTTGATCCTGATGCTTCGCTTAAGGAGGCGGCTAGGCTAATGTCAAGCAATAAAATCAGAAGACTTCCAGTATTGAAACAGAACAGATTAGTTGGAATAGTCGTCGCTGCCGATTTTGTGCGAAATTTTGGAAAAAAGACGATCTCCGAAGAAATACTGGAAGCCATGGGCCGCTACCCTTCGACTTTTCCATAAAGACGGTTACAGATCAGAGTACAAAAATCTGCATTTTGAATTTAACCGCATTAACTTGCATAGAAAACAAAGGCATACAAAATATCTTAGGTTGGTTGGGATAGCGCACCCAAGAAAAACCGGCATCCTCTCTTGGTTCTAAGTCCTAAACGTACATCTACATTTGTGGAGGGTCAGGTGGCGGCTGCGTTTCAGGCGTGGTTTCAGGGGGAACTGAGGGGTTAGTCGTTTGGCGCATGACGATTTTTTTAGGAAGGTAAACTGCTGCAAACCCTATGCAGACAAATATCATCACGAGTTGTGCAGCTTGGCCAATTTGGCTTGTGGTGGCTACACCTAGAAAGTCTGTGGCGTCGTATACGCCGTGAATGAGCGCAAGTACCAGTATGTTTCCGCCTGACCAATAATACGTGATGGACATGGCTAAACCGAAAGTTATTAAGTCTATAAACGGCAGGACGCTGGCGATGCCGTATGTGATGCCGTAGTAGGCGTGGACTGAAGCAAACATCCCACTTGAAACAACCGCCAAAGGAATCCAGTATTTCCCCTTAGAGATGCTGAGGAGCCCGCCGTAAATGAAGCCGCGAAACAGGTACTCTTCAGCGGGACCCACCACAAGTATGGAGACGGGAATCATCACCCACGCAACGTTGGACGATACGTTGAGTACGGGATTTGGCTTGTTTAGCAGGTTTGCGGCGTGCGGGTAAAAATGCACTATTATAGCTAAAGCTATAATGGAAAGAAAAAGGCTGAGTACGGTTAAGACGCCGAATAGCCCTAAGCCGAATTTGGCGGCTTCCTTGTTGTTTTTGCCCGCTCGATGGAGCAGTTGCCTGCCGAAGAGGAGGCTGACAACAAGAACGGGTATTCCGTAGACGACCAGGTATCCCGTTATCGACCCGTAACGTATCACGTATTGAGAGTAGACAGCTAGGAAGATGAACACTACGCCTACGAGATAGAGTTTCTTGGGTAAAGAGTTGGTGGGAAACATTGCATACACGCTAATAATAAATTAATGCGGCTGCCAAATGTGGGTTCTAATCCTCTTTGTAAACATTGTGTTTTTAGAGTAAGAATCAAAGAGACCAAAAAAGGCTCATTTTAGCTACAGCTATGAGAATCAAGCGTGAAATGCTTCATCAGATAAAACAGGTTAGCTCTGAAGTTTAGTGAGAAACAGAGAAGTCTATTTACCGAGGACTTGAAAAAAAACAATGAAGAGAGAGCACATAACAAACGGGAGTTTGGCAATTCTTTTCTCGAAGACAACACAAAAGTTCACAAAAGACGGCCCATCAAGCATTCTCTAAGTTATTTTAAAGTAAAATTACAAGGTTTTGCTTGCTTTTCATTCTTAAGACTGCTACTTCTTTCCTTTAGCAGGAAGCTGTTGCCGCATCTGTTTCTTTTTTAGATCCTTCTCTCGCTGAGCTTTCTTCTGCTGCTCAAGCTGTGTATTCTTCTTTTTCCTTTTCATCACACTCATATAGTCACCCCTAACCAAGCAAACAAACACATCCCGCATTCTAAAACTTTACCCTTTCTGGAAGAAAATTAGGGAACCATGCGTGATCTTTATTGAATAACACAAAAACCGTCCGATTTTTTTTCGAGCTTAAAAGGTTTTTTTTGAATCTAAACCGTTAAAAATCAGTTGCTTACTTTCCATTTTAGGCTTTCTTTTTTTGTCTCGGATCAGCGCTTGAGAACTGAAGCACAAGATCGAGAATAAAGTAGAAGACTCTTTTTCCTATGAAATTATCTTACGTGTAGAGTCTGCGCTTCGCTTGCTTTTAATTCCGAGAGAAATCATTATGAATATTGGTGTCTTATACATGGTTTATCTGGGTAAGTTTGCTTGAAGGGTGGCAATCTTGACGATTAAGACTTTGATTTGCGGATGCGTTTATGAAGAAAAAGATTGGATGCTTGTAAGAATAAAAGAATGCGAAAAGCATCATAAGCAACGAACCAGAAAAAGAGAATACAGACCAAAAGCGGAATGTAACAGAAATGACACAAAAGGCGAGTAAAACGTTCAGCGCTGCACTCGGCGTGTTCACCGAACAAAAGTTAGTTAGATGTTAATCACCGACCGAAAATATGTCATCTTAATCCAGATATGGGTGCGAGAAATATTCAAAAAATCAATGCTCGCTTGGATTACAATTAGTTCACTATTACGTTGACTTAACCGTAATTATTTCTGCCGATGTTACTGCTAGTCTTTTATAGTATAATTGACATGTATATAGTGTGAGTACATATGTCTAAGCTAGAAAAAAGTAAGAATAAGCAAATAGTAGCAAAAGCAACTCCAGTTAAGGAAATACCTGAAGGAAGAAAAATCGCCAAGATTCCCGAGTACGATGCAGTTTTCAAACAGATTATCGAGAGTCCTGAGAAGATGTTTAAGGTTGAGGTTGAAGGTAAAACAGTAAGATCAATGTACGCGCCATTCTCATTTAGAGTTAAGTCATACAACAAAAAACCAGACAGAAAATTCAATGCAGCACTCAGAGTCCGCAACAAAGAAATTTATATTGTCAAGTTGGACAAAAAAGAATAAAACACTCAACCTACATTCTTTCTCGCAAGTTGAGCAGATAAACTATGTCTGAACATAAATCTGAATGGCCTGAATCTGGAGATCTCGTAATCGCCACTATAGAGAGTGTGATGGATTATGGAGCTTATGCTAACCTAGATGAATACAACAAACGCGGGTTTCTTCATATCTCCGAAATCTCCAGCGCCAGAATAAGAAACGTCCACGACTACGTTCGTGAAAAACAAAAAATGGTTCTAAAAGTTCTCCATGTAAACCTTGAAAAAGGCCACATTGACTTATCCCTCAGACGCGTTACAAAACGCGAAAGAATTGAAAAAATCAAAGCTTGGAAAAGAGACCGCAAAGGCGAAGTACTTCTGCGTGCGGTCGCAGAAAAAGTAGGTTTGCCCGTACATGAAGTCTACCAGAAAGCAGGCGTTATCTTGGAAGAAAGCGTCGGTTTATATGAAGGCTTCGAAAAAGCTCTCAAAGAAGGTACAGAAGCCCTAACTAAACTTGACATACCTGAAGACATCGCCAAAGCCTTCGTCCAAGTTGCAGAAGAACGCATCCATATCAAAATGGTGAAAGTCAGAGGTACGCTTGAAATTCGCTGCATGAAACCCAACGGCGTTAAATGCATCCAAGACGCATTCATCGACGCCGAGAAAGCACAAAAAGCTAAAGACGCTAAAATCGAATTTTGCGTTATCGCCGCTCCTAGATACAGCGTAGAAGTCTCCGCTGATAACTGGAAACGTGCTGAAGAGCTTCTCGACGAAGTAAGCCAAAGCGTCGTCACAAACATCACTAAGGCAGGGGGACACGGCTCTTTTAAAAGAGAGAAATAGCAAGGTGGAAACATGAGAGATGAAAGTGACAAAACAATATGGGGTCACGTAGAAAAACTTGGCAAAGGCACCCGAGCAAACTATGACCCTGACAAAAAAACCATTACCTTCTGCTTCAAGAGAGACCCGCAAACATCAAGTGAACAACTAAGAAAACTACGCGAACTCCTCATGAACGAACTAAAAGAACTAGGCTATACCAGTCGTATGAAATACAACGGAGAAGTAATTGCAGACAATATAGAAAAAGAAGATGTAACGCTTGTCAAGAAAAACCACCAACTCATAATTCACCTAAATAAGAAGCCATCCGAAGACAAAGAAAAGGATGTTTCCAAAGAGCCAACTTAGTTTTTCCTCGAGCACCCGCTCCACTTGATAGTTACTAACTAAGCCGTGCGCTATATTTTGGTCATTTATACGCGTCTGTGCAGATAGTTACATTCTGTTGAAGTATTCCATCGGGGCATACCAATAGACTGTAAGTGGTTTTTTGCACTCTGGATTTTTACAGACAATTTTTTGTTCGATGACGTCACCATAAGCACTGCTCAGTTGAGGTTTTTCAAGTGAAAATTCAGAATGCCATCTGTCGCTTTCAGGCGGTTCAGGTACAAATATTGAACTACAATAAGGGCATTTGAGGACGAACTGAGCTTCAGTCATAACTCCCCCTCCACCTATTATTGCGCTATTCTGCGGTAAAAATTTTGCGATTTTAACAGATGCTACGAGGATGTCCACTAGTTTTTGATGAAGTATAGTTTAGAATTTTTCTCGCCGAATTGATTGCTTGAAGTCGCTAACTATTATGCTGAGTTACGATCCTTAGTTGAATGAAGCTTTTAACATGGGACTCGCGTGATTTGGCAGTTCTCAACTTCTTTGTTCTTTCCAATCCAGACCGAATTAGTTTTCGAAGCAATCAGTTAACGAAAAGAATAAGAAACACGTATTTTTCAACAATTTCTTCTTCTATCCAAGATTTCCCTAGCCATGCTAACTGCCCTCTTTAAACTTGTACTTAGAATAGTCAACGCAATAGTCATAACTAAGCCCCAGCAAAAAGTTTTGAATATAAAATCTGGTTTTTGAATTCACGTCGGCCAAAGACTACCGCTATTCATCCTCGTTACCCTTTTTGAGGAGAGCCGACCGAGAACCCAAGCCTAACGCATGCTTAATATGCAGCTTTTTTGTAATGGCTAAATATGTTTAGAAGAGTTTCATTAACAGTCAACGGTGAACCATAACTGTTAACCATAACTCAGCTTAGGAAGCATGAAGAAGGAAGATGGCAGTCTGATACGTTGGAGTCTTTCCCTGAGAAGATCAGCGAAGATTCCGTGTTGTGGGTCGATGTTGAGGATCCCTCGGATGCCGAAATCAAAGCGATAGCGCAGCATTTTGAGTTAGATGAATTAAGGCTGAAGGAACTGACTGAGGAAGGTCAGCGGTCAAAGATTGAGGAGCAAGAGGACCGCATATCTTGCGTTCTTAATTTTCCTAAAAGGGAGGGCTTTGTTTCCGACGTAAAAATGGAAAGCCTCTCGTTGCTGGTGGGGAAAAGGTGGATTATCACAGTTCACAAGGGCTATTCAGATATAACATGTGCCGTTTACAAAAAAATCAGTACACATGGCTATTTCGCGCTTTCACTTTCGCCTTCCACAGATATTCTTTTGTATATATTCTTGGATTTAACCACGAATGAGTTCTTTCTGATTTCTGACTTAGTGCATGAAAGATTACAGAATTTGACCAAACAAGCAGGAGCCCTCTTTAGGGAAAGGCCAAGACGATCGGAAACAAGCTTTGGATTAGAAATTTCTAAGTCAAGGGACCAAGTGCTGGTCATGAGACAATCCATAGGTCCCATGCGTGAAATAGTGGGAAAAATAGCGCGAGGCGAGTTTGCTCTAGTTTCCAGCGCTACAATGTCCCGCTTTGAGGACCTATACGATAGGACGATCTCGTTGATTGAAGTAGTAGACAACCATCGGGAACAAATCAGCGATATAACCGACATCTTGATTAATGTTCAAACGTTAACCACCAACAACATAATCAGAATCCTCACCATTATCTCTGCAATTTTTCTTCCCTTGGCCTTGATTGCTGAAATATACGGAACCAACTTCGGAAAAGGGTTCCTTATACCTGGCAGCAGTAGCTCTTTAGGCTTCTACGTCATGGACGCGATAATGATTGGCGTAGCGGTGACCCTCATAGTAATTTTCAGAAGAAGAGGCTGGTTATGAAGGATAACGCTGGGCCTCAAAATCCAACGACCTCCTAGAATTTTTTCTTTACCTTTCGGGTTCAACAAGAGAAATGGACACGACAGAACCTAAGCAGAGCAATAGTATTTCAACGAGTATACCGTTAATGGGTCAACTCTCCTGCTGCTAAAGTTCAAAAATCAGAAAAAGAATGTTTCTGTCTAAGTCTTGAAAGTTGCTTTCATATTCTGACTAGAATTTTATTTCCTTCCACTTTAACTTCATGTGTTTGCATGTCGAAGGTTTTTACGGGATCCACAAGTTTTTTTGCGTAGATCAAGAATTTCTGCATTTCTTCAGGAAGTTTATCCATGTCTTTGAAGCTTTCTGACACGGGATCTTTTACTTTCTGTCCCGTAGTAACGTCAAACTGACCATAATGAAACGGGCAAGTAACGATTTTCCCGTTCAGGGTTCCCATCGAAAGCAGAGCGTTCATGTGTCCGCATCTGTCGTCTAAACCGTAGAATCGTCCATCCACATTAGCTATTAAGATATCAATCCCTTTCAGCTCCACGCTTCTCATAACGCCTTTTTCTAAATCGCTGACTTTAGCAGCTTCTAAGAATTCGCCTTCATCCTTCATAATCTGTTTCACTCTCACCATTCCAATTCACCTCCCAAATCCTCTCACTCACTTTCCGGGTCGAACAATTCTGTATGCTAGCTCTGACTGAGATATTCCCTGAGATATCCACCTATCGAATCTAAAAAATCGAAGGCTATTGCCAGATGAATCGGCAACCTGTTGATTATTTCTTGCTACCAAGAGTGCTTGCATGTTGGATTTTACTTTCAAGTCCTCTTACCCGTGTATTTATGATCTCGAGAATTCTTCTTCTCAAGGGCTCCCCAGTGAGTTCTTTCTCAATGTGCCCGATTGCTGTTGCCAATTCAGTGTCTCCAATAGTGTCTGCTATCCACTTTTGAAAGTCAGCTCTTTTGAAATGAAAATCAATTGACTCAATTGGTATGACTTCAACTACTCGGGCGAAGGTTGCCAAACTAACAGCGGTTTCCCCCGTGTATTGGCCTATTGATTCGAAAAAATGGAAGCCATTATCATATGGCACCGTTGCTAAAATCTTTTCGGCGGTTGATTTCGTAATAACCGACTTGTTTAGATTGAGAGGTTTTGTCATATCTAAAACTGTCCAGAAAACATAACAAAGGAAAAGTATAATTCGCCACATTTAACTATTTGTAGCACGAGGTCCGAGAGACAAATGCTAAGGCCCCAATACTTAAATTCCAGCAAAAGAAGGAGGATTAAATTTCTCTGAAAGAGCTTGATAACATTAAGCTTCTACATGAACACATACAGACCCTAACGCAACTGGGGCTATCGCATAGGCAGGCAAAAATTTACCTTGCTCTTTTAATCTCCGGAATGTCAACTGCCAAAACGATCTCGCAAGTGTCAAAGGTTCCACGTCAAGATGTCTACACAGTTATGCCCATTCTTGAAAAAATGGGTTTATGTGAGAAAGCCATAACCAAGCCAGTTATGTTCAGGGCCACCTCCATACAAAAAAGTCTAGAATTATTGATGCAACGTGAAACTGCAGAATACGATGAAATACAGATAAGAACAAAAAATCTACTTCAGGATCTTAGCCATTACTGCAGAGAAACCGCGTACCAAGAAGAGAAGGCTCAATTCCTTTTGTTATCCGAAAGGCAAGCGCGTGTTCTTAGAATAGAAGAAGCCGTCAATAATGCGGCAGCTGTTGTAGATTCATTCACAACGCCCGAGATTTTCAAACAGGTGATTGTTTCAAGTGAAGAAGTTCTAAAGAAAACAATGGGAAGAGGTGTCAAGTTCCGATTCCTTATGGAAAACCCAAAAGACAAAGAGTTGCGTCTGGAGATCCCTCAGGCTCTTCTTGTGAACCCGTGTTTTGAGATACGTTACACTACGCCACCCATTCCAGCCGCGGCGGTTCTAATTGACAAGAAAGAAATATTCTTTGGAACAGCTATCGATTTTCAAAGAGCCACGTATTTGTGGTCAGACAATGCCTATTTCGTCGGCATAATTCAAAATCATTTTAAGCTGATTTGGAATTCGGCCTCGAAAGTTGAAAACAAGTAATATTAGACAAATTCAGAGTGCGACCATTAGCAAAATCGATGGAGTGTTTCGCGCAGCGCATATTTTGAGAGGAGCAAATTTATAAGTATATATCGATATTTCGATATCGGTAATTCGATATGTGGTTTGATTGGATGAAACACAAGCACCGCGGCCTTCACGGCTGGGTTTTATATGCGTTAGAAATTTCACCGAAAAACGGCGCCGAAATAATGGACGCCATGGAAAACATGAGTCAAGGCTGGTGGAGACCGTCGCCAGGCTCCGTATATCCTCTGCTTGACACAATGACCAAAGAGGGTTCGATAAAAAAGAGAGAAGACGGCAAGTACGAGTTAACCGAGCAGGGAAAAGAGGAAATAGCTTGGCCTTCCAGAATGAGGTCAAACCTCCCGCGCACACTAGACGATGTCCTAAACGAAATGAGCAGCTTCGTTTCATACTTTGAAGACCTCGCAAAATCCGACCCTTCCAAACTCTCTCCTCATATAGAAAAAATCAAGGAAATCCAGTCAAGACTCTCCAAAATAACCAACACATAACAAACCCGTTTAAAAAAAAGAATTAGGAGAAAACAAAATGTCGACAAACAAAATTGAAACGTCAACTTCAGACATAATCACAGTGGAAAACCTTTCAAAAACCTTCGGAAACCTCAAGGCAGTTGATAACGTAAGCTTCAACATCAAAGAAGGAGAAATCTTCGGTTTTCTCGGGCCCAATGGCGCCGGCAAAACCACCACCATCAACATGCTAACAACCCTCCTGAAGCCCACATCTGGAAAAGCCATGGTCTGCGGATTCAGCATATTCAAAGACCCAAACGAAGTGCGAAGAAACGTTGGAGTCGTCCCACAGGAATACACGGCAGACGAAGACATGACAGGAATCAACAACATCATTCTCTGCGCAGACCTTTACGGAATCCCCAGAAGCGATTCGAAGCAACACGCAAAAGAACTTCTAAAACTTGTCGAGCTTGAAGACGCAGCGAACAAGAAAGTCTCCACTTACTCGGGAGGAATGCGAAGGCGCCTAGAACTCGCCTGCGGCCTGATCAACTACCCGAAACTGCTTTTCCTCGACGAACCCACGCTCGGCCTTGACGTTCAAACGCGAACTGCAGTTTGGAAATACATCAAGACACTGAAGGAAGAATACCGCATGACACTGTTCCTCACCACCCACTACCTTGAAGAAGCCGATTCTCTTTGCGAAAGAGTGGCCATAATAGATCACGGCCACATAGTAAAGATCGGATCGCCCGAAGAACTCAAACAAAGCGTAGGCGGAGACGTCATCGTCGTCGACGTAAAAGAAAACGAGCCAGACATATCATCCGACATAGCCAAAATCCAACTCGTCAAGGAAGTCAAGAAGCAAGACACCAATTATAGGATCAAGGTGAACGACGGGGAAGAAGCATCTCCCCAGATAACCGACCTGATCCGATCCAAGGGACTGCACGTCACCAGAATCTCTCTGACAAAGCCCACATTAGACGAAGCCTACCTCGAATTAACAGGCCGTAACCTCAGAGAGGAAGAAGTCGACAAGCTGCAGATGTTCCGTCAACGGGTAACTATGAGGAGAGCGAGATCCTGAGGTGGCAATCATGGACAAAGACACGATAAACACCAAAATCAAAGCTTCAAAAGACCCCGAAGACCAAACCAAAATGCCCGAACAGGTTGACGCCGAGCAGGAACGAAGGTTCAGGGAAGCTCCAAAGCTCAGCAGGAGTCCCTTTCACGGTTTATGGGCGCTGACAAACAGAGACCTTCGAAAGTGGTACACTAACCCAATACAACTCTTTGTGTCACTAATTCAACCAATTATCTGGCTTGGCTTGTTCGGCAAAGCCCTGAACTTTGGGTCCTTCATCGCCGGCTCAGGAGCCTCCATAGCGCAACAGGACATAATTTTGAAGAGCTTTTTCGGAACAACAAGCTACTTCTCATTCTTGTCATGCGGAATGCTTGCTTTCATCGTCCTCTTCACTTCCGCGTTCAGCGGAATGTCAGTAGTCTT
>JBEKKX010000038.1:0-23412 GCA_050010515.1 Bathyarchaeia archaeon
AGCTTGCGGGTTGAACTTAAGAGGCCGTGCTTCAAGTTGTCTGAGATGGCGCATTATTTTAGAAGGCAAATTGAGCAGCCCTACAAGCCTCCCTAAGCCCACTTGCGGAACTACTGTAATAGGCTCCTCTTTTCACTTACTTTAAACTTTAAGACTGGTTGAATATGTTTTGATAGACCTGTGCAAAATCCTTTTTTTGGGACTTAGGTCTAATTTTGAAAAACCGTTTTATAGTACAAAGTTCTTTTGTTGAATGTTATACGGGTGAGAGGTCAAGTTTCATGAGAAAGAGTATAGTTTATTTTTTTGTTGTGTTGACTCTGCTGTCTTTGGGACTAATTTTAGTTCCACGCGCATTTAGCCAAACACAAGACATCAAGATTGTAAACTACTCCTATTACGTTGACAACCTGGGATATCTTGACGTCGTCGGTGAAGTCCAGAATGTGGGTCCCAATACGGTTAATCCAGTCATCTTGACAGGTGCAATATACTCTTCAGACGGGACGGATCAAAGTAATTCTTACTGTCAAGTTTGGGTATCATACCTAGAGCCACAGCAGGAAGCCCCCTTTTACATGGAATTTCAGCCTCCAAGCAGCATTGGAATCTGGCAACTGCAAGACATCTCTAACGTTGACCTCACAGTTTATGAGGCGAATGCAACAAGTAGCTATCAATATCCAGATTTGAAAATTACAAGCAGTTCAGGAGCAGTTGGCACTAGTGGAGATTATAACGGTGCCTACTCGGTCAACGGCATCATTCAAAATACGGGCAGCCAAACAGCTACAAACATAACAGTGGTTGGCGCCTTTTTCAACTCTACAGGTACCGTAGTCGCGGTAGGATACACCAATTACCTAACTCCCGCTTCACTAGCACCTTCTGGAACGGTCTCATTCCAAATTAGCGCATTTGACTTAAATCAGAAACAGGTACCTTCAAGCGAAAAAATTAAAAGCTATTCGCTTCTAGTTCAGACTGAGCTACCAATTCTTCAAGGAACTAAACCTATAGTTACTCCAAACCCCGAAAGCTCTTCTTCTCCCAGCTCTTCAAGCTCTCCGTCACCCACGCAAAAAACCGTTAATTCAAATAGTTCATCGAATGCAGTGGCAATTTACGCAATCGCGATTGTAATAGTCATTCTTGCAATAGCCGGAGCTATACTGGTATTAAGTAAACGTAAGCCTCATGAAACCGTAAAAGCACAGAAAAAAGCAAGAAAGAAGAGTATGGTTGAAATTTTGCCGCTGGCATTTTTTAGTAAACAAAGCGCAATCAGCTTGCGGAAATATGTTATTGTTTAAATATTTCTTGTGCACACTGGTTGTTTATGAGCTTTAGACCTCAAACTGGTTCACGCCGAAGCGCTGCTCGGCAATACTCAAAGTCTGCGCATGAAAAGAAAGCAAAGGAAAAAAAGCAGCGGTTAGGCGGCAACTATCATCAAGAAGAAACTGAGATTTCTGCAAAGGAAGTTGTTGAAAAAAATCTGGGTATCTTAAGCAAGCTTGGCAATCAAGTTTTTGCGCTTTCACCTTTCAGCCAATATTTCGATGATTGGCTCGTTAATCTGCGCCAGATAATTTCGGAATTTGAGTCAAGCCCCTCCATAAATGTAGACGAGCAATTTGTTAAGGAGCGTTCCCAGATTTTTCTTGACGTTGAAGGTGGACTTGCCGAAAAAAGGCTTCAAGAAACAAATCTCACGGGTGAAGCAAAGGAACTAGCTGACAACAATCATCTTCTGGTGGAAACCGATAAAGAATATGCTGAAAAAACAAGAGAACTAAGCTTCAAAAGAAACGCAGAGGTTCAACGCTTATCTCATGACATCCTCGAATTAGAAGACGACGTAGCAAGCCAGGAAGAAATTAAAATCAGCTTTTTCAAGCCAATGGCTCGAAGAAGAGCGGCAGAAAAGCTTGCTCAAACAAAACAGAACCTAAAGTCTACAAAGAACGAATTAGAAGTGGCACTGCAGAGCTTCACTTCTGAGCAAGAGAAACTACATGACATTTATGAGAAGAAGAAGCAAGAGATTACAGAGAGAGTGGACAGTTTACATAAAGAGCTTGAAAAACTTGAAACCGACACATCCTTAGACACAAGGCAAGCAGCATGCAACGCGCTGGCTAATGCAATAAACGCTCTTCTTCAAAGAACACCTCTATCGCCCGAGCATCAGTAGCCAGAATTAACAAGCTAAAAGCTAACCGAGCGTTTAACCCACTTTAAGCTGGTTTCCGCTTGGTTGTTCTTGACCCATCAAGATTTTCAGCGATTTAGCTTCTTCCCGCAATGCGTCAACTTCCCTTTCTAAAGCAGTAGCTTTTGCGTCAGCTGTTTTTTTAAGTTCTTCAATTTCAAGTAAAAGTTTTTTCTCTTCAGCTCTTAAATTTTTTAGTTTTTCAATTGTGTTTTTGAGGCTGCTCATTTCCTGTTGCCCCTTGGCGGCTAAATTAAACTTTAATCCCGGATTATTTTTCTCTAAACTTGATAGTGAAATAGACCTGTAATATCTTTCTTCTTCTAGCCGCTGTTGCAGGTAAGCTCTAGCATGTTCCAAGAATTTGGTTTTTTGAGAATCAGAAAGTTCAAGCAAATTGACTGACTTTTCATCCATTTCTATTTTACCTTGTTTAAGAAATACTGTTTCTTAATAAATCGCTTATTTCAACAGCAAACATATATCCAAATTTGAAACATCTTAAATTACGCATAACTAATTATACATACACAATTAAGGATTAATCAGCATCAGTATTCATTCGAAGAGTGAAAGTGGGAGAAGGTTGGACACGTCGATTATATCAAGATACTTGACTCTTCGAATACAACCAAACAAATGAGCCCCACCTATAGGGCAGGAGTCCACGTCTAAGTAACAAGAAACATGAGGATGAAAAAGCTGAAGAAACTACAAGTCATAATAATCGTGCTGCTTTTCATTTCGCTAACAATTTGTACGTTAGTTAATTTCCAAGTTAAGGCTCAAAGCGCTGCCATCTGGGCTGATAAAGCTGACTATCACCCAGGAGAAACCGTAACCATATACGGTACAGGCTTCCTGCCCAACGCTAACGTAGCCATAAACGTTACTAAGCAGTCAGACGGAACCGTTAGCAGCTTCAACGTAATCTCAGACTCAAACGGGAACTTTACGACTTCTTACCAAATAGGCAACGTGGGTGCAACCCTCTATACCGTAACAGCCACAGACGGAACAAACACAGCAACAACAACATTTACCGATAGCACCTTCGGAATTGACACCAACTGCGAAGGGTTTGGCTCAATTTCCCGTTCGCAGTCGGTCCCAATTACTACAACATCTATGACGGCGCAAGCCAACGAGCTGATAATAATCGTGATCACACAAGGCAATTTAGGCCCTCGAACATTCGAACATTTTACAATTACCGACAGTTTCAGTAGTCATCTATCGTATACGCAAAGAGGAACCACCCTAAGGAGCGTCAGAAATGGAGAAGCAATCTCTGAATACTACGCAGTCACCAGCTCATCACAAACAGGATCCTTCAGAATTACCGTAATACCGCATCGTTATAACCGCGAAAACATTGACGTGCAAGTTTTCGGAATCTTAGGAGCAAATACGGCGAGCCCATTTGACTCTCACTCTGGTTTGCCTTACACAAGTTATTCCAAGGGTAGGAGCATACCGACCGTGAGGAGAGTATCTACATCCAACGCTAACGACATTATTTTAGGGTTGGAGGGAAACTCAGGCAGTACTGCGGAAACAGCCGGGTCGTATTTCACTGGGACTATACTGCATAACGTTAACAGAGAGGGCAATAATGTAGGGTATAAAACTGTAACTTCGACCCTTTCGAGAAGCAGTATCGCATTCGGTACCCGCGTGACCAACTGGGTTATGTACGTGGACGCGGTGAGACAAGCGCTTTCTGTTAGTGTGTCTCCTACTTCTTGGACGATAGATATGGGTCAGTCTAAGACGTTTACTGCTACTCCTAGTGGCGGTTCAGGTTCTTACACGAGATACCAGTGGTATGTGTGTGAGGTAGCTCAGTCTGGCGCGACTGCGTCAACATTCAGTTATTCTCCTGCTTCCGCGGGTTCCCATTCGATTACTGTGACAGTTACTGACAGTCTTGACGTGACTTCTCCTCAATCTACTGGGGTTACTGTTACGGTAAATTCTGCATTGGTTGCTCCGACTGCTTCTGCTTCTGCGGGTACGATTGATCTGGGTCAAACTTCAGCTTTGACTTCCACAGCTGTTTTGACTGGTACAAGTCCGTATACGTATCAGTGGCTTCAGAAGGCTCCTGGCGCCGGTTCTTATTCACCGATTAGCGATGCGACTTCGTCTGGCTATTCTTTTGTTACTTCCGGTTCTACGACCATTGGATCTTGGAGTTTTGAGCTACAAGTTACTGACAATGCTAGTGCGCCAGTTGTGGTTACTTCTACAGCGGTTTCTGTTTTGGTGAATGCTGCTCCGACTGTGAGTGTGTCACCTACTTCTTGGACTATGGATGTTGGGCAATCTAAAACGTTTACGGCTACTGCTTCTGGCGGTTCAGCGTCTTACACGAGTTACCAGTGGTATGTAGATGGGCTGTTAGCTCAGTCTGGGACTGCGTCAGTGATGCCTTTTACTCCTGGATCTTCGGGTTCTTACCTGATTACTGTGACAGTCACTGACAGTTTAGGTGTAACTTCAGCTCTGTCTTCCGCTGCTTCGGTTACTGTGGCTGCTTCGCCGACTGTAAGTGTCGCTCCTATTGGTCCGCTTACGATGGATGCAGGCCAGGTTCAGGCGTTTACCGCTACGGCCAGTGGCGGTTCAGGCACGATTAATTATCAGTGGTACTTGGATAGTTCTGCGGTTGGCTCTAACAGTGCAAGTTATTCTTACACTGCTTCAGCGGGTTTGCATTCGGTTACCTGTAAGGTGACTGACAGCGCTTCTACTCCAGTTACTTCTCCTGCTTCTAACGTTGTTTCGGTTACGGTGAATTCTGCTTTGGCTGCCCCGACTGTGACGACTACTCCTGGCACGGTTGATCAGGGTCAAACAAGCAGTTTGGCTTCTACTGCTGTGTCTACGGGTACTTCTCCTTACACGTATCAATGGTTTGAGAAGGCTCCTGGCGGAAGTTATGTGATGGTGGGTTCAAACTCTGGAAGTTTCAGTTTTGCTACTTCAGGTTCCACGGTTGCTGGTAGTTGGAGTTTCATTCTTGAGGTGACTGATAATGTGGGTGCAGCGGTGAACTCTACTGCTGTCTCGGTTGCGGTGAATGCTGCTCCGTCTGTTACTGTGTCGCCTACTTCTTGGACTATGGATGTTGGGCAATCTAAGATATTCACAGCTACTCCTAGTGGCGGTTCTGGGTCTTACACAAGTTACCAGTGGTATGTGAATGGGTCTGCTCAGTCAGGGCAGACTGCGTTAACGTTTAGTTATTCTCCTGCTTCTTCGGGTGCTTACTCGGTTACTGTGACGGTTACTGACAGTTTAGGTGCAACTTCAGCTCAGTCTACTGCGGCGACAGTTACGGTGAATTCTGCTTTGGCTGCTCCGACTGTGACGCCTACTCCTGACACGGTTGATCAGGGTCAAACAAGCAGTTTGACTTCTACTGCCGTGTCAACGGGTACTTCTCCTTACACGTATCAATGGTTTGAGAAGGCTTCTGGCGGAAGTTACGTTACAGTGGGTTCAAACTCTGGAAGTTTCAGTTTCGTTACTTCAGGTTCCACGGCTACTGGTAGTTGGAGTTTCATTCTTGAGGTGACTGATAATGTGGGTGCAGCGGTGAACTCTACTGCTGTCTCGGTTGCGGTGAATGTTGCTCCGACTGTGAGTATTGCGCCGGTTGGTCCGGTTACTTTGGATGCGGGTCAAGCTCAGACTTTCACGGCTAGTGCTTCTGGCGGTACGGGAACACTGACTTATCAGTGGTACCTGAACGGTTCACCTGTTGGAGTTGACTCTAACACTTACATTTTCAGCGGGTCGGCTGGTTCATACTCGGTTACTTGCACGGTGACGGATAGTGCTTTTGTGCCGGCTTCTGCTGCTTCTAACGCGGTTTCGGTTACGGTGAACCAACTCACTATTACGGTTACTCAGGGCGCTAACGGTGTCATTGCTCCTGGAACAATCACTGTTAATTATGGTGGTAGTCAGACTTTCACCATAACGCCGAATACTGGCTACTACATTGCCTCTTTAAGTGTTGACGGCTCCCCAGTGACGGCTGCGTCATCGTATACTTTCAGCAACATCCAAGCATCTCACACGATCACTGCGACTTTTGCGATTAACACGTACACGATTACGGTTACTCAGGGCGCTAACGGTGTCATTGCTCCTGGAACGATCACTGTTGATTATGGTGCTACTCCGAGCTTCAGCATTACGCCAAATACTGGCTACCACATTGCGAGTATAACTGTTGATGGTGCGTCGGTGGCTGTTACTTCGCCTTCGGGTCAGACTTACCAGTTTAGCGCGGTTTCAGCTGACGGTTCATTGACTGCGACTTTCGCGATTACCACCTCCACAACACCGAAAGGGTCTTCGCCGTCGCCAACACCGACAGTGTCTTCGTCGTCGCCAACACCGACAGTGTCTTCGTCGTCGCCAACACCGACAGTGTCTTCGTCGTCGCCAACACCGACAGTGTCTCCACCGTCACCAACACCATTGTATCTAGTGCTTGCCGCTGTCATAATCGTCGCCGCAATCATCATTTTAATCTTTTCAGTAATAGCAATCAAACGTCGAAGACGAAAACTTGACAGCACATTACCAAACCCTGAAAATAAGTACACAAAAACAAATGTATTAGCCGCCAATGAGGAACAGGAAATAGCCAGCCTTAAAGGTAAAATTGAAAAAATAAACAATTTGGAAGCTGAAAAGAAAAAACTTTTACTTGAAATTGAAAAACTCAAAAAAAAGGGCTGACGCGAAAGCTGCTACCTAGAGAGTGAAGTTGACGCACTGCGGGATAAAGTTAAATCGCAAAAATTCTAATGCATGGGTCAGAACCAAGCGTAGACCAGAGGCTCAAAAAAAATTATAAGAACAAAACGTTCTAAGAATTAAGTTTGTTAGTTCCCAGTTATTGTTGTTCAGGCGTTAAGGGGTTCTTTGGAGAAGAGCGTTGATAGCATGAGCCAGCGCGTTGCATGCTGCTTGCGCGCCGCGTGCGCTGTCAGTCAGTCACATACAGAACATCACACAACGCGAAAGAAAAAATACACTCGCAATAAAGAGCAGGGTAGATTATATCTCCTTTAAATATTGTTTTCAAAGGTTCTGGTAACTTGTTGGATGGCACGCGCTCGAAAAAACATGCTTTATCATAAATATAAAATTAAAATACTTGCTGCTCTGCTAGGGCTTGAGGGGGAAAAAGCAGTATGAGTGAAAATAATGTAACAAAGGAAGCATTAAGGAAAAAATACCTAAAAAAAATAGAGCAAGATTTAGATGAATTGAAAAAGAACCAAACCCAATCCCAGTCCCCTGAAAACATAACATTTGATAAAGAAAAGGAAATAGGTTTTACGATAGAACTTATCAAATATTTAACTGCTGAATTGGCAAATACAAAAGCAGAATTATGGCTTCTAAAACAATCAACTAAAGAACCACACTAAGTCTAAATTTCTTTCTATTCTGGAGCATCTCCATACTTAATCGTTATTGTATATCTGTATGATATTTGCTTCTATTTTTCCATTCACAGATTAATCAGGCAACATACCAGGCTAACATTCAGTTCAGTTCTCAAGGCGGAGAAAACCACGAATTCCACAAAAATAGCCGCGAGAAGCTTCATGCCAAAAGCTAACAAAAAACCAAAATTTCTTCGCATTCTATTGACTCTAAAGAAATATCCCAAATACCTATAGCAAACGTCATGGGAAGAACTCCCATACCGCGTGAACAACAATAACCTGGACTAACAAGCTTAACTATTCTAGCGCTTAACTAATTCTGCAAACGCATTTATTTTTTTTGTTTCCGGTCTACGCTTGGTTCTGATACGTTCATCAGATTTTTTAGCGATTTAATTTCATCTCTCAGTGCGCCAACTTCACTTTCTAAGGCGGTAGCCTTTGCGTCAGCTGTTTTTTGGAGTTCTTCAATTTCAAGTAAAAGGTTTTTCTTTTCCGCTTCTAAATTTTTTATTTTTTCAATTGTGTTTTTGAGGCTACTCATTTTATGTTTCCCCTTGACGGCTAATACATTTATCTTTTTAGCACTTAAGACTTATGTATTTAAGCTCTGTAAAATTACATTTTTCAAAATTGTTGGTTTCTTATATTTTTGGTGGTACAGTGGCTTGGGTGGCTCTTGATAGATGCAGTTTTATATAGGAATTAGCAAATTAAACATAACCGTTCAGCTCCATATTGTTGGACTGTGTCTCAATGAGAAAGACGATATTTAAAAAGCTTGAAGCGCAAGGGCTAATTGCGAATTATAATCGTTTAAGAAAGAATTTGCCGCCTAAACTTCCCGATCGAGTGTTTATTTGGGATGAAACCTTCAGGGAAGGCATCAAAGCGCCAACCGTTTATTTAACTTATGTTGAGCAAGTTAGGCTGGCGAAGTTAATGGACGAAGCAGGCGTCTCTGAGATTAACGTGGGTTTCCCAGCTTTGTCCGAAGATGAAAAACGCAATGTTAAACGCATCGTAAACGAAAGCTTCTCAAACGCAAAGCTTACGGCTTCGGCTGAGCCAACCATAAACAGTGTAGGCGCCTGCCTAGAATGCGGTATAAAAGAAGTAACCATCGAGACACCCTTTAATGGTTTAAGTTTGCAATATAAGTTGAAATTAACTAAAGAGCAAGCCCAACAAAGAATAGTTGAAAGTATAGATTACGCAAAAAAGCATGGAGCAACCGTGACTTTCCTTCTTATGGATGGCACTAGAACCCCGCTTGAAGATATTTTACAAGTTTTTGAAGCAGCAGCCACCGCTGGGGCAAGAAGGTTAGCGATAGCTGACAGTGTTGGGTTCATAAGACCGCTTTCTATGCGGTATTTAATGTCGCACGTTCGAGATGGTTTACCTGATTCTGTGAAAAATAAAGTAGCGCTTTCAATTCACTGTCACAACGATTTCGGGTTGGCAACCGCAAACACTCTGGCTGCTGTGGAAGAAGGCGTGTCATACGTGCACACATGCATCGCGGGCTTTGGTGAACGCGCTGGAATAGCTCCGTTTGAAGAAGTTGTAACAGCGTTAGAGCTCCTCTACAATATTGACACGGGCGTTGATTTAGGAAAAATTTACAGGATAGCTCAAACAGCTGAAAAAGCCTTCGCTTTACCTATTCAATTCCATAAGCCCATAATTGGCGAAAACATTTTCACCCATGAAGTAGAAGAGGACGTAGAGGAAATGATGGCTCACCCATTGGTTTTCGAGCCTTTCCCACCTGAAATCGTAGGCAGAGAAACAACAATTTTCGTCGGAAGAAACACTGAGCAGACACTCATACAGAAGCTTTTGGAGAAAGCAGGAATCAGAGCTTCACCACGGCAAATGGACGAGCTCTTCAGGCGCATTAAGGGTCCGCAGGAAAGCTTAGACAAAGGCGAAGCCCAAATGATTTATTACCAAGTGAAAAAACTCATGAAGGAGCTGCTTAAGGGCTATACCATGGAAGAGTTCTGGCGTTTAGTTGAACAGGTAACAAGGCAAAAACCCAAATTGCCGAAAGACAAACTACAATCTCAGCAAACAGCTGATCAATTGATAACTTAACAGAGTTTCAGTTGCTTTTTTATTTTTTCTATCTCTTCTTGGCTTGTTTTTCTCGGGTAATTGTAGATTGGTCCGCTTGGTTTTTCATTGTAAAAGGGTCGATTGCAATTTGGGCAGCCGGAGGTAAGAAAGGGCGTTCCATCTTCAATTATCTGTTTTAACCTATGGCTTACTATACCGAAATTTGTTATTTTGTCCTCATTATCAAAATGCATATTCTCATACCTTACTAAACCATTAACCATTAAGAACCTCATAAGTTGCACTCGCCTGTATGATTCAAGCGGCGGCGGAGAATTATTTTCCAATCTTGTGCCTCGAATTGGTGTGAAAGCGAAAAGAGCTGGCAGAACACTCATGTCTACGCATTTTTGAATTATTTGTGCTGCTTCTTTTTCTGTCTCGCCTAGTCCAACAATCAGGTGAGTGCTCACGTTTCCCTTTCCAAAAACCGCTATGGCTTCACTTAATAGGCTGAACTGGTTTTCCCAACCGTAAGAGTTGCCTGCATCTTTACCCTTAACTTTATCGAATAAGGCTTCGGTTGCCGCATCCAATGCTATGCCTAATCTGTCAACGCCTGCCTTTGCCAAAAGCTCAATATTGACGGCATTAAGCGGTTGACAAGAAACCGAAACTGGAACCGCAGCTTTTTTCTTTATCTCCTTCACGAGCGCTTCAAGATGCACAAAAACTTGTGGGTAATTTAGGGCTTGGATGCATACCCGCTTAATTTTTCCCTGTCTAGCCATGGTGCCGAGCGCTGTTAGAACGTTTGGGGTTGGAAAGGTTGGCCATGAAACCCTTGACAGCAGTTCCGTGTTGCTTTTGCTTCCTCTGGCTTGGGGGCAGAAACCGCAGTTAGCCGTGCACTTGCCCATCTTGTAAGTCATCAGGTACGCCGTCGTAGGCTCAGCATCTAACTTCCCTTTTAACAGTTCAAGAACTATAGCAGTGCCTGTTGAAACACGAATTTGCTCTGGTAAGCCGCTTTGGTTTGGGCATGTTTTTTCTGTCAAAGGCTGCACCGAAATTAAAGGTAGCATAATGAGAAAACGGTATATTAGTTTAGGGCTATATGTAATCATGTTTTCTAGCTAACTTATTGTGCGGCTTGCAAGTAGACTAAGAAAAATCCTCTTAAGGAATTACGATTAATTTTCGCATTGACTGGCACTTTTATGGCATTATTTGCTTGCTTTTCTTGCTGCTTTAAGATTAAGATGCCTATCTATCAATTAAGAAATTTTGACTTAAAAATCTAGGAATAACAAGAAAGTGAATTGACGAGTGCAACTCGGCTTTGATTCTGTCGGCAGTCCTGAAGGCAGTCTTGGGATCCGCGCTAGAGAATTTGCGCTTTAGAACAGACAGGGTCCTTGGTTTCTCACTTCGTTTCCTGATTCTACAACTATGGGAAGCACTTCTTTGAGCTCTCTGAACTGCTTCAGTACTGTCACACCGAGTTGCGTGATCGCATAGAATTTTCTTTCTTTTCCAATGATATTCACTTCAACCAGCCCCTGCTTAGATAAGAAGTCAAGGCACTCCCTCAGCAAGTTGCAGTTGACGTTAGCATTGTGCATGACCTGCATCAGCTTCAACGGACCCCCGCGAGCCAAGACCTCCAAGATATCCACATACATTTCCAGTTGAGGCCGTCTCATAGTTTTAGCCTTCTCTTCTGCAAGTAAACTTGGTTTACCTTGGTACGCTTGAATAGCGCACGCGTTAGATACACCTGAAACCTGTGGGGCTATGTTTTCGTTGCTTTTGAAGACTTGTTCAGAGGAGATCAGCGTTTCCTCGACCAGAGTGCATAGTTCATCCAGAATCAAAGCCAACTTTTCGCCTTTAGCAGTCAGGCAATAGGTTTTAGGCATTTTTCTCGTGAACACCAGCTTCTTTCCCTTCAGTCCTCTCAGACACTTGTAGGTTGTTCTCATGACAAGTCCTGTTTTTTCGGCGAGTTTCTGAGCAGAAATTCCCTTGTCAGGTATGTCGTTGTAAACTTTGCTTTCGGTGGAGGAAACCGTTTCTTTTGCAGGGTCGCGTTTTGATCTGAAGAAGAATATGTAATCTCTTTCTTTAGGCGTTTCTATCAGGTTCATCGTTTTCAGTCTCTTTAGGATTCGCGAGACGATCTTTTGGGAGACAAGCCCGTTTATGTCTTCAAAGGTTTTGGGTCCGCTGAGCAAAGCTTTGAGTACAGTTTCTTCGTAGCACTCGGAATGAGCAGGTAGAGAGTTTACTATGTTAGCTGAACCTTCGATCAATTCTATGAGTCTGCCGCCGAACGTTGTCGTGTGGTACTGGTCTTGAGCCTCGACGGCAAGCCCAACTTCTAGCAATGGATGCAAGTACTCTTCAACTATGTTGTCTTGACTGTGTGAGTGGCCCGTCTTTCTGAGTTCTTGTTGAAGCTTGCGCACTGTATAGTGGCCTTTAGCAATCGTCATTAGAATGTGCAGTCGCGTGTCGTTTTTCAGTACGTTCATTAGGTCTTTCATGAAGTCTGGGTTTTCAATGGTCTCGTGTAGTCTTCTAAGCTCGTTCTTCAATTTCCAGGTTTTGCAGCGTGAGATGCATTCGAGCGGAGTTAGTGGGGTGCACTTCCGGCATTTCTCATCTAAGATTCTGAGCATTGCTGCGAAGTCACGATTTTTTTCCACGTTTCTGGTCGTTGCCAGTACGTTTAGCGCGCGTGTCGGATTCCAAAAGGTTTCCTGTGTAATATTGGGCGCGCGTTCTGTAGCCGCTTTTTCGATTGTTGCCATTTCACAACTCACCCGCTTCATCACACAGTGGACATTGCGCACAACAAACGATGCTTTCAAACAGGTTTTTCAAACACACTTGATTTGCGATTTTGCTGCATTTCGTAAACGGTTGTGATACTTGTTTGTACTTTAGTATATCAACATCAAAGACGGAATAGCCCGATTTGCCGTTAGATAGCCAAACTTCAAGAGTCTTGCTTCGGAACAGTTCTTGGATTGTTTTGGCCTCTTGTTCGGTTATCAGCGGTTGCAGGATTGTCTTTCCTTCTATTTCGAATATCGCCATTGTAACGCACTTCGTCTCAGAGCTTAACGGCGCTACAGACTCGCAAGCGAGATCTTGAACTTGACCAGATCCACATCTTTTCATAGCTGCTCCTCTGACGGTGAATACATGAGTGTATTTTCCGATAAAACGGTTCTTGTAAAGATTTATTGACACAAAAAAAATGTACTGAATAAGGATGATTCCGCTATTTATTGACTAAACGGGGCATCAGGTTTTTCCACAGATAAATTAATTTAACTGAGCACGTTAGGTGTATCAAAGTGCTTGGGATGTCTGGTTCGGAGGAAGAAACCTACTCGGCAATGTTCAGTTCTTTAAGGCATCCGGCACGCCGCAAAATCCTTAGGATGCTTTCGGAAAAATCAATGACCTTTTCCGAGATTCTTGATCACCTCGGGATTCCAAGTTCACATTTGACCTATCACCTTGAAAACCTCGGCGAACTGGTGGCGAAGAAAGAGGACGGAAAATACAAGTTATCCAGTTTCGGCGAAGCCGCTGTGGTAATGATGAAGGGAGCGGAAGAGGTTCCTGCAGTCCAAAAGAAAAGCTTTTCGTCGTTGCCTTTGAGGTGGAAGTCGCTGTATGCAATCTTCATAATAGTCATTGTGATTTTGGCAAGCATGTCCTACGGTCAATACGCCTCCTATAATCAGTTGTCTAAGGACTACGGCACTTTGGGCGCTAGTTTTGAAAAGGCGCAATTGCAGAATCAGCAATTGCTCTCGGGGAGCTCCTCCACTTACAAGGCGATGACTATGATAAAGGACGTTTTCCAGATAGATGTCACAAAATACCAAGTGACCCTTCTCAGTGACACTGCAAAACCCGCAGCCGATCTGGGAGGCATTGTTGAGGAAGTGCTGACATACTCTCTCGTGAACAACGCAAGCGACATTAACTTGGTCTTAACGTTTAGGAACGGTAACTTCTCGCTTTTTCAGCTCAACGTGATTGAAGGAGTGTCGTCCTTCACCCCGATCTACACTCAACATCAGCCGACTGACTTCTTAACGGCGGTAAGAGACATTATAACAAGATACGCGTCTGTTGAGAATGATTCCTACCTGAAAGAGATGAGCCAGCTTCTATCCGTAGCCAACGAAACGCAGCAGGACCAAACCCTGGGCAACGTCAAGCTAGAAATTTCTATAAACGGAGATAATGCTCAGTTCGTGTTACTATACACGGAGAATAACGTCGATTTCGCCGCCAAAAGTCTCCAAATAGTGTTTGAAAACGGCATCCTGGCCTCTTTGAGTGACGATTGGTCGCTCTACTCGATCGGAAGCACCCAAGTGAACATCTCTCAAGATCAAGCAATTCAAATCGCCAGAGGCGCGGTGAACACGTTCGCTTGGAACGCGAGCGGAGTGCAAATTTCCAATTTCACCGTGCTTCAAGAGCCCGTCTCGGCGGTGTTCTTTCCTAAACCTCGAATAGATCTTTCCTTATTCCCTTACTGGTACATCACACTGTATCTCGACAAGGTTTACCCTGGAGGAGTTAACAGCATAGGCGTCGGGATATGGGCAGACACTGGACAGGTCGCGAACATCCAAGCGCTAAGCAGCTAAGCGGAGAGGTAAGTTAAGCTTGGGAGAAACTTAAAACGGTAATTTCAGTTTATTAAAGCCCTTTCTTGGCTCGCAGGAGCAAAGCCCGAAACAGAAGCCCTTCAGCATTCGCGGATCAGCCTTTCCAAAAAAGCAACTGACGTTTAGGTTGGCAAAGCTTTATTATGTCACTGTGAAATTTTACATTCGGTTGAAACGAAATGCTTGCGATCTTCTATGTGGCGTGAGTTGGTTTGGCGGTGAAGTTAACTGATTTAGGCTTCTTAAAAGGCATAATTGCAGAGTGCATAGTTTCCACTTACAATATAAATGGGAAACCTGACGCAGCGCCAATGGGGGTCATCATGGAGGATGAGCAGCATCTCATCGTCAACCTTTTCAATTCGTCAACAACCTGCAGCAACATTAAAGCCAACAGGTGCGCGGTTGTAAATTTAACAAGCAACATAGAGGTTTTTTACAAAACAGCCTTCAAAGAAGCAAACCCTGACGGCAAACTGCCTCAAGAATGGTTTGAGCAAGCAAAAGCTGTTAACGCGCCTAAACTACGTTTTGCAGATGCAACCATTGATGTTTCAGTCACTGATATGACGTCAATTGGCACATTAAAAACCAGAGTCGTGTGCAACGTAGAGTTAGTGCAGGCGACACGGAAATTTCCTCAGGTGCACTGCCGCGCCATGGACGCAACACTTGAAGCCATTATACATGCAACCCGCGTGAAAGCTTTTCTAAACGATGAAGGGAAACAAAAAAAAGTTAGCAAACTCTTGGAACTGATCGGTAACTGTAATGATGTGGTGAATCGGGTAGCTCCGAACTCAGCTTACTCTATAGTTATGGCTGATTTGATGGAAAGAATAGATTCATGGAGGAACAAAACTGAAGGTTTACGTTAAAAGCCCAGCTCAGCTGCATCTGGGATTAATAGATTTAAACGTGGACTTAAGCCAAATGTTTAGAGGCTTAGGAGTACGCATAGACCAGCCGAACGTCATCGTTGAAGCTGAATGCGAAAGCAAACAATAAGGGAGCAACCATTAAACTTGTCAATTAACAAAACGGACAAAGATTTGAGGGTGCTCTTGATTACAGGTGCACTTGCAGAGGACACGGTTAAACGCTATGCACAAGAAAGCAGCGTAAACACCGAAACAGTTGCCCTCAAGATTCCAGTTGCAGCCCTGTTAACTCCTGAAACCATCGCCAAAGGCCTAAAAGATGTTGACGTAACGGGTTTTGACGTGATTTTGGTGCCAGGGCTCATCCGAGGAGACACATCCGTAATTACAAAAGCGTTTGGCGTCCAGACCTTTAAAGGTCCAAGCTACGCTGCTGATTTGCCAACGGTGCTGGATTCGCTGGGAGAAGTTCAGCTTTCAACAGTTGTGCCCGCGTGCGATTTGCTGCGGGAGAAGCTTCAGAAAAAAGCCTTGCAGGAAATAGAGAAGGCAGAGCAAAACCGTGAAGAACTGCTAAAGAAACCCGGCAGCATGTTGATTAGGGACTTGGCGGTTGGCAGAGACTTTCCCATGCGCGTCTTAGCTGAAATCGTTGATGCACCATTAATGGATAAGGAAACAATTCAGAGGTTAGCAAAACACTTCGTCAAGGCTGGCGCAGACATTATCGATGTTGGTATGGTTGCAGGCGAATCCAGACCTTCAGATGCAAAACGCATTGTTACATTTGTGAAGCAAGTTGTGGATGTGCCTGTGAGCATAGATTCGCTTGATCCAGCAGAGGTTCGAGCGGCGGTTCACGCTGGCGCTGACCTCGTATTGAGTGCTGATGCAGGAAACATTGACGCGATTGCACCCTATGTCTCTAATGTTGCTGTAGTTGTTATCCCGACAAATCAGCGCCAAGGGTGTTTCCCAAAAAAAGCTGAAGACCGCGTCAAGTTCATGGAGGAAATACTTGAGAAAGCAAAGAAGTTAGGCGTGACAAGGTGCCTGGCGGATTTGATTCTTGAGTCGTCAGACGTTTTGGAATCGTTTATTGCTTTTCGCCAATTCGCTGACAGAAATCGGAATGTGCCTTTGTTTGTTGGCGTTTCGAATGTTACTGAATTGATGGATGCGGATTCCATTGGCGTTAACGCTTTGCTGGCGCGGTTATCATCTGAGGTTGGCGCAAGCATCCTGTTGGCGACCGAAAAAAGTGACAAAGCGAAGGGAACTGTAGGTGAGGAAGTTGCTGCGGCTAAGATGATGTTTCTGGCAAAAAAACGTTGTTCAGTACCAAAAGATCTTGGCGTAGACCTGCTGTTACTTAAGGACAAAAGGAACCGGGAAGAATCGTACGACAAAGCTTTTGAAAAAAACGTGCAAGTGATTGCAGCCGAAAAACCTGATTTAACGATGTTGGATGCGAAAGGCTCCTTCACGATAATGGTGGATCGCATTGGCAAAGACATAGTTGCGCTGCATTATGCTTCTACGAAGATGGAGAAGCCGGATAAGATAATCAAGGGCAAAACCGCTGACGCCGTTTACGCAAAGATTATTGAGTTGGGTTTGGTTTCAAGAGAAGACCACGTGGCGTACTTGGGGAGTGAATTGGCAAAAGCTGAAATTGCCCTGCGAACTGGGAAAGAGTACATTCAAGATAGAGCGATGTTTACAAAGTAGTGGTTTCAGAAGCCGACTTTTCTTGCGTTGATTTTGCTTCATAAAATCTTCTCTAAAAACAAAACTTCGATATTGACACATAAATGTATAATTTGAACAGCTGAAAAAGCATGGAAAAAACCCTCAATTAGTCGTCTGATTTTAGGGTTATTTTGCTTATAGCGCCTATTTTTGAACCGTTTCAGCGGTTGCGCCAGAATGTTTAGCCTTTAGCAAATTTTAAATACAAATTGAAGTCAATTGTAACTTTGAGGTTATTAGAGTGGCTAAAGCTCCAAAGAAAGAAGAGAAAAAGGTTAAAAAGAAGAAATAAGGCGCTACAAAGTTCGCCTAAACCCTCATTTTCTTTTTCACAAAAAATACTCGGTTCCTTCAACGATGTGGCAAATTAGACATAAAAAGTGTTATAGCTATTCAAAATAGCACTTAGCTTTTTTTGGCGGGTTGAAGTAATTGGCTAAAGAAGCTTTATCTTTTTAAAAGTAAATAACTAGATTGAACGGTGAGAACAGAATTTGGAAAGCAATCCGTTAAGTACACGCCTTGCAGGCTTGGCGCTGGAAAACCCAACCATTCTGGCATCTGGAATACTGGGTTACTCAGCTGAATCGCTTCACCGCGTTGCCAAGGGCGGCGCAGGAGCTGTAGTTACAAAATCCATCGGTATAGAACCAAGAGTTGGCTATGCGAACCCAACGGTGGTTCAGGCAGAAAGCGGATTAATCAACGCTATGGGGCTGCCGAACCCTGGCATCGACTTGTACGCACAAGAAATAAAGTACTCTAAAATCATCTTGCGCCTTCCGCTTATAGTCAGCGTGTTTGGTTACTCAGCAGAAGAATACGCAACAGTTGCCAAAAAAGCCGTTGATGCTGGCGCCGACGCAGTCGAGCTTAATGTTTCCTGTCCGCATGTTAAGCAAACTGGCGCAGAAATCGGTCAAAACCCAAAACTGCTCGCTGAAGTGGTTGAAATGGTGAAGGCGGCAGTCGGCAAACCTGTAATTGTGAAGCTGTCTCCAAACGTTGCAGATATAACCGCAATAGCCCGGGCAGCAGTTGAGGCTGGTGCAGACGCTTTAACAGCCGTGAACACGCTGAAGGCAATGGCGATTGATTCTGAAACGATGCGTCCAGTTTTAAGCAACATAAAAGGCGGTTTATCTGGTCCAGCCATAAAGCCAGTAGCCCTACGATGCGTATATGACATTCGCGAGGAACTACCCGATGTGCCAATAATAGGATGCGGCGGAATAACGGATTGGCGTGATGCCGTTGAGTTTTTCTTGGCTGGTGCTTCCGCAGTTCAGGTTGGCAGTGCCATTGCGTTGGAGGACACGGAGGTTTTCCAAGCCATAACTAGAGGAGTGGAAGTTTACTTGAGAAAGAAGCATTATGGGAGTGTGAAAGAAATTGTCGGCCTCGCTCATCGCAGCTAACACGCTTAGAACGACGGAAATCGTGCAGGTTAGAGTTGAGAGTCCAACCGTTAAAACTTTCATTGTGCCTGATAGGTTATGCTCTAAAGCTAAACCGGGGCAGTTCTTGATGCTTTGGATTCCGGGCGTGGACGAAATCCCCATGAGCATAATGGACGCAGGTAACGGGCTAGTTTCTGTTTCAGTCAAGCAAGTGGGTGATGCCACAAGGCATTTGCACAGCATGGCTGCAGGCGAAACCGTCGGCGTACGTGGACCTTTCGGTAACAGTTTCACTGAAAGCCGAGGCAGAGTCCTCTTGGTAAGCGGCGGAACAGGAACGGCTCCTTTGCTGTTTTTGGCAAAGCAGCTTTCAGCTAAAACTGAACGGTTGTCGTTTGTTGAGGGCGCCAAAACCAAAGATGAACTGCTCTTTATTCGGGAGCTTAAAGGCGTCTGCAACGAGAAAAGCTTGATTACAACAACGGAAGACGGCACTTATGGCTTGCAATGCTTGGTAACTGAGCCTCTAAGCAGCCTGTTGGACAGAGAAAAATTCGACATGATCTACACTTGTGGTCCAGAAGTGATGGTAAAGAAAATCTTTGAGCTAACCGAGCAACGCAAATTGCCTATAGAAGCAAGCTTAGAGAGGCTGATGCGCTGCGGCATAGGCTTATGTGGAAGCTGCGTGATTGGCAAATACCGCGTTTGCAGGGATGGCCCAGTTTTCACCGCTGCACAGCTAAGAGAAGTTAAGGACGAGTTGGGAATTTCAAAAATGGGCTTTGACGGCTCAAGAATACCCTTCTAAACGGCGTTTGATAAGGGATGTTGCCTCAGCCAGAACTGGAAGAGCTTGCTCGAAAAGCAGTACTTCTCTACAACAGGGTTAGGAGCCCTGAAGTCACAGCCAAACTCGTATTCGCCACGCCAGCAATGCTCACGGTCTCGTTTTCCGGCGGCTTCTGCTACGGCTGCGGCGTACTCGACATCGTTGAAGGCTTCGCCCACCAATTCAAAGCCTTAACCAACAATGCAGAGTTGAAAGTGGGCAAGACAAGACAGATAAACCCAAGAACCTTCGAAGCAGATTACGTCGTCAAGGCTAAGTAGCCAATGTTGGGTGCCTCAGCGAAAAAAATTCTGGCAAAAAATTAATTCGGTTCCACATTAAAGATCCACACGGCTGTCGGCATAACTGGTATATATGGGTTCAATTCTCATCCCCCAGCTCCATGATTTCTCAGTTAGACTTGAGGATAGCAATCTTCTTATCATACGGGTTTGTTATACTATATTGGTAATACCTAATGGCAATGGACGAAACTGTTTGCGCAAAGGTTCCAGCTGAACTTAAGAAAAAGTTATCCAGCTTAGGCGTAAATGTGAGCGAGCTGATAAGAGAAACCTTGCAGTCAGAAGTAGACCGATTGGAAAGAGAACGCCTAAACAAACTTGCCAAAGAGGTATCAGAAATTCTTAAAAAGATTCCGCCTGAAGAATTTACTCAATCCATTCGGGCTACAAGGGACAGCAGATGACAAAGTCGCAGTTACTGTTTGACTCCAACATCGTATACAAGCTCATTAGAGAACAGCCACAGGACGCCGTGGAAAAACTGGTTAATGGCACAACGATTTATTTAGCGTACTACGAGCTGGGCAATGCGTTGTGGAGAGAATGTCTTTTGCTTAAAAGGATAAGTATTGAAGAGGCTAAAAAATCATTGGATCTGATGTACTCGATTCTTGAACGTATGCAGGTAGCCTCGCTTGATAATGAGACAGGAAGCGAAGTATTGGACACAGCGTACAAATTTAACTTGACATTTTATGACACAGCTTATGTTATAGAGGCAAAGAAATCTGATAAGATCTTAGTCACAGATGACATTAAACTTGCCAAAGCTGCAGAAAACTTAGGCATAAAAACCTTATCCAGCAAGACGCTTATGCAATAATTGTCCCACAACATTGAGACGCAGAATGGAAAAAAACGTCAGACTAAATGTTTCCTTAGCCGTCACATTAGGCATCAATAATTAGTCAGCCTGCAGAGCTGTTTTATAATGGTTCAATTCCCATCCCCAGCTTTTTAGGCGAATCACAGGCTTTTTGATGAGTTGTTTGAGTTTTTCTATGTGGTGCCGTCAAGAGCGGTTTGGGTTGTTATGCGGTTGCGTTAGAGGTTTTTTCGGATTTCTTTGATTTTGTCGAGTAGTTTTGCTTCGGTGCTTTCTGGGGGATTTGCCTCAGGTGGAGGCGGGGTATCGTTTGGGTTGCCTGCGGGGCTGATTGTGACTTCAAATATGGCGCCTGCCAAGCTCTTTTCTTCATCACGCTCGAGGATTTTCATGGTGAGTTTAGGTACTGTTATGCGTCCGTCTACGGCTGTTTTTGCCAGGAACTCTTCTTCCCCGTAGCTTTCTGGCTCGAGGGATTTGACGGTGACTTTTAGCAGTTCGCCCGGCTGCATTTTGTGGCTCCACCGCAGAAGCGTTGGAATTGCAAGCCTGTTGTGGCGTTGAAGTTTAGCTTTGAATGTTTCCTGCTTTGTAAGCGGCATGTAGAGTGCACCTTTTCCCATCTTTCAGTATCTTTATGTATCTTTTTCTATCTTTTTATATCTTTTTTAACCCTAACCAGCAACAAGTTCAAACGCTAAACCAAAAAACCAACCCAAAACACAAACACCCAAACCCCTCCTCCTACCTAATTTTTACACAATAAAACCGCTCACTAAAATCAATCGACGTAAAAGTCAAAAAACAATCAAAAAAGAGAAAAAGCTTATGTTTCTTCTTGGGGTAACCCAATCTTTCGCAAGTAATCTTTTGCATATCTAGGATTGTAGGATAGCAGCTCTTTGCTTCGTAGCAGTCTCCTCTCAAGCCTCTCTAATGCCACTCTAAAAGTTGGTTCAACACCCCAGCCTTCGCTTGCGCTAAAGAATGTTCCCTTCACCGTCCTAAACTGCAAACGGCAATGAATCAGCGGTGTTCCCCTTAGGCTTGTGTTGCCATGACTTTTCATGTAGACAAAAAGTGTTCCTAACTGGAAAGCGTCTTGATACTTATGCGCGAAGGAATCGAATTCTTCCATCATGAATCCCTGCTGATCAGGGCTTACATCTACGTCTTTAACGCCGAACTGCACCGATAACTTCTTCTCAACAACTTCTAACTGGGAGATTGGCTCAAGAAAATCACGCTTCGTCACGATGCCAACTAGTCTTTCGTTTGAAACAACTGCTAAACAGGAAATGTCATGATCATGCATTATTTTCTCTGTGACGCGCAGGCTCGTTTGAGGTTCAACCGTAATTACTGGTCTAGCCATTATGCCTTTAGCTGGCACGCTTAGGGTTTCAATTTTTTCTCCAACTATATCTCCAGTTGTCTGGCGCTTCTGCGGCCAATAAATATTCTCCAAAATATCTTGAATGCTAATTATGCCAACAAGTTTGCCGTTGTCCATGACTGGAACATGAGAAATACCATATTCCCTCATTAAACTAAGAACCGCCCCCACAGAACGATTTGCCTCAATAGTGTGAGGCGCCCTAGTCATGATTTTCTCTATCGCGTTGTTACCCCACTCTTGAAGAACAGTCGCATGAATAATATTCTCATCAGTTACAAACCCCAACAGCTTATTCTTCTCAAAAACCGGAAGCTGCCTCATCTCACTCTCAATCATCAACTTGGCCATTTTACTTAGGGAAAAATCAACAGTAACTGGGGGCGCAACCTTCATCAACGTTCTGACCTTGGTCGCGGTAGAATCAAGTCTTGACCTTAAAATCGAGCGCCTAGTAATTATGCCTTCATACTTGCCCTTATCATTTAAAACAGCTAAAACCGGAGGCATACCTGTTTCAAATGCTTCTAAACACCGAGACAGTGTATCGCTTTCTTGAACAGAGTTAAACCCATTTGAATAGACATCTTTAGCAAAAATTAAGCTCGCCATGACTAACACCAGATTGGAAAGGATATGATAAGGTTTGCATTGAGTTTTTATCCTCACAGAAAAAAGGAACACAACACACCTATAAGTGCTTTTTGAAACGGGGTTTTAGAGTTTACAGGAATGACAGGACAGCAACTCTTAGAAAGCAAGATAGATGAACTCGAAGACATGTTTAAAAAAGACAAAGCAACAAAAAAATAACCTATTTTTTTATTCAATCCCAAAACCAACATACCAAGCCTTTCCAAGAAAATCCCCGAACCGCACAGCCCTAGCGCGCTAATCAGCGTCTTGGGCAAAGGGCTGACTTAGTTTAAGTTTGTTAAGTGCTTTTAAAAGCAATTAAAAAAAGGGGAATAGTGGATGTACTTTTACGTTGTTTGGGTTTGTTGAGTCTTTTTCTTGCGGCGTCTGTACCATACAAGGAGTATCAGGATCAACACTATTATGATGACGATGACCACTATGAGCAAGTCAATCGCACTCAAAAGCGCGTGCGCAACGGTTAATGTTACCGTCACCGTGTTCGTAGCCGTGTTTATCACCGAGACCGAATCGCTGCCATAATTTGTGACATAGGCGTATGCGCCGTTGGGCGTTACAGCCACAATGTAAGGACGGCTTCCAACGGTTATCGTCGTCGTCACCGTGTTCGTAGCTGTGCTTATCACTGAGACCGTACCGCTGGGTTCTTTTGTGACATAGGCGTATGCGCCGTTGGGCGTTACAGCCACACCTTCAGGACCGCTTCCAACGGTTACTGTCGCTGTTACCGTGTTCGTAGCCGTGCTTATAATCGAGACCGTACCACTGGTGCCGTAATTTGTGACATAGGCGTATGCGCCGTTGGGCGTTACAGCCACACCACTAGGATCGGTTCCAACGGTTACTGTCGTCGTCACCGTGTTCGTAGCCGTGCTTATCACCGAGACTGTATCGTTGC
>JBEKKX010000039.1:0-19960 GCA_050010515.1 Bathyarchaeia archaeon
TCAGTAACTGATCGGCCTTCAAGTCTCTTTTTGATTATCCACTTTCTAAGTTTTTCCCAATCTCGTTCCAACCAAGCACTCCCCTATTTTAGGAGAGTGTAGCCTATTTTTAAGATAGAACAGTCTTTGATTAGGCAAAGCTTTCTGATTCTTAAATCGGTGTTTAGGATGCGTGTCATTTCTCTTAAGCTGCGTATGGCTTTCATTCGCATGATTAAGAAGGCTCGAAAAAGGCCTGATGGGTTTCTAGGTGGTCTTCCTGGACCCCTAACATGGAAGCATTGTTTGATGGTTTTGTTAGCAAAGCTTAAGTCTACGTTTTTAAAAAGGGTTTCAAGGGTCTCGTGTTCATCCTGTCTCGCAGGGATCACTTCCTTGTCTGATTGGTTCTCAATGATACGAGACCCATTCTAGTTATAAGCTTTTCAATTTAGGGACAAGCCAGCGCGCTTTATGTGTTGTTGTTTATAGTGAGGGGTAAACAGCCCATTCTGCAATTCTCAGTATGTTGAAAAAGCATCAATCTGCATTGAAAAGTGCGGGTATTGAGTCTATGTTGAACTATGTTGAATCATATTTGAAGCATATTAGAAGCATATAGTAGACCGAGGAGGTGGCTTGAGCACGCACAGGTCTCTAGGCAAAAGCAGACTACATGCTTTTTCATTAGTTTATGAATCATAATCACTCTAAAACTTCTCAAGTAAAACACAATTTATTCGAGGTGAGCGAACCCTTCTCCGCCAAAGAAAAGAGTAATCGCTATTTTTATAAGTTCAACGCTTGAAGTAAATGATTTATGCAAGCTGAAATTGGGATAATCGGTGGGACAGGTCTTTATGACCCGAAGCTACTTAAGAACGTTCAAGAACTAACGGTGGAAACCCCTTACGGTAAGCCTTCAGATTCTATAACTGTTGGTGAGTTGGCTGGTAAATGTGTGGCTTTTCTGCCGAGACACGGGAAAAAACACACTGTTAGGCCAACGGACATTAATGTTAGGGCCAATATTTTTGCTTTAAAGAAGCTTGGCGTAAAGCGTATTCTTGCGCCTTCAACCGTTGGCTCCTTAAGAGAAGAGTATCATCCTGGCGAAATCGTCTTTTGTGACCAGTTTATCGACCGAACCACAAGGCGAGAACAATCATTCTACACTGAGAATAAGGTATGCCACATATCTGTTGCTGAACCAATGTGTCCAGAGCTAAGGCAAAACCTGATTGCTGTTGCAAAAAACATGGGCATAAAAATGCATGAAACAGGAACTTACGTGTGCATTGAGGGACCGCGCTTTTCCACTAAAGCAGAATCTAAAATGTATCGGCAATGGGGCGCAGATGTTGTCGGTATGACGCTGGTTCCTGAATGCGTTTTGGCAAGAGAAGCAGAAATATGCTATGCTTCAATATCAACCGTAACAGATTATGATGTGTGGAAGGACCATCCAGTTTGCGTTGATGACGTAGTTAAGATAATGAAGACAAATATTGAAAACGTAAAACGGATAATCGCTGAAACAGTTGCCAAATTACCAAATGAATGCGCCTGCAAATGCAACGAAGCCTTGAAAGGAGCCTTCGTTTAAAGGAGAAAACAAAAAATGAGCAAGAAAACCGCCGAATTGGATCTTAAATCAAAAGTTCGAAGAATACCAGAGTTTAAAGGCGTGGTTTTCTGGGATATTACCACACTTTTGAAAGACAAGAATTGCCTCCATGAATCCGTTAAACAATTAGCAGAACATTACAGAGGAAAACCCATCGATGCAGTTGTTTCAAACGAAGCCAGAGGTTTCATTATTGGTGCCGCTGTAGCTTACGAATTGAGGGTCGGTTTTGTTCCTATACGGAAGAAAGGCAAGCTGCCGTTCAAATGCGTTGACCTTACATACAAGAAAGAATATGAGTATGACACTATCGAAATTCATGAAGACGCAATCAAAAAGGGCCAGAACATTTTGCTAATCGACGATTTGCTGGCAACTGGCGGAACTGTGAAAGCAAATATTGAATTGGTCGAAAAGTTAGGCGGCAACGTGGTAGGCTTAGGCTTTTTGATTGAGTTATGTTATTTGGATGGCAGAAAAATGATAGGCAACAAATACGATGTGTACTCACTTATTCAATTAAAAACTGCAAACGGATAAAAACTTAGTTTTCGGGCTTGGCTTTAAGAAAGCACAAGTTAAGCCTCCACTCTTTTCCTCCACGACGGTGACAAAAATTATTGCGAATGGGCGCGGTTTGCTTTCTTTGTGCTTTCTGAGGAAAAAGCTGGTTTTCGCCAAGCCCCAGCTTCTTTCAGCTGCATGTTACCATGGTGCTGGCGATTTTATATTGATTTGTTGGTGGTGCTAGACAGCAACACAGGTTTAATAGCTGCGTTTCGAGGAGTTAAAGTATTTAGCTTTGGTGAATTGTTTGGAAAATGTTTTCGCTGATTTAAGTGCCCAAATAAGCGCTGTCTGTCCTGAAGGGGAGAAAGAGAAGACTAAAAGAAATGCTTTCGTTTTTATAACTGCTAAGCCTGATTCACGCAAAATTGCATTTGAAGATTTGAAAAAAGTTGAAGGAGTGAACGAAGTGTATCTTTCTCATGGCGATTACGATTTTGTTGTGAAAGTTAGCGGTGACTCCTTGAATCATCTTCGTGAGATTGTGTTTAAGCGGATAAAGAATCTCAGTAGCATCAAGTCAACTTTGACTTTAATGGTAATTTAGCCAATTGGCAATAAGCATTTTGCCAAAGCAGAAGTTTCAGACTTGAGATTCTAAATAATGCTGCAAGTTGGAAACGAACTCAGCAAAATTCAATTCTGCTTTTTTTGGAACGTAAAAGAAGTCTTCGTGTTTTGCGTGGAGTCTTTCGATTATTTTTATTTCAATAAGTTTTGCAACTGAACCAAAGGTTTGTTCAATTGCGTCGGCGAAGTCTTCAATTTTAAAGGGAATCTCCTCTTTCTTTATGCCATACCTATTTTCTAGCTGGCGATAAATGGCTTGCTTGACCATATTTCCAAAAGACGAAAGAATATCATCAATTGCCTCTGTTACAGCCGTTTCAAAATCAGTTTTGAACGGTTCATTTTGGACTAAAAATGAACAGGGAACATTTGAAACGGTTAATTCTTGACTCATTTTTTTCATCTCAGCTTTTTAATGTTGTTGTGTTCTGCTTGACTACAGTTATATCGTAACTGTTAATATATAAGTTATTATTTCACTAATAGACATATTCCGAAAGTCGATATATCTAAAAAAGAGTGATCGATTCTAAATAGCTAAAATAAAGGTCTAAGAAAAGAAATCAGAAAATGCGGTTTGAGACCTTTCTTGGGACAATATTATTGTTATCAAGAACCCTTGAAGCAACTAATGGCATTATAAAAATGATTAATCCTAGAAAAATCAGTTGGAAAAAATCTGTGATTTTCAAAATACTGATAATCAAAAACTGGCAAGATACCTTGTAAACTCAGCTATTTACGTTCAGGCAAGGACCCATGAACTTGCACGGAAAAAGCTGCAAAATTCTTAACGAGCTAAAATCGACTTTGCAGTTTCTAAATAAATTTCGAAGTCACGCTCAGCAAACAAAACCAAAACAACTTTTTCAAGCTTGTCTTCTTTTTCCAAAAACTCCTTGACAGTATTTACCGCTATGCGGCTGGCATCTTCAATGGGGTAACCGTACGCTCCAGTGCTAATTGATGGAAACGCAATTGTTTTAAGTCCTTTAGCAACTGCAAGCTTTAACGAGTTTTTGTATGCTTGTTTCAAAAGTTCCGCTTCAACATGGAATCCTCCGAGCCAAACAGGACCAACCGTGTGAATGACATATCTGGCTTTTAAGTTGCCGCCTGAAGTAATGACTGCTTTTCCAGTTGGAAGACCATCAGGCCATTCTGTTGCCCTTATGCGTTTGCATTCTTCAAGAATCTTAGGTCCACCTTTACGATGTATTGCTCCATCGACTCCACCGCCGCCCATAAGCGACGAATTGGCCGCGTTCACAACCGCGTCTGCTTCTATATCTGTGATGTCTCCTTTGATTAGTTGCAGGATTGCTTTTCCAACTTGAAATTCCATGAATATTACTCACTCTTAATTGCTATATTATTCAAGCCAACTTGAAATTAAAAAATATTGACTAGCTGTTGTTTGTCATAAATATCATAAGTGCAATACAAGAAAATAAGTTTGTTGTTTAGAATAAGCGCGCGTTTTATCTCGTAAAACTCAAGTATTAGTTAATCTGATAAGATACTTTTGTTAGGTTTAGCTAGAATGTATCGCCGACATAATCGCATAAGTTATCAGGAACTAAAAGACAGAGCAAGTGAGATGCGGAACAACCCAACTCGGGCAGAAGCAAAAATGTATGAGATTCTCTATTCAGATGTCGTTCCTAACTATCCCGAGCACAAATTCTACAGACAGTCTGTGCAATATCCCTATATTTTGGACTTCTACTGTCCAACATTGCGCTTAGGCATAGAAGTAGATGGTGACATACACGATAATACAGAAGCACATGACAGGTATAGAGACGCCCGTCTCCAGTCAAAAAACATTCAAGTTTATCGGTTTAGTAATGATGAAGTTCTCTACAACCCACAGAAAATTGTCGCTCAACTACGCCTATTAGTTCAGGACAAAACTACCCCGTATCAATCTCAAGATGCTGCAGTTCAACTACCTAAAACATATCAAAACCAAAGCAATTGTTTCATAGCTACAGCAGCTTACGGAACAACAAAAGCAAAGGAACTTGATGTATTAAGGAAATTCAGAGATGTTAAGCTGGAATCTAATCTCGTTGGTAGAAGAATAACTATTTTGTATTATTTGGTTAGTCCTCCTATTGCTAATATTATTGCCCGAAGCAAAGAAATGAGAGCCATTGTTAGAGAATGCCTAAATCCAATAATTAACTTTCTAAAAAGAAAATGGTGCTAAGCTCGCGCGCTGGTCAAAAATAGTAATAATTCAGCTCTTGGCATTAACAATTGTTCCTGTTCTCCATTTGGAATCCATGACCTCAAAACTGACCTAACCTCTGAGCATTAAATTAAAACCATTTTTCACCAATTAAGGAACACGCATGCGGGCGCTCACAATAAGTTATTTAGAGGACTTATCGGTGTCCCTAACTTTTCTAGCCATATCTCAAACCCTACCTCTTCATCGATAATTTTACACTGTTTAAATTTGGATTTTTTGACGATATCTTGGATTTCGCTTTTGGTGTAAGCCGATTTCGCTAACGATTTGAAAGTTAATTTGGTAAAGTATGAATCGAACATGTTCAAGTTCATGCGGTCTACGTACTCATCGAGCTTCGCCTTTGGGTCATCCTTATTCAAATCAATAATCAGTGCTTTAGCTTTTGTTTTCAAAACTCTGAATATTTCGTCGATTACCTTTACAGGCTCTGGAAAGTTTTTGAAAGCAGAAGTGCAGATAATGAAGTTGAAATTGTCATTTGGAAAAGGCATGTAAGCGGCATCGCCTTGGCGAAATTCAACTTGTACTCCCGCTTCTTTGGCTTTATTTTGAGCGATTTTCACGAATGTTTTACTTATGTCCAACCCCGTAATGTTGTAATTGCCGAGCTTTGCAAGTTCGACCGATAAGTAACCGGGACCGGGGGCGATTTCAAGCACGTTACTGCCGGGTGCGGTATTGTCGTTTACAAGCTTAGCCCAGGATTTGTATTGTGCAATGCTGTTCTTCTGAATTCTATTATACTGCCTAGCGATAATGCCTTCCATTGCTATGCCCTTGTAGGCTTTTCTTTTGTTAGACGAAGGAGAATTTGTTGTCATGCTATTTCTCTCTCTTTATCTGTTGCCCTGTATTTCTTCAGGGGTTGCTTAAGATTGGTGAGGTTTTGCTCCTCTAGTATTTATAATTTAAATAAAGTTAGGTTAAATAATATTGCTATATAACTATACTAATCACTGACCATAAGGCTGAACCCATAAAGTATGCTCCGAAACCGACGAAAACTGCCACACAAAAAAGCATAATTCCCGTTCCTGTGCGCTCAGTCCAGAACCGTTGCGATTTAAAAATCAGCACTGCCGTCATCGTGTAAAATGAAAAATCGCAGAGCCAATGAACCCCAGCAAACACCGAAAAACCAATTAATCCAAACAGTTTAGCATTTAAAATTAAAGCTGTACCAATGGTTAGCCACCATAAGATGAAACCAGCATTTGCCGCTGTGGTCCGGACTCCTGCAACTACTGATTCTTGTTTTGGGCTTACAGGTGAATCTTTAGTTTTATGCCTATTCTTGAAAGTTTGGATGCCCATGAAAATCATCAGCAAGCCGCCGACTAATCCTACTAAAATCTGCACGAAACTTGGAATGCCAAACTGGCTTAGAACAAAAAAGATGAGAAACATCAATGGAAACTCCACTATTCCATGGCCAACTGCAATCAATGCGCCTGCAGTTTTCCTTTTCGCCGCTTTTTCAATCGTGACAGCGAATAGCGGTCCAGGCATTAAAACACCTGACATTGAAATTAAAGCAACCGAAGCAAAAAACAGGTATGGATTAGTAATAAAAGCCATTGTTTTCAAGTCACCATCATAAGCTACAGCTTCTTTCCACCCGTTACAACCAGAATCCTTGACCATAGCCACCGTCGCTGCTGAAACTCAACATTCAGCCCAGCTTGAGCAAACATTTCACGCGTCTTAGCAGGATTGTTACGTTTAAAGTGGCGAATTACAAGCGATAAACCACGGGGCATCATAATATCAGCCAGCAAAAACCGCCCTTGCGAACGCAAAACACGCGCAATTTCGCTTACACCCTTAGCTTGATTACTCCAATGATGGAAAGAAAGCGTGCTAAACACAAGGTCAACTGAAGCATCAGGTAAAGATAAAGACTCAGCCATAGCAACATGAAATTCAGCATCAGATAAAAGTTGAGTTGCCTGTTGTATCATTCCCTCTGCTGGATCAACACCAATCAACCGTGCATCAGGCCAATGTTCCTTAGCTTTTCTAAGTAATCGTCCCGTTCCGCAACCAACGTCAAGAATACTTTCGGGTTTTTTCCCGTTTTTAGCTAAATCTAAAACTATCCTCTGAACTCGATCAAAAATGTAGCCTTGTCTTCGTGAATTCTCGTAAGTTGCTGACCTTCGATCGAAATCTTGAACATCAGCCTTTTTCTGATTAGTTGCCATCCATTTTTTTCCTTTAAGCTTAATGTAGCATTGTTTTGTAATTTATTTGTTTAAGTCTTCGTGGTTAATTAGCTTGTTTTCAATTTAAAGCAGTTTCTGTATGATAAGCATCACGAACCATGTTTTTAAGTGCATTTTTTGCCTTTCAGAAGTGTAGTCTGCATATCAACGATTTCGGCACTATCCCTTGCCAGTGCATAATTGTCAAGCAATACGCCGTTCAACTCAAAAAACGTGTGTCCCCACGTGAAAATAGACAAAAGCTCCGTTGCCTTTTCCTTGAAACCGGCGATGTACAATGCCGCAGCAATAGCTTCAGCAGTAGTCAACTTTGTAAGTTTGCCAAAATTAACCGGGTTACCTGCAATCAAAATGGGCAAGCAGCGGCTGGTTCCCTTCACATGTCCCGATAAAACTTTCTGTGCATGTTCCCAACTGCAGTCCAGTGCGACCAAACCAAAATTTTCAACTCTCTGCCTGTCCGTAGGTGAAAATGCTATTTCAGAAAATGGATTCAGCACTATGGCGCGTTTTGGCAGAAACCGTGTCTTAGTAACTATCCTAGCTAGTCCACGGCGTTTGAGCCTCAGTCCAGTGCATTTTTTGGGGTCACATTGCGCCGCATGGTAAATAGTGATCCTTGGAAAATTAATCGTGGACGATTTTTGGTTAGGTTCATTTTCCACTTGGTTTGCGCACCTTCAAGTGACTCATTGGGTTATCAAAAACCCGTGGAATCCAATCAATAATGTCTGTAGCGACCATGTGGAAACCAATTTCGCTTGCAACGAAGTCGCCTGCGGCACCGTTAACAAAGGCACCGGCCACTGCAGCTTCAAACGGGTCTACATGCTGAGCCATTAAACCGCCTACGATGCCGCTGAGAACGTCACCCGTTCCCCCAACAGTCATGCCTGGGTTGCCCGTGAAATTCAGCTTAATCCTTTCAGCGTCGCATATAATGTCAACTTTGCCTTTTACAAGAACGACCGCGTTAAGTTTCTTTGCGGTTTTTTGCACTGCCAAAGCGCGTTCTTCTTGGTTTTCAGGTAAAGTTTCGCCTGTCAATATAGTGTATTCGCCAGCGTGAGGTGTAAGAACGAGTGGCACCTTTAAGGGTCTTTTGAACTTGGCGAACGCTTTCAATCCATCAGCATCCAAAAGCAGAGGTTTCCCAGCCTTCTCAACTTCTTCAATGCAGAACTTAACAAACTCTGCGGTTTCAGAGTTTAATCCTAAGCCTGGACCCATTGCAACCGCATCAACTATACTCAGGTAGGGTTTTAGTGTTTCTATGTTGCTTGGTTTCAAATTGTTACCTTCAAGCTTTATCGTTATCAAGTCAGGAGACATAGAAGAAATCGCATAAGCCGTCTTTGCAGGAGCAGCAAGATAAACAATGTCTACGCCTGTTCGCATTGCACCAAGTGAAACCAATGTGGGCGCTCCAGAGTAAACCTCGCTTCCGCCGATAACTAGCAGTCGCCCGGAATCGCCCTTATGGGCTGTTGGGCTCCGCAATTTTGTGGCAAGGTAAACATCGCCTGGACCAGCATATTGTTCTATTTCCTTGGGCAAACCTATGTCTTTGACAACTAATTCGCCAACGTACTTTTTCGCCTTGTTTAACCCCAACTTTGCCTTATGAAATATCACCGTCAAATCGGCTTTTACAGCGGTGCCTAAAACTTCGCCGGTATCTGAATCTATGCCTGTTGGAACATCAACCGCTATTTTGAAAGCATTCAAAGAATTAATGTACTCAACTACTTGGGATATCGGCGGCTTAAGTTGCCCTTTGGTTCCCGTTCCCAGCAAAGCGTCAATGGCTACGTCAGCAATCACTTTTGGTATAGCAGAACTGTCGGTTGCTTCAAGCATAGGAATTTTATCTTGCATTGATTGAAGAATGCACCAGTTTTTCATTGCCGATTCATGGTTAATGTCACGACTTTTGCCAACAAGGATGACTGTTACACTGTAATCAGCTGCTAAAAGATGTCTAGCAGCTACAAAGCCGTCACCGCCGTTTCCGCCTAAACCGCAGAAAATAGCAATTTTTTTATCGTTGGGGAAACGCGAAATGGTTTCTTGGGCTATGTTGCGTCCAGCATTTTCCATTAGTTGAAGCAGGGATATACCATAGTATTCAGCGTTCGCTTCTAGAGCACGCATTTCTCTGCTTGAAATGAACGAGTTTTTGTTTTTTGTTTGCATGTTTGGTGCCTTGTTATTTTATTGTTACTAGTTAAAAGATAAGTCTATCTTTAAAGTGGTATACAAAAGCATCAACAAAACACATTAAAAAGGCTCCTGCCGAGTGATTTTTAGGTTTAACAAGGCTGATTTTGCTAAAGGAGATGCTACTTGTTTTTGGGTCGGTAGGCTTTGCCCTTGTACTCTCTTGAAATTATCATGGTTGAGGTAACAAGGACATTCGGTACGGTTCTGACTTTTTGCGAAACGAATTCTTCCAGCTTATTCAAATCAGCCGTTGCCATCTTGGCTACCACATCGTATTCGCCGAAAACTATGTCTGTCTGCATGACCTCGTTGAATTCAGTTATTTTTTGGGCGACTTCTCTTTCTGTTCCAGAAGCTACCTTGAAAAGAACGTAGGCTAAAATCGACATACTCACACCATTCACCATAGTCACATAAAAGCTTAATTACTTTTCCGTGCTCACATAAAAGGTAGGAAAAAAGTTTATTCCACACGGTGCCCATAATTTCATTAGAGTTTTTAAAAAGCATATTCTTAAAACAAGGATAGTAGATTATTTAAATGGTGATTTGTTTGGAAAAAAACTATTCTATTACAAATTTTGATGCCCTTTTGATAACGGACCTTCAAAAAGATTTTCTGCAAGGCGGCGCCCTGCCCGTTCCTGATGGAGACGAAATTATTCCTGTCCTTAACGAGTATGCAAGGCGTTTTGAGGATGCTAAAGCCTATGTTTTTGCTTCTAGGGATTGGCATCCGCCGAATCATATTTCCTTTAAAGCGCAGGGTGGTCCATGGCCGCCTCACTGTGTTCAGAAGACGAAGGGTGCAAAGTTTAGTCCTGACCTCAAAATCCCTGAAGGCACGTTGGTTATTTCTAAGGCTACTGATCCTGAACATGAAAGCTACTCGGTTTTTGACGGAACAAACTTCGCTAACGAGTTGCGGATGCGTGGTGTACGACGGCTTTTTGTCGGCGGTTTAGCAACTGATTATTGTGTTGTAAACACGGTTCTTGATGCTCGTAAACTTGGCTATGAGACAGTGGTGCTTATGGATGCAACGTTAGGCATTAACGTGAAGCCTGACGACGTGGACAGGGCGATTGAAGCAATGCTTAAGGCTGGAGCTGAACAGGCTACAAACGATGATTTTCCAGACGCAGTTGACACCTTGCCCACAGAGGAAACTGAACCTGACGCCATGGAAGAAAAGCCTTCAGAGAGAGCTGCTGTAAAGAAAAAGGCCCGAATGCGTCCAAGAGGGTCTGCTAAAAGGATTCGCACGGAGCGAAAAAGCTAATTTCTTTCGAAGTACAACGAAGCTTAAATAATCATGCTTATTTTTCCCTAAAAACCCCAAATTGCTCTCCTGCAGCTTGTTTTAACAGGGGAAATTGACGCCAACTTGGCTTTTTATTATGCCGAAGTTTAGAAATAGGCCTAATTAAGCTAAATTAAGTGGTTTTTCAAAGCATATTTTAGTATTTACAAGCATTTGATTGGTAATCGTCAGGCAGTTTTTAGCTGTAAGTCCTCTTTGTCGAGTGTTAAGTGCACACGTGGGTTCTAGTGGTCAACGAAATTTTTCCGAATGGTAACTTTTTACAATAAATAGTTAAAAAAGCGTATGCTGGCTTACGTGATTACCATTAAATCGTTAAAATACCATGTTGACCCGCATGTTTTCTATGATACGAGAAGCGAAAAGTAGAAACTTTCGCAGAAATTTAGCGATTGCAGTAAAAGAGATGCTGCCACTTGATTCTTTAATTTTTTTTATTGCTCGCCCATGACCTGGATTATTATGGTTCTTTTTCTCGGGTAAACGTCTGTTTCCACAAAAAGCAGCGACTGCCAAGTTCCAAACGTCACGTGTCCATCAACTATTGGCAGAGTCTTGTCTGGCGGAAGAAGCATGGAACGCAAATGTGAATGAGCGTTAGACGGATGCTGGTACGCCTTGTTTTTCGGCGCAAGTTCCTCAAGCAACGCCTTGATGTCGTTTAGTAATGCATAATCATTTTCTGTTAAAATCAGGACGCCTGTCGCGTGAGGAGCAAAAACGTGGACTATCCCGTTTTTGATGCCTGAGAGCGAAACTTCTTCCTGCACTTTGTCAGATAAATCAATGAAGTCTATTTCGCCCCTCGTAGTGAAGCTATAGCTTTTATTTACGACTTTAAAGTTTGACATTACAAGCATCTTCCTATTGTTTTATCGCCTTGCATTACTGAAAAATGTTTCGAGAAGCAAGCAGAAAGTGTGTTTGGTTGATGCTTTTGTATACAGACACCTTTGAATTAGCAACCTTGAATGACCTTTAATCGCTAAATATTACTGGAATACCTGAGTGCTTTGTTGATTTGTTACTGTAACTAGACACTCCCATACGCTTAAAATTTTCTATGACCACTAATCATACAATCTATTTCTTGATTTTGAAGGTAACTTTTCAAAATGTCCCCAGTAAAAACCCCAGTAAAAAAAGGCAGAGAGCAAAAAGCTGCGCGGAGTTAATCGAAGATGTTGAAGAAAATGAGTTGCCTGATCATGAAAAAGCAGACGCAGAAGTTACAGCCAAAGAGTTGTACCACCACAAGTTGCAGTTGTTGTAGTTGCGGTTAGTGGGGTAACCAAGGTTTGTGGTAAGGTAGGTTGTGGAGTTGCACACCAGGCCCTACTAAAGCCGCATAACATTTTAATTTTTTCGCCAATATTCTGCCTTCTGAAAATTTATGAACGCAACTGTTCAGCAAACCCCAGAGCAAACCGTTGTGTCTATCGAGCTTGACTGCAGGTAAACGAACAAGCTGTATTGAACAGTTTCTAACGCTTGCGTTTCCGTCACAGAGGAAGGAAAAGTTAACGAGACTATTTAGCTAAACAAGCTTTGGGTGCAGTTGCGGTTAATTGCAAAGTACTTTGCTGCCGGCTGGTGTGTGAGTTGCTGTTTTTTTAGAAAAATTTTTAGATTTACAAAATTTTTTGGGCCCGTTATAGCCTTAAAAAAACGGTTTGTCGTTTGCCACATTTTAATAAAATACGCTATTTTAGAGGTTATTTTGCCATAAATTGGATGATGCACGGTTGTTTTTGTGCGAAACGGTAAAGCTAGAAAATCAAACAATTTTTTTCTATGGAAGCGATAATTTAAAAACCTAATTCATGGTTAAAATGTCAAAAGAGCCTTAATTCAGCCTTTTCAGTGCTTGCTCTAGAGCCCTGGCATGGAGAATATCGTGGCCTCATATAAGTACCCCCGAAAATCTCCATAGGAAGCTAACGCGTTATTTTTCGGTCTAACTTCGAGCATTTTGGAGTTTTTGCCAAGACCTGTGAAAACTTTGATTTAGCACAAAAATTTAGAAATGGAATTTTTTGAAATCAAGCCGTGGTTGAGGATTTGCGGGTCAGTTGAGCCGGGACCGGTGATGATTGCAGCTAAGATCACTTAACAAAAAGTATGCCCCTAAGCTCTACTTTTAATTTTGCTAGAGAAATTCACTTGCTAAATTGATACCCTGTCCCGTCTTTCTGGTGCCAAATGTGAATGTCTGCTGTTAGTGAGAGGAGGCTACTTCTGCGTGATACTGTAAGAGGGGTGGTTTGGTTGATGCTTCTGTATACGGCTGTGGTTGCTGAAGCGGTTTTTGGGTCTTCGCTTAACTTTGTGTGGGCGAAATTTTGTCTCTAAGAGGCTTTGTTTTTGGGTCTTTTGGGTTCAGCGCTTGCTTTTGTATTGGTTTAGGTAGTCTAATCAGGCAAGATTTTGTGCGCGTGGATGAAAGCTTTTACGTTGTCAGTAACTTTGGTGAAGTTGGTATTACAGTGAATTTTTAACGTCACCAGTGTTCTCCAGAATCACCAGGCTACTCCATCGTATACAAAAGCATCAACACAACACTGTTTTCTCAGTGTTTCTGGGCAACAATTTTTATCTCCAACGCCTAATAAAGTAGCAAACATTAAAGAGAGAAAACCGTTGAGCACAGAAATAGATAGAGTAAGGCTTCGCCGTTGGCGCAAAAGAGGCTTCTATAGCGAAACAGTACTGGTTAAGCTCTTGCAGAAGAAAGGCTACAACGCCGTTCGAGTTCCAGTAAGCAACCCGAGCCTCAATCCATTGCCAGATATCATTGCAAGAAAAGGCACGCACAGTTACGCTTTTGAAGTAAAAAACGCCAGCTACTACGCTTATTTCCCTAAACAGCAAATCGATAAACTCTTCAGGTTTCTCGACCTCTTTATCCCCGCCGATAACGAGCATAAGCATGCCGTCGTTGCAGCGCATCTTGGCAAACGGTGGCTTTTCAAAGAGGTCAGTTGGTCTGATTGGGAGAAAAATAAGCTTCCCGAAAAAGTAAGAATTCTTAAGCGGGACAGGGGCAATCTTAACTTGGACACAACATATACCTGAAAAATGTAAGAAATGTACCTCAACATATATTATCTATAATAGTTAACATCTTTTTTCACAGTAAGGGTAGAAAGACTGTGCCTGAAAAAGAAGTCGCCATGATATATGCACAAGCCTTGGGAAAAGACTACCAAATCGGCAACGAAAAACTTGAAGTCTTAAAAGACATTACTTTTTCAATTCCTAAAGGCAAGTTTACTGTAGTAAGTGGTCCTTCAGGCTCAGGCAAAACAACCCTGCTCAACATAATTGGCGGAATCGATAAGCCGACAACGGGAAAAATTTTTGTTAACGATCAAGATTTAACAGTTCAAAATGAAGATTTCTTGTCAGATTTTCGATGTAACAATGTTGGTTTTGTTTTCCAATCGTATAATTTGGTTTCAACCCTGACAGTGGCTGAGAATGTTGCGTTCCCAATGGAGTGGACCGGAAAGCCCGAGGATGAAATAGAAAAACGCATAACTGAACTACTTGAAACCGTAGGTTTACAAAACAGGGCGAACCATTTTCCAGCTCAACTTAGCGGTGGAGAGCAGCAACGGGTAGCTTTTGCCAGGGCATTAGCGAATGACCCGCAACTTATCCTTGCTGATGAGCCAACAGGCAATTTGGATGATAAAAACGCTCAGAAAATCGTGCAAGTACTTCAGTTGTTGAAAGAAAAGGGTAAAACAGTTATTGTTTCAACCCATGACGTCCAAATAAAGCAGTTAGCAGATCAAGTTTTATGCCTTGAAGACGGCAAATTGGCGAGTGAAAATGAGCAAAGCTGCTTTTCCAATCAATGATTTGCTTCGAAGGCGGCTTCAAACAAGCTTAACCATTGTCACCTTAGCCTTGAGTGTTGCTTCTACGCTGTTTTTGTTGCTGTTTAGTAGCAACTTGGGCTTTGGTTTAACATCTGCCACAAGCATGTTCACTATGGGAATAACCGCGTTGTTTTCACAGTTTATACTTTTCATTGGCGTACTCATTTTTGCCGTAGGTATAGTGCTAACTTCTTTTATCGCTTTCTTTATGATGTCTCAAAGAACCCGCGATTTCGGTCTGATAAAGGCGGCTGGATGCCCAAACAGCCTTGTTGCTGGATACTTCATGACAGAACTACTAACAACAACGGTGGCGGGATGCGTTTTAGGCATAATTGTCGGCTTTTTAATGGACTATGGCGTCGCTAACTATGTTTTTTCATCTTATCGGTTGCCCAATTTCTGGTTTGCACCCTTAGTTTTTGTGGTCTTTTTTGTTCTTGCACTAATTTTCGGTCTTTGGCCTCTCCTTAAAGCCTCAAGAATGTCACCGGTAAAGGCGCTTTCACCCGTAAACTATTACGGTTTAACCACAACCAACAAGCACAAACCACTATCAAAGTCCGGCATAACTTGGAATATCGCTACCAGAAACCTGCTTCGCCGCCAATCAGCGACTATCCGAATTTTCCTTTTGCTGTCAATAGTTTTTATCCTGCTTACGGTTTCGATTGCGGGCGGCGTCATTGCAAGCGGCACCACTACATCATGGGTTCAAAACGCTGTTGGTAAAAATACAATAGCCATAGCCACAAGCAGCATGGGTAACCAGTATGAACAGCTTTTATCAACATTTTCAGGGACCTCAAAAACAGGCAATTTTAACTATTCCGACCCAAATCTGGCGATTCCAAGCTCAGTTATCCAGCAATTAAATGCTTTGCCAAGTGTGAGTTTGGTTGACACACGGCTAGTTTTAAATGAGCAAGTTCAAGAGGACCAAAATTTCAGCCTTAACGGCGAGACCTTGCAGACCACTCCTGTGGGTGATAGTAGAACTGGTGATTCAATAATCATCGGTGTTAATCCAGCAAAGCTTTCTGGCGCTTGGAATGTTGAGGGTCGATTTTTGAATGCAAATGACGATTACGAGGCAGTTGTAGGCGATTCAATTGCTCAATCAATGTACACGCCTGACCCAAGCATGAACATAAACCAGTCAAATCCTCTTGTTGAAGGCATATCATTTGAAAATGGCACCTTTAACATAGTGGGAGTTTGCGTAGATCCCATAAACAATGGCTTTGTAACCTATGTCCCTATTGAGACACTCGAAAATATTACGGCTCTCTCCAGCCCCAACTTACTGCTAGTTACGCTTAAGAACCCAGCTGACCAGGCTGCAGCAATTGTACAAATCAAAACCTTAATACAAAACACAGATCCAAACTTGAACGTCTTTCCGCTAAATAGCGTTGTTGAAAAGGACACGAACTTTTTAGCGTCAACTTGGCAAACTATAATGGTTATGCCACTCTTTACTTTGGTTTCTGCAGCCCTTTGCATGGTAAGTTACATGATGCTTACGGTGGATGAGCAACATCAAGAATTCGCTGTTTTACGGGCTGTTGGAGCTAAACCTAAATTTGTTGTCTTTGTTTTGGCAATCCAAAGCATAATTGTGCTGGTTTCAAGCTTTGGGGTCGGAATATCGCTTGGCACAATTATAACTTTGCTTATTTTGATGCCTCAACCGCTAGTTACAGGCTTCACGATCTTGGAGATAACCGGTTTGCTTTTTGCAGCTTTAGCGGGAATCTTGCTTTTTAGCCTTTACCCAGCATTTAGGCTAGCTAAAAGTTCAATTTTAAAGATTATGACTTAAAGAACGGAAGGTTTTTGGGAAATTCTTGAGCGATTCAGTGTAGGCTGGCAGTTGGTTTATGAAGTCTTGCAGTTGAAGTACGGGTACAATGGGAACTTTATCGTAGAACTTGAATGCGCTAGGTATGAGGGATAATATGGATGGAATAAACTTGGCCTCACTCCACTTTGTGCATTCAAGTTTTAGGGCGATGTTTGGCAGCGAATCCGCTAATGCTCTTGTACGTTCTACCTGTGAATCAACGATTCTCTTCAAAGCAGAAGGTGCAATTGCATGTTGCCAATGTTTGCAGTCTATGCAGAGGACTAAGGGTTTCTTGCAGCCGACTACGTCTATTTCCCATTTGCGAACTGCATTTTTAAATCTAACGTTATTTGACACCGTGTATCCGTTGTTTTTCAATGCCAAAGCGGTAATTTCTTCAAACTCTTGCCAACAAAGCAAGTTGCTGATGTGCTCTACGTCTGCTCCTAAGGATACTGCTTTAACTGCTAGTTTGAGCCTGCTGGTGTTTTCTACTTCCACGCTGTCCTGTTTTAAATAAATGAGGCCTTCGTTTTGCAGTTTATCCAGCAATTTTCTTGCAGTTGATGATGGTATGCGGGCATCTCTATTGACACTTTCAGCTAAAACAGACCCTTTTTTCGTCAATTTAAGAAGAGAAATTACCAGATTACGCTCAACACTCATGGCTAACCCTTAAGTATATTGACATAAAAGAAGCAAAAAATAGCAAATTGCATCAAAACTGAAGAAAAATTCAGCGTATGCAGCCCAGAACAGTATACGAAAGCATCAACCAAACACACTTTTTAAAGCCCTCTCAGATAATTTAGCTTCATCCAAGACAATTCATCGCACCTTGTTACTATGCCCTCATCTATTATCCATTGCTGAAACGTTATTTCAGACCTTACTGAAATACCCTTCTTTCTTTTCGCAAAAAGCAAAAACAACAAGCCTTCGCCACCCGAAGCCCTCAAAAGCAAAAAAGGACATGACAATTTATCAGGCTTACGTAAATTTGACGAGAGCTTCGATGATTTTTTTAACTTTTACATGTAAAAAATAACCATTCGATCGGTTTTCGCTCATAAAAAGCTCCCACAGCAACAACTTTGCGCAAAATAGATCGATTAAAAACCTGAGAATAAGCTACTTAACCGTAAAAACGCTTGAATTAGCAGTATAAGAGGCGAATTTTAAGGCTACCTCGCTTATTTCAAGCTTTTATAGGTCTCCCGTCATGCTTTAAAAGCTGATTTTAGCTGTCGATGCCTTTTTTTTAACTCAATTTGATTTTGCATGCGGTATGTATATTTAAGGTTCGCTGATTTTCGAGAAATTTCAGGCACTTAAGGCGTTAAACTTGAGGCAAGCAATGCTTTAAAGTGGTTTCGTTGATGCTTTTGTATAAAACACAGATATTCAACCGTAAGAACTGACAGTTTAGCCTGTAAAGGAAAGGCGGCTAAAACAGAAAGAACAGTTGAAAAAAAAGTTATTTTATTTCTCTTTCTCTTGGATTTCGCATTGAAGCTTTTTTATGATTTCGTCGGCCCTTAAAGGCTCAATTTTCAGCGTGTAAAGTTGGCGGGGTGTGCGAAGTTTAAGTTTAACAGTGCCTTTGAGTCTTTGCACTGAGCAATGCTTTGCTTTGGCGCTCAAAGCTACAAACTTATCAACATCAGTAATTTCAGATGGCATACACATTTCCTCTACTAGTAGCCTTCATGGATGCAAGTCGAGTTTTTATTTGTTTTGGTGAAAAATAATTGAACCGTCAAAAGAGGGAAAAACTAAACTGTACTATTCAGAATCAAATATTCTATTTAAAAAGGTTAAACATACACCTTAAAGAAAAGGGGTTCACTTTTCTTACTGCCAATAGAAAACATTCTTGCTTAAGCTTTTTTTGAACGTATGCCAAGCTTAAGGTTAACCTCAACAGTGTATTCCTTACCAACTTTCCCCACTGCAAAGTTCCAATCCTTTACTTCTACTTCCATGTCTTTGAATTGATTAACAATCGCATCCTTGTAGTCTTGGGCAGTTTGGCCGATTTTCTGTAATTTCTCTGTTATATTAATGGATGTTTCAGGCACAAATTACACCTCCTCAAAATATGTAACTACGCTAAAGGAATTGACAGCTAACTGCTATAAAAAAATTTGTGATTGTACATGCACAAATGCAAAAATTGCATTATAGTTTGGATTTGTAACTTATTTTTTTCCCTATGTCAGCCCTAAAAAACCTTTTTGTTCAGAAGTGACAAGGTGCTTTTTGATTTAATGGTAGGATGAATGTGCTTATGCCAAACCAAATAGTTATTGCGAAGAGGGTTACAAAGATTGCTTCAATTATCACTATTAGCGTAAAGGTTGTCTGGAGATGTTCATGCATCGTATAGATCTCGCTTGTGGCATTGCCGCTTGCTGAAAGCCCCGGATTGTTTCTTGCGCTAACATAATTGTTAAAGTCTTTATCTGCCTGCAACATTAAAATAATTGGCGGCGCGACTAAAGCTATAGCCAGAAAAACGGCTGCAAGAGCAAAAACAGGTTTTCTATGTATAATAATCCACAATTAATATTCTTTTTCAAAGTAATAAGCGTTAAAAAATTTTGCCTAACGTGAACCCAACTGCCTAAAACTTTGCCTGTTTGGTGGTGGGCCGTACCGGACTTAACCCCAAACGGGTATGAGTCCCAACAGCTAAACTACCCGCTTTAAGGCATTTTGTAAGTTTTGATCGAATTTTGGAGTTGCCCGCCCCTGAACCCAAACGGGTTCAAAACCTTAGCTGAAATCTATTCAGGATTGGCGGGGATAGTGTTGAGCCCTTGTTTGAACCCTCTGGTTAACATCCCCCTAAGCCAAGTATTCTCGGGTGAACAGATAAGCAGTCTGAAACTTGCTAATAATGGAAAAAGATTGACTGGATGAATACATATCCAGAGGGTTGATTTCTTGGCTACGGTAAGGTATTAGTGGCGTTTTCTATCTTCTTCTGCCGCGGCTTATAAATAACTCCCAAACAACTCCGACAATTAGCAATATTACTCCTATGACAGGAAAGACAAGCACCGCTGTCTCGCCTCGTACAACGTACAGGACAAGTCCCAGAACGATCAATATGGGTCCCGCCACGAGGAGTTTCGCGCGGGCGCTATTCCAGTCCACTGATCCACCTCCTCCCTCGTCTCTTTCACCTTAGTTACTTCCACTTTAGCGCGCGCTGCCTTGTTCCGATATTTACACCGGAAAAGATTACCGGTTAGTTGGCTAAATTTCAACCTTTTGCGCTAACGACGCACTTTCAGGTTTTTTGAGCAGCTTTGCCATCTGCAGTGACTTGGGTAGACGAGAACGGTCCAGTATTAATTTTTTCTCTTATTCCATCTGCGGTTACCAGGTGGTCCTATAAGAAAATAACCTATTAACATAAGAGCAATGGTTACAACGAT
>JBEKKX010000040.1:0-19678 GCA_050010515.1 Bathyarchaeia archaeon
TCTGCGGGTACGGTTGATCGGGGTCAAACTTCAGCTTTGAGTTCGACCACAGTTACGACTGGCACTAGTCCGTACTCGTATCAGTGGCTTGAGGAAGCTCCTGGCGCCACCACCTACTCATCAATTAGCGGTGCAACCTCCAACAGCTATTCTTTTGTTACTTCTGGTTCTACGACCACGGGTACTTACTCTTTTGAGCTTAAAGTGACTGACAGTGCCAGTACCCCGACTATTGTTACATCTAACGCGGTTACGGTTAAGGTGAATTCTGCTTTGGCTGCTCCGACTGCGTCTGCTTCCAAGAGTACGGTTGATCAGGGTCAAACTTCAGCTTTGAGTTCGACCACAGTTACGACTGGCACTAGTCCGTACTCGTATCAGTGGCTTGAGGAGGCTCCTAGCGCTGGTTCTTACTCATCGATTAATGGTGCAATCTCCAACAGCTATTCTTTCGCTACTTCCGGCTCTACGGCTACGGGTACTTGGAGTTTTGAGCTTCAGGTGACTGACAGCGCTAGTATCCCGGTTGTGGTTACTTCTACAGCGGTTTCTGTTGTTGTGAATGTTGCTCCGACTGTGAGTGTGTCGCCTGCTTCTTGGACTATGGATGTTGGTCAGTCTCAGACGTTCTCGGCTACTGCCTCTGGTGGTTCGGGTAGTTACTCGTCTTATCAGTGGTATGTGGGTGGGGTATCTCAGTCTGGTAAGACTGCTTCAACGTTTAGTTATTCTCCTGCTTCTGCGGGTTCTTACTCGATTACTGTGACGGTTACTGACAGTTTAGGTGCAACGTCAGCTCAGTCTACTGCTGCTACGGTTACGGTGAACTCTAAGCTTGTTGCTCCGACCTTGACGGCTACACCGACTACGGTTGATCAGGGTCAGACTTCATCTTTGACTTCCTCAACTGTTTCGACTGGTACTAGTCCGTATACGTATCAGTGGTTGGAGGAGGCTCCTAGTGGTTCATATGTTGATGTCGGTACGAATTCAGCGAGTTTCAGTTTTGTCACTACGACTTCTACGGCTACGGGTACTTGGCATTTTGAGCTTCAAGTGACGGATGCTGCTGGGGTTGTTGTGACTTCCAGTGCGGTTACGGTTACGGTGAACACTTAGGGTTAAGAGGTAAAAAGTATGAGAAAAAAATTATTAACACGTTTGCTTGTCGTATCATTCTTAGTTTTACTTTTCGTTTCCATATCTGCGGTCGTCGTTAAAGCAGATAGCGCGCATGTGTGTTCCTAAAATGGTGAAAAATGGTTTTAAGTCTGCTTTCTGCTTTTGGGTCACGTTTCAAAGCATGAACTGTGAATGGTCAACATCGTAGGATAGAGAGCAAAAACGGAATTATGACCAATTTTCACCAATTTCGGAACAGCCATGCGCGCGCTGACATTTACTGCCACTGCTAGCGGCGGTTCAGGGTCTTACACGAGTTACCAGTGGTACGTGAATGGACTCTTAGCTCAGTCGGGTGCTGCGCCAATGATGCTTTTCACTCCCAGTTCTTCAGGTTCTTACTCGATTACCGTTAATGTTACTGACAGTTTAGGTGCAACGTCAGCTCAGTCTTCCGCTACATCGGTTACGGCGAGTGCTTCGCCGACTGTGAGTATCGCGCCTGTTGGGTCCGCTTACGATGGATGTTGGTCAGTCCGAGACGTTTACGGCTACTCCTAGTGGCGGTACGGGAACACTGAGTTATCAGTGGTACTTGGACGGCGTTGCAGTTGGCACTAACAATGTAAGCTACTCCTACATTGCTTCGGGAACTTCGCATTCGGTTACTTGTACGGTGACTGATAGCGCTTCTGTTCCGGTTACTTCTGCCGTTTCAAACGCGGTTTCTGTTACTGTTAACCAACTCGCTATTACGGTCATTCAAGGCGCTAACGGATTGATTTCGCCTGGAACGATCACTGTTAACTATGGCGCTACTTCAAGCTTCACTATTACGCCTGTTAATGGCTATCACATAGTTGCCGTTCTGGTGGGTAATGTTTCTCAGGGAGCTGTTTCATCGTACACGTTTAGCAATGTTACTACGAACTGCTCAATCACCGCGAGCTTTGCAATTAACACACCAACTCCAACACCAACTACAACACCTACACCAACCTCAACACCAACAACCAAAATCGACCTTACAGTTCCAGAATTTCCTATGCAATCACTAATAATTGCGTTAGTTGTCTCAATGATATCAGTCCTAGCTGCGGTTATTGTAACAAAGAAGAGAATGCTTGGAAAAACCAACGTGTTTCAAACAATCTCCCTGCTCCAGTAACGCTCAGTTCTGTTTCGTTCCAAACTGCTTGGATTTAGCATGGATTGATTTTGTAGTATCTTTGATGGTTCCGGGCCATTTTTATAGTGGATACTTCTAACTTGTGCGGATATTAGCTGAGATGCCAGCGACAATAACTTGAGCGTTGGTAACTAGCTTCTATATCGATACTGATTTTTAATTAGTATTAACCATTCATATTCAATAAATACGATTAAGTAGTTTTATTGAATTGAAAGGTGAAGACTATTAACGTTAAATCAATAGGTATAATTTCCCGCTTTAATTTGTTCCAAGCAGTTATGGCGCATTTTATTAGTGCGATAAGAAATCATAAGAAATACAACAAGGGATTAGATTGACCTATCAAGCAGTCTTCATCGCGGCACAGGTGGCAGTTTCAGCAGTCTTGCTCACTTATGCGTCATGGAGTGACTATAAAACTCGCGAAGTAAGCAACCGCGTCTGGGCAATCTATGCACCTATCGCAATCGTGCTCTCGCTAGCAGAGTTGCTCCTCTATGATCCCTCAAAGCTTGTCCTTTTCGGCGTTAGCGTAGGCTTTACCGTCGGGTTAGCGTTTCTTTTGTTTTATTCAGGTGCATTTGGTGGCGCTGACTCAAAAGCCCTCATGTGCATCGCCCTTGCCTTGCCATTCGCCCCAGTAACCCTATTCACACCCATCTTAGCTGGAAGCTTGTCCCCCATCTCACAGGTCATATTCCCATTAACCATATTCAGCAACGCCGTCTTATTCGCAGCAGCAAGCGGCATATACATGATACTGCGCAATTTGGTTTGGCACAAAAAAAATGGCAAAAAAATGTTTACAGGAACACTTGCACATGAATCGATGTGGAAAAAAGCAGTTATCTTGATAACTGGTTACAAGGTGACGGTTGCAAAGTTAAAGGAGAAATGGCATGTTTTCCCGATGGAAGATGTAGACGGCAGCGAGACCGCTTTACAAAGAAAACTGGTTGTTATTCCAAGTGATGAGGGACGAGATAAAATTGTTGAACGCTTATCTAATGCGGTTCAGGCAGGAAAAATCGACACTTATGTGTGGGCAACACCCGGTTTACCAATGCTCATATTCATAACTTTAGGTTTAATTGTCGCGTTACTATGTGGAGATGTAATTTGGTTGCTAGTTAGATTTATCCTCGGATGAAAAATCAAAATCTTCATTGAACATGTTTTTGCCACGTTTTGAATAAGAGACCGATGCAATCACGGTAAGAACTAAGCCAAAACTAACAAATGCAAGGGCATATCCTTGATATGGATAAGAAGCCCAATTTAGACCAAAATTTGAGCCGCCTGCTTGGTAAGTATAGAAGAAAGCGCTTATCACGAACAATACAAGCGCCAGTGATAGTAAGCAAACTTCCGTTTTAAACTTCATACCCCTCCACTCCTCTTCCAAGACCCGTGGCTCTATCTTTTTAATCAAAAGGTATTTTAGCTTTTTGGAAATACACCTACAGGAGCATTCTGATGTACAATCTGGAGCATAAAAAAGAACTGCAAAGCTTTCTAATGGAGGAGCCGAAAGAATGCAAAGTCGCCGTTTTACCCGATTTTTTCCTTGACAGACTCATAAGTTTGAACTGGAATCCATCAGAATTTTCAGGGTTAATTTCGGATGTGGCTAAACGAAAAGGCGGCAGCATCGACGGCATCCACCAAACTGACCTGCGAGGCGGAAACGCCATTAACGTGGCATCAGCCCTAGCCAACCTAGGCGTCGAGGTAACGCCGATTGTTTGCACAAGCGAATACGGCATGCAACAAATAAAATATCACTTCAAAGACGCTCCGATCAATACTTCACACATAAAAGTTCATGATAAGGCTTCCATAACAACCGCACTGGAGTTCAAAAACAAAAACGAGAAAACAAATGTTATGCTACGAGACTTAGGGGCACTTGCGGATTTTGGTCCAGCGAACCTCAACGAGAGCGATTATGCCTTGATAGAGAGTGCGGATTATACTTGCCTCTTTAACTGGGCAGGTACATTAAAATTCGGCACAGCGCTGGCTCAAGCAGTTTTCGGCAGAGCAAAAATGAAGGGCAAAGGCAAAACTTACTATGACACTGCAGACCCCACGCCTAACAGCGGTGCAATCGCTGAGTTGATGGAAACGGTCCTGAAATCCAATCAAGTGGACATTCTGAGCCTAAACGAGAATGAAGCAATCATTTACGCCTCAATGCTTGACAAGACTCTGGATGGTAAAAAGGGGCATTTTGCGTTTACTGAGTTAGCAATGGAAGCCGCACGCGTTTTAGCAAAGCATTTGCCAGCAAGAATTGACTTGCATACCACGGTTTTCTCCGCCACTTTAAAGGGAAAAACAGAGGTTGTGGTTCCTACGTTTAAGGTTAAGGTTTTACGGGCAACTGGCGCAGGTGACGCTTGGACTGCAGGAAACATTTTAGGCGATAGAAACGGTCTTTCGGACGAGTGTCGTTTAATGTTGGCAAACGCGGTTTCCGCTTGTTATCTTTCTGACCCTGCTGGAAATCATCCTTCCCAGAGTAAACTTTTGAAGTTTATTCTGAAATCAGAAAGCAAACTAAACGTTTTTTCTTTTTAGCCTTTTTCAATTTTTCACATTATTTCCAAAGACGCAGATGCCCGTGTTCATGGTTTTCCTTCCTCAGAAGAACCTAATTTTTGTAGCATTGTGATGGTGTGGTAGGTGTCTGCGAAGGTTGATATGCCTAGGTCTGAGCGGGCAAAACCGCCGTTTTTGTTCTGGCACTTCAATATCCAGTCTATCGTTTGTGATGGGTACCGGCTTTTTTCGCCGAGCAAGTCAAGGGTCATCACGCCGTAGTATGTGTGTTCAATGTAGGGTGAATAATTTATCGGTATAACTGTGAAGCCGCCATAGGGTTTTTCGCATGCCCTCACAAATGTGACGGTTTCATCTAAATCTTTTAGATTCTTCATAAGAAGGTTCAGAGAAGCGACTGCATAATAGGTAGAGTTAATGTTTGATTGTCCTTCTATTCCAAATCCGCCGTCTGCGTTTTTGAAGCCAAGCAGCCACTTCGTCACATCTTTCGTGTCGACATTTATTTTCAGCAGGTACGCAAGTTCTAGTGCCATGAAGGTTGTCGTGAACTCTGAGGAGGCATCAGAAAAAGAGTTGCTGTAACCAAAATAATTCTTGGAGTTGAGAATTGAAGCAATGCTTTTTTTCAACTTTGCTTCGAGGTCTTCCCTTAGCAGTAATGAAGCCTTAGTAACGTAGTAGGTCGAGTAAATGATGTCCAAGCGAATGCCATTTATGAATTTAATTGTCTCCTGCGCGTTGGGAAAATTTGTTTTTAGTAAATTTAGAATGGACAGCCCGTAGTATGTGTCTTGGGCGTTTGATTCTGCACCTTGGCAAAAAGTGTAGCCGCCATCCTTATTCTGTCGATTAACGACGTAATTTACAACTTTTGAGCGTAAAAGATCATTTAACCGTCTTGGTTTAATCAACGTCATCGTCATCCTTCCACTTCGAATATAGTAGAAGCTATTATCCTCTGCTAAACGGCAAAGGCGGTTAAAGGCGAGCCTCATCGTCCAGTAGTCTTGGATAAGACTGCCAAATAAGCGTTTCTTCTTTGTTATAATGGATTGTTTAAATAAGCCAAATTATTTTAAGCAACTAGCTTTAACCATGCAGTAACAATTAACTATAAGGTTCGGGTACGGATGGCTAAACTGTTCGGAAGCTCAGGCATTAGGGGCTTAGCAAACGTTGATTTGACGCCTCTTTTTGCATGCAAGGTTGGTTTAGCGGTGGCTGCGTATGCAAAAGCCAAAAAAGCAGTTGTAGCCCGTGACACGCGAGTTTCAGGAGACATGCTTGAGGACGCCTTGGTTTCGGGTTTGCTATCAAGCGGCACAGACGTTTATTTGGCAGGCATTGTTCCGACGCCCACTTTAGCTTACGCCACAAGAGCGTTAGGAGCCGATGTCGGTTTTATGCTTACTGCCTCGCATAACCCGCCTCAATATAACGGGATAAAGGTGTTCAGGGGTGACAGCCTATCATACGCTGACGAGGACCAAGATGCTGTAGAAAACAATGCGTTGAAGGGGACTTTTGCACTGTCAGATTGGCGTAGTCTAGGCAAAACCATCCCTGTTAACGCAAGCCAAATCTATATGCAAATGGCGTTGAAAGCTGCCCCTCTCCATAAGCCCTGGCGGGTTGTCGTTGACCCAGGATGCGGCGCCACCTTCAACATTGCCCCTGCACTTCTCAAAGCCATTGGCTGCAAGGTAACTGCTATTAACGCTCAACCAGACGGGTATTTTCCAGCGCGAAAATCTGAGCCGACCGCTGATTCTCTCAAGGATTTGGCGACCATTGTCAAAACTCTTGGCGCTGAAGCAGGCGTTGCTTTTGATGGTGACGGCGACCGAGTAGCTTTCGTCGATGAGAAGGGCGTTTTTGTCAGCTTTGACCGTTCATTGGCTGCGTATGCTGCTTATGCGCTTAAGCAGAGTGGCGGTGGAACAGTTGTAACAAATGTTGAGGCGTCAATGTGTGTTGAAACTATGGTGCAGGCGCAAGGCGGCAGGGTCATTCGCACCAGAGTTGGAGATATTTACGTTTCAGAAGCCATTAAGCGGTCGGGTGCAGTTTTCGGCGGTGAACCGTGTGGTGCATGGGTGCATCCGCAAAGTCATTATTGTCCTGATGGACCGCTTTCTGCAGCGCTAATGTTTAAGGCTTTGGAAGAGGAAAACAAAAGTTTAAGCGAGTTCATCTCTGCTGTTCCAGAGTACATTACTCGAAGAGAAAACATTGCCTATAAGAACGCGCAGAAGTATAAGGCAGTGGCAAAAATTGGGGCAGCCCTAAAAACAGAGTTTGCAGATTACAATGATTTCTCAACGGTTGATGGTGTTCGGTTAACGCTAAAACATGGTTGGTTGCTGGTTCGGGCTTCTGGAACGGAACCGCTTATCCGTTTAACTGTTGAAGGAGAATCGTTAGCAGTGGCAAATCATATAACTGAAAAGGCAACAGCAGTAATAAGGAAAGAAGTTGAGGCTGAAATGAAATGAAAGCTGTATTACTTGCGGCTGGCGAAGGCGTCAGGCTTTTGCCCATAACGGCGACGCGTCCTAAGCATTTGATTAAGGTTAGCGGAAAACCGATTCTGCAGTTCTGCTTGGAGGCGGTAAAGAACGCTGGAATAACTGAAGCAATAATTGTTACGCATTACATGGGTGACGCGATTCGACAATACTTCGGCGATGGCGAAAAACTTGGCTTACGAATCAGTTACGTTGAGCAAAAAGAAGTGCTTGGCACAGGAAACGCCGCTGCTGTTGCTGAGCCGTATGTGGATGATGATTTTGTTCTCGTTTACGGCGACTTACTGTTCGGTTTAGATGCGGTAAAGAACGTTTTACACTCATATGAACGCGGGAAAACCGCTGCGGTCATGGGTGTCGTCCAGGTTGATAAACCTGAAAGCTACGGAATAATCGAGTTAGACGAAGAGAAAAAAGTTAAGCGCATTGTGGAGAAGCCTGTTGCTGGGATGGCGCCGTCAAACTTGGCTAATGCTGGCTTATACGTTTTTTCCAAGACGGTTTTTGATAAGATAAAGCTGACAAAAGCTTCCGTTCGCGGTGAATGGGAACTCACCGATGCCGTAACCTTGCTGGGTGAAGAAGGCAAAACGGTTTTGGCTGCCGAAATTTCGAAGGATGATTGGTTTGATGTTGGTAGGCCTTGGGATTTGCTTGATGCTAACAACTGGGCTTTAAAACGCATGGAGCTCCAAGTTTTAGGGACAATAGAGCAAGGAGCCCACCTCATCGGTCCAGTTTTTGTCGCGGAATCAGCCCGCATCCGCTCAGGCGCTTACATTGAAGGTCCAGTCTTTATAGATGAAGACTGCGACGTGGGACCGAACTGTTTCATTCGGTCGGGCACGAGTTTAGGCAGAAACGTGCGTGTAGGCAACGCTTGCGAAATAAAAAACAGCATCATCATGGACCACACACATGTGGGCCACTTATCCTACGTTGGCGATAGCATCCTTGGCGAACGTTGCAACTTGGGCGCTGGCACTGTTATGGCTAATTACCGTTTAGACTCGGGCGCAATCAAAATGATGGTTAAAGACAAGTTGATTAACACTGGCAGGCGGAAACTCGGCGTAGTTCTTGGTGACAACGTGAAAACAGGGATTAAATCACTATTTATGCCAGGAATCAAGGTTGGCGTGAACAGTTGGGTGGGACCAAACTTTATGGTTGAGCGTGATTTGCCAGCTAACTCGATGGCGTTTCTAAAGCAGAATTGCGAAATACGAGAAAAGAAAACCTGACAGTGCATATCCAGTTGAAGCGCTGAAAACTCAAGGTTACCCAAACGATAGGTGGAGAGAGGCAGACGGAGAGGGGGAAGACGCCCATATGCACGGGTGTGCTGGTTATCTTTCTTGATAGTAATTTAAATATTTGGAAGTTATTTTTTTTCCGTTAAGGAAACAAAATGTCTCTTGAACAGCAAGCCAGAATTCTTCAAGTCGTTATTTCAAGACCTTGCGGAGTTAGAGACATAATTAAATTGTTAAAGATAAAAAGTTCTAATATCGTTTCACTTTTGAGACGGATGGAGGATGAAAAGCTAATTGAAGTTCAGTTTGCTAAAGGTCCAAAGAGGGGCAGACCCAAAAAATGCATTGCCGCTAGCTCTTTAGGCTATGACTTTTTGGATTCTTATAAAAAATTAAACCTTAAACTGCTTACCGCCAGAAAAGCGGAACTTGACCATGCCGTAAAAGACGCAATGTATGCCTCTAGGCTCGCTGAAAGCGGTCATTCAACATTTCAAGTTTTCATGGAGCTAAACACCATTGCCAGCAATATTAAGAACTCTCCATAGACTAATCACACTTTTAGATGAAAATGGAATCGTTTACATGATAATTGGTGGTTATGCCCTGCCTTTCTATGGCAGAATTCGAACAACCGTTGATCTAGACATTGCTGTGGCAATTGAAACTCAGAAAGAATTTAGTTATCTGCTGAATCTACTTAGAGCAGCTGATTTTGAACCAACCATCCGCTCCCCAAACGAACCTTTAATAGTAGTCGACCGCCAAGAAAAAATTGAGTTTGAGGTTTGGACTAAACCTGACGGAGTTGTTTTTGACGAAGAAACACTAAGGCGTCGTAGAAAAGCGCAGCTAAGCGAAGGCATTTCAGCTTGGATTGTTTCTCCTGAAGATTTCATTGTAACTGAATTAGCTAGACTTAACCGCGGCGTTATAGACGAGCAGGACGTGAAAAGCGTGCTGGTTAGGCAAGAGGGAAACATAAATTGGAAATACCTTGAGAAAAGAGCAAAGGAAGCACAAGTGCTCACAATTCTGAAAACAATTCAAAACGAATAAGCATCTCTCTTTAGCTTTTAGCGGTTTTCTTTTTAATTTCCAGCGCAAGGTTCTTCGTTCCTTTAATTATAACGCCGCTTGAGAAAATTTTCTGCTTGAGAACTTCGGGAACTCTTGCTATCTCTACCATATCCACAGGCAAACCGATTTCCAGTTCAATTTGCGCGTTCAAGTTAAGGAACTCTTTGAAAGTAAGTTCTGGCTCTGAGTAGATGGCTAAGTCTATATCTCTTATGCTGTCTTGCCGTGTTAAGCTGCCGAAAAGCCAAGCAAGCTTAATCTGTTTCTCTCGGGCAAGTAAAGCCTTGAGTTTGGTGATTATGGTTTCTTTTTCTTTTGGTCCAATTCTATACCATTGAATTTTATCATATTTTGGACCCTGTATCTTTCTGTATCTTTCTATTGAATCCTTCATTTTTATGCCTGCTTGGCATCTAAAATTAAGCTATCTCTTCTGTTGCCAAAAATATCTTTAAGCCTTTGCTGGTTGGTTTAGGCTTTGGGCGAAGGCTTCTGCTTGTTTAATGTCGTCTTTGTTTGGGTGTTCCTTGTTTAAGCCTCTCACTATTTTCATAAGGCCGTAGGTGTCAAGTCCTGCACAGTTAAACTCTCCAACGATATTGAAGCCTTTGGATTGAAGTTTTTCTCTGAGTTTCTTGTGAAATTTAGGCGTGGTTCCTGTTTGACCGCTTGTGGAGAATATGAATGCTTTCTTGTTGGTTACTTGAGGCAGCTTGTCGGCAAGGTCAAGCAGAGACTTATGGTGTTTTCTGAAGTAGATACCTGAACCGAAACCGATAAGGTCATACTCGGAGAGACCATTTGGATTAACTTCTGGCGGCGTTTTAATTTCTGCGTTGAGAGCGCTTGCGAAAACCAAAGCTATTTTCGCGGTGTTCTTATGATGATAAGAAAAACAGATGACTAGTGTTTTCACGATTTCACGGGCAAACAACCTTTAAAGTGTTAAGCTAATATATTTTTTGTTTTGCCGCGAGCTTATTTTATTAACATAATTTGTTACGGATTTGCTGGGAGCTTGTTGGGTCAGGATTCACGCATGAGAGACAGGGAGACAAAGCGTTCAAGAACCGACCTTTATGCTTCGGTCTTGGAAGTTTTAATCCGTTATCCTGAAGGAGGAAAAATCACTCGCATCTCCTACGGCGTAGGCGTTCCCATCGATCGATTAAGAACGATAATTGAAAACCTATGCAACTTCGGTTTAGCTAGAAAACTCACCGACGGCGAGCAAGTCTACTACTTCGCCACACCCCGAGGCTTAGAATTTCTAGACACGTACTGGAAAATGAAAAGCTTCTTTGAAATATTCGGCGACAAACAAACATAATTAAAAACTCAAACTATCAAAACTAAAAACTCTTAAAAAAACCAATACGCCGTCAAACGAGAAACTTATTGCTGTGCTTTTTGCTGTAAACGGGACTTTACAAAAATCGTGATGAGCGGGGTAGGGTATCAATTTAGCAACTGAATTTCTCTAGCTAAATTGAAAGGTATCCTATGGAAAGCATTATTATTGCCAAGTTTTTGTATACTATTTAAATCAAAGATAATTTTACCGTGCCCCTCGATAGACGCTAAATCCGCAATATGCTCTTCGGGGAGTAGAAGTTTACAATTTCGGTCAATTAGTTCACCGAAAGAAGAGTAAGTTGTTCTGCCATTTGTGGGCTTCGGCAGATTAGACATGGCTTCAGCATACTTCAAACATTCTTAGCCTATCAACATAGATTTCTTCCCTTTTGTGAACGGATTAAATTTTAATCTTTTTCCCTCTGCATCTTCAACTACGACTTCTCCTTCATCTTCTTATTCTTCTTCTATCCTCTTGCTTACCGTACTTACTCCACTGTACTTACTCCACTTACTCTGCTTACTCACTTGCTCGCAAAGACTAAATAGACAGACAAAAATAGTTGCGAGGGCTTAGTCCAGAAACATTGACTATACTTTAAGCGCTTAGTAAAGAAACCTTGACGAAAACCCTTTTATCCCAAGTCATCTCCAAGAGAAAGATAGATGAGCATGAGCAAAGGTTACGCCGTAGCGCTCGTTCTCGTTTTTCTTTTTGCATCATGCTTAATCGATGCTAAGCCTGTTTCTGCAGATTCAGCCGCGACTGGGAACACGTGGGCTGAGTTGGCACCGATGAATCTGGCGAGATCATATTTTGGTGCTGTTGTGTCAGATGGAAAAATCTATGCAATTGGAGGCTGCGATCAAGTCGCTACAGGTGGTAATGAAATAATGCCAGCAAGCAGTTACACAGGAGGCGACACAGGCGCAAACGAAGTATATGACCCTGCCACAGGTAATTGGACTTTAGAAGCGCCAATGCCAACGCCGAGAGAAGGCTTTGCGATCGCCGTCTACCAAGGTAAAATCTACTGTATTGGAGGAAGTACGCAAGAACCGCCTTATGACATGTTTGGTGCGGTAGGTGTAAACGAGGCTTATGATCCTTCAACGAATAGTTGGCAAGAAGAAGCCCCGATGCCTTATCCGGTAACAGATTTGCAAGCAAATGTCATAGATGGAAAAATATACTGCATAGGGGGAGTTAGCTCCAGCAATGTTGGTTCCACGGCAAATCAAGTTTATGATCCTGTCACTAACACTTGGAGCGAAAATGCACCTTTGCCAACAGCAACTTTCGATTATGCATCAGCAGTATGTAACGGTAAAATATACATCATAAACGGGATATGGTGGATGAGCGATTATGGACTTGATCTTAACCAAATCTTTAATCCTCAAAATGACACTTGGAGTTCTGGAGCGCCGCCTCCTTATGGTACAGAGGCCTGGGTTGGAGCTGGAACAGATGTTGGAGCTGCAACTACTGGGGTGATGGCTCCAGAGCGAATTTACGCCTTCAGTAGCTACACACAAATCTACAACCCCATGACTAATTCTTGGTCGTTGGGAGAAGCAATTTCTTCTCCTCGAGGTGGCTTTGCCGTAGTAAATGTGAATGATCAATTGTACGTCATGGGAGGCTCCAATTTCACGGGTGATATGAATGCGGAGGTTGCTACCGAAACTGAGTTTAATCTAACCCAGCTGTATACTCCTGTTGGTTACGGTACTATTCTACCTGAAATTTCGATTTTGTCTCCGGAGAATCAGATGTTTAATAAGTCCAGTGTTCCTCTGGTTTTCACTGTGGATAGGGCTGTTAGCTGGGAAGGTTACAGTCTTGATGGCAAAGCAAACGTAACCTTGAGCGGCAACGAAACTATTGGTGGCATTCCAAATGGTTTGCACACAATTACGGTCTATGCTAATGACACTTTCGGAAACGTGGGCGCTTCGCAAACCGTCAATTTCACGGTAGCGGCGCTGCACCCTTTTCCAACTGTGGCTGTTGCGGTTGTCTCCGGATCAGTGGTGGTTGCGGTTATTGCTGGTTTGCTGGTTTACTTCAAGAAGCGCAAAAGGTGGGTTATTTAGGCGCTTAGGCTTTAAGGCTGGGCGTTCTCGAGAATCCAATCTTTCCTTTCATGCCTAAGATACTTCGCAAACAACAACGCTTCTTCACTTTACACTCCAACTATTGCAGATTAGCTATTCCCCGAGAGACAGTTCAAGATAAATAGTGGTAGTGCAATCTCGTTACCTTACAGGAGAAATAAACTTGTCTGTAGCGCAAAGAAAGTATTTCACTGAAATCGCAGCGTTAGCAGATAAAACCGTATCTGTAGTGACAACTACTGGAAAAATATTCAACGGCACACTCATCGGCATTAACCAGGACAATATGAGTCTATGCCTGGCTGACGCAAAAGATGAATCTGCAAACTTGCTTCACCGAGTTTTCCTAAACGGAAGCGTGGTTGCTCAAATATCAAGCGCAGAAAAACCCTTCGACCTCAAAGCCTTAGCTACAAGACTTGAAAAAGTTTTCCCAACCATGGTTAAACTATATGAAGACAAGGGCTTCATCTGGGTCATGGATAAAGTGAAACTAACAGAAAAAGGCGTTGTTGAAGGTTCAGGTCCAGCTGCCGACCGCGTGCAAAAAGTATACGAACAATTCATGTTCGAAGTTAAACCCTAAATAAACCAGCGCAGTTGTTCTTCCTCTTTCTTCTTTTCTTCTGTTACGGTTCTAACAATGCCAAAGGACTCTAAAACTTTCTTTATCTCGCAACCGCTTTCTTCAAGCTTTGATAAGTCAACGTTAAGCTTCAAGTATTTACCAAGCATAGTCAACGCATACCGTGCAGCGTTCACGTCAGGGTCCATTCCAGGTGTATCAACCAGCAAAGAGAAACCCTTCAAGTCCCTAACCCTTGCTAAACCAACGGATAAGCCAGCGATACCGAAAACGTGTCCAACCATCACTTTAGCCCCCAAATCAAGCGCCTCCTGCATCGTATCCAAATCCGTGGCTGTACTATAAATCGCTGGTACAGGCTGCGCCTCATCTTTCTTGAAGCCGCCGATTGATATTACAAAGCGGCAGCCAAACTCCTGAGCTAAATCAAGCACTTTATCAACAAGCTCGTATTGCCCAACAGTTGTCAGCGCCTGCGTGTTTCCATACCAAATAATCAAGTCGCGCCCGCCATCCTCCCGTTTCGCATAGTAGAGCTCATTTATAGGCGAAAGCGTACTGCCATCCTCAGTTGTTACTGCAAAATCTTGGAATGATGAGGAAAAAATTTGGACGAACCGTTTAGCTTTTAACTCCCGTATCAAATGCAGCGCTGCAATGTTTGCCACAAACCCTATGCCAGGCAACCCTTCAATTAGAATTGGATCGTTTAGTTTCGGCCTTTCACTTATGTCTATTGAGCAAACCATGGTTTAGCATCTCTCTGTCGGTATTAGACAAATTAATGCGATATAAGGTTGCCTAATCCACATTCGATAGCTTTCACTTGCCCTTAGAAGAATCTTGCATCCAAAATATTCTATTTATCCAAGTAACTAAAAAACTACCTGCTTCTTCCTCATTTAGATATTAATTTTCGTTTGCTAAATTGAATCGAGCCTTCTGCCTTTAATGTTGGAATAAACTTAAATTTTCAAAAGAAAGCACCTATATGCAGGGTGTAAACTTGCGGAAGCTTGCATGCATAATCTTAATCACGACTATTTTGGTTGGTGGGCTTCTGCTTCTAGAAGAGGGGCATGCAACTACTGTTCCCGGTGAAACAATCTATACAAATACAACTTGGACAAGCGCGAGCAGTCCTTACGTCCTTACAGGAAATGTAATTGTAAACAGTGGAGTAACATTAACCATTGAACCTGGGGTTACAGTAAATTTTGGTCCATATCAGATAACGGTGAATGGTATCTTAAATGCACAAGGTACGAGTGCCAACAAAATAGTTCTTTCAAGCAATAACGATTCTGACGAGCAAATTGACTTTACAGCCCAAGCTGATTATGGGTGTATAATTGATAACGCGATTATTTCTTCAGTGCCTATAGTGGTCGGGGGTGGCTCTCCGCAAATAAACAACAATTATTTCACCAGCACTCCTACCCCAGCATTGATTAATGTTTACGGCGGTTCTCCTTTAATAGAGAAAAACGTCATAAATATGGTTTCTACGGACGGCATTTATGTCAATTCTGGTTCTCCTACTATCTCATCTAACTTAATTACGGGCGAAGACCAATATTATGGAATCTACATTGAAAGTACCGCTACCGCTACCATTTCTAACAACAACATCACAGATTGCTGGTCAGGTATTGATGCAGTAGGCGAATCAATTATTCAACAAAACAACGTTATGAACAATGCCAACGATGGAATACATAGCAATATTTCTGCTTCAATAATTCAGGACAATGCGATTGCAAACAACCTGTGTGGAATCAGTGGACCTGGGAATATTCAAGACAACACCATAACTGATAATTCGGCAGGACTTTGGGGCCCATCTGCATCAGCGACCATTACTAATAACAACATATTTGACAACACTGAGAATATTCACTTGACAGATTCAGGCAACGTGAACGCTACCTATAATTGGTGGGGAACAGCCGATGCATCAGTGATTAACCAAACAATTTGGGACTTCAAAAATGCCCCGAACTTGGGTATAGTAACCTTTGTTCCTTTTCTCGCTGAGTCAAATCCCCTCGCGCCATCCATCCCAACACTTGGTCCTGTTCCGACGCCGCCTCCGACCCCTGCGCCTACGACAACTGCAACTCCTTTTGTTACCCCTACTCCAACCTATACGCCAACTCCAACCAATTATACTACGTCAACTCCAAGGCCCACGCCTATTCTAATTCGGACTCCATCCTCCCCAATATTTGGTCATTTCAGCATGACAGATATAGATAACATGGTGGTTATTGCCCTAGCTTTCACCTTAGCGGTCGTAATTATTGTTGTTATAAACATGAAATTCGGGAAACCTAATAAGCCTAAGTCAAAGAAACGACGAAAACGTAGGCAAAAAAGTGCGGAATAGAAGAGTTACTTCTGGTTGCCCTGCCCCTCAAGGCTTTGTGAGCTTATGTTTTTTATAAGCGAGTAGTGATTCTTGTTTAGGCTTCAACGTTGAGTTTCGAAATAAAAGAAAAAGACCTGCTTGGTAGAATAGGCAAACTTAAAACTAAAAGTGGAACAGTGGAAACGCCTCTTTTATTTCCTGTAATTAACCCTAGCATTCAGCTTGTTGCGCCTAGACGGCTTAAGGAAACGTTTGGTTTTGAAGCAGTCATAACTAACGCTTACATACTCAAAAATCGCTATCAGGATAAACTAGTCAACGAGGGCTTACATAAATTTCTAGACTTCGACGGTACAGTAATGACTGATTCAGGAGCCTACCAAATTCTCGTTTACGGAGAAGTAGAAGTTAGCCAAAAAGAAATCGTTGCCTACCAAGAAGGCATCGGCAGCGACATCGCCACCATGCTTGACATACCCACAGGCTGGAAAATAACCAAAGAACAAGCCGAAGGAACCGTGGCTGAAACCTTGCGGAGAGCAAAGGCTTTCTTTAAAACCAAAACGCGTGACGATATTTTATGGGTTGGACCAATACAGGGCGGAAGACACTTGGATCTTGTTGCAAACTCGGCGCTTGAAATGGGGAAACTGCCTTTCCAAATCCACGCTCTTGGAAGCCCAACAGAAGTCATGGAAAGCTACCGCTACGACGTATTAGCCGACATGATTTTAACGGCGAAAAAAGGTTTGCCCATAGAGCGTCCGCTGCACCTGTTTGGCGCTGGGCACCCGGCAATGTTCTCGTTGGCAGTTGCGCTGGGATGCGACCTTTTTGATTCAGCAGCTTACGCATTATACGCTAGGGAAAACCGTTACATGACTGAGAACGGCACATGGCGGCTTGAAGAAATGGATTATTTTCCATGCTGCTGCCCCAGATGCTCCGCGGAAACGCCGAAGGGACTGGAAAAAAGGTCGAAGAAAGAACGGGAAGTTTTCTTGGCTGAACATAACCTCTACGTTTGCCAAGCAGAGCTTAAGCGCATTAAACAAGCCATAAGGAATGGCAGGCTTTGGGAGCATACAGAAATGCGGGTTCATGGTCATCCAGCGTTGCTTTCAGCCCTTAAAAGATTGCGAAGTCATGATGATTTTCTTGAAAAGTACAGTCCAACTGTGAAGGACAGCGGATTCTTCTATTTCGACTCGGTGGGGCTTGTGCGTCCAGAAATAACCCATTATCGGAAACGGTTAAACCAGCGATATGACCCGCCGAAGAATGCACGGGTTCTTTTGCTTGTGCCGCAAACAAGGAATAAACCGTTTCATAGGGCGCCTGAGTTTAAGAAGATTAGGCATCTCTTCCGCTGTTTAGGCGAAGATTTGGCTTCGAAAATTCACATTTGCGTTTACTCTGCTCCATTTGGGTTGGTTCCGTTGGAGCTTGATGAAGTTTATCCGCTCAGCCAGCATGAGGCTGCTTTGCCGCTTGACTTGGAAACCGTAGACTACGTTGCATGCCAAACCTGTGAATACATCAAGCGCACGGCGTACACGGGTGTTGTTTTGCTTAATGATGCTAAACTTTGGAAAGACACCGTTAAAAAAGCCTGCAGGTCAGCGTGTAGAGCGAAGGGTTTAGCGTTTGATTCTGTTGATGCCGATGTGGAAGGAAGCAAAGAGATTTTAATTCGTTTAGAGAACATTTTGCGTAGACAGTTGAGCGAATAACCTTGATTCAAGCTGACTTACATATCCTTGAGGCAATGTTTAGCCAAGTTTTCAAGGATGATAAGTCGTAAATCTGAATAGCGCAGAAATAACCCACATCGAAAAAACTAAAAGCAAATGACCCCTAAAATAGAAATTGAGGGAAAATAACGGAGCTAACAAAAGACTCTGAGCTTGGCATCTGTTATGAGTGCTTTACCAAAGACAGAGATTCTTCTCAAAAGAAAGTTTACCTCTGCGAAATATGCAAAAAGTGGTTTTGTGAACTACATCTTAAACCTAAGTTTCCTTATTTTGTAGATTGGGACACTGTTTTTGATGTTCAAGGTGACCCAAAAATAAAAGCCTTGTTTTATACTGAGTATAGGCAGGAAGATGGGCATCCAGATTTCGTTTATTGGCGAAAAACCTTTGAAGCACTTGATATTGAAGAGAAAAGACGAAACGAATTGATAAAACAAGCAATGGATAGAATGATGTATCCTGAGAAGTATGTTACTATAGCACCTGTTGACCCTGAAGCTGATAGAAAGCAAAGAATTGACATGTTTGTCAGAGAAGAAAGCGAACTAAAGGAACAAACAGAAAAACCTATGGCTGTCACACCAGAGAAAAAACAGACTGGTAAACCGAAAGTTAGTAAAAACACGATAACATATGGCAATAAATATGGTCATCATTACATTGTTCCTGAAGAAATTTACTCAGTAGAACCGTTTCGTGAAAGATTGAATAGTGCTTCCACATTAGCAGAAGTAGAAAACATCATCAGGTCTTATCGCACTCAAGCATTGTATAGACCGATGAATGATGTTGAAGTGTCTTCTGAAGAAGAGACTGACACAAACAGACAAAAAAGCGGTAAAAAGAAACATTGGTGGCAATAGCGAATAAACTACCAAGCCAAAAACTTGGCGATGCAAAAACTTAAAACAGCTATCAGAAAATAATTAAGTTCTTGAAGATAGTAAACAGAGACAGAGGAAATACTAATGGTTTACAACCGCAGGCGAGGTACCGCTATAGTCGAGTTTCCCGAAGGCATTTTGGTTGTTAGTCAAGGCAGTGAATTATTTATGCTTGCAGGTGGTGGAGCAAACAAAGGCGAAAGTCGAAGAAAAGCTGCAATGCGAGAACTTCAAGAAGAAACAGGCTTAAAGCCTTTAGACTCTAAATATTTATTTTCCTATAAAGGCAGACTTCACAAAGACTTTAAGGGCAGGGGGTCTTTTCGAGATAACCACAAGGTCTTTTTAATCAAGGCAGACGGTACTCCCACGCCTCAAAGAGAAATTAAGCGCATAGCATTTTTCAAAGAAGGTTCTGGTCTGAAACTAGCATATTCTACAAAAGAAATCATTGAAAAGTTCTTGGCTATGAAAGGTGAGGGGTTCAAACCCGTGGATTGTGAGAAGTGCGGAGGAAGTACCTTTAAACCCTCAACAAAAATCGAAGGTGCACTCGAATGTGTACATTGTGGAAAATTATATATAAAAAGCTGAATTAGAATAAGCCGCGCATCGCAAGTTTTCCTATGGTAAAAAGTCTTAAATCTGCATAGCGTAGAAATAGTCTATTGGTGTGACGAATGCCCAAGAAAAGGAGCAACGATGACCCTTTTGGTTTTGGAAGCTTTGATTTAGGTTTGGAAAGTAGTTCAAATAGGGGTAAACGCTCAGAGAAACAACGGAAAAGAGACCAAGTAGCCGAAAATAGAGAAACTGGATTACGAAAGCAAAGGTTAGATGAATCGGGTTATAGGCTA
>JBEKKX010000041.1:0-19163 GCA_050010515.1 Bathyarchaeia archaeon
GCCTATTAAAAGGGAACGTGAGCTGGGTTTAGACCGTCGTGAGACAGGTCGGACTTTATCTGCTGGGAGTGTTGGCTGCCTGAGGGGAAAGGGTCCCTAGTACGAGAGGAACGGGACGCTGTAGCCTCTAGTTAACCAGTTGTCTGATAAGGCAGTTGCTGGGCAGCCACGCTGTTGTGGATAAGAGCTGAAAGCATCTAAGCTCGAAGCCTCTCCCGAAAAGAGGCAGCCATTCCCGTTTAACCGGGACGAAGGCTCCCATAAAAGATGGGTTTGATGGAGCCGGGGTGTACGCTAGAAGACTTCGGTCGACTAGCTCAGCCTGCGGCCACCAATCGCCTGAGATGTCGAGTCCATTGATGGTGTTTGAGCGATATTTGCGTGAACCGTTTCGGTGTGAAGTGCGCGTAGTCTTGTTTGTCCTGTGCATGGCGTACTGTCATAGTTTTGTAATTTTCATCTTTTGCGTTGTTGTTGGGTAACAGTCGCTTGTGATATTGAAGACCCGTGTGCTAAATTGAGAAATTAGCCCCAGACTTGGCTACTAAACCTCTATTGAAAAAGGGCAAAAAAGATTATTACGCAACTTAACGCAAAGTCAGGCTAATCGACGTTAGAGTTTCAGCTTTGGTTTCTGGAGAAAAGCAGAGGAAGCTGCTTTAAGGTTCTGAGACTTTTTGCGGCATTAAACTTTTTTCAAACGTTTCTTCGCTTGCAACTTCGCTGAGGGTTTTTCTTGAATGCGCAAGATGCAAAAGCTTGCTTGACAAATCAAGTTTCTCTCGTGAGTAGCCGACCGCTAAAAGCAAGAGAACCTCAAAGTTACTGGGAACCTTCACTGTTTCCTTTACCTCTTTCTCTTCAAAGCTTCCGACGCAGCAGGTGCTTAAGCCTTCGCTGGTTGCGGTTAAAATCATGTTCTCCACTGCTAAGGCAACGTCGATAGCGTACCAGTCTGGCGAGGCTTTCTTATCGCCGCAAGCAACAATCACAAGCGGTGCTTCAGATAGGAATTTTGCGTAGTTGCCCTTTGAGAGGATTTTTCTTTTCTCTTTATCAGTTACTGCAATAAAATGCCATGGTTCAGTATTTCCCGCTGAAGGCGCAAGTCTGGCAGCCTCCAAAATTTTCTCAAGCTTTTCTCTTGGCACAGGCGTGTCCTGGTAAGCGCGGATTGACCTTCTTTCCTGTATAGCCTCAAAAACATCCATAACGTTCCTTCCTAAGATAGAAATGGTTTTCACGGTATATTAGCTTATAGAGCCGAAACATCCGCCAATCTGCCCTTAACTTTTTACTGGGCATTTTTAATCGTAAATAGTAGACCCTCTCTCCTCTGCTTTCAATTTTGCTTGAGAAATTCACTTGCTAAATTGATACCCTACCCCGCCTTCCTAATTTTTGATAATCAAGGACTTGTCTTGCTAGTTTTTTAGGTAAGTTTCAGTAGATCTTCATTTTAAGTAAGAAACTTTATTTCTCTGATTAAATATTTATCTGATGATGATAGATTTGTCGGAAAAAGTAAAAGTTGGCATGCGCGGACAGGTAGTTATTCCAAAAAGACTTCGTAAGAAATTCAATATTGAAAATGGAATCATAATAGAGATCAACGAAACAGAAGAGGGCTTGCTTTTAAAACCTTTTAATCCAGTAGCTGAGCTGAAGGGGCTTGGGAAAGGCGTCTTCGGAGACCCAGTCAAATACCAGAAAAAAATGCGCGAAGAATGGGATTGCCCGCAATGAAAATAGCCTTAGATACAAATGTCCTTATTTACTTTCTAGAGGGTATAGAACCCCAAGCCAGTAAAGTAGAAAAAATCTTAAACTTGTTCATGAAAGCACAAGATGAAGGAATTATCTCTACAATAGCGGTTGCTGAGGTCCTAACTGGATTCTACATGGCAAGAGAGGAAAAAAAAGTCGCTGAGGCAAAAAAACTGTTAAACGATTTGACTCTTAACAGTTTTAAGATAGTTCCAGTTACATTTGAAATTGCTGATTTAGCCGCTAATCTGCGTGCTAAGAGGGGCGGAAGACTGCCTGATGCTTTAATTGTGGCCACAGCACTCAACCAAGCAGCTAACATTGTTTATTCTCAGGATAAGGACCTTCAACGTTTCAATAAGGACATCAAAATTTGTGAATTATCATGAATAATATGACCATTCACGTAGAAATTTCTGGAAAAAACAGTAAAAAAATTGAGGCTGGAAAAATTCACTTGCTAAATTGATACCCTCTCCCGCCTTCCTAATTTTGGATAATTTATTTATCAACAACTTTGTCCTGCTATGAAACCGAATGGTTTATTTTTTACTACAGGGTCTGTAGTACTACAGAGTGTGTAGTAAATGCTGTTTGACTTAGCCCCAAAAGACTCGCCAGAAGCCCTTTTTGGAAGAGAAAAAGAAATCGACGAACTCGTCCGCTTCATCGAAGCAGGAAGGTGGGTAACTGTGCTTGGGCCACGAATGGTAGGAAAAACCAGCCTCATAAAAGCAACCCGTGCCTGCCTCAACCGCCAAACCGTTTACGTCAACTTATGGGGTGCAACTGGCGTTCAGGGGCTCCTCAACGCGTTAGTGCAAAGTGTCAACTCCTCTATGACTCTGTCTCAAAAAATCAAGGAAGCAGCCTCAAGAATAGAAGGATTAACGGTTGGCCCCAGCGGTTTATCAGTAACCATCCCTCGAAGGCCATTAACCACGCTTTGGAATCTGCTTGATGTTTTGGGCAGGCAAGACGAGAACTTGGTCATTGAGCTAGATGAAGTGCAGGAGTTGTCCTATGTCTCTGGTCAGTTACTAAAGGTTCTTGCAAACATATTCAATACGCATTCCCATGTCGTTTTTGTGTTTACTGGGTCAATGTTTGGCCTTATTCGAACGCTGCTCAATCCAGAATCTTCTAGGAGCCCCATGTTTGGTCGTCCGCCTGCGGAGCTTTATCTGCAGAGATTTGACAAAACTCAGGTTGCAGAGTTCCTCAAACAAGGCTTCAAAGAATATAACATGAAACCGCCTAGCAACTTGATAAGTCAAGAGGTTGAGTCGAAACTGGGCGGCACACCTGGCTGGCTTACTTTATATGGGAACAACATTGCGGTTGGCAAACTCTCTCCTCAAGAAGCATTGCACAAAACAGTGGAGCAGGGTCTTAGGGTTGTGAGGGAGGAGCTTGAGCATTTTCTTGAAAGTAGAGACAGAAAACTTTACGTTACGGCTCTATCCGCAATGACTAATCCTGCCAGATGGAGTGATATTAAAGCCAGCGTCGAGGCGAGAAGGGGAACTCCCGTTTCTGACTCTACAATCCAAGTAGTATTGAAAAGCTTGGAGGACGGACTGCTCATAGACCACAAAGACAAAGTTTACCAAATAGCCGATACAATGCTGAGAACATTATTGCTGAGCGGTTCAGCGACTTAAACTAAACCCTTATGCAAGCGATTTGTGCGTGCACAAGCCTACCCCTAGTCTACTAGATGCTTCTAATATGCCCCAAATATGATTCAACATAGATGTGCATAGAATTGAGCTTTTACAGCTTTCCACAGTACCTGCAGGTTTACGCCGAAGTATTCATGGATGAGTTTATCGCGAGTGCCCGCCATCATTTTCCAAGGGATTTGAGGATACTTATCTTTGGTTTCCAGAGGGATACGCTTTGTTGCTTCACCGATAATCTCAAAGTTTCTAACTATTGCATCAACCGTTTTACTATCTTCCGAAAACTGCTCAAAACTGAGTCCTTCAACATAGTTTTCTATCTTTTCTATGGCATCAGCGATATCGTCGAGATATAGACGAGAGTCCCTTTTCAAACGTAAATTGCCTCGTTTAATATACTATCTTTTATCCTAGGCTTAAGAGCATCTCGCATAACCAAATCAACCTTAACACCAAGCTGCTGGCTCAGAAAATCTTCAAGCTCAACAAACCTGAAAAGGCTTATCGGTTCATAAAAATCAACCAAAATATCAAGATCACTCGTATCCTTCTGCTCTCCTCTAACATACGATCCAAAAAGACCAATACTTTTCACTTTGAACTTTTCTTCAATTTCGGGCTTCAACAATTCTAATCTGTTTTTAAGCGAATCAAAATTCAAAGGAGTCATGAGCAGAAATATGCAGTTGGTCATATTTAGTTTTTTTGAGTAGTTCGGTTGTGAATCAATTGGTTTTTGTTGAACAGGGCTTGTTTTGACTCTTCTTAACCGTCACGCATGTAAATTGCTACTAGTTACGCATATTATAGCAATACGCCAACGAAGCACCAAATATTAGGATCAGCTTATTAGCTTTTATGCTAGCGCAATCAGTTGTAAATAGTAGCCTCTCTCCTCTCTGTGAAAGTGTTGTTTTGGGTTGCTTTTTTGGTTCAGGGTTTAAATTGGTTGCAGGTTGAGGCTAGAAAAGGTTTGAAAAGGTGCAAAAAGGCTAAAAAAGGTAAAAAAAGGTTATCGCCAACATAACCTAACCAGACTCCCGTTTGTGTGCGCTACAGCCTACCCCCTAGTCTACTAGATGCTTCTAATAGGCTCCAAATATGATTCAACATAGCGTTGCATGGAATTAAGGCGCGCACTTTTGCATGCAGAACAGTGCTTTTTCATGTACAAGAAGAAGCTTTACATAAACAAAACAATACAAAACCGAACAGATTGGCAATTTTTTCTTCCATATGGTAAGAATTCTTTCCAATTCTACCCCTCAAAACTTTATAGCTGTTAAGCTCAAATGGCCTGGCCACATGCAACAAAAGAGGTGAAAACCATCAAAGAACTTACCCCACTTAAACAAGCTTTAAGGGAACTGGCAGCACTTGGCGAAGAAGAACACGAAGGACCACTCATAGACCTCGCGGTGCTATTATCAAAAATTGTCCGAACATCCGAACACAAAGGCATCCACTACACACTAGAAAAATACGCACCAGAATTAATCAAAATCTAACAAGCTTAAAAGTTACTATCACTTTATCAAGCACTTATTTTCAAATCACCAGACAAGGAATTGCACAAAGGTAGATTTTGATTAACTTTCTTACCAAATAATTCTAAACTATTAACAACTGCTTCTTAGTTAAAACGTCAAATAGCAGAATTATACGATTAAATTTATAGCCAAGAAAACAGCATAGCACAACTGGTCGTTATGGTTACAAAGACGCTCAAGAAGAAAGAAGTTGAATTAGGGTTCGTTCACATACCCGTCAAAAACAGAGCGGAACTTTTGGGAGAGTTGGTGGCGCCCTTTGAAACCAAACTTAATGATTCGCCTGCTAAATTTGACAAATATGGACGCTTATGGTCATATTATCTTAAGCGAAGATTTCCCACCGGTACCCAAATTACGATTAGTAAGAATGATGGTGGTCTCGAAATTTCAGCAATAGAAAAACAAGAAGGAAATACGGCTTTACAGATGACAGCACCTATAGAAACGGTTTCTACAAACATATTATTGCCTGAAAACGTCATATCTCATCAAGTGCTTGAAAAACGTTCGACTGAGCCTATTGCTGAAGGTGCCAACACTCTTCCGTCACAGGAAATTACAAACATAGACCGAGTTAAACCATACTTCCATGCTAATTCTGTATTAATTTTTAATGAAAATGTAACTACTACAGAAGCTGTAGAAAAGAACAGTATTGATCTTATTGTTACATCCCCACCCTACAACGTCGATATAAAGTACAACAGCCATGATGACAAAATCTCTTACGAAGATTACTTAGAGTTTAGTAGAAAATGGATGTCGCGTTGTTTCGAATGGCTGAAAGAAGATGGTCGTTTCTGTTTAAACATTCCCCTAGACAAAAATAAGAACGGTCAACAAAGTGTAGGAGCGGATTTGACAACTATAGCTAAGAAAATAGGCTTCAAATATCACTCAACAATAGTTTGGAATGAAGGCAACATCTCTAGAAGAACCGCTTGGGGTTCATGGATGCGTGCTTCAGCCCCGTTTGTGATTGCACCGGTTGAATTAATTGTGATTCTCTATAAAGAGACGTGGAAAAAGACTAGTGGCAGTAAGGTTTCAGATATTAGTAGAGATGATTTCATGAATTGGACTAATGGTCTTTGGACTTTCCAAGGAGAAAGTAAAAAACGAACCGGGCATCCTGCGCCTTTCCCGATTGAACTTCCTCATCGGTGCATTAAACTGTTCAGTTTTGTTAATGATTTGGTTTTAGACCCATTTTTAGGTAGCGGAACTACGTTGGTTGCTTCAGTTTTAGACAATCGAAGAGGTATAGGTATCGACGTAGATTTGGAATATTGCGAGTTAGCTAAGAAACGCTTAATTAAAGAAGCACATATACTCGATACTGTTCTTGCTACAGTAGGCGAATCTCATGAAGCTGAGAGACAGCGAGGAGCCAAAAAAGAAACTATTAACAGCACTCAAGGAACAGAGAGAACTAAGACGCAAAGAGGAAAGCGTGAAGTCTCAGCTAGACTTGATAATGGAATACTTCAAGAAAAATCCCGGTAGAGACATAAAACACCCTGAGATTGTTGACTGGGTTGTAGCAGAATGGAATAAGCGAACAGGTAAAGTTTTCAGAGACCCAGATAGAGGAATTAGAAGGTTATCGCAAGATGGTTTGCTTATCAAGGTTGCAAAGGGAGTTTATCGGTATGAACCTGATTTTGTTGTTAAAAGAGACTTAGAAGATTTTACTCCAGCGCAAAAAGAAGCTATTATGAAAAGAGATAATTACCGATGTGTTGTTTGTGGTCGGAGTGTTGCTAACGGTGTAGAATTACAGGTTGACCACATAAAGCCAAAAGACCAAGGTGGTAAAGCAACAATAGAAAATGGGGAAACCTTGTGTGCTCAGCACAATTTTCTTAAGAAAAACTACAAACAAACAGAATCAGGTAAACGGTTTTTCATACGTCTATATGAAATGGCAAAAGCCAACAAGGATAAACCACTTCAAGATTTCTGCACCCAAATCCTTGATGTTTACGAAAAAAATAATGTTAACAGTCACATAGTTTGGGAAAGATAAAAGAACAAAAAAGAAGTAAACACGGTTGAAAAAGAGTGGCTTATTCCAAAAGAAACTTGGCGATAGCCAATAGCTAAAAAAACAGTTCAACGTACGTAATCCTTTCAACATTGCTTATTTTTATATACCAATTCATACAACAAGCTTGCGATTGATATGGGTGCTTTCATCTGCCAAGTATCAAAGATGGATTGGTTAGTAAGTCGTAGAATCGGTGTTTACGGGAACCGAGAAGGAACCGACACAGATGGAATAGTACAATACTTTAACAAAAGTAAGCATGGAACGCAAACAATTCAATCAATAATTGAAGATTTAATCGGAATGAAAAAAGGAGACATAGTATTTTTTCATGTCCTTGAAGAGCAAGCAGAAAGTACATTACACGGCGTTTATAGAGTGAGAGAAGAGCCTTTTTACAACGATAAACTGGGAATATGGAAATCGAGTGCTAGCCTGGTGTATCCATATAGGTTCTGTTTTGAGCCTCATCCTGATTATACGGAGCTTTGTAAACATGATGTAAGCATCCCCGTTAGTGAATTCTACCGTTCTGTTGAGCAAAGAAAAGTCATCTCAGTTTTAACATTGGAACGTGAAGTAAGAGGAGCTGCGCATGCAGTTAAGAAAATTACAGAAAATGATGGCGTTGAAATTACCAGATTATTGTATAGGAAGCAAGATATGCTACCATCAAATGAACTGATAGAGTTTCATCCCGTGCAAATGGCCATGTCTCCCCTAAGAAACTATATTGAGAAAATTGGCTCAATCGAATTTTCGATCAAGGCATTATTGGCTTATGAACTTGGAAGAAAAAACCCTGGCATAGTAAAATTCTTTCCAGCTTGTAGAAGTCTTAAATTTGATGTTTTAATCGAGGCATTCATCGGTCAAACCATGCGAAGACCTATCGATCTTATGTGTATTTCAGCCAACAAAGATGTGATTGTTACAACCATCGAAGCAAAAACAGACCAATCGGATATTTATGACCTAGTTCAAACCCTTGAATATCAGGACATTTTCAAGCTTAGAAACACTGACAAAGGAGCACTAAATTTTAATTTTTCGATCTGCCTTTTGGCAAAAAGATTCTCTCCAAAATTAATTGAATACGTAACGATTAGAAACCTTATTCTACTGTGGGAAGAAATTATTCTTCTTAGGTATGATCCTTCATTAGATGGCAAAAGTGCCAATTTCTTTCTATAACAAACAGTTTCTGAAATGCCTCCAGAGTTTCCAAATTACAAAGTTATTAGTTCAAATGAAATTGATAAAATAAAAAATAACGCTAATTCCTATAGACTTTTTAGAAATGCGCCTGATAATATTAAACTAAAACTAATTTCCAACCAAAACAACTTAATGGTAATACGCAAGATCTCTGAATACAATAGCCTTCAATTAGGCGATATCTTGATTTATCAAATTCATGGAAAATGCTCAATTAAGCAGTTCAGCAACTTTATGAAATTGGTAAAGGAGCATGCAGATAGCTGTTATAACGGCGATCTTATGAGTGTAGAGCCGTTAATAATTGCTGAATCGTATGAAAATATCATAAGCTTCTTTGTTGATAATTACAACAAGTTTGAAACAATTGCCCAACGAGTTCCCATAATTATGTATACTCTAGCGCCAAAATAACCAACAGAAACCCGCTAAATCACAGTTATTCTTTCAGTCTGGTGTAGTAGTAACTTTTATTTGTGTAAAGTTTTATGTGTTGGTGTAATCTGGGCGTCTTTGGGATGCCTCGATATCTCCCCAGTAGAGCAACTGCCTTGAGGGGGTTAAATAGACAATTTAGTTTAAACAAGTTTTATCAGAATAATCAAGCCAGCAATATGACAGATAGAGGTTGAAAGGGGAGGTCAGGGTGAAGGTTCTTTCTTGTAGGAGTCATTTGGATTGTAATCGGGAATATTGGTGGTATAATCTTATTAGCCCTGAAAATTGGCTGGAAAGAGAGCCTTTTTTAACTTTAATTTTAAATGGCAAGGATGCTAATGAGAGGGTTGGCTCAATTGTCATACCGCTGAACGGTGAGTGGCGTGAGCGTATTCTTAAGGCGCCATCTGGTTCTTTAAAGGGAATGAAAGCCATAAAGGCGCATGTCTACAAGGTAAGGCAAAGCGGTGAATATTGGATTTATTTTGGGAAAGTAAGCGACGGAGTTTACCCTGTTAAGCTCCAAGAAGAGTGACATAAGCACGGGAATTTATTTTTTATGTTCGGCTATATATTTCTCAATCCAAACCCAATCAGGATTTCCATGATTGAAAAAAGTTGAGAAGTTATCCTTTAACCATTCATAATAATCATCTTCAGTAAACTGGCAAAATGCTTCAACAAGTTCCTTCTTCCTAATAGATTTAGGAATCGGCGAATCGGTTTCCTTTAGCCCTTCCATAACAAATTCTTCCACTACTTTTCTATCTAACAAGAGCGTTTCCTCCTAAAGCCTCTTATAACTTGCATCTTCTATGTGCTCCGGTCCCCGGATGAATGCGTTCTTAATAAACTTCGTCAGCGCGTTGTCCTGAATTATCGAGCTAACAAAGCCTATAAGAGAAAAGTAAAAGCATTTGGTAGTAACTTTTATTTGGGTAGGTTTTTATGTGTTGGTGTAATCTGGGCGTCTTTGAGGGTGCCTCGATAGCTCAGCCCAGTAGAGCGGCTGCCTTGTAAGCAGCAGGCCGCGGGAGCAAGGCCCGCCCGAGGCTCCTCTAAATTTTATTCTTCGGGTGGTTCTGGTTCGTCTTTGCTTGCAGAGGGGTTTTTGCCTGTGAGTTTGTATTTGCGGGCTTGTGTTTCTATGATTTCGTGTTCGAAGAGTTTGCGCAATGATTTGAAGACTTTTTTGGAGGGTTCGCCTGTTTTGTCGGTTAGTTCTTGGAGGGTTAATTCTTTTCCTTCAGTCTTTAAGGTTTGATAGACTTTTTCGTCGGTTTTGTTAAGTTTCACTTTGACCACTGCCTTACGCTGTTTCTCTGTCTTATGGCACACATGGCTTTTTCAATTTTGCGGTTTAACACCGAAAATAAACATCAAACGTTAGGAAACATGATTTTTTAAAAACCAAAACTTTCAGCAATTAAATCCTGATCTCTCAACTCTGAAAGCAATCTTGAGTTGATTCTAACAAACGAAGTTTCTGTTACTTCTTCGGTGGACTCTCCCATTCCGTGTGGTTGTTACCTTTCGGTTGATAAGAAAACCTTCTATAGCAACTTGGCTTGTGAAGGTTATTAGACATTAAACCAATCATTAAATTAACAACCAAAGCAAAAATCCGAAGACTATGCCAACACCAAGCATTCCGAGCCACATCTTGGCAGAACTATAATCAGACATCTTCTATCACCCCGTACTAACGTCGGATGCGTCCATATACCCACAATTTCAACTCAAAATTTAAAGTGTATTTCGGGCGCACGAATATGTCGAAAATTGAAACAGCATAACCCTGTTACAGGCGGGAGGCTAAATTACCTTTTTTCCAGGCAGTTTAAAATAATAAGTCAGCCTATCTTTTTCTCTCTGCTTGCGTTTTGAACGCAGTGTACGAAAAGAAACACCTAAGCTGAACAGACGAAGAAGTAACAGTGCCCAAATGAGTGATAGTTAGGAGGTGTCTCCGCCTTTTCTCCAGCTATCTGGGTTTTTATATTCTGCTTTGGGGCCTTCCTGCCAGATTGTGTCGTAGACCTTTTGGAATTCTTGGCTGGAGAGTCTTTTGTGCTCTTGGATTTTAGCCATCGCTCGAAGCGTTTCATCATCAGGTTTATTCCCCTTTTTAGAACGCTTTAGCGTTTTAAGTAATCTATTTTTGGACATTTTTTCGCCCCAGAAAAGTTTGAGCTTTTTGCATGTTTGCTTTTTTAAGCATGCATTTTGGCATTGGAATATCAGCGCCGTAAGATTTTTCGAGTGCCCTTCTGCATTTTTCAGCCATTTTCCTATCGTGATTTTTGGAGAATTTTTGGTTTATCATTTCCTTTCCTCGCAGCCTTTGAATACACTGGGGAAACTGAAAATAAAAGTAATGTTTCAATCCTAAGCATATGTTAAAAAAAGAAATATTGTTGGAATTGCTGCTTTCTCTCCCGAGAATATATCGGCACTGGACGGTTGCACTATAGTTAAGTTCTTTGTCTGTTAAGTTTTAGCTATTGTGATGGTTTGTGGTTCTGTATTTCGACTTCATAAGAGCTATTATCGGAGTTAACTGTTGCATAATGTGACTGGTCATACAACGGTCCAAACTTGACCTTTACGTTGCCGTTCTTAATGCCGTAATATATCGGGTGTACTGAATCTATTCCGAATATTTCTATATTTTAACGTTAGATCTCTTTTTTCTGGATGAGCCCTCTTTTTGCTCCCTAAATGACCATGCAAATAGTATACCCGTTTGGTCAATTCTACAGAATATTGCGCTATCCTGCCGGATAAGCCATTTGGGCATGTTGAAAATCAATCTTACTCTTTGGAAGCATCATCCGCTTTAGCGTTAAACGCATGCTTCTTCTCAGGCGAAACTTTCAATCCATGATATTCATAAAGAATTCTTAGCGCGTCTCGGATGGCTTCGTTGCGGCTGTTATAGACGCCTTTTTCGATTAACATGTTTAACAAGTCAAGATACCTCTTCGTAAGACGAATCGTGATGCGCTCTCTCTTGTTGCCATTAGACACCTTTATGTCACCATTTAGACGCTTTCTAAGTGATGTAATGCACGAAACTTGTCCATATAAGTTCTTGGCAGATAAACATTCGCCTTCTGTCTGCCAAAAATAGCCTGAAAAGTCAGGAACTTCCTGCTAGTCAAAAGCCGAAACAAAATCAACAAAAATAAGCCTAAATTGTTCGGCTAACCAACAGCACGCTGCCCCAACAGCACACGAAACCCGCTTTCTCTTGCAAGAACCGTACAGTTCCCAAAGGTTTCGTTAAAAAGACAAGGCAGCGTTTTAGCGCCGATTTTAGACCGAATAACCATCTGGAACGTGGCTTTATCCGCCATGGCTTTTGCGGCTTCTTTCACTATGGCTTTCACCGTTTCCATACCTGCACTAACAGGCGGATTCGAAAGCACACAATTAAACACTAAACCTTTCACGGGCTCATACAAGTAACCATAGCGCACCTCAGCATTAGGCACCTTGTTTAATTCAACATTCCTTTTTGCTAAGCGCACCGCTCTCATGTTCACATCAGTCATAATCACGCTAAGCTTTGAATTAAGAGCGGCTGCAACTATTCCGACAGCACCATAACCGCAGCCAATGTCAAGAACGCAGCCATCTTTCGGCAGAACCATCGATTCGATTAAAAGCCTAGTGCCTGGATCAACTCGTCTCTTCGAAAAAACGCTTGAAGCAGTCAAAAACTCGAAGCCCTTCCCGCACAGGACGGTTCGAACTAAACCGAACCTCTCCTTTGACTTGGGTTCAGCGACAAAATAATGGTCTGTGCTATGGGTGTCCTGATTCATGTTCGCTCCCGCTTTTCCAAACCTTCGGATAAGTGCCCCTCAGCATCAACACTCTCTCTAGAGCAGCAACAGCACCATGCCTCAAAGTCAACAATTCCTCAGCTGAAACAAGCGCTCTCGCCAACGCAACTGCCTCACCCTTCAACGTGAAAATACCCAAAATCGAACCTTTCTCAATGCCGTTTGCAACCTGCAATACGCCTGGAGCAGTCAAGTTTGCACCATGGCACAGCGCATCAACAGCCGAGTCACGAACCACAATTTTCGGAAGCAAAGATAACGCCTCTTCCATAGGTACAATAAATTTGTGAAGGATCGCCTCGTCTTTTTTCTGCTCCCACTCACCAAACCAGTATGCAACATCATGCAACGTAACTTTCGAAGCGCTGTTTTCGGTGAAGGGTCCCGAGCGTGTCCTGCGCAGCTCCTGCATGTGGGCGCCGACACCTATGATTTCGCCGATGTCAAAGCAGAGTTTGCGTATGTACGTTCCAGCCTCGCAGCCAACTTTGAAGAGAACATTACGCCCATCAGTTTCCAAATAGTCAATGTAGTAAATGCGCCTAGTTCTAAGCTGCCGCTTAACAGAAGAACGCAAAGGTGGACGCTGATAAATTTCATCCTCAAACTCCAAAAGAACCGGCTTAATCTGTTCTTCCTTAGCGTCACCATGAAGCTTCATCACGCAAACGTATTCTTTGCCGCTGTAGAGAAACGCCTGAACCACCTTCGTAGCGTCCTCTAAGGTGATGGGTAAAACGCCGGTCACTTTGGGGTCTAAAGTACCTCCATGTCCGATATTGGCTAGGTGCATGATTTTTTTTACCCACGCAGCAACTTCGTGGCTTGTTGGACCAGCTGGCTTGTCGAGGTTTATTGTGCCGTACTGAATGTACTCTTTGGCTGGTCTTTCAGAGGGTACATGCCCATACTTTGGGTTGGTTGTGTCCTCTGCTTTCGTCAACAGTTCACGTTTGATTTCCCATGGAGGGATTGTTCTAGGCATATGGCTGTTTTTCTCCTAACTGGTTGTAAGAAAAATAGATAAGAGATAATTAAAGCTTAAACTGCAGTTTTAACCGCTTGGGTCATTTCTTGCAGTTTGCCTGCGGCGTCTAAAACTTGAGCCACTTCCTCGTCTGAGGCGCCGCGTTTAACCTCAATCTTATCTTGAAGAGGCATAATATGGTTTACGTTGGCTCGTCTCCGCTTGACTCCCGTAACCTTTTTTGGTCCTGTTACTAAAACGAAGCTTTTATCCATTACATCTATTACGACGCATTTTCTGCCGTTCTCTCGACCGACTTGTTTTACGCATATTCTGCCAATTTCTATAGCGGGCATCCTTATTCAGTCTCCGTAAAAACAAAATACAACAACCGGCAGATATAAGCATAACATAATTTTAGGCAAAAACGCCAAGAATAGCCAAATGACGCTTCTTAAATAGACACCCAAAGACTTGTTTTAAAAAATAAATAAAGTGCCAGCTGTGTCTAAACCCCACAATAATCACCGAACTGATCGTAAGCACTTGCAAAAAGCATCTCCTTGATATTATCTCAGACAACGCCTGGCAGCCGCTTAAGAACTGTACAGTGCTACCGTGGAGCGTGTTCCTCAACTGGCAAATAATATCCTCTCATCAATAGAATATAATATAATATTATGTTGGCGCCTTGACGCTATAAGTAAAGAAAATATACTTACAAGCTGTATGCAAAAAACTTAAACTGTACTATGTTGTCAGTTACGTTGCTGGTGCCGGGGTATCCGAGCCAGGTCTAAATAGGCGGCCAGATTAAGATTGCCTAAGATATGGAGGAGGACTTAAGATCCTCTGGCGCAGGCCTTCGTGGGTTCAAGTCCCACCCCCGGCACCACTAAAAATAGTCTATAAAATTCAACTCTAACCTTTTCGGGTAAAAAAAGAGCCTTGTTACGTTTCTTGGCAAAACTCTTTGGGAGTCATTACTTTGCCTTTGAGGTTAGGTAGCCTCTCAAAATGTTCTTTGTTTTCGGTCAGCAGTACATCGCAACACTGCAAAAGAAAAGAGGCGGCGATTGCTACATCTTGGTATTCTATCGGTTGCCCCTTCGAGATTAGATATGCATTTAGTTCAGCAACAAGCTTAGCAGCCTCACCGTTTAATGAAACCCAGCGGAATTGACCAAGCACCTTTTCTGCTTTCTTTAAGGCAGTTTTGTAATCTTTTCTTAAATATGATCCTGTCAATATTTCCGAAACGCTTACCGTGCTGATAAATGCACTATTGGTGCTGGTTAATCGTTTGCACAGTTCTATTACGTCTTCTTTTCCTCTATCCACGTCGACAATTATTGAGGTATCAACGAATACAGTTTTGAGTTCGCTTGTAGGTTTCTTCTTTTTCTCAGGCAATTCAAGGAACCAGCCCAAGGCGTTTGAATCTGTTTCTTGAATCGGCGCGTAAAGTTGTTAGCAGCTTTTCGAAGTCCACGGGTAAAAAGTCAGTGCAATCTTTCCACGCTTCTTCGTTTGCTTTTTCAATCACTATCTTGTTGCCTTCCACTACTCTCATCTTCAGTCTATCTCCTTCCGTTATACCCACTTCTTCACGTATTTCTTTGGGTATTGTGACTTGTGAATGCCTTGTAACCGTGACTGAAGCCATCTGTCTCACTCTTAATATTTATTAGCAATTCCCACTAATAAGGAATTACTACAATTATGTAGGAAACTTGCAATAAGGAGTAATGCTGCAAAGCCGCACTCCCAACTTTTGGGTGAAGGGGGCGAATAGAGAATAGCCGTGGAGCTAGCGCTCCCCACCAATTTCGGCGCAGTAGATATAGGTAGAAACTTAAATGTTGCTAATTTTGATTCTGTTACTTCTTAGTCAGGTTCCATCTCCATGTTACTTTTCGTCTGTTAGGGGAACTGAATAGTTGAGTGCGGTACCTCTTTTTGCAACAGGGCTTATATCGCTATTAGCTCTAATCTTGGTTAGACGTAGAATAAAAAGAGACGTTCCAATGGATAAAGAAGAGAGAGCACTATTATGGGTAATGGCGATTGCTGGAGGCGTTAGTGCTATCTTTGCAGTTCTCCTATGGTTAGGCATAAACCCATCGCTTTTCATGCATTACAAAACAGTTATTGAAATCATTTTGATTATGGGTTTCTTAATCTTTTTAGTTGCAATCATCTCCTATTTACTCTATCGAAAATGGAAATGGATTATTCTTCACTTCAAAAAGCCCATTGTGACCAGAATAAACAATCGCTATAGGGAGAACTTGAAAAAAGAAATAAGACCAGAACTTGAAACTGAAGTAAAGACAAAGAAAATTGTACTTACCGACCAAGAAAAAGACGAAGTATTAACGATACTAACAAACATAGTTTGTTCCGACATCATGGATGGTCAAAAACTGCCACCCTATGAAGCACACAAAGTTTCAAACCCAACAAATTCCATGAAGATAGATGGGATTATCTTCACAGTCTCACAGGACGATGCGGAAATCTTAGTAAAGAAAATGACCGAGCTACTCAACAATCCGAAATATAGAAAAAGACTATACCACTATTTCGGTCTATCCAATTGAGCATTTTGCAAAGTTTTCCAATTGTTGTCGCCCTCAACCGTTATCCCGCAAGCCTCAGAAGAGGTTTTGCCGTCTAAGGCTTCATGCGGACGGACAAAGTTGTGGTAAAGCTGGTAGCGTTGCAGAATAACGGCTGAATCCTCTTTCTTTAAACCCTCTTTGTCTCTATATAGTCTTAGCAAGAGCAAAACGCTTTTCACATAAAGGTTACAAGTTGAGCATTCTTAGATTTTCCCAGTAAGGTGAGCTAGGAGCTATTTTCAAAATTGTTCTATTGAAACCATAAAGTGGTCAGGGTATGGAGTCCCTTCGTAATCATGCTTTGTTTTCCATTCAACATTTCTTAGATGGTCGAAAAATCCACTCCCTCTTTTTCCAGTGAGTTTTCTATCATAATGATATTCTTGTTCAGTTAAAACAGCCAGACCGAGAAAGTAAAAAATACCATTCACGATAACTACATCATCGTCAGCTATCATTTCATTGCAAAAAAGATTGAACTGACTAGGCCAAGGTATTGAAACCGCCTGCTTTTCTGTGTCAGTAAGGTTATTCCAGTCTGTTTTAACTTCGTCTGGCCAATCCAGGCCTATAAGGTTCCTTCCTGTGGGGTTCTTTCCTAAGGCAAAATTCCAAAGTCTTTCTCTCTCTTCGAGATTTACCCTGCGATTTTTGTCCCCATAGCTTAAGTGCATAAGATAGAAATCGTCTTTCTTTTTCGAGTCCAGCCACTCGCCAAGATTCATGGTACCCACTCGATTGAACTGTATAGCGCTTGGAATTTAAAAATATTCGCACCGAGTTATCCCACGTTGTTAACAGCCGCAAAGAAACCCGTCAGCTTATCCCACGGGAGTTAACATGAAACCCCAAATCTCCACAACAAGTTACCAGACCCTAATTTTGGTTTCTTTCTGTATTACCCCAAACTTCAACTGAAAAACTAGTTAATCCCCAATGCCACCCCCTCTTTTCAGCAACATGCTCTCCAAACTCAGTTTCCAAGCGCTTGTTCATTTTTAGAATTCTTCGGCTTATTTGGTGCCGGGTGACATTGAAACGCTCAAGCTTAACTGCATATCCTTGGGTAATAAGCCGGAACTGCCTGCCTCAAAAAGCAACTGCAGAATTTCCTTGTCAACCTCGTCTTGGCAGGCAACTCGCCGATTAATGACTGCTCAAAATTGAAAGAACCCTTCATACCAGCAAAGATAGTTCGAAGCATAAGTTTGACTTCTTCAACTTCTGTCAAGGTCTTCTTGAGCAGTTGTTGATTATAATTTAAACGACCAATCTTATCGCTTCGCCGTGCTTCTTTGACGCTTTCATCAGTATGGAGGAGGACTTAAGATCCTCTGGCGCAGGCATTCGTGGGTTCAAGTCCCACCCCCGGCACCACTACGTTGAAAATATCGATTTGTGGGCGGTAATTTCAAACTTCTGGGAAAAATCGTCTCATGAATGCAATTATTGCTTGATTTTCTCTGGGGTTGAGTGCTACCTGCAATCCATAACTTGTTGGTTTGGGGATAATCCACCCTTGACGGATAAGGTCTTTTGCGATTGTGTCTATTCTTTTTGTCCCATGTTTTCCGAGATCCGCTTCTTTAAAGCCCTTTTGCAGATTCTCGAAGGCTGTGTGACTTGCTCCCCAATTGCCTCTCTTATGAAGCTTGAAAAGTATCGTCGCTTTTATTTCGTCGTCCGAAAGCATAAGTTCACTTTTGATACTTTCAAAGGTTACTCTTATATACTTTGGGATTATTTATGATTCAGCAGGTCTTTTGATATGGGAACGGCATACAAAGCGGATGAAACACTTCTGCTCAAATACTTGGGAGATAGCCCAATACTGAGAATCATTGATTTCTTCTTAGACAACCCGCTTTCTGATTACTCCAAAAACGAGGTTGCAAAGAATCTTGCTATGAGCAGAGCAACATTTTTCAAGTATTGGAAAGAACTTGAAATGTCGGGAGCTCTGATAGTAACCCGTAAAATTGGGAGAGCTACGATGTACAAGCTTGACAGAGCTAACGATATTGTAAAACAATTGATTAGGCTTGATATGACTATTTCAAGAAAGGCAATGGAAAAACAAGTTGAAGAAAACGAGAAGTCGATTGCTATTAAAACAGGCTCTCACTAGATATTTGTTTGGTTCTGTATCAAGCCTCCCTTTGCAACCCCGGCACCACTATTGTTAAAATCGAGGGAAAGCTGAGGGTTTTTTAGATCCAGCTTTTTTTTGTTTCCTGTATTGCGTCAAAGTGGGGGTCGTCTGACAGAATGGTTGCTTGGTTGGCTATGGCTGTTGCAGCAATTATGCAGTCGCCCATAGGTGTATTTCGGTATTTGCTTCTGAGCAGGCCTGCTTGTTTGGCTATTGGTGAAGTTAGGCTTTGGATCTTCAGTCCGCTTTGGGTTAAATTCGCATAGCAGATTTCTGCTTCTTCTTTTCCGATTTTTTCGCAAATCGTTTGAATAGTTTCGCTGATAACGATTGTCGGCAGTATGCCTTCTTTGCGCTGGATAAGGTCTTTTAACTTTTTTGTAGCTTTTTGCTTGGTTTCAGTTTTGTCTGAATAGAAATATTCCATGATGAATCGGCTGTCAAGCACCATTTTCAAGCTTTAATATTCCTCTCTAAGCATGTCTATGTGTTTCTTCATTTCTTCCGGCTTTGCGTATTTTGAGTAGATGCCTGCGCATTCTTCTAGTTTTCTGATTGGTGTAAAAATAACTTGACCGTGCTCGGTTGCTTCGACTAAAAGTTTGTCTCCTTCCTTTATCACCAGTTTTTGCCTAACTTCTACTGGTATAGTTGTTTGACCTTTTCGGGTAACCTTTACAATGCTGGTCATGTGTAATCTCAATACGTAAAGGTCAGTACTACCCTAAAAGTTTTATCCTAATTCAATTGCGAAAATACTACTTAACTTAAAGTCAGTGATGCCATAAAATGGAATTTGATTGCCTAAGATATGGAGGAGGACTTAAGATCCTCTGGCGCAGGCCTTCGTGGGTTCAA
>JBEKKX010000042.1:0-18754 GCA_050010515.1 Bathyarchaeia archaeon
TTTTTATTACTCAAATGCAAATGTGCGAGCGTGTGTGCGTGCGCGTGTTGTATGAAGAGGTATAGGTATAGGTTGAGTTGAGAGTTGAGTTGAGCAGCTGCCGGGTTTGGTTGGTTGGTTGGATTAAATTTTAATGCCCCCTTCATCAAGGACTTTACCACCTGCTTCTAAAGAAGGAAAGTCAGTAGCAATGAACTGCTATCTCTGAACCCTTTAGGGTTCAGAACGATTCTCAAAAAAGAAGGTTGAGGTTCAGCTTGCCACCTCGTAGACCCAGTCGCAGTCGCCGACTGGGCCTGGTTTGCGGATTTCTTTCAGGCGGATGTTTTTGATTTTGAGGTTTTCTGTAAGCGCTCCCACTGGGAACATGGACATGGCGCAGGCAGGCATGATGCCGTATCTCTCTTTCACGAGTTTACCGTGGCATATGTAGCAGCCACGGTTTTTCACGATGTAATCTTGCCCTTGCTTTTCTACAGTAATGCTTTCAGCAAGCTTCAGGTCGTCGCGGAGGTAGTTTGCGATCTGCTTCATCAAGGCATCTAGGTTTTTGGCTGGAGGTACGGATTTACCCCAGGTTTTTCCGAGTGCCATACTGGCTTTTGCGAATACCTTCTGATTTTCTTCGCCCAAGGCGCCTTGAATTGCACATAAGACTTCAAAGACGGGTTTTTGGGGAATCATTTTCTCTTCAGACATTCTCTTCTCACCTCCCGCGCGTTACATTTTGAGGTTAGGAAAAGCCCAATTTTAGCGTTTAAGCTAAGTTGTATATAAGATTTTGCAGGTTAAAAAAGTGCCTACCGCAATGCGTGCCCGCAATCCCTCTCGATAGGCAGCTTGCCTTGAGTTAAATATAAAAATAAATGAAATCATGAGGTTGATAAGTTAATAACCGCGCGCTTTATGTAATGCACTCAAGCAAAACGTGAAGTTTTGTATTATGTAGATAAACAAAAAGTATCAAAAATCACTGCCTAGAACTATCTTGGCTTCAAGCTTTTCAATGTTCTACGAGGCTTTCTCTTAAGTTCTGTGCCACAAACTAGGCACTCCTTGGATGAGCAGTTGGCAGGGTATTCACGGTGGCACGCTGGGCAGTATCTTATCCACTCTAAAAGGCGCTTGATACCGAAAGTGGCGAGTGCTAAAAATTCTATTCCTAACTGCGTCGCAACATTCTGAATTGAATAGTCATCAGTAACAATTTGAGGCATATAACCAATTGCTTTCAATTCTAAGGCCAAAGCTAAAAGCTGTTTATCAGTTTCCGATAATAGGAACGAGTCGCCGACTTTACTTGCCGACGCGTTAACTTTATTCAAAAATTCTTCCGAAGGAGCCTTAACCTTCAACTTTCCGTTTTCCAATGCTGTTTTAAATCTTACCAAAATCATGGAATTTTTCCTTATTTCTTCTTCAACCTTGGGGACGGTTACTTGTTCTTCGCTTAGAGAGAAAGGGTCAAAGCCTGCCAAGAAAGCGGAAGTGTCTAGGACAATGACTCGCTTGCATGGCTTGTTTGTCTGAGTTTTCATTCTGTTCCCTTAAAAAGTAACCGACTTCTCAATCGGTCATAAAAGTCGCTTTCGAACCGGATAAAAGAAGTTACATTTTTTGATACAGTGACTTTTAACATTGGCTCTTTACAGTTTACAAGTTTACGGTAGTTTCCATCAATTAAAACAAGCATTTCCTTTGGCCTGATCACATTGAAGGTAATGGTGGAATCGGCTGGAAAAACAAGCGAATGGAACACAGTCAACGAACAGATCGGCGTAATAACGAAAGCATCTACTGCTGGGTCTAAAACCGATCCTCCTGCTGAAAGAGAATAGCCAGTAGAACCTGTTTGGGTAGCCACGATTAGTCCGTCTGCTTGGCACTTAAGAATTGGCTTTCCATCCTTGCAGATCTGCGTATAAAGTATTTTTGATGGTTCACCAGCAGAAATAACAACATCATTTAAAGCGTCTGGCATTGCTTCTTCGCCCGCTTTTACAGATAGTTTAGCGCATTTTTCGATTTTGTACTCGCCTTTCAAGATTTTTTCGACTGCTTCGCAGGCGTTTTTAGGCTCGACTTCTGTTAAGAATCCTCTAACTCCCATATTGATTGCTAAAATTGGCGGTTCAGGCTTAGGCACCGTGATAGATGTTCGTAGTATTGTTCCGTCTCCGCCGATTGTTATTATGAAGTCGGTTTTCATTTTTGATAGGGGAATCATCTCTTCTTTTGTGGTGACTTTTCCTGCTAGGGTATCTTCTATGTAAACCTTCAGTCCTTTATTTTTAAGATACTCCGCTAGCTCCTCGGTAAGCTTTAAAGCTGATTTTTTATCGTAGCGGGCGACTAATCCCACGCTTTTGAACAATAATTCCACCGTTCAGTAATAGCGTAAACCTTAATCTATATATGGGTGTTGTTTAGAATTGCATTGATAGAACTGTACTGTTGGTGAGTGTATGAGCAGACCAGTCGATGTCGGAGAATTACGCGTTGGCGGCTACATGATGATTGAAGGCGAACCCTGCAAAATAGTAGACATCGCAAAGTCAAAGCCTGGAAAACACGGATCCGCCAAATTCAGAATTGTTGCTATCGGCGTATTTGATGGTCAAAAAAGACAGTTCGTCAAACCCGTTGATTTAGGCGCTGAAATTCCGATAATTGATAAGAGACCCGGACAAGTTTTCGCCATTAACCCCACAGGAGTTCAAATAATGGATCTGGAAACCTACGAGTACCTAGATGCCCCATTCCCTGAAGAAGAAGACCTCAAAGCCAAGCTTGTCGCCGGCGCAGAAATCGAATACTGGAAAATACTTGGAAGAGTAAAAATCGTCAGAGTAAAATAATCAATTAGCAAATTGCTAATCTTTTCTCTTCTCACTTATCTGAGCGTTTGTCTGTTATTTGTTTTCTAGTTCCACCAAGTCCAACCGAGCTTTTTGAAGCTAAGGTACATTGCTAAGAGAATTATTCCCCAGCTTAATGGAATGCTTCCGATTACGAGTATGAGGTTAGCTTGCAGGTAAGTGTAACTTGCCCAAGCACTTAAAACCGTTAAACCTACAAGTAACAAAACAAAAATACCTGCGTGGATTGCTCGTTCTGCCGTCAACTATTACACCCAAGTTATTTACCAGTATTCCCCTGCATTGTTAAAAGATTTTCCGTTAATGTTTATTTTCTAGTTGGATCCTTTTTTGTTGAAGCCAATGATGCATGAAGAGCCGTCTGAATTGTGAAGAATGCTTAATGGGGAACTGAGGCTTCATAGACTTAACGCACTTTTCTCTAAGCAAAAAAGGCGTATCTTAAGGATAATCGAAAAAATTAGGCGCATTATCTTGTTTTTTAGCTGTAATCTTTATTTAAAAGAATTACAGAATGTTTAAGGCTGGAGACTCTGATGGCGCTAGACAAGTTAGGTTCTTCTCTAACCGACGCTATAAAAAAACTGTTTAAGGCTAGCGTAGTGGACGAAGCCACAGTGAAAGAACTTGTCCGTGACATACAAAGAGCTTTACTTCAAGCAGATGTTAATGTTCAACTTGTCCTTGAAATTTCCAAGCGCATAGAAGAGCGAGCATTAAAAGAAAAAGTTCCTCCTGGCATTTCAAGACGCGAGCACGTTATCAAAGTTGTTTACGAAGAGTTAACGCGTTTTGTCGGTGATAAGCCTGTTCCTATCAAGATGGAGCCTGGAAAAAGGGAAATCATAATGCTTGTTGGAATCCAAGGCTCAGGAAAAACCACGCAAGCCGCAAAACTGGCACGGTATTTCCAGAAAAGAGGGCTAAAGCCAGCGTTGATTTGCGCTGACACTTTTCGCCCCGGCGCGTTTGCTCAGCTTCAGCAATTGGCCGCTAGAATAAATATTCCAATTTATGGCGACTTGAAAGCTAAAGACCCCATCAAAGTCGTCAAGGAAGGGTTAAAACAGTTCAACGACAGGGACTTGATAATCGTTGACACGTCAGGTAGGCACAAAGAAGAGAAAACTCTAATCAAAGAAATGAAGGACCTCGAAAAACACCTCAAACCTGACGAAGTCATCATGGTTATTGACGGCACCATCGGTCAACAAGCCCTTATTCAAGCCAAAACGTTCCATGAAGCAACACCCATAGGCGCAATTATCGTAACAAAACTCGACGGTTCCTCGAGAGGAGGAGGCGCGCTTTCAGCAGTTGCAGCAACGGGCGCTCCCATAAAGTTTATTGGTACAGGCGAAAAAATCGAAGATATCGAGGCGTTTATTCCCTCACGTTTTGTCGGTCGACTCCTAGGCATGGGCGATTTAGAAACACTGTTAGAAAAGGTGCATGATGCCGAAATTAAGGTTCCGCCAAAAAAAGCCAAGGAAATACTCAGCGGAAATTTCACCCTGACAGACATGTACGAGCAGTTCCAAGCCCTCAAAAAAATGGGTCCCTTCAGTAAAGTGCTAAAGATGTTACCCGGAATGTCTTCTGATATTCCACAAGACATGCTCAATACAGCTGAAGGCCGCTTGGATAAATGGGGAGTAATAATCCAATCCATGACACCTAAAGAAAGGGAAAACCCCAAAATATTGAACTCTTCTCGGGCAAAACGTGTGGCACGCGGTTCAGGAACAACTGAAAAAGAAGTTAAAGAACTCCTCAAGCAGTATGTAATGATGCGTAAAATGCTAAAGACGTTTAAGCGAAAAAAGAAACTGCCCTTCGGACTCGGCGGACAAGGAATGCCCGCGACTTTCGGCAGGTAGGCTTCATGAAATGGATATACTTGAAAAAGCGTTTGAACTTCTCAGCAAATATCCCCTCTGCGACCACTGCCTTGGCAGACAATTTGCTTCGCTTGGTTACAGCATGGAAAATAACGTTCGAGGCTCAGCATTAAAAATCAGTTTAACCTTGCAAGCCAACGACCTTGCCAAAGAAAAAAACCTTGATGGCATTAAGCAACTTAAAATTTTGGCGACTAATGGTTTTTCAAAAGAAGCACAAGAAACCCTAAAACACCTCAAGAAACGCGTTCCTAAAAAAGGCTTGGACGCCGAGTGTTTTCTTTGTGAAGGCAAGTTTGAGCTTATTAACAGCTTAACCGAGAAGTCCTTAGGCGCTATTGAAGGTTATGAGTTTACAACGTTCCTTGTAGGAATTGAATTACCAGTTAAGGTCGAGGAACGTGAGGACGAATTTAAGGCTGCCTTCAACCTCGGCTATAGCGAAAGTATAAAACATGAATTTGGACGATTATTCGGCAAAGCGCTTGCCATACGCGCTGGTAAAGAAGTGGAATACTTAAAGCCTGACATGGTCGTAGTAATCAACCCTTTCCTCGAGAAGGTGCGAGTTCAGGTTAACCCGCTTTTTGTCGCTGGCAGGTACCGTAAGCTGGTGCGTGACATTCCACAGTCAAAATGGTTCTGTTCCAGTTGCCGTGGAAGAGGTTGTGAGAAGTGCGGTGGAACCGGCAAATTGTATCCTGAATCGGTTGAGGAGCTCTCTTCAAAGCCCCTGTTGGAAGCAACTGAGGGTGAAAAAACAGCGTTTCATGCTTCTGGTCGCGAGGATATTGATGCTCGGATGTTGGGTGCTGGTCGGCCTTTTGTTATTGAGGTTTCTAAGCCTAAGAAGCGGTTTGTTGATTTGAAGGAAATTGAAGCCAAAGTCAATGCTGATGCTGTGGGTAAGGTTGAGGTTTCGCGGTTGCGTTTTACCACTAAGGATGTGGTCAGGCGGCTCAAGAAGGGTGAAGGCGCGCAGAAAGAGTATCGGTTGCTGGCTGAGTTTGAGAACGAGGTTTCTGATGAGGGTTTGCGGATGTTGGAAGAGACGCTTAGCGGCTCTTTAATTAAGCAGCAGACGCCTCTGCGGGTTTTGCATAGGAGGGCGGATTTAATCCGAGAAAGGTACATATATAAGGTTAAAGTTAAGAAGGTGTCGCTTAAGAGAGCTCTGATGGAAATTCGTTGCCAAGGCGGCCTCTATGTTAAGGAATTGGTATCTGGAGATGAAGGAAGAACAATACCGAACGTTTCAGATTTGCTTGGAAACAGAGGGAAGACGCTTAAGCTTGACGTTTTAAAAATTATAATGGATGATTAAGAAAAAGGTGAAAATTGGATGAGAGGTTCAAAAGGATATTACTCTGGGACTCGCAGTCTTCTGAAAAAGGCAACCAGGGATAAAGGTAAGCCGAAAATTAGCAAATTACTTCAGGAATATCAGCCTGGGTCTCAAGTGATAATAAGGATGGATTCTAGCGTACAGAAGAGTATGCCTCATAAACGGTTCCACGGTAAGATAGGCACCATAATTGAAAAGCGGGGTCGAGGGTACGTAATTCGCGTGCCTCAAGGTAATTCTATTAAAGAAATCATTGTTCGCTCTGAACATATAGAGTCGTACATGGGCAGTGGAGAAAAATGAGCAAGAGGGAAATAAGCGAAAGTCGCTTGACATTACCACAGGTTAAGAAGATATTAGGGGATATTGGCGAAGAAAATCTAGACCAGTTCCAGCGCCGAACATTAGATTATGTGAACAAGTTCTCCAAAGTTGATCCTGAGAAGGCTGAAGAGCTCTTGCAAACTCTTGTTAAAGAATACGAAATTGACGAAGCTGAAGCGGTTCAAATTATAAATTGTATGCCTGAAACTGTTGATGAGCTGAGGGTTTTCTTAGCTGGCGGTCGCAAGATTATCGAGACTGCAAAATTACACGCTATAGTTGCGCTTTTGAATGAGAATAGAATTTTGAAGTAGCGGAAAGCGGCTAAGTATTTTTAAGCAGTAAGCGCAATAGACTAGAGGGCTTAGTGACTGTTATGGAAAAGCGGTATGAAGAGTACGCTTACGTGTTAGATTTCCTACCACATGGCAAGCCAGGGTTCCGTCCGAGTGGGCGGGCAGGCTACCGAGCGGGAGCTTTAATTCAATGCGTGGGTGAAGAATTTTTTACGCTTTTGGAGGCTTTGGTGAAAGAGGGTTTAATGCTTAAGCCCAGCGACCGCGTGTACGTGGGAAAGGATTCTCGTGAAGAGGTTACGTACATTATTGGCCGCATTGGTTTTGAAGAGTTAACCGCATCCGCTAAAGCGGAGCTTCCAAGTGTGATAAGCCTTATAGTGAAGAATCGTGAAAAATGGTTTGTGAACTTTTTCAACACCACACGAGCAGTTACCCCTCGTATGCATGCTTTAGAGCTTGTTCCAGGTATCGGCAAGAAGTATATGTGGCAGGTTATCAATGAGCGTGCTCGAAAGCCGTTTGAGAGTTTTGAAGATTTGCAGAAGCGAACAGAGTTGCCTAATCCTGTAAAGTTGATTACTAAGCGAGTTATGGAAGAACTTGATGGCGACAGCAAGTACCGATTGTTCACCAGGACGCAGTAAGGCATAAAGCGATGAGCCTTGAGGAAACGAAGCAGCTGCTTCGAACTTATCGAATTACCCCGAATAAGCTTTCAGGGCAGAATTTCATGGTTGAACCTTCACTTTACGGCAAGCTGTGCACTTATGCCACGCTTGACTCTTCAGACGTGGTGTTGGATGCTGGCGCAGGCTTCGGTTTTCTGAGTCGTTTCTTAGCTGATAAGTGTAAGGCTGTAATTGCGGTTGAGAAGGATCCGCAGGTTGCAAAAGCGCTTCGTGAACAAGTCAAAGGCACTGGCAATGTGATTGTAATAGAGGGCGATGTGTTGAAGGCAGCTTTGCCTGAGTTTAACAAGGTCATAGCGATTCCCCCTTACTATTTGTCTTCTCATCTTATTGCGTGGCTTGTAGAAGGCAGAATCGATTGTGCAGTGATGATTTTACAGAAAGAATTTGCCAGTCGACTTATAGCGGCGGTAGGCAGTGAGGATTATGGTTGGTTAACAGTATTGACTTATCTGCATGTAGAGGTTGAGCTTTTGGATGCGGTTCCTAAAGAGATGTTTTATCCTCAACCGGAAGTAGATTCGGTAATCGTTCGGATAAAGCCTTGGATTAAAAGTTCGTTTGAAGTGAAAGATGAAATGTTTTTCAAGCGAATGGTAAAGTGGCTTTTTACTCAGCGTAACAAGAAGTTAGGCAAAGCGCTTGAACCATTCATTAAGAGTACCTTGAAGTTAAGCAAACAAGACGCCGAAAAACTGGCTCTTACCCTGCCATTTCACGATAGGCGCGCAAGAGAGCTATCTCCTAAAGACTTCGGAGTATTAGCAAATGCCATTTCCAGTTAAGAGAGTACATTTTGGCAATTACGTTTTTAATGTTTGGGAGAATGTTTACGAGCCTGCAGAGGACTCCTTTCTTTTCGCTGAAAACCTTGACGTAGAAAAAGGCGCACAGGTATTGGATGTTGGTACTGGCTGCGGTATGCTTGGCATATTGGCAGCAGAAAAAGCTGGCAACGTCGTTGCGGTTGACTTAAATCCCTATGCTGTTTGCTGCGCAAGAGAGAATGCAGCGCTTAACAATATACGTTGTAAAATGGCTTTCATTCAAACTGACCTATTAACCGCTTTAAACGAAAGCGCAAGATTTGATTTAATCCTCTTTAACGCACCATATCTCCCTGCTGCTGAGTCTGAGGCGGAATCCTGGATTGGGCGCTCATGGGCAGGAGGCATTAACGGAAGGCAAGTTATCAATCGCTTCATCCACGAAGCTCCACTGCACATGAGACCCAACGGTCGGATTCTCTTGATGCAATCTACGCTTGCAAATGTTGAAGAAACGATTAGCAAATTTGCAGAGCACAATCTTAAAGCAAGCATCAAAGCTGAACGTAAACTGCCTTTCTTTGAGACTTTAACACTTATAGAAGCTAAAACATAACCTGCTAAGCAAACGCTGGTTGTTGTGCTGAAAAGCAAATAAAGGTATAGCGTATTGATTATTGTCGGTGATTACAAAATGACGATTTGGTTTTACGTTAAAACAGAAGACGATCCAAAGACTGTTGGAGATGTTGTTTGCAGTTTCAATTTTACACAAGGCAAGCATCCTGAGGATCAGTATTCTTGGATAATGGAAGTTGGGCGAGATGAGCCTGGCTACTGGGTAATCAAAGGCAAATATGCTGCCCTAAAAGACCTCTCAGAAATAGGCGACGTTTACAGGATAGGCGACACCGTGGTTCTTTCAGAGATTGATGATGACTTAGCCCCAGACTTCCTCGATCCATTAATAACAAAGTATGGGTTTGATAACGTTAAATGGATAGTTGTTCCAAAAACAAGATAAAAAAAACTCAATCAAGCCAGACAGACAGAGAGAGTCTACCCTCTCATTTTACTCCTAAAAAACTAAGCTAAATTGCGGTCGTTCATTGCTTGTCGTATTTTTCAAATTCATCACTCATTATAGTTAACTCTATACCAGCTTGCTTGAACATCTCAATGGTGTCAGCATCAGCATGATACCTTTTTTCGCAGACCACACGTTTGATACCAGCATTAATTATCATCATGGCGCAAGTTCGGCATGGGGTCATTTTGCAGAAAATAGTTGCTCCCTCAAGCGGTATTCCAAACCTAGCTGCTTGAATGATGGCGTTTTGTTCAGCATGAAGAGTCCGTACGCAATGCTGGGTTACGTTGCCGTTGCTGTCAAACACTTTGCGGAAGTCATGCCCAACCTCGTCGCAGTGTGGCAAACCAGAAGGAGCACCAACATACCCAGTGGTCATAATTCTTTTATCTTTAACAATTACACAACCGCTTCTCCCACGGTCGCAGGTAGCACGCCTAGCCACAGCTTCACATAAGTCTAAGAAGTATCTATCCCAATCAGGCCTTGAATTATTATCCAACGATCTCCAGCCTCAACCTGTTTAGTTCGTTAAAACAAATTAATAAATCATCTGAAAACAAACGGCTTATTTTTGGTAAATGTGAATTTCTCTGCAAATCTTGTGCCGCTCATCAACCTCAACCAAAGAGGGGGCATCGATTAACTCTTCAAGACCTATTGCATCTTCAGAAAACATATCTTTTGAGAAAGGCTGAATTCTCCTAAACCCTAAATTCTCAAGTTTCTCACCAATAGGCATAGTTACCGATTGTCCAGAACGCGTTATGATGTAAGGTGTCACAAGAACCAATCGTCCACCATTCTGCAGCACTCTATGCGCTTCTTCAACAAAAGTAAAATACAAGGGCTCAAGCTTCTGGATAATCTTTAATGCGTATGGTCCAGTTGGCACCTGACGTAAAGCTGGACCCAAATCAGGCTCCGTCACGACGCAATCTACTGTTTCTTGTCCAATTTTCTCTGCCAACCTGCAAACGTTTCCTTGCACAACCCTAAACTCCGCATCTTCAAGGCTGTACTCTCTTTTGATCCATTCAAGGTTTTCATTGGCTGCTTTAACACACCAAGGATTAACATCTACGCCAACGACCTTTGCCCTCGCAAGGAGTGCTTCCTGAAGAATTGTGCCAACGCCACAGAATGGGTCAAGCAAAACCTTCCTAGGCGTACAAGCGGATAAATTAACCATTATCCTAGCTAACCTTGGAGGTATAGCAAAAATTTTTCTCTGATTAGGCTTGTAAATGTCCCTTTTTTGAAATTCAAAGGGATTGTGCACAGCAACTGTGGTGGCAACCCACGTTTCTTCCTTGCCAATACACAGCAACACTTCCGCTTTGTTTTCAACTAAATTCTTCTTTAAAACTTCAATATGGCTTAGCTGAGCAAACCTCCTATCTTTAGAAAAGCCCATAAACTTAGATTTCTTGCCATAACCAGCTAACTCATCCTTTACACTGCTTCCGATAAACCGCTGAATAACCCCTGATAATGGACGCAGTGTTTTCTCAGCGCAGTATACACTTACTCCAAAAAACAGCTTCTCAGCAGACTTATCCATTTCATCAACTAAACCGCTTGATGCTAATGATGCAGCTATTTGTGACTGGGCTTGCTTGTTTCTTTCAAAAAACGCTTCCTTAACAATTAGAGTAGGAAACTTTGCTTTGACCTCACCGATTTTTATGGTTCCACCTAAATCCTCAATAACAGAAGCGCCAAAGCCTTCTTCAACGCTAACCGCAAAGAATTCTTTAGAAAAAAATTGCACTTCAAATTTGATTTCTCTAGCTTTCAAGTAAGAAGCAAGCTCCGCTAACGAAAGCTTCCAGTTTTTCCCTGAAATAAACAACTCTATTGCCATCTGGAAAAGAAAAGCTAAACTAAGTATATAAGAAATGACGCCGCCGTTTAACTGAACAAATGGTTAAAGTAGACAATTAGAAATTAAAAAATTCACACGAAGCTTCACCGTGAAGTTACAAATCGTTTAAATACCGCTGAATGAGTATGCTAAAAAGGGACGTTGCATGCACGCACGAAATTACAGGCACGTGAAAAATCGAGCTTACACAAGGAAAGAATACGCTAGAGGTTTTCCACCCCCAAAAATAGTAAAGTTCACTATGGGTGATACTAAGGGTACCTTTGATTGCGAAGCTAAATTAATTGCTTTGGAACGAGCTCAAATACGCCATAGTGCCTTAGAAGCAGCACGTGTGGCAACAAACCGCGTCTTAATAGATAAACTCATAAATGATTATCTTATGGTTGTTCATCCATACCCTCACATTATCCTGAGAGAAAATAAAATGATCTTCGGCGCTCACGCTGACCGGCTTCAACAGGGAATGAGACGTTCCTTCGGGACAGCGATTGGCACTGCAGCAAAAGTTGAGGTAGGACAAACCATCATAACGGTCAAAGTTAAAGCAGCTGCTGCTGAAACAGCCAAAGAATCGCTCAAAAGAGGGAGCGCAAAACTTCCTATACCTTGCAAAATAGTTATCTCCAAGATTCCACCTTCTCTAAATGTAACTGAGAAGTCCGAACCGGAGACGGAGACACTTGAGAGTTAAAGAGAAAGAACTGGTTTTATGGTTTGATGATGTAAGAAAAGAAGATATTCCTGTTGTTGGCGGCAAAAACGCCAGCCTCGGCGAAATGATTAATGCCGGATTACCTGTTCCACCAGGTTTTGCGGTAACGGCTTATTCTTATGAGAAATATATTCAAGAAAAACGTATAGCCGAGCAAATCTATAAAATAATTAAGGACACAGTCACAAACCCAAATGACCCCAAACAATACGATACGGCGTCAAAGAAAATACGTGAACTTATCGAAAAAACGCCGATGCCTAAAGAAATTGAAAACGCCATAAGAATAGCTTACAAAGAACTAAACCAACGGCTTGAGTTAAAGGACATTTTCGTTGCTGTACGGTCAAGCGCTACAGCCGAAGACTTACCTGACGCGTCCTTTGCAGGCCAACAAGAAACTTTCTTAAACGTTAAAGGCGCGGATGACCTTATCGATAAAGTAGTTAAATGCTGGTCAAGCTTATTTACGCCACGTGCAATCTTTTACCGAACTGAAAAAGGCTTTGCGCATGAAAAAGTCTTCATAAGTGTCGGGGTCCAAAAAATGGTGAACTCCGGATGTGCTGGAGTCATGTTTACCATTAACCCTGTAACTGGTAACCCGGATGAAATTGTAATCGAAGGCAACTACGGCTTAGGAGAAACTGTCGTTTCAGGCGCTGTTAACCCTGATGATTTTGTCGTGGACAAGAACACAGTCAAGATTACGGAAAGAAGAATTTCGCGTAAAACAATAATGTATCTTCGTGACCCCAAAACAGGCAAAACAGTGCATTTGGACGTGCCCGAGGATAAGCAGAAAGTAAGCTGCATGAGTGATCAGGAAATCTTTACGCTTGCAGAACTTGCAAAGCGAATTGAAAAGCATTATGGCAAACCCATGGATATTGAATGGGCAATTGACCAAGACCTATCTTATCCAGAAAACATGTTCATAGTTCAAGCTCGCCCAGAAACCGTTTGGAGCACAAAAAACATGGAAACACCCTTAAGAACTGAAGAAAATAAAGCTGAAGGAACATTAAAAGTAGTAGTGAGAGGCATTTCGGCTGGAAGAAAAGGTTACGGCGCAGGTAAAGCAACAGTTGTCCTAAATCCTGACGATGCAAACAGAAACATGCACAAAGGAGATATTCTCGTAACAGGCATGACTGACCCTGACTTTGTGCCATTCATGAAAATGGCAAGTGCTATAGTCACCGACAAAGGTGGAGTCACGTCGCACGCAGCAATTGTAAGCCGCGAACTTAGCATCCCCTGTGTGGTAGGTACAGAAACAGCTACTCAAATAATGAAAACAGGCCAAGAATACACTGTGGATTCAAGAAACGGCATAGTTTACGAAGGCATAATGGCCCAAGCCGTTCAACCAGCAGTAACATTAAATGGACCGGCTATGGTTATGCAAGCAGCAGCAGAGGCCGCTCCGGTAACAGCCACAAAAATCTATATGAATTTGGGTGTTCCAGAAAAAATTGAAGATTATAAAAATCTGCCCTTCGAAGGCATAGGATTAATGCGCATCGAATTCATATTAGCCAGCGCCATAGGTCAGCACCCCATGATGTTTGTCGAAACAGGTGAAAGCCAAAAATTCGTAGACAAACTTGCCGAAGGCATAGCAACCGTTGCCCGAGCAATCCAGCCCCGACCAGTTGTAGTGCGCTTAAGCGACTTCAAAACCAATGAATACCGAGGCTTGAAAGGTGGAGAAAAATACGAAATAGTCGAAGAAAACCCAATGCTCGGTTGGAGAGGCTGCAGCCGCTACATAAGCAAATGGTATATCCAAGCCTTCCGACTTGAATGCCAAGCCATCCAAAAATGCCGTATAGAATGGGGTCTCAAAAATATCTATGTCATGCTTCCAATGGTTCGCACTCTTTGGGAAGCCAAGAAAGCTCTCGAAATTATGAAGGAAGAAGGTCTAGAGCGCTCTCGCGACTTTAAAATTTGGTTTATGGCTGAAACGCCATCCATAGCAATAATGGCTGACGAATTTTCTAAGCTCGTCGATGGCTTCTCAATAGGCTCAAACGACATGACTCAAGGCATACTAATGATTGACCGCGACTCTGAACGCTTAGCTCAAATGGGCTATTTTGACGAAAGAGACCCGGCAGTAAAAAGAATAATTGCACACCTCATCAAAGTCGCTCATGAAAACGGAGTCACCGTTTCCATATGCGGTGAAGGGCCATCAAACCTTCCAGACTTCGCAGAGTTCCTCGTTCGCGCAGGAATTGATAGCATATCCGTAAACAACGACGCGGTAGTAGCTACAAGAAAAAATGTTGCCAGCTTAGAACAAAAGATAATTCTTGAACGGCTCGCGGAACAAGCTGCTTTAGCTCGTGGGCAACCTCTTAAAAAGCCAACTCAAGACTGGGAATGGCCACGCTAGCATAGAGTCCTTATGCAACAGTGGAGCCCTTTGCTTTCTTTTCTTAGTTTTTTTTGTTACCCATCAGTGGGCGGAGTAAAGTATGAAAGGGTTTGATTTTGAAGAAGAAAGAATAAAGCAAGAGATAACCAAACTTGGCGCCAAACGTGTTCTACTGCAACTGCCCGAAGGATTAAAACCTGAAGGTCCACGCTTAGCTAAAATTATCGAAAAGAGCGGTGCGCTTCCAATAATTTCCGCTGACCCCTGCTACGGTGCCTGCGATATAGCGGTTAATGAAGCAGAAAGTTTAGGCGTAGATTTGATAGTGCATTTTGGGCACTCAAAACTTGTAAAGCATGAGCAGACTCCAACAATCTATGTTGAAGCAAGAGCAACAGTAACAGTTGAGAAGGCTGTCAAAAAATCTTTACCGCTTTTGAGCAAGTACGGTAAGATTGGTTTAGCCACTTCAGTGCAGCATTTGCAAGCGCTAAATCAGGCGAGAGAAATTTTAATCAGGGCTGGGAAAACAGTAATAATCGGCGACAGTGGGCAAATGGGTTATGCTGGGCAAGTTATCGGCTGCAATTACAGCAACGTGAAATCAATCGTCGACGAGGTAGAAGCTTTCCTTTTTGTTGGCGGCGGAATGTTCCACGCTTTAGGCATCGCTTTAAGCACTTCTAAACCAACCTTCATAGCTGACCCATATGATAATAGGGCTTTCGCAATTAATGATGAAGCCCAAAAGATACTCAAAAAACGTTGGGCATGCATTGAAGAAGCGCAAGGCGCTAAAGCTTTCGGGGTTCTTTTTGGTTTGAAACCGGGACAAAAACGGTTAGACCAAGCCCTAAGCGTCAAGGCGTTAGCAGAGAAACATGGGAAAGCAGCTTATCTGTTAGCTGTTAGGGAAATTACTCCTGAAGTACTCCTCGAGTTTCCATCTATCGATGCATACGTCAACACGGCATGCCCTCGCATTTCTCTTGATGCTTCAGGAAAGTTTTCAAAGCCTGTGCTAACTATTAACGAGTTCATGGTGGCTTCTGGCGAATCTTTATGGGAGAATATGCTCAAAAAAGGATTATTCGAAAATTAGATTTAGAGATGTTTCTCTCAAAAATTGCTCTTCAGCCTTCTCCTCAAGCGCAACTTGAACAGTACACTATTTCCCCATCGATTGCATCAACCATGCTGTACATCGCTACCTATGCGAACAACAACATTATTGGCAAAACAGTGCTGGATTTAGGCTGCGGAACAGGTAGGCTCGCTTTAGGCGCCTCTTACCTTGGCGCTGACAACGTTGTGGGAGTTGATGTTGATAGGTTAGCCATTAAAACTGCCGTTGAAAACTCTTTGAAAGTGGGTTTAGCTGGTAACGTTCAGTGGGTTATTGGCGACATAAGTGCTATCATGGGCAGGTTTGATACTGTTTTGCAGAATCCGCCTTTTGGGGTGCAAACAAGGGAGGCTGACAGAGCGTTTTTAGTAAAGGCGTTGGACGTTGGGAATTGCGTTTACTCTCTTCATAACCATCCAGAAACCGATAAGCAATTAATCAAGCAGCTTAAAGCAAACAATGAGTTTTTGCAGGTTTCGCCTTCTCCCTTTTTAGAAAGGTTAGTGACGCAACATAATGGCGTTGTTAAGGCAGTTTATGCTATGCTCATGACTATTCCCCGAATGTTTGATTTTCACACAAAAATTAAGCATGAATTTGTCGTTGACTTATATGTTATCGAAAAAGTAAGCGTTGAATAAATTTTTAGGCCCTTTGGGTCTGGAATTAATTTTGTTTATTACAGTAGATTCGCAAGTGGGTTAGCTTTAATGTACGTATGTGCGCATAGGTGTCTACCGGGAGGGTAAATGTCGATACGTTTTGTCGATACACTTTGCAGATACACTGAAGAGCATACGATGGGCAGGTTCTTGGGCGCAAAGCTCCTCCCAGAATCGTTAAGCCGTTTTTTTTAGATGCCTTGTAGCTCTCTTGCGGATTTATTGTATTAATCAAAAGGTTTATTGATGCGACTGGAAACTAAGCATATGCATTTATCAATCAGCGACTGTTTAGCTTATTTAACATAAAAGGGAACTATCATGAGCCTAAAACCACCTGAACAAAAAAGCGGTCATTTAGTGGTGCCTGGAGAACGCTTAGGCGTTATTGAAGAGTTTATTCCAGACTCCGGAACATACGTTAAAGACGGCGTTATCTACTCCAAAATTGTTGGTCGTGCATTGCTCGACTTGCTAAACAAACGTGTTTCTGTTTACCCACTAGTCAACGGTGAACTCGTCCCGAAAGTTTCAAGCACGGTTGTGGGGCAAATTGGTAATGCCCAGTCTGATAATGTTTTGGTAAGAATCTTTAAAATAGAAAACAAAAGGCTCTCAGGCGAATTTAGCGGCATCTTGCACATTTCCGATGTTTCCGACAGGTATATCGATTCAATGAATGATGTATGCAAGCCCGGCGACATTGTCAGAGCTAAAGTGATCAGTGGAAAAAACCGCATCTTCCATCTGTCAACCAACGACAAGAACTTAGGCATAGTGTATGCTTTCTGTTCTCGATGCGGCAATTTGCTGGAACCTCAACGGTACGAACTGCATTGTCCAAAATGCGGCAATACAGAAAATCGTAAAATCGCACCCGATTATGGAAAAGAGCCGATATAGCAAAAAAAGGGGAACTGACAAGTGAAAATTAATGTGCTAAAAAAATCGGATAATGAGCTTAAAATAGAAATTGAAGGCGGCACTCACGGCTTATGTAACCTGTTACAAAAGAGGCTTTTAGAGGATAAAACGGTGGATTTTGCAGGTTACGATGTCCCGCATCCTTTGGCATCAAACCCCATTATTTACGTTAGAATGAAAGGGAATGCTAAGCCTGAAGACGCGTTGATTAAGGCTGTTGAGAAAGTTCGAGAAGCAAATGACGCTTTTAGCAAAGAGTTAGATCGTGTTCTAAAAGTTTAGTTCTCTTTTGTTTTAACTTTTAGCCTTAGTTTTTAATATTCATTCAAAAAGGTCAAGTAGCTTATGAGGTTTCATTTAAAAGCTAAAATATGCCTTATAGCTTTCAGGGGAAAGGTTTGGCAGTTAAAGGCTTTCGAGTGATAAAATCTGAAATCCGCGTGCTTGGTGTGGACGACGGAAAATTTGTTCCGCATACCGAGGGTGTTGTGATTGTTGTTGGTGTTGTTTTCAGGGGAAGTTGCTGGCTTGATGGAGTGATGCATACTCAAATTGCAATTGATGGCTTTGACGCTACTGAACGGATAGCTTCCATGATTAACAGTTCGCCTCATTGTAAACAGTTACGTTTAGTAATGTTAAACGGAATAACGTTTGCTGGTTTTAACGTGGTGAATATCAAAAGGCTAAATTTGGCAACAAAGCTTCCAGTTATTGCCTTAACGCGTGATAAACCTGATTTAGAAGCCATTCGCAAGGCGCTTAATAATTTGCCTAAAAGTGAAGAGCGTTGGAGAATGATTCTCGAGGCAGGAGAGATCCATGAAGTCTGTTCCCGCCGCAAGCAGATTTACATGGGGATAGCTGGAATTTCATTGGTTGATGCCCGAGAAATTGTTGAATTGACGTCGATAAGAAGCAGTTTTCCCGAGCCTTTGCGGGTTGCACATCTTATTGCCTCTGGCATCAGTCCTTGAATTTGGCCCGAGTTGGAAAAGGTTTAAAAGTCACAATGCTAAGGGAATCAAAAACGGATAGTGGATAACGGACTATGGAATTTTGCCCTAAATGCGGTTCACGTCTTGAACCAAAGAAATCCAAGAATGGTAAAGATGCTTCTTTAGTTCTTGCGTGCCCAAAATGTGGTTATAAAAAGCCCGAAGCTGGCGAAAAAGTTGAGCCAAAAGTGGCGTCGAAGGTTATTCAGCATAATCCTCAGCAGTTTGTAGCCGTTATTGGTAAAGAAGAGCAGAAATTGAATACATTGCCAACTGTGCGGATTGAGTGCCCAAGATGCGGGAACAACACGGCTTATGTTTGGCAGGTCCAAACACGTGGAGCAGATGAATCTTCAACCCAGTTTCTCCGCTGCACCAAATGCAATTACACGTTCAGAGAATACAGCTAAGACGTTGTCTTCTACTGTGATCCTTTGTTAGAACTCTCTATTTTAGTTAGTTAAGCAATAACTCATCTATTGTGAAGCGCCGCTTGACTCTAAATTTATCCAATTCTCATATAATTTATTTTAAGAGCATGTTTTTTGGTTTAGATAGGACAATTTATTTATTAGCTAAATGTGTAATTGTTCTATCTAGAAAATGGGCTACACTTTGTCTTTGAGGTATATTTCCGCTGGAGTTAAATAGCCTATTCCCTCATGCGGTCTAGTGTAGTTGTAGTAGCGTATGAAGCTCCAATGTTCCTTGAACAGGTGAGACTCCAGCTCGTACGCTTTGTGGAAAGCTTCAATCTT
>JBEKKX010000043.1:0-18149 GCA_050010515.1 Bathyarchaeia archaeon
AAACTCCATCGATTCACCATTTTTCAACAAAGCTAAAATTCGCCTATCAAAAGAGTCCATAATAGACCTATAATAGCGAAAGAAGGATAAAAACCATTTTAGACCAATTTAGCAACGGGCTGACGCGCGCACTCAATGGCTTCTTAGTGTTTATCATCGGATGGATCGCCATCATAGTAACATCATTCTCTTCCTTGTTTGGGATTCTCTGGAGCTTTCTTGCAGTGGTGGGCGGTATGCTCATAATGCTGGCGGGTAATCTCCCAAGCGTGCGCGCTAAGACAGCAGCTCCTACCGCGACTGAGGTTCATCCAGAAACTACAAAGACAGTAACCAGCGAAAACATTCCTGTGCATCCTCCAGTGGAAGCGTCACCTATCGTTTACTGCGGATACTGTGGATTTAAAAATGATAAGGATTCTGCTTATTGTCAGAAATGCGGAGGAACTTAACTGGAGGGATTACAGCAGAAGCTGGTCCTACGGAGAAATTCTGCGCTAATTGCGGAACCAAGAATAAAAGCGAAGCTATTTTCTGCAAAAACTGCGGAAAACAACTCTCCTAAGCGAACGCACGTACTTTGGCTTAATAGAAACTACCAAGATATTGTTTTAGGAAGCGTACGCTTTAATTTTTGGCTGGAAGAATGATAACTATCGCTGAACTCCAAACTTCCTTGAAATTTTGGCTGGAGTATTTGCTTTGCGCTCGTGTGCATGGCGCGCAGAAACTGCTTCTGCCTATACTCACATTATGAGCGTCTATGTGCCCAAATAAAGTTATTCACCTTTGCCGTCTGAGTAACTCTGAACTTTCATCCATTAATGTCAAGCTAATGCCTTCTCATCATCCGGCAAGAACAATTTAGTGTAAGCGAGATAAAAGCGTATAGATGTTGTTTTAATTTGAGTAGGGAACGCTTTTATTTTCGGTTTGCAAACTTATTTTATCAGGAGTTATAAGCATGAATTTTAATGGTAGTCAAACAGAAAAAAACCTCTTAGCAGCGTTTGCAGGCGAGTCACAAGCACGAACCAGATACACATTCTTTGCCAGCATAGCCAAAAAAGAAGGATACGAGCAAATTGGCGGCATTTTCGAGGAGACTTCAGGCAATGAGAAGGAGCATGCGGAATTATTCTTTAAGCATCTCAAGGGTGGCGTGGTTGAAATCAAAGCTTCTTACCCTGCTGGCGTAATTGCATCAACCGCTGAGAATCTTAAGGCTGCAGCTGAAGGAGAAAAACTCGAGTGGGGCACACTTTACCCTAATTTTGGAGATGTAGCTCAACAGGAAGGTTTTCCAGATGTTGCAGCGACGTTCCGGATGATTGCAAAAGTAGAAGCCTACCATGAACGAAGGTACAATAAGTTGCTTGAAAGCGTGCAGCAAAGCAAAGTGTTCAAGAAGGATCAGCCGATCAAATGGAAATGCAGAAACTGCGGTTACGTCTTTGAAGGAAAAGAAGCACCAGGCAAATGTCCTGTATGCGCTCATCCGAAAGACTATTTTGAAGTTTGGGTTGAAAACTACTGACAACCCTCAATTTTTTTCTAATCAAAGTGCAAACGCAGAAATCTGATTGATGTTTTAAACAATGTATTTGCCTGTTATTTCAAAATCTTTCACAATCTCCATTACACGTTTGGGCGCATTGAATGGTCCAAGAGGAATATCCTTTAGCAGAACCCAAGGGCTTTTACATGCAACCACTGTTGCAATGTGTTGTTCTCCAAAGCATTTCTTCGCAACTTCAACAACCATGCGTCTTACTTCAACCTCGGAATATTCGCCCAGTACATGTAAATACTCATGCAATAAGAGATTGTAAACCAAAGCATTAACCGTCGGCTTAGAGCTTACGGATGCTTCAACGATTTCAATCAACGAGCGGTTTAAGACGATGTTGTTGGTTCCTATCGGGTAATAGGCGCCAAGTTGCAGAGGCAAATCGTCCAAAAACAGCATCATGCTATCTCTTCTTTTGCCTAAAGAAAACTGTATTGTGTCCTTTACTATTTGCCAGACTTCAGCGTAATTTTTAGCTGTATTTAACCTTGCGTCGAACCGCTCAATTTCTTTGGAATTATCGCTCAAAAAGCTAGCCGCCTTCTAAAAAATAATGATGGGAAACGAGGCTTTAAGTTTTGCACTATTAGCGGCGTGCGATAAACAAAAAATTGATAAATGACAAGGGCTTTTGTCTTAGACGTTAAGGTGAAATTTGAATGGCAAGCAATGTTCTCGTAAGAGATATAATGTCAAAAGATGTTAAAACTGTGCGCAATGATACGTCAGTAAAAGAAGTAGTTGCGTTAATGAACAAGTTCGACAAAGATGCAATACTTGTTGAGCAAAGCGGAAAACCGACAGGAATCATAACAGTCAAAGATGTTCTGGTAAGAGCAGTTGAACATGGCGTACCCCTGAGTACAATAATAGCAAGAATGGTCTACACAAACCCACTGGTGACAATTGAGGAGACAGCAACCGTTGAAGAAGCAGCTAAACTGATGAAAGAATGGCGAATCAAGCACTTACCAATCGTTGACAAAAACGGCAGCCTCGTAGGCATGTTAAACGATAGGGACGTAATATACGCGGTTCCTTCTTTAATGTCAACGATGGAAGAGTTCTGTCGAACAAAATAATTTTGATACCCAAATAATTCTTTTTTATCCACAACTTTTTGAAACTTACAATTGCTGTATTATCGTACAATTATTGGGCTATGCTCAATTTTAAATCGTTGAACCTGCAGACAAACAAGTTTCCAGCGGTGTTTTTTCAGCTATAGGTATAGGGAGGGCGGTGGGCATCTTTGCGTTTGTGCACGATAAAGGCTTTATCGCCTGTTATTGTGTAGGTGAAAGTCAAAATTTTCAGGGTACAGGAGGGAGGGGTAGGCTATTTGTTGATGAATTTCTCTAGCAAATATGCGGTATCCTCTCTCGATAGGCGCATTATTGGATGAAAATTACGTCAAAAGTGCGGGTATCCTTCCAGATAAGGAGGGCGTTCATTTAAGATTTTATGAAGTTTTCATAGATGATAAGTCTTAAATCTGTATAGCGTAGAAATAGCTTAAACATGGCAAAGAAAGAAAGACATCCCAACTATGATACTCCAGAGGCAAGTCTCACATGGGGATATAAGTGTTCGGGCAAGGCATTAAGCAGTTTAAGAGAACAAGATATTAAGAATACACGGAAAGCGATTTATGACGTAAGAGAATCTATTAGAGATGCATTATTTCTGCTCAAGAATCCTAAAAAAAACAATAGTGAGCAAAAACAATAGCTGAACCGAAAAACTAATCCAGAATAGTAAAAACAGTGAATCAGAATGAGTGAGTATATCGGCGTAATTGGTGTAATCACTGGTTCTATTGGCACAGCAACAGGGATTATTGCTCTTATAAGGATATACAGAAAAGAGAAGCCAAACCTGAAAATAGAAAAAGTAGAAAGTTCACATAACTTCACACATAACCCATCCGAAAAAACTCACATTAATTTCTGGGCTAAATTTCATGTCAGCAACTTAGGGGATAGAGGAACAAGAATAAACGATATAATCTTATCATTTAGAGTTGATTCAAAAGACTATATTTTAAAAAAGCAAGACTTCTTTCGAGTGCCATCGGTAGGGTTAAGTGCAAAAATCGAAAAAAGCATATGGCTTGAGGCGCATGATTCGAGTTATTTTCAAGTGCAATTTATCCAAGAATATGATAGTACCGAGAAAGAACAAATAGATTGCAATTTCAAGATTATTCATACGCATGGTTCAAAGTATGCCAAAATCACTTCTGTGTTAACGACGGAACATAATTTATAGACAAAACAACTCGCCCCTTTTTGTTTTTTGACTTTTTGGCAAAAACTTAAATCTGCATAGCGTAAAAAATAGGCTGCACATCGCAAAAAAGAAAAACAAAGAAAAAAGGGAAAATATTAGTAATAGTATGTTATCGTTACTGTTTCAGTTGCCCCGCTACTAAGAAAACTAAGCCCGTTTCCGACTCCAATTGTTATACTTGAAGACGGTAATACTGGGAATACTGCCGAAGAACCTACATTTATTGCCTGATTTCCCGTATAAGCTTGGCTATAACTGACTCCATTAGAAGAGTAGCTTATCTCAACCCAAGTGCCAGCAACGGTTGAACTTTGAACATCAACAGAAACGTATCCAGCATAACTTGCTGATAGACTAAAGTCAGAGTATGCACCGTTTCCTTGACTTACAGTCTTGTCATTTGCCACAACTGTAGAATCTTGAAGGCTGTTTATGGCATTTGCGTTTGCAAGTTGACTCGTTAATGTGGTGATCTGAGCGTTTGCGGTTGCAAGTGCTGTCTCATTTCCACTTAACCATGTTTTTAGGTTGGTAATTTGAGCGTTTAGTGAAGAACTTGAAGAACTTGAAGAAGATTTTAGTGCATTGTACATGTTGTTTTGATAGACATATACACTAACCATGCCAACAGCAAGGAGTATGCAAATTATTCCCAAAACAATCGCTGGCGTATTTCTAACAACTTTCTTTGGTTCACTCATTTCAATCACTAAGGTTCTCTATATATCCCTTTTCAGATATAAGATTTTAGCCCATACCCTTTTATTTTTTGAAAGCACGAAAAGTCTTAAATCTGTATAGCGAAGAATAGAAGAACTGAGGGTAACTGTGAGCAGTAATGGAGAAAATAAACGACTGCAAATTCGCAATAACAGAATAAGACTGATAAGGGATTATAAAAAAGAGAAAGGTAACGGAACTTTAACCCCTGAAAAAGAACGAGGTTACATTGAGTGGTTGATAATAAACACTCAATCAGCAAGGTCTTTAGAAGGTCTTACTACGGGAAAAGAGAAATGGTTAGGGGAGAAGGATAGGGAAGAGTTTGTGAGAAGTTTTGAGAGACAAGCAAAAAAAGATTTAGGAATTGAAGAATAATAAGTCTTAATCTGCATAGCTTAGATTAGTAGAACTGAGGGAAAATATTGTCAAATGAAGATACGGTTTTGAAAGAAGCCTATTCCTCATTTAGCCAAAGACTTAGTTTTAATGATTTTCAGAATAAGATTAATCTGAAGACATTAGGGACAGATAAATGGAATTTTGCCAGAGCGGTTCAACAATTTCAAGAAGCCATTAAATATGAAGAATCTAATCCAGATTTAGAAATAGCTTTATTATGCTCTTGTGCTGAAGCCCTACAACTTGAAAAAACTTCTTTAAAAAGATTCAAAGAATTTTATTTGCGGTATTGCCCTTCCAATCTTAGGACTTCCCCAATAAAATATTATCCTAATGGCAAAGTACCTGAAATTACCGCACCATTTGGCAAAGCACTTGAATTCATATATAGACAGTTAAGAAGTGTTTATATTCATGAAGGAACTGAACATTTAAAACCTGAACCAATTCGAAATGGGATTTTCGGGGATGTAATTAGGAATAAAGATGGCACGAAAGACTTTTATTTTTTTGATAAAATGAAAACACTCGAATGGTTCAGACAAATCACCTTTGAAAGCCTTTATGTAATGTTAACTAAATAGCTCATACCCCTTTTGTTTTTTGACTTTTGATAAATTGCCGATTTTTAACAGAGGTATAGTTAAGGAATTATGTAAATTTGTTTTAACCTTCTCAAGAGACTTGATGAAGAACAAATCCAAAACCGATTCAAAAACTATTCCAAAATCAATTTCAAAAATGATTGAAGAACCGTTAAAAATCTCGGAAAATTTTTTGATAAATTTATTTCCAAAAAACAGTTTGCTGAAAAAGGCGTATGTACGCATCCGAGCCTCATGCTACTCGTGGCTTCTTAGCTTGAATCGCCTTGATTCTCAGAGATTTCGATGTTTTAACCGTATCATTGGCTTTCACTACTTAGATAATAGCTAACAGCAATTAAAACTTTAAGATTTCAAAACAAAAGGTTTTAACATTTATGAATAACAATTAAGTAACGGCTTAACACCAAAATAAGCCAAAACTACCTCCCTACCGTTTATATAAACGCAATCCCTGACTGCCGAAGCTCACCCTTCTTATATTATGTCCTAAAATTTTTTAATGACACTATTGATTTTGGGGTTTTGATGTTTTTTTGATAGTACCTAAAAAAGAGTTAAGAGAACCAATATCAAACCACACATAGCGAAAACGAATATTCCTATTTGTATACCTCTTTTTTTGAATGCATTTATGAGCCACTGATTTTTGACATGATTAAGAAGCCACATGTACAACCTGCTACATTTGACACAATAGCGCACGCGCCACTCGTACCACTTGTGAATTTTGGCATCATAATATAACCACTTGCGACTTTTGGCATAATAATATTCAGACCAAAATCCGAAGAATATGTATATGAGCGAAAATGTTAAAGCAAAAAGCAAGATGAATGATAACCCAAACCACACTTGCTGGTCTAACCGATAAAGGGTACTGGATATTCCGTATATGGAGAACTCATGAATGTTCTTAAAAATATCTGTTAAATATATTTGAATCCCGAAAATGACTGTAGTATTATTCGCGACCGCGCTGGAAAGGGCTTCTTTTTCTGTAACTGTCAAGACTGTGGTGTTCATCCATGCCCAAAATATTATTTTTGACGCAAAATATTCGATTAAGCTAATTGGCAAACTTAAAACCAATAAAAACCATATTCTGTGGTTGTTATATAATTCTCTGAAATCTTTGCTGGAAATCAATACAAAAATACCAACTGTTAAGGCTAATACATAGCCAACATGATTGGTAGTTTGCGAACTATAGCTGTTAATTAATGCTGTTCTCAAGCTTTCGAAATCTGGATTAATAGCTGACAAACCAATCCAGTTTTAGTTGTTTGGTTTTATCTTAAAAGACTTTTTATTCTGAATGTTTATGGTCTAAAGTTTTCAGAATTTGTTGATAATTAACGGTTTTTCGTTGTTGTTGGATTCTGATTCTTTTCATGCATTAACCCCCTCAAAAGATTCATCTTTTTTTTCATATTGAGGTTTCAACGGTTCAATTTTGCCTTTTTTTAACGAATTCGTTTAAGAACTTGGATGTCAAAACAAAATCATGCGTGTTCTATAAATGTCTCCTTTGCAGCTTCTTTTTTCATATACTCCTTGAGTTTTTCTGGAGGTATACAATTCTTGAGACTGGGGCAATATTTGTTCGTGTGAAAAGCTAGAAGCTCAGAAAGTGGCTCAACAATTTCCCTGTTCAAAGAGTACAGCTTCTCTTTTCCGGAACCCTCTGAGCGCACTATTGCGTAATGTTCTAGCCGTTTAAGGTTATAAGCGACTGCGCTTTCATCTTGTTCCAGAGCATCTGAAACTCCTGAAATGTTTTTGGGGCCTTCTTTTAGAACATCAATTATGGCCAGACGCGTTCTATTTGCCAGTGCAGAGAAAAACAGATAATATGCTTCGTTCGAGAAATTTTCCATTTTAATTCACCATAGGGGGAGACTTTTGTTAACAAAATAAGCTTGTGCCGTAGTACTTTAATTTTGCTTAATGTTAACGGTAATGTTCTTAAGTGGAAAAATTGCTTGGGCATAAACGAATCAAGTACAATGTGTTTTAGAGGGTTTTACAAAGCATAGTGTGTTTTGCAAGGCTCAACAAAGTAAGTGTCAATAAACGGACATGTCTTGAGAAGAATCAATGAAAAAATTTTATTGCGGGAAGCTGGGAAGCTGGCTTGCCCCGAAATTGAGTTAATGTTTACTGTTTTGGAACCGTTAATTGTAAGTATAACTATGTTCCTAAAATTTAGCTTGAGTAGGGTCAAATCGTGGTGTTGGGAAAATTGGAACTAAACTTGGGAAATGTTTACTTAAGAACGCTTAATATCTCCCTTAATATTGCAATATTGATAATTAAAAGGATGGAGGTGAACAAATGAAAACCATCGTTCTAATAGCAATCATAGTAACTCTACTTCTATGCCTCACAGCCATAGCTAACGCAACGACTACAACGCTAACGGCAACTCCTAACAACAGCAACGTATTCCAAGTCAAAGGAACAGGATTCACACCTGGCGAAATCGTAAACCTGACGCTGTACAATAAAACTGCAATCGTATTCAAATTCAACAATCTCACAGCAGATTCCACCGACTCAATCAATGGAACAGAAATAATCCCAACAAGCATAGCAGGAGGAAACTACAACATTACCGCAGTAGGGTTAACAAGCAAGCTTGCTGCTACAGTCATAAACTACGCAGTACCCAACCTCATCGGAAAAACAGGAGCAACAGGAGCAACTGGTGCCACAGGAACAACTGGCGCTGCAGGAGCAACAGGAGCAACTGGTGCCACAGGAACAACAGGAGCAACTGGTGCTACAGGAGCAACAGGGCAATCGGCTGACATGACTGCCTCTTACATTGCCGTATTTCTCAGCTTAATAGCTATTGTCATAGCTGTCATCGCAGTGATAAAAGGAAAAGCGCGCGAGCCTCCACCGCCTCCCCCACTATAACTTTTCTTTTTCCATGTTAACTTTTTTGCAGTTTTGTTTCTGTCTATTTGAAGTTCTGTATTGACGAATCATTTTGAATAGCAACTGCATCATAAGTTCTATTTAGAAGCCTTATCCTTCCATAAACTATCTATTGCATCCAATCCTAACTCGAAAACTCAAACAGGCAGGATCGAGAAATTGAAGCATAGACATACGCTAATATCTTATCTAAATTGAAACCAATTTTTAACTGCCATTTACTATTAAATTGGGGTTTGAATCCCCTTCAGCGCCACTTGAAAAGATTAAGCATGTTTTCTAAAAAATGGGCAATGAAGGATGCGGTGGTATCTTAGAGCATTTAGGGTTTGCTGAGGCTCTGGAACACTTTTAAGGAGAAAAGAATGAAGCTTGCTAAAGGCTATTGCTTTTCGTGAATTTAACCAGAGCCTTCTCAGCCCCATCTACTCTTTCTTCTCTGTATTTTCTCTTATGCCTTTGATTTTGATTGTTTTTTAAGACTAAAAAAGGGGAAAGTAAAGGGGTTCATTCCCTTACCTATGGTCGTTTTCTGAGCATCAGCATTGCCAGTATAACGCCGATTATGATTATCACAACTATTGCAGCAACGATCCCAATAGTTAGGGCTGACATTGTTGCTAGGCCTGTTACAGGTGCAGCTGTTGGCGCTGGTGTTGCCGATGCTTGTTGTACAGTGCAGTAAGTTGTTGAGGTTGAGCCATAGTAGGAATTGGTTCCGCTGAATGTGGCTGTGATATGGTAGGTTCCTGGGACTGATGGAGGCGTCCATGAGAAGCCGTAGTTGCCGGAGGTGTCGGTTGTAGTTGTACCAAGGGTGATAAAGTTGTGGTTGGGGTCAATGGCTGTTAGGGTAACTTGGACGCCGGTCGTGTTTGTTGGCATTGGTTGCTGTTCGTAAACGTATTCCATAAACTGAGTCATGCTTGCGTCAGATACGCATGGTAAGCCGTTGGGGAAGTTTGCTGCTACTGCGTTTTGTTGTGAGCCCGCAGAGATGTCCATTACTGAACCCGTTATCGTCACTGGTGTAGCAGTTGTAACGCCAACTTGAGGTGCTGTAACAGTTGTTTTGCTTGGTCCCATGCCATAGGCATATATCTGGTTGTCGTAGCCGTTTAGAGCCATGAGGATGCCATCTGAAACGGGCGTAATGCCTTCGTAAAATGAAGTTATGCTCCAGAGTTCAGTTCCAGAAGTAGCGTTTACACAGTAAAGTTGTGCTCCTCTGAACACGGGGTCACCATGAGTGTCACCAGTTTGCAAGTAGATTTTTCCGTCAGCAACGGTCATAGAAGTGCCTTCAAACGGATAGTAACTGAAACCGGGGAAATCCACTCCACTACTAATTCCTTTAAAATCCCACAATTTCTGGCCAGTTGTGAGATTAAAGGCGTGAACCCCATCCGCGGCAAATCCATATAGGATTCCATAAGCAATTTGGGATGACGACGCGGATCCTTCTGAACCCCAAGGATCAGTATCCGATGCAGTTGGACCCCACAGCTTAGCGCCAGTGTTAGCATTATAGGCGTACCACTGCTCACTTAAGGAGTCGTATGCTGTGAATATGCCGTCAGCCATTGGTCCCAGACTGTAGTCGAATCCTGTTGTGGGTCCAGATGGCAGTGTTACTTTTTGAATCCATAGTTGTTGCCCTGTTGTTGCGCTATAACCTATTTCTGTTGTAGAGCTCTGTGGCGCAAAATAGCTAAATACTCCCGACAATGTGCTTGCAAGTACTATTCCTGAATTGACGTCTGCTATTGCCTCACCTGGGTAAGTTTGAACCGTAACGTTCCATTGTACTCCTGTATTCCAGTTAAGAATCGCTCCAATTGGCGGACTCCAGACCCAAGAGTTTGAACTAAACAGTGGGATCGGCGGGGTATAGCGTCCGAACGTTCCGATGCAAAGAGACGAGTTCCACATAGCTATCCAATTAGTCCCAATGATATAGTCCAGCAGTTCACCACTAGGTCCTTCGACAGTTGTGCCGCCGGTTATTGCATTTGCAACTTGTAATATCCGGTTTCCTGTGTTAGCGTCATACATATCCCACGTAGTTGTGCCAGTAAACCACAAGTAGGGAAAGCCTCCTTCCATGTTAGGCGACAGATAGTTATACACTTGACCTATCGAAATCCCTGGATAAGCCCAACCTGTCACTAAACCGCCCATAGGTTGGTACACTGGTTCAGTGCTGTTTTGCCACCATAACGTTTGTCCCGTACGCAAATCTACAGCATAAAATCCTTCTCTGGGATTCGTAGGAGCATTATAATAGAGTACGCCATTGATGATTATTGGTGGTTGGAACTCTGTTTGATATGTCTTTCCAGTAAAGTAGTTACTTGTACCGGTTCCGCCGAACTCTCCTCCGATTAAGCCTCCAGCCTCCAATGGCTTAGTCCACATTATATGAGCACTATTAGGCGCGGTAGTCCACGCGTTAAAGTTTCCAGTCGCGTTGTAATTTGTTGATCCAAAAGTGGATGCACCTAATGCCAGCCAATTTCCTGAAATTGTGTACCATGCTTGATTTTGAGAATTTATCGGGCGAGTCCAGTAGGTTGTTGGAAGCGGAGCTTGAGGCGTTGTTGTTGCTGCTTGCTGTTGCACCGTAAGGATTGCCGTGGAACTGCTTGCTGCATAATAACTGTCAACCGGTGCCATCGTTAGTGGACTGATTCCAGTTACGTGCTGTCCTGGAAAAGTGAACTTAAAGGTGTAGTTGCCGAGTTGATTAGGAGTGTAGGTTGTGACCGCGAATGAAGCATCATTAGCTGTGAAAGGCCCTAGCGTTAGAGTGGTTCCGTCAGGCTTTGTGACCGCTATTGTAAAACCTGCCCATCTACCACCAATTAAACCAGTTGCAGTCGGATTGGGCTGCCCTAACCACATCTCTATGGTTACCTGCTGATTGATTCCTGCAGGGCTTGGCGAAAGAGCAATAAAGGCATTCGTCGGAAGAGGAGAAGCTGCAGTCTGCGCTTTTGAAGTTGGAATAGCCGCCATTATTCCGGAAACTGTCAACAGCAGAATCAAAGCAATTGAAAATAGTGTCTGTTTTCCATGAATTTTAGCATTCTTTCTAATGAAGTTGATAGACATTTTCTTTTTTTCTCCTTTATTCTTGTAAGCATCGAATTGTAGGTTATTGCATTTAAAAAGTGGCAAGAAAGCCCCTTGCTTTCAGAAAAATTTAAAACTGCACCAGCCTTAAATGTATATAGGCAATATGGGGCATATTGGGGAGGGGGATGATGCTTCAGGGTGAAGATGTTCAGACTCTTAGAGGATTTGGGCTCACATTTCTCCAGGCAAAGGTTTACCTCACCTTAGTTAAAACGGGTAATAGTACAGTTAAAAAGATTGCAGAAAAGACAAATATAGCTCGGCAAGAAGCCCAGCGAGTCGCTGCTGAACTGCAAAGTCTAGGTTTAGTAGAAAAATTGCTCGTCAATCCAACAGAGTTTGGGTCAGTTCCCATAAACGATGCTGTTACGTTTCTGCTTGAACGTAGAGAAAAGGCATCTTTGGAGCTTGAGCAGAAGGCAAACATGCTGCTCAAGAACTTCGCAAACAGTCAAGTGGAAAGCCCACATGAAGGAAAGAAGGTTCACTTTGTTATTACAAGCGGGAAGGAAGCTATCATAAGAAAGTCAAGAATGGTGGTGGATGGAACAAAAGAGTCATGCGACCTTATCAATGGTTTATGGGCAAATGTCGGTTACGCCAGCTCCCTTTTCAAAGAGCAAAACATTCAAGCGCTAGAAAGACATGTAAAAATCCGAATTGTGGCAGAGAAACTTCCTGAGGAACAATCCGTTCAGGAAATCTATAAACATTCCATTGCGTCTCAGAATTTCGAGATCAAGTTTGTTTCATCTTCGCTACCAGCGATAATTGGTATATACGATAAAAAAGAACTGCTTGTCTACTCGTCGCCTGAAAAACTCGTAGGTGACTCTCCTATGCTGTGGACGGATAGTCCCTCCCTCATAGCGGCAGTCCAGACTTATTTCAACAAACTATGGGAACAAGCGGGTTAGTTTCTAAATCGTTATTCTAACAAGAATGTTAAGGTTGTAAGCGACTACTTTAGTCATTAGTTCTTTCCGTTGATTATCTCTTCGAATAGATGACAGCTGAAGACAATTTTTATTTTTATTGAGCAAGAAGCGTAAATGCTATCGCTCAACAGAGCCCTTTTTGTCACCAACTTACTTATAAAACCTTGCAAATAGGCAAAAAGTGGAAATGCAATGGTGACGTCAAATATTAAACCTTTAGTTGTTGTGCTTTCGACTGTGGGTTCTATCAAACACAGGCAGAGAAATCACTAAGGGAATTGTTGATGTTAAAGGCGACAGCGCAGAAAGCGTGAAAACTTTAGCTGTGCGCAATGGTGAAAAAAAGCTGCCATTGCAGCCGCAGTTTTTTACATCACTGCAGTAGCTTTGACGCCTGTTACTTGGCTTTTAGGTTTGGTATCAATCTGGTTTGTGCCGTTTGTTCTGGTTACTGACTGCGGGCTTGTAGCCTCTTCAGCGCTTTTGCTTAAGGATTATTCGCGTGACAATTCTAGGCGAATAAAAAACATGGTTCTTTTATGGTTCATTTTTGGGTTGTTAGCATACATTTTTGGCACTTTCAAGTGAAAAACGCGCCGTTATTTTGAACATATATACGTGCATGTTAGCAACAATTAAATCCCCATTATGTTGCATCATCATTCAAGAAGATGTTAACATGTCTGAAAATTTCGCTAAAAAATGGGAACCAAAAAGAGAAGAAGAATCATTCAGTAGCGCATTACACAACACAATTACGCCGCCGCCACCACTAAAGACAGCCTTAGACTTAGCCGTCAGAAAACTTGACTTGCAAATTAACAAGCTTGACCAGGCAAATGAACGCTTCACAGAGAAAGACAGGGCTCTATTCGCTAAATTAGTAAACGCTTATACTCAACATGATACGGCACACGCTAACATTTACGCTACCGAACTAGCTGAAGTACGCAAAATGTCAAAACTTGTCATGAACGCAAGACTTGCATTAGACCAAGTATCGCTGCGCATAAAGACAGTAACCGAGCTAGGAGACGTCATTTCCGCACTGGGACCATGCATCGGAGTACTACGCAGCGTCAGCACTGGATTATGCGGTGTTTTGCCTGAAGCCGAAAACGAACTGGGCGACATCGGCAACATGCTGAGCGGTTTAATGTTTGAAGCAGGAACAAGCAGTGGAATGTCACTAAACTTCAACTCCGTAAACGAAGACGCAGAAAAAATCCTTGCTGAAGCAGCAACCGTTGCAGAACAAAGAGTCAGCTCGAACTTCCCTGATTTGCCTCCTGGAATGCCAGCTGGCGCAGCAAGCAACAAATCAAAAACTTAAGGCAAAGTATCTTCTTCTCTTAGCCTCTTCTTTTTTTCTTATTCCTAACTTAGTTAGCTTAAGCAATCATGTATTGAGGCAATTATTACGCACATTAGAGCTCTGAACAATTGAGCAATTAACAAGTACCTTTTTTACTAGCACAGTTATCACCAGGAACATTTGAGCATACCTCTTTGAGGTACATGGTAGAGGTAGAAGCTTAGAATATTGTTATAATCTTAGATCCTTGGTTACTCGTGATATTTAGGTAAGTATTCATGGATAATAAATCTTAAATCTGGATAACTTAGAATAGTCCAAACAATGGTGAAACATCAGATATGAATAATAAAATTTTTGCCATGTTTCTATTGATTGGCGGTTTAGTTCTCTTACTTGTCGGCGTTGCGATTGCGATATCCTCAATGAACCAAGCGATAGAAAGCCCATTCATTACAAATGTTAACAGTACTTGGAATACTGAAGCAGTGGCTATTCTATTAGCAGCAATTGGAGCTATTCTAATTCTTTTTGGAATTTTGATTCTTTTTAGAAGCTGATTTTCATTTCATCAATCTATCAAAGCATTTGGAAACCATCAAAAAAACGGTCCTTAGACTCGACCCGAAAGCACAAACCTACCTGTTCGGCTCAACCGCAGAGAAAGAACACAGCTACTCAAGCGACATAGACATCCTCATAATCACAAACCTGCCTCCAGCAAAGATACACTGCGAGATGTGGAAAGCTGGAATAAAAGAGCCATTCGAAATACATGTACACTCACCTAAAGAAGCCTATTTTTTCAAAAAAAGAGCAAAACTCGTAAAAATATAGTTTTGTCTCTCCACCTCATTTTTTGAAAGGCGATTTGGCACTATGCTAAATCTGTTTAGCAAAAATACCTAACTAAAATTGACCTCATCCCTCTTTTCTGAAAGGCTTTTTTCAAGTTGCTTTTTTGGTTTAGGGTTTGATTTTGCGTTAGGTTGCGGGAAATTTTGGGTAATAAAGGGTAATAAAGGGTAAAAAAGGGTAAAAAAGGTGTGCGCTGGCAACATAGGATTTTTTATGTTGAATAATTCCAAGGTGGGTTGTTGAGCCAATGGTAAACGTTAACCCTTTTTGTAAGGGTCGTTTGATTGCGAAGGATTTATAGTTTACATTGTATATTTTATTAACTGACCTTTATGGCTGAGAAAACAGTTTCAATTCTTAAAGCGTTGGGCAACCCGAACAAAGCCAAGATAATTGCTCACTTGGCTAAGCACAAAGGAGAGACTGCTGAAGACGTCGGGAAACATTTAGGCTATCCTCTACCAACCGTCTACAAGTATCTGCGGGAGCTTGAGGCGGCAAGAGCCGTCGAGAGCGAAGCCAAGGGTAACACGAGAGTGTATTTTGCGGGGGACTTCAAGCTTGAGGTTTCGCCTGAGAAGTTGATGGAGGCGTTCGAGGCAAAGACGATGACAAATCTCTACATAGGCAGATTTGGGGATAAGGGCATGACTAGGTTTAACGAAGTTGCAACTAAGGTGAAGGCTGGAAGGATGACCTTCAGACAAGCAGCCGCGACTCTGGGAATAACCTATTACGAGTTTGTCTCACTTCTTGATGAAGCCGGCGCATTTGATGCCTAGCTATCTTGTGGTAGATTCATCAATTGTCATATTCTTTGATAGAAAAGGGAAACTGGAAGATTTCTTGCGACAGAAAAGGAAAGAAAACTATAATGTTATAATCCCGAAAGCGATAGCAAAGGAAGTCGTTGACGAACCAAAATGGTTTGCAGAAAAAATGAGAGAAACAGACCCAGAGTCGGCAAACAAAATATTGGATTCTGCCGAAAGGATTAACTCCGCTATTCAGCAAGGACTCATTCAAGTTGAAACAGTGAATTATAGAAAATATTCTAAAGTTATCGATAATGTTAGGAAGCACTTGAGTAAGCTAGAGGCGAAGCCCGAATACGCACTAAAAAAGGGCGATCCAGAACTTATAGCGCTCGTTATCCAGCTGTATGATGAAGCTAAGGAAAAGGTCTTTGTTGCAGCATTAGATAAGGGGCTGCTAAAAGCGCTTAAGCCGTTCAGCGACAAAGTAGAATATGAAGTCTTGAAAACGCTTTGAACATTAGCTTAGAAATTTCCCAACCAACGGCACACAATCAAAATGGACCTGATAATTGCAGAAAAAGATGTCGTTGCCACATACGCAACCGCCGCCAGAGCCATGGGCTTTGAACCCGTGGAAATCTCTCACATCAGAAGAGCATTCGAGAAAGGACTAGGAAACATTAGCAACATAGAAATCAGGCTCTAAGCTTGAAGACGTAAGACAAGTGTTTAAGAGAGGTAAGTAACGCCAAGTTGAATCCCAAGAATAGGCATAACAGACGATTCTATCGGCGAAAAAACGAAAAAAGAGTTAAAAGTGCAAAGGCAAGATAGCTTAACGCTATAATTGAAGCTTATTAAATTCTATTTAACCCTCACACGAGTAAAGGTGCGATTGAATTCTTTAATTGTGTCCTCGACTAAATCTCTACATTCACTAGCCTTATTGTGATCAATACTATAATTGTTGATTTCTTTATGATGTACAATCTTATTGCGTAATTCTTCAAAAGCCTGTAAGTTTTTCCATCGGTCAGCTTGCTTAAATTCTTTCGCATGTATTTGAGAAAAGTATTCGATGAGAAATAGCAGTTTCTTCAAGGTAGATGGTCTTATGCTTATCTCTTTAAACTTTCCATCATCATCAACTGTTAAGTCTTTTTCCTTTAAAAATAATTTCTCGCTGTCTTTAATTCTGGTTCCCATAGAGAGGCTGTCACACATAGCGTTAACATATGATTCAAAACACATCCAAGCTAGCAAAGTCGCTGCTACATTGTTATATTCAATTTCTTCGGGATCTAATTTGGCGGTTGGTAAATTTAGGAAATATTTGCTAGCGTTTAGATAAAACTTGTAAGTCTTCATTAAAACGCTCTCTTTCGCTTCTCTTCCGCAGCAATGTTATCCATGTTTGAGTGGAAAATATCAATCGCTGCATTACACATTTGCTCAGTAACTTTTGGCTTATCAGAATTAGAATAGTTAAGCCAAAGATACAGAAGTCTTCCTCTCTCTTTTGCATCTTCTCGTGTGCCTAATCCTCGATAAGTATCTAAATCTGATTTATGTTTTGCCTTTGCCATTCCCTGCGCATTTAATGGATCGTCTTTCCCACATAAATCTGGCAACGCGTAAAGTTTCTTTTGCCTTGTAGGATATTTTGACAGAACACCAGCAGCAAAAGCCCAACTTGCTACTGTGGCTAAATTATAGGCTTTAAGCTTATATTGCCGTTTAACACTTCCACCTATCTCTTCAGCTTTAGCATACTGAGTTTCATGTAGTCTGGCAAAATTTTTCGCGGCATTGATTAACCCATTATCAGTAAAGTTTGCTTCAGATTTGAACTTGTTGAAGATTGCAAGATATTCTTCGTCTATTCCTCGTCCCGACTTGCAGAGATATGGAACCTCTGCCGCTTTATCTATATCTCCGTTAAAATTAACACCTTTGAAGTAATTAACAATAAAACTTCTTAACATTCTTACGGTAGGTGTAAAATCTTCGTCATACCTTCTTTTATCGCCAAAATCCTCTTCCTCCTTAAGCAAGCCAGTCGTATAGCAGAAGTTACGCAGCATCCCTGAAGGCTCAAGCCTTTCCTCTTCTATCCTATCTCTTAAATCCGTTGAAACGCTAATATTAGTATTTGAAATTCTCATTATGTCCGCTCTTTGGTCCTTGTTTAGATTAAAATATACCTTTACTCCATGGATTTTATCAAGGCTGTCTTCCAAGAAGGCGCGTCTAATAGCTTCAGTTCGATGTTGCCCACCCAATACTTTAAGTGGAATTGTCTCTTTATACGTCGTATTATATTCGATGACTATGTCGGAAAATGTTCTACCTCTCTTGGCATCTTCAACCATTTGTAAAAAGTAAAGATTCGCTGGCTCTAATTCTCTGTTGGCTCTAAATTCTTCTTGGAGTTCAGGATCTATGACAGCATCGGTATCGCATTTAGCGATTAGTTCCTTAGATAATATATGACATTCACAGTAATAAGCATTTGACCTACCATCCAATAAAACTAGCAAGACCAGTTTTGATTGTATTTCATATGTTGATATGTTTTTTGAAAAATCTAATACTTCATTAAGCGCT
>JBEKKX010000044.1:0-17694 GCA_050010515.1 Bathyarchaeia archaeon
ATTACAGAAAGCACGCGATGCATTAAAATGGCTAGACCAACTTGGCGACACCGAAGGCCTCAAGTACCTAGTGCTGGAAGACGAAGGCATCCCACAACGCATCCTATTCAAAATATCCTAAAGCGCCTATGTGAAGCCAAAAGAAGCAACAACTATAATGGGTATGTCTAATGAATTTACCAATTTCTTATTCTCTCAAGTTGCAAAGTTAGAACTTAAGCTATCAGAATCAACTACTCAAGATATGTTCAATAGCCTTAACAACTAAACATTAACTTAATTTCGGGACAAGCTAGTGCGCTAAGAGGAATAGTTATGAAAATTTTTGGTCGTAATTGTTAAGCTAGAATTTGAAAGAATACCACTTCTTAATTTCTTCCACGCTATCTGGGGATTTATTGAATTCGGACAACATGCATTCTATAGATTTGGGGCATCCGAAGCATGTTTCAGGTATTACTTCTTCTTTGTTTCTTTGACTGAGGTACCCAAAATAGTATGGACATTGAACGTCCGAGGACTGACACGTTTGTTCTTTAACTGTTTCTTGGTGCTCATCGCTAGTGCCCAGGCTGAAAGGCGTGTCATAATCGGAGCCCATTATGCCAGACTTTTTGTTTAAAGTGATTTCTACTACATTGGGCTCTTCCATTTGAGCCGGCTCTGTTGTTTCCAAAATCTCTTTTACTTCAGGTTTTTCCTTTGATGTTAATTCATTATCGGTTGTTGCCTGTTGGCTCGTTATTGCTTTCGGCTCTTGGTTTTTGTCTTGTTTACTTTCTTTTTGCTTTCTCAGTGTTACCTGCTTTTTTTCCAGTACAGGTTTTTCTCGAGTGAGTGGGTCAAAACTCTTAGATTTCAAGTCGACCAATGTTTGACAGTTAGGGCATACATAATACTTGATTATTTTAGGTTTGGAGAAGCCTCTGTTGCAATTGGGATTGGAACAGTAATATCGTTTTAGCGCGCGCATTATATCAACCACAAGGGTTCTTGCCAATCTCTACTTCTACTTTTCAAGGTGTGTTGCTCAAGCCAATTTTTTTTAAGTGGTTGTCTGGAGCCGTGATTTAAAATGATTATTTGCGTCTCTGCTTTTTGAGCAAATAATACCTCTTTTTTGTTGTTAGAATATACCTTCATTTCAACACCTTCAGCGCGAGCTTTCCACGCTTTTTTCTGAGGAATAGTAACAATTCAAGAGTGCATTTGCGGTTTCTTGGGAGTACCCAGAATTCACGAGTAACCTAATAAGCTGAAGTTTTGCTTTGCTCACATGCTACACCTAAACATATATGCAGTATTAATATATAATAATGGTTATTTCGTTCAGAGAAATATATCCAAAATCGACATATCACTTTCCGCGTTAAACTAATTTTTAAGTAAATTCACCCGTGGGGTTTGGGTTGGGGACTAAATTTTAATCCAATCCAAGACTCCGCAACAAAGACAGAAAGTGTCAATAAAGCCCATAGTCACTGTAACTTCAATTGGGCTCACATCAAACTCCATGAACTAATTCCAAAAAGCCTTGAAGATCCTGCTTTTTCTTACAAAGGTAAAAAAACAAAAAAGTGAGCTATCTTTTGGGTATTCTCTTTCTGATAAATACAATTGATAATAGTATTACTACTGCAAAAAGCGGCAGAATTATCCACGTTGGAAGTTCTGGAACGGTAGGTGTTGGTGAGGGCGTTGTGTTTGTTGAGGAACTTGTTGTTGAAGCGGGGGTAGGTGATGGAGTTGAGGTTGGAGCAGATGTAGGATTTGGCGCAGAAGTCGGAGCAGCAGTTGATGCAGGTGTGGGCGTTGGGTTAAGTGCAAACGTTGCTGAGATTGTAGTTGCTCCCTGAATGTTTTGGACAGTATAAGAGCTAACAGCGCCAACAGACGTCCCATTCACAAAGACATCAGCGATGTAGTAACCATAACTCGGTGTTATAGTGAAAGTTTGACTGCCATCATAATTAACGATGATAATGTCACCCGAAATAAAACCGACGTCGTCATTAATTCCACTTGGTCTAATACCGCCGCCAGTGCCAAAGGAAAAAATAACAAAAGTTGGGGCTTGAATATTCGGGGAATCTAAAAAGGGAACAAAGCAAACGTTACCCAAGTTGAAATCGTCCTTGTAATCGTAAATTGTTTGGTTAATCGCTTGAGTATCAATTGTCCCCCACCAATTATACGTGGCATTAATGTCATTTGAAATTTTTGATAAGATATTGTAATTGCTATTATTGCAGATGTTGTTGTCAAGAATTGTTGTAGGAGTAGGCACTTCTGAATATGAAGTGAAGTATATTCCATTAGTGTTGTTTGTGATAGTGTTACTTTGAATTAACGGGGTCAGAAACGTTGCGCCAGAAAACGCAACGATTTCAATACCGTAAGTATTGTCAGCAATCAAGTTTCCTTCAATTAGCGAAGTAAAGTTACCAACAACCAAACCAGCCTCTGTATTTATCGTTATTCCTTCTGAGCAAGCAGTTATCGTATTGCCAGAAACAGTTGCATTTGCATCAGGAGTTATGATAATTCCTTGACCCATAGATCCTGATGGAGAAGTTACAGTGTTATTCGAAACTGTTCCCTGCCCCTCAATATCTAATCCACCGTAAATGAAACAGTTAGAAATTGTTGCATTTGCATTCGTACTAATTCGACCATAAATTGTATCATTATTAATTTCTGGCGAGTTATACATGACCGTGAAGATTAAAAGATTTGCATTCTCAATTATGCAGCCAGTACCTGTGGATTGGTTCCAATCAGCAGCAAATTGAGTAAAGACAATTTCCGCGCTATTATCACCATTAATAAGGATCAGGTTTTGGCTGCTACCGATTGCTTGTAATGTACCGTTAACTGTCATGTGATAACTGTTAAGGTTTACAAAAACACCTGGCTCGATTGTTAAGGCAACACCATTGTTTACAAGAACATCCACTGTAAGGTTATATGGACTTTTTGCTTGCGTCCAAGTAGTGTCTACTCTTATTATGTCAGTGACGTTTGTACCGCTCTGAGCTGTGCCAAAATGCAAAGTAGTAACTCCAACCATCGTGGATACTAAGAGTGCCAAGATGAATGTTAGTGCTAATGCTGTTCTTTTCATAAGCACCAATTAATAATATGTTCAACTTTCCCTTAGGTTTTGTGATATTAGGCTATTTCTACGTTATGCAGATTTAAGACTTATCTCTCTAAGTTTCCAGCTTACCGAGACCATCATAGCGACTTTAACCAAGGCTCATTCAAAACTTCATCAATCAATGCCTTAGTTTCTTCGATTCTTTTTTCATGTGCTTGAGACTGAATGCTATAATGTTTACGAGCATCTGGGCTACTGGTTTCCTCGAAAGCGTCTTTTGCATCTCTAACTCTTGTTCCTTCATAGTCAGTTCCTTTGATTTTCCGATAGACATTAGTTAGCTTAGTTAATTGTTCCGAATCTAAGAGTTCAAGCTGTCCACTAGCAACGGCTGAATCCCAAATATCTGGATAAAGTTTGGGGGCATCTTTAGTTAGACTGTTTTTCAGTTCATTTAGTTCACATGATAAATTTTTTAACAATTCTTTTTTTGCTTGTTGTTCTTTTCTCCAATCAATTACTCTGTCAAGCATGAAAGCTAGAAAAACTCCTGAAAATGTAACTATCAACTCAAGAGCTAAAGTAACTTGATTGATACTTTCAGACATATTGTTAGCTTTCACTTTAGCTCAGTATTTCTACGCCATGCAGATTTAAGACTTATCTTCATGGAAACTTAGCAGTATAAGTAAATAGAGGACCTAAGACAAAACTAATAAACTCTTTAAAGGCTTATTCTTAAAAGGAGAGAAATATAGTTATCATCCGATAGTCTCGGAGCTATTATTGGGATAATCGTTACGGTATTTGTCGTGCTTCTACTAGGATACGTCTTTACTTTAGTGCTTCTACAACTTAGTTTATTAGCAGCGATTCTTTTTGCCATTTTTATCGCAATATTGCTTTTTGCTATAATAATTGGGGTACTCAGAGGGTCTAGTGGTCGCTAATGTCAAAACAACGAAATGAGGAGATTACAATAGCTGTAATAGTGGTTACTCTTCTTGTTGGTTCTCTTGGTGCTTTTATTGCCATATTTGTTTCAAGTTTAGACGCAACAACCAAAAACATAAGTTATGTCGTCATAGCTTTGTTTATCTATGTTATTTGGAATGAGTTACATAAGAGATTTTTCTTGATACCACAATCAAAGAAATAATGCTTTTTTGGTTCATTTTTTGCAATGTTTAAGGCTATTTCTACGATATACAGATTTAACACTTCTTGACGAGAGAATATACTTAGGTAGCACTTTCATTTTCTATTTCTATAGAACAACAACAGCAACCGATATCAGTAACAAGGTTTTAGTAGCGTCTACGCATACGGTCTTCATTTTTGTAATACTTTGCTTGTGCTTCATTCTTGTCTATTTCGGATTGACAGACCTTACAATACCCATCAACTGGAATGCTAAAATGGTCAGCACCACACTTTATACATTTACCCATTACTCAGATTCTCCTTTTCTTAGTCCCATTCACCATTAGGCTATTTCTACGCTATTTAGATTTAAGACTTATCTTATGAAAACTTGGGTTAAACTATGTTTTAGAGTAGGTCAAGAACTTTCTTAGGGATCACGTAGTTCTTTCCATAGTATTTTCATGTTACCTTATTTTTAGCGTTAGCGATAAATATACAGCGTGTAGTACTGAATATTGAGAGGAATGAACAATGGAACTTGATGTTTGCATTAAAGGTAGGAGAAGTGTTAGAAGTTATACGGATGAGCCTGTTTCGAAGGAACAAGTTGAAGCTGTTCTGGAAGCGGGCATTTGGGCTCCAACAGCTATGAATAGGGAGCCTTGCAAGTTCATAGTTATCGAAAATAAAGAGGTAATTAAGTGCGTCTCTGATGAAACCAAGGTTTTGGTCAAGCAAAGGTTTCCTCCTTTAGCCAAGCAATTCTCTACAGAGGCAGATGTAATCTGCTATAATGCGCCTGTTCTCATACTGGTATGTACAGAAAAAGACCAGCAATGGGCTAACATGAACTTAGTGGACAGCGTTCTCGCAGCGGAGAATATGTTTTTGAAGGCGTATGAGCTTGGGCTTGGAACCTGCTATATGGGTTTCGTTTCATTACTAAACAGCAAGCCAGACGTTCTCAAAAAGATTGGAATCCCTGAGAACTATGACATGATGGTACCCTTAATCTTAGGGCATCCCAAAACAAAACAAGAAGCAAGAAAGAGAACAAAACCGAATATCCTGAAATGGATTAAGTAACTACGGCGAAGCAACCTAAACGGGTTCCAAATATTCTCATGAAAAGAAACGGTTAATCAGTTTAGGTTCCATCAACCTCACGTTTGGGAAATTTCAATAATCCTTTAACTTGGTTAAGTTTCGATAGTCAATCATTGATGGATTCATAGTGATTCTTTCTTTCTCCATTTCAAACCGCTTCTTGTACAGTAACTTATTTTCTTTCTAAGAAAGTCTTACATTACCCAAAATAAAGTTAAGTCCAGAATCAGTGCTTCAATATTGAACCAATTTTCTTTCTCCTAACCCATTTTGGATTTTCTTTTAGTGCTTCCGTTTTTGATGATACAAAATCCAGTTAGATGCTTGTCGTGAAATATTTCAGTGATTCTATAATGATTCTCGACTCTTCCCTTGTTTTCATCTGGAAACTCCGAGTTAGTCTCTGGAAACAAGAGGCATGTAATACGTAAATACAGCGACAAAACCTTTCCAGCTCAAAATTCAAGGAAGTTGCGGAATAGAAAACCGTTTTAAGTGGAAAGGAACAATTGGGTGTTATGCCAAAAATTGATGTTCTTGATGAAGCCGTCATAGATGCCCCGCCTATAGTATTCTACAGGGCTCTTTTGAACGAGTACTCAGGGGTCACACGTTGGTGGATGCCTTATTTTGAATTCAAGCCAAGAGGGGATATGCCAATGGACCATGAAGGTGCAATTTTTGACATAACTATTCATGATAAAATGACACTCAAGTTTTCTGTCAAGATTACAGAGATTGTGGAAGCCAAATCGATAGAAGAGGAGTATGCAGGTGAGTTTGTAGGAACTGGAAAATGGACATTTGAGCCAACCACAGATGGAAAGACAAAGGTGCAATTTCGAGTGAATGGCGAAACCAAGAAACTATCTTTTGTTCTTCTCTCTCCATTCGTGGACATGGGAAAAAAGCATTCAGTCGTGATTCAGAAAGGATTCAAGGCATGTAACAGTTACCTGTGCAAGAAGTAGCTTTTTCGGGAAAAGAACCATTAGCATCAATTAAAATAATATCTGTAGTTGTAGGCATTTCTAAACCGTTAAAGTACCGTTTTATGTACTCTGTTGTGTAAGTGCCTAGAATCTGTTTTGGTGTACCGTTCTCAATCATTACTGTTCTATTACTTTTAACCATTAAACCGTTGTCTAAATCTCATAACTAAAAAGTCCGCGAAAGTCCCTGTTCGTCCCTTCGCTCCCAAAAAGTCCCAAAAGTCTCAAAAAGGCATTTTTGCTATTGAACACACAAGGTTAAAAACAAAATTAAAAAACTGAAAACTGCAATTGGCCTAAACACACACTTTTTAAAAATGTTAAATCTAAAGTTCATAGAAAATTACGCAATAAAACTGGTTAAAGAAAGCTTACGAGTCTGAAAAAAAAAGATGGTGGAATAAGGCGCTTTTGCGGTGTTTATCAGTGTCTTTTCTTTGCTAAGCTTCTATGCTTGTCTTTTTGCTCATGGCAACTCCAGTGGCTACTTCTGGAAATTGCTCCTTAAGCCTCTTCTCTGCAGCTAACTCTGCTTCCTCTAAGATTTTTTCTGCGTCTGCGTTTACTGTTCCAATATTCACCTGCATTTCTGTGGATTGGTTAGTTGAGGTCACTATGTCCGTTAGCAGACTTCCGATGTTTTCGAGCTCCTGACCTGCCTCAGGCAAAATAGTAGACATCCCAGAATGAATATTGTTTAGCACACTTGCCGCTGGAGCTAACACTGTAACTAAATCGCCAATTTCTGAAACTGTGCTGAGACGCATAGACACGCTTTCCAAAGCAAGCGACTCCTGCATCAGCATTTTCTCTACTTTGCGTATTTCCCAGAGTTCGCTGGCAAAGATGTTCGCCCGTACATTATCCCTATCTGAGAGGGCTTTCACAACACATTGGAAGAGGGCAGCATCACGGTTCTCGAAACGTTTTACTGCGCTATCCAACGTTTTAGTTTGAACGTCTAAGCGTTGAATAACCAGACTGATTTGTTCTTTAACATTTTCGGAAGGCTTGCCGAGGCTTTTGATCTTCGATGAAAGAGACGGCTGCTCTCTTTCTTTATCTTTCCATCTATCAAAGAATTTGTTAGTCAAGATAGAGTTCTCCTAAGTTTACTCACTCGTTTTCACCTTAGGAAATAAAATATAAAAGAATGTTTGAAATGATAAGTTAAAACTCGACTCCCAGAAGAACCTCATTTTTAATTTTCTTTCTAAACAATTAACTGGTTGAAAGGTTTTTTCACATTGAATTTAACTAACACTCAAGGGAAACTCAAGTAATTTGTATTTAAGCTACTCTGATAGGTACGTCGCTGCTCACAAAAAAAATTATTTTTTCCAACTGTTTTAGGCACTTTAACTATTTAAAAAAAACCGTTTTCCTTGAGGGAAGGAAGTTTACTTTTTATATAAGGGGGAAGGAGTGCCCTGAAGGTAATAGAAATTTCCTTATTTTCTGATTTGCCCACTGCCTAAAACAACGTATTTTGTTGTGGTTAAATGCTGAACGCTCATGGGTCCTCGTGCATGAAGTTTCTGGGTGCTGATGCCTATTTCCGCGCCTAACCCGAACTGGTTGCCGTCAGTGAATCGTGTGGATGCGTTCCAGTAGACAGCGGCTGAATCTACTTCCCGTATGAAGCGCATGGCTTTGTCGAAGTCGGTTGTGAGGATGGAGTCTGAGTGTTTGGTGCCGTACTTGTTGATGTGCGCTATGGCTTCTTCTAGGTCTTTCACCACTTTGACGCCCATGATTAAATCCAAGTATTCGGTGTACCAGTCCTGTTCAGTTGCAGGTTTCACGTCAGCAACAATTTTTCGGGTTTCTTCGTCGCCTCTAATTTCTACGCCTTCCTTTCGCAGAGCAGCAATCACAACGGGCAGGTAGCGCTCTGCAATTTTGCTGTTAACCAAGAGTTTTTCTGCGGCGTTACAGGTTCCTGGTCTTTGGCATTTAGCGTTTATCACTATAGGTGTTGCTTTTTCTAAGTCAGCGTCGTCTTCAACATAAACATGGCAGTTGCCGGTTCCTGTTTCAATAACTGGAATGCGCGAAGTCTCAACCACAGTTTTGATTAAATCTGCGCCTCCGCGAGGAATAAGCACATCAATGTACTGTCGCATACGCATCAGTTCCTCCGCAACCTTGCGTTCAGGAGAATTCACCACTTGAACAGCGTCAACTGGAACATTTGTCCCCGCCAAAGCATCCCGCAGCACATCGCCGATGGCTACGTTCGAGTTTAAAGCGTCAGACCCGCCGCGAAGGATAACTGCGTTTCCAGATTTAATGCAAATTCCCGCGGCGTCAGAGGTTACGTCTGGGCGTGACTCGTAAATTACTCCTACAACACCTAAAGGCACACGAACCTGGCTAATTATCAAGCCGTTCGGTCTTGTCCAGCTGCTTATAATTGTGCCAATCGGGTCGGCTAAGCCTGAAACTTCTCGGAGGCCGCGAGCCATGGCCTGTATTTTGCGTTGATCCAGTGCTAAGCGGTCAAGTAACGCTGATTTGAGCCCTTTGGCTTTGGCAGCTTCCACATCTGCTTTGTTTGCAGCCAAAATCTTATCAGCATCAGCCTCAAGAGCGTTCGCCATCCTGCAAAGCGCAGTGTTTTTTGCTTCCGTTGAAAGCTTCGCCATTTCAACTGAGGCAGCCTTTGCTTTCTTGCATATTTCAGTTATCATTTTTCTTCCTCAATTAAGTGTATATTTCTATGTTCAATAACTTCTTTAGGCTTATCGGAACCAAGCGCCTTTTGTACTTCTATTATTTGTAATCCTTTAATCAGGTTCAACTCGCCACTGGTATAATTCGGCTTGCCCTTTGCAAACTCAACCTTGTTTTCGTCAACAATACTTACTACGTCGCCAACGTTAAAGTGCCCCACAACCCGTATTATGCCAACAGGTAACAAGCTTGAACCTTCCACTATAGCTTTCTTGGCGCCCTCGTTTACGTGGATTTGGCCTTTAACTGCGGCTCCGTACGCAATCCAGCGTTCTATCGCAGGCATTGGATTCTGAGGTTTAAAGAAGGTGCCTACGTCTTTTCCCGCAAGAATGTCAAGTAACACATTTTCTCTTCTGCTTTTCGCTATTACTACTGGAATTCCGCATGAAGTGGCAATTTCAGCAGCTTTAATTTTGCTTTGGATTCCGCCTCTGCCCAATTTGCTCTTTCCGTTAAGCGAATCCTTCAATTCAGGCGTTATGGCGTCTACGGTTTTTATTAATTGTGCGCCAGGTTCTTGAGGGTCAGCGGTGTATAAGCCGTCAACATCTGACAGGATTATAATCATGTCTGCGCCAATTGCGCTTGCGACAAGAACTGAGAGGATGTCGTTGTCGCTGAAGTTTACTTTGTAGCCTTCCTTTAGTCTAAGTTCATCTACCGATGTCACATCATTTTCGTTAATTATTGGAATAACGCCTGTTTTCAGAAGCATCCTTAACACGTTACAGGTGTGCACGTAAGATGCCCGATTGGAAAGGTCTTCCGCGGTAAGCAGAATTTGCGCAACCTTTAATCCATGCGCCTTGAAGAGTTCACGATATTTCGCCATTAGCACACTCTGGCCTGTTGCAGCCGCAGCCTGTTGAAACACTACATCATTAGGTTTCGGCGGTATACCAAGTTCCGCTATTCCCGCTGCTACTGCTCCTGACGTTACGAGGACAACTCTGTCTCCTTGTTTGGTTGCGGCTGCTATTTGACTGGTTAATTTTTGCATTTCTTCCTCGTCAAGGTTCCCTTCGCTGGATGTTATGCCGCTTGTGCCAACCTTAACAACTATCAATCTTGAAGGCATCACTTAATCACTTTTAAAGCAGACTTATTGAGTTATGTTCCAAACTTCCTTAAAAATGCAACCACATTGCAAAGACAAAATAGAATTTAGAACATATTAATTACGCGTTTATACAAAACTTTGCTCCAAATTTTAGGAAAAATATATAAGCAATAGCGGCATCGGTTTTTCAACATGTTAATAAACTTACAACCCTTAGCCACATTAATGGTTAACTCCCCCATGGTATTTTGGCTCGCACCAATATCCGGCATAATCGCAGTAATCGCTTCACTTTTGCTTATGCGAAAAATAGGTAAAATGAGCCCAGGTGCACCAAAAGCAGTTGAAGTGGCCAATGCAATCCGCGAAGGCGCTTACGCCTTCCTCAAAAGGCAATACCGCACAATAGCCATAATCACCGTCATCGTATTTGCCCTGTTGGCGGTTGCCCCCGGCTTCGGTTTAGGCACTGCCGCGGCATTCTTAGTGGGCGCCGTTGCTTCTTTGTCTGCAGGATACATAGCCATGGACAACGCCACCAAAGCAAACGTGCGCACCGTGGCAGCCGCGAAAGAAAGCGGCGCAGAAAAAGCCCTCAAAACTGCTTTTTACGGCGGCGCAACGATGGGTATGGCGGTTGTGGGTTTATCTCTTTTGGGTGTAAGCTTTCTATTCTTGATTTACGGCGGCTACAACGCCATGTTTGGCACGCTGAGTGTCACTCAATCAGCAACCTTAGGCAGACAAGCTGCAAGTGGAATCGTAGGCATGGGTTTCGGAGCCTCATTGATTGCGTTGTTTGCCCAGCTTGGAGGCGGAATTTACACTAAAGCCGCCGACGTCGGGGCAGACCTTGTAGGCAAAATTGAAGCTGGTATACCTGAAGATGACGCACGCAACCCTGCAGTTATCGCCGATAACGTCGGAGACAATGTGGGTGACTCGGCAGGAAGAGGCGCAGACCTATTTGAATCTGCAACTGGAGAGAACATCGGCGGAATGATTATCGGCGGCTTAATTAGCATAGCCACTGGAAACCTCATATTCCTATTTTTCCCGCTTATTGCACGTTCTCTTGGTATCTTTGCAACATTAGTAGGTATGCCTTTCGTGAAGCTCAACGAAGCAGAAGCTAAGCATCCGATGAAAGCTCTAAGAAAAGGTCTCATGGTCACAACCATAGTTGCAGGCGTTTTGTTCTTGTTTGCCACGATCTTCCTGTTAGGTAATATCTACCTGTTCTTCTGCTTGCTCGCAGGTTTAGGGGCTAGCGTAGCTATAGACTACATTACAGATTACTACACTGGACGAGACCGAGGCCCAGTAATGAGGATAGCTAAAGCCAGCGAAACAGGAGCCGCAACCAACATCATCACAGGCTTCGCAGTAGGACTCGAAACAACAGCGTTGCCCATAATCTCACTAGTCACAGCGCTCATAGTGTCCTATTTCTTTGGGCTTCAATTTGCATACAGCTGGAATGCCAGTCACCCCCTCGCACAAATTACGCCCTTCATAGGCGGAATTTACGGAACTACTCTAGCCACAATGGGTATGCTTGCAGTAATGGGCATGGTGCTAGCACTTGACGGCTTCGGACCAATCGCTGACAACGCAGCAGGCATAGCACAAATGTCGGGTGAAGGCGGAGCCGAAGAAACAATGGAAGCCTTAGATGCGGTCGGAAACACTACCAAAGCATTAACAAAAGGCTTCGCATTAGGTTCAGCTTTACTTGCAGCTCAACTGCTATTCCAAACATACGCTTCAGAGGTTTCTTCCCACTTCAATATCACCTTTACTGTGAACATCGCTGATCCTGTCATATTGGTCGCTGGCTTCATAGGTGCTATGATACCGTTCTTCTTCTCGTCGCAGGCAATCAGCGCTGTAGGAAAAGCAGCCGCCGAAATGGTTGAAGAAGTTAGACGGCAATTCAGAGAAATCCCTGGCATCATGGATGGAACTGGCAAGCCTGAGTATGGCAAAGCCGTAGACATCAGCACAAAATCCGCTCTAAAAGGCATGGTAACTCCAGCACTGATCGTCTTGGTTGTTCCGTTAATCATTGGTGTTCTCTTGGGGCCTGAAGCTGTAGGCGCACTCGTAATCGGTGCAACTCTAACGGCAGTTCCGCTAGCTTTACTCATGAACACTGGCGGAGGTGCATGGGACAACGCAAAGAAATACATTGAATCAGGACACTTCGGCGGTAAGGGTTCCCCCGCTCACGCAGCTGCCGTTGTAGGCGACACAGTCGGCGACCCAATGAAAGACACAGCAGGACCAAGCCTCCACGTAGTCATAAAACTTCTCAGCACGTTGTCAATCGTCTTCATACCGCTGTTCATAAACGTGCTATCGCATTACCTACCCGCCCTCGTATAGTGCGCCAAACCTGGGGAGGCTTTTTCTTCCCATAACTTTTTTTCGCGTTATAGTATGTTTTTATTTCTTGGTTTCGCAACTAGCTAAAGAGAAGTGTAGACTGTGAAGATCATTGAGAAGAATCTGCAGCAAGATTTCGTTAAAGTGGTTCCTGACTCGCCAGACGACCTTTGGCACCTATACAACATCATCTATCGGGGCGACGAGGTTTACGCTTACAGTTCACGAGCCATAAAAAGTGACACTGAAACGTCGCGTCCGAAAAGTGCTGAGCGTGTTTCAGCCTTCATGGGCGTAAAAGTTGAGTCAGTTAGCTGGGATAAGTTTCTGGGTAAACTGCGGGTTCACGGGTTAATTTGTCATGCACCTGACATTATTCCTACTGGTGCCCATCACACGCTTAGCATAGCACTGAATCAACCGTTAACTATTGTGAAGAAAGAATGGCCCAAACATTTAGTGGACAGGCTTACAAGGGCAAGTGAAACTGAGAAGCCCATGCTGATAATCTCCATCGACGACGAAGGCTTCGCCATTGCAGAAACCAAACAATACGGTGTAGAAATCAAAGTTGAAGAACGCACGAAACTGCCCGGAAAGCTCGAAGCAGACAAACGTGTCGAAGCTACAAAAGCATATTTCCGGCGTGCACTCAACAGCCTAAACCAACTTTGGAGTCAAAATCACAGTCCAATCGTTGTTATCGGCGCAGGTTTTGTTAAGAACGATTTTGCAAGATACCTCTCTGAAGAAGCCAGGGAAATGTTCAAGGCAGTTGCGGATGTGAAAAGCGTTAACAATGGCGGCACAGCAGGAATCTACGAGGCTTTGCGTTCTAGCGTTTTGTTGCGTGCGGCAAATCAACTGCGTATTGTCGAGGAAGCAGAAACTATTGAAGAAGTTATGAAACGGTTAGGCAAAGGTGAAGGAACAGTCACGTACGGGTTAGACGCGGTGGAAAATGCCGCTCAAATGGGCGCTATTGAAAAGCTGGTTCTTGCCGACGTAACGCTTCGTGATGCAGACGAGCAACAAAGGTTGAAGCTTGAGGAGCTTATGAGGGAAGCGGAAAAGCGCGGTGCGAACGTAACTGTAATCAGCACAGAGCATGAAGCAGGTGCAAAACTGTTAGCTTTAGGCGGAATCGCCGCTTTACTACGTTTCCCAATCTACCGAGATACAACAACGAAATAAATCTTAAACCTAAGTTTTGGATCTAAAAACTGCTTACGAGCATTTTCAGATGATTAGCGGTTGGGTGCTCTTTATATAGATGCTTTATATACCCCCTGCGTTATTTAAATACTCAAGCGCGTGAATTGACATGAGTAAACGAAAACCAATCATTAAGATACAAAACATTGTAGCTTCCGTATCGCTTAACCAGAAAATCGACTTACAAAAAATCGTAGAAAAATTTCCCCAAACTGAGTATAACCCAAGCGTGTTTCCAGGTTTAGTTTTCAGACTTAAAAAACCGAAAACAGCCACCTTAATTTTTGGCACTGGCAAAATGGTTTGCACAGGCGCTAAATCAGAAAAAGAATCCCGAAGCGCCGTGGAAAAAGTCGTTAAAGAACTGCGAGGCGAAGGAATCCAAATCACAGAAAAACCCATCGTAAACATTCAAAACATTGTTGCTTCAGCAGAACTTGGCGGCGAAATCGACCTTGAAAGCCTCGTTTACAAACTCAGTAAAGTCATGTATGAGCCTGAACAGTTCCCAGGCGCAGTTTATCGTATGGATGAACCAAAAGTAGTATTCCTAATATTCTCAGCTGGAAAACTCGTTTGCGTAGGAGCCAAAAAAGAAGAGCAAGTTTACGAAGCCGTCGACAAAATCCAACTGCTACTCGAAGAAAAAGAACTCATCTACTACCCCGCTCCCCCTTAAACCTATTTTTTCATTCTTCTACGAACCGCAGGATTCAAGTCTGAGAGCTTTTTGAGCGCCAATTCAAAGGTTTCGTCTGGAGCCAATTCCTTTTTAACGAAAACTCCCGTTCTGCCCACTGTATCGCGCTTCAGAAGCGTATGAACCCTGTCCAGCACGGTTTCAGCGGATATACCCAAAATTTTAGCGGCAAAATCTTCTCTGCCAATGATGCTGCTCTCTACATGACCTTTATCGGTTGGTTCAATAAGCATAAGCCGTTTGTCCACGCCTGAGACCCGAACGCCTGTTTTAAGCTGGTTAAGGTTGGTTTCCCCACCGAATTTGTAAAATTCCCTCTCTACCCTGCGCATCTGCATCAGCGGAAACGAAACAGTGATTTGCTCGTTAACTTCAATGTGTGCTTTCATAGCGTAATTCGGGGTGGCTTGAACAATTAAACGGGCATTAACCGGTATGCGTGCTTTTTCTATGGCGGTTTCTACAAGGAAACTATTCTGCACCTCCGCAATGAAAACATCGATGTCGCTGGTCTTGTGAACGTCTCCTCTGGCTATGCTTCCATGCACGATTGACTGCAAATGAAACGCGTCTAAGGCAACCATAATTTCTGCTGCTTTGGTTCTGAGCTCAGTTAGCAGCGTCCAGCGTGCACTATTGTATGTTACTTCCTTGTAATCTGCATGTTTTGTTGGCTTAACAGCCATTTTATCCAGCCATTTAAGGAGTTAATGCGGCATTGTTTATTTAGTTTTAAAGGACAATTTTACAACAAATAAGACACTTTTTGACATTACTTAGGTTTCCTAAAGATTTTAATTCCGTCTATCTCAGCGAAAAAGCTCCAACCATCTTCAGCAAGTTTGCATATTTCTTCTACTGTCTTAGCTGTTGCAGAATAGTATTCTTCATCGCGAAACACTACTAACCGAGCTATTCCTATGGTAGCATGCACCTCGCGTTTGTGATTATAGATTGCACCGGATTCCTTAAAGACTGATAATATTTACCAAATTCGCTTTCCACTCTAACTATCATCGCCTAACTATTCGGCTATAAAAATTCTCAATGACTTTTTGTCCTTCTAAGTGTTCTTGGCCCTTAATGCTAATCCGCTCTGGGTGGAATTGGACACCATAAAATGGTTTCTTTTTATGTTTAACAGCCATGCGCGCTTAATTACCGTCTGCCTTTATAGACGCTAATGTGAGATGTCGTTATTTTTTCGCAATATTACAGTAGCTATGCTTGATAACTACCCTGCTTAGGTTGAGGAGGTTGATTGGAACTTTATTTTCAAACGTTTTCTTTAGCTTCTATGTCTGTGAAGCTATGAAGTGTTGATTCGTGGATCCATGAGTCAGGGTTTTTATATTTGAATGTTGGTGCCATGGTTCTGAGTCTTTCTGATTCTTTTGCTTCAAAGCAATATATGATTTCGATGAGGGTTTCTCGGTGTTTTTGTTTTTGCTCTATGAAGGTTTCAAAGATCTTCTTGAAATTGCGCTCGCGCAAGTTTAATGCTAACTTTGAAAATTCATCGGCTATATTTATAATTGAGGGGGATTGCAGGTAATTGGTGTATACTTCGCTGAGTTGATCCTCTATGTTAGTTAATTCTTTTAGTATTTCGCATGAAATCTCGTAATTTAGGTTGTTAGTTTTGGTTACTCTTTTGGTAAACTTGGAAATATTGTTCGCTATTTCTGTCAGGTTCTTTTTGCAGTTCATGTTTTCTGTTTCAGGTAGGTCAATGTAATCAAGTATTCCCTGAATGATTTTTGCGCATTTTAGGCTGTCATATGCTAAGCCTAGAATAAAGCTGCTTTCAGGAGGGTTGATTTTCTTGGATAACGCTTCATAAAGTCTAAAAGCTTCGGTTTCTATGTTGTTTAAGCATTTTAAAGACTGTGTGCTTTCTTGTAATTTTTCAACCATTTTATTGCCCCCTATTAAGCTTGTGTATTGAGTATTAATAAATATTATTGGTTTCATCTTTTACTGTGCCTCTGTTGAGCACATGTACAATTTGTCAATTGAGACTTGAACCCATTTGGCGCGCATGGCTGTTCCTAAAATGGTGAAAAATGGTTTTAAGTCTGATTCTCAGTTTAGGATCACTTTTCGAGGCATGAGACTAGAATGGAAAACAGGAGCTGTCTGGAAAGACAAAACAAGAATAAATACCATTTTTGACCAATATCGGAACAAGCATGCGCGCAATGTTTCTAAGTTTATAAAAAATTACATGCTCATTTTTCCAAGCATGCATTCAATAATATCTTTGCAAACGATGCATTCGTCAGGAATTTGTTTTTTCTGTTTTTGTTCACTTAAGTAGCCAAGGTGGTAGTGGCAGGAGGGTGGTATTTCTTTATTTCTAGTTGGCTTTTCTGCAGGAAGAACTGTTTCAACTTGTGTGCTTTCGGGCTTATTATCAGTCTCTATTTGGGCTTCAGTTATTTTTGTTAAACAATATGGGCAGGCAACATATGGCTCTGCCGAATCTTGCTGTAAATTTGTGGTCTTAAGTGGCGTAGTGAAAACTTTCCTACATGAAGGATTCGGGCAAGTAAACGTTCTTTTTCCCTCTATTTTCTTTTAACCAACGATAGACTCTCTTCTTTATGGTGTTTACTGGTTTATAGCGTTAATGAATCTGAAATAAAGATGCTGACTATTCTACGTTGTACCCCTTGGGCTGGCAAGGTGGCGGGGAATCTAAATATTGACAATATTGTGTATTGAATCATAATATTTAAAAAGTAGATGAGTGAAATGTATTCAATAAAACCGAAGAAGAGTTGGAAGAGCAAAATGAACTTTAGAAAATTTAGGAAAAACGCAAAAGCCCTAAGCCCCGTAACCGCAACAATCATACTCATCGCCTTCAACACCGCAATCATCGTTGCAGCGCGGGCTCTCTGGGAGGCATAAAAAAAATGGTAGTCCAATTAAAAGAATACACGTCAGCACAGGCAATAGCTGACGACCTAGACAAGGATTTATCCGAAACCAAAAGCTTACTGGGCGAATATCTGCGTCGTTTAGACGAAATCCGCACTTTAGCAGAAAAATCAAAAAAAGTCCGCGAAGTCATAATGAAGCTGGCAGGAAAAAAAACCGGCACAGCAGACAGCCCGGGCGAAATAACAGTGGGTACACTAAACATCATCTTAGACGCTAATGCGTTCCACGAGTTAACAGCCATAGAAGCCGTCGTGCGGAGCCACCAAGAACGACTGTCGGCATTACAGAAAGCACGCGA
>JBEKKX010000045.1:0-18024 GCA_050010515.1 Bathyarchaeia archaeon
CAATGGATTGCACTTAAAAGTTTCAAAAGATCAACTTCACATGTACCTAAGACCAGTAGTTAAGACTTAATTGGGAAGTTTGCCATGAACACGTGGTTGACGATTGCCATTATTATTGTGATACTTTGGGTGGTTGGCTTCTTTGCTTTGCCAGGATAGGTCCGTTGGTAAATATACTGCTCGTGATTGCCGTAATCTTTGTAGTCATTTGGCTGTTGACCGGCAAAAAACTATGGAAATAAACTATGCTTTCCTTTTTTTGTTGTTTTAGTCCAAATTAGAGAATAATAAATTGGTAAAAAGGTTGTAACTTAAGAGTTTGGGAGAAAGAACCTTTGAGGCAAGAGTCCGATAAAAAATGCTCCACAGACGTTATAATTGCGGCGTTAAACGAGGAAGAAGGCATCGGCCCTACGTTGACGGAGATTTCGCAAAAAATTAGTCCTAACCAGGTTTTAGTAGTTGATGGTCACAGTCACGATCGGACGGTTGAAATTGCCAAAGATTTGGGTGCACATATTCTATTCCAGGATGGCTTAGGCAAAGGCGATGCCATCTCGAAAGCTGTTGGATACCTAGATTCTGATGTGGATTACGTTGTCGTCACAGATGCGGACTTCACTTATCCGGCGGAGCATATCCCAGAAATGATACAGATACTTAAGAATCACCCTGACGTTGGCATGGTTTGCGGAAACAGGTTTAACGGTCTTACCGACGCGAAAGAGCTGCATAACTTGCTCTATTTTGGAAATAAGCTTTTGGCGTTCTCTCAAAGTTTGCTTAATGGGGTGAACCTGCAAGATCCGTTGACTGGGTTGCGGGCAATTCGCGCTGAAATCCTAAAAGAATGGCAAGTGAAGTCAAAGGGTTTTGATATAGAAGTGGAACTGAACAGCGAAGTAGATCGGAGAAACTTTGAGATTGTTGAGGTACCCATTAGATACAGAAAGAGGCTTGGGGAGAAGAAATTAAAGGTAAGCGACGGCGCAACCATTTTCAAAAGAATTCTGCTAGAAACCCACTGGCCTTAATTAGATCAGCATCAGAATGCTTCAGTTTTAATTGCGCTTGTTAGTGGTCGCCATTACCTGCGATGAATAGACATATGGAAACGCATGCGTTGTTTTCGTTATCTGAAGGTTTGCTTGCATGATTTTTCAAAGAATTTTTGAGGGATTAACAATCTTGTTACTGTAGCGCGCATAAGTGTTCATTAATTGTTTTTGGGCTTTTTTCTTCTATTGAAGCCCTTTATAGGCTTGATTAAGTTTTTAGAGGTGATAATGTCAATGGATAGTTGAAACAAGCCTTAATGGAGGTGATAAACCGTTTTGGACGGTTATCAACGCCTACCCGTTGACACCCTCAAACTCTTGTTCTCCCAGATTGATATAAGCATAACTGTGAAGCAGGTCGAGGCTAAGTATGTCAACTCTGGAAAAGGCAGACCGCGCTACCCAGTGCGTTCCATGCTCCTGGCTTTGATGTTCATGCACTTCGAAGCCATACCATCAGTAAGGAAGCTCTGCAGAAGACTTGAAAAGAGGCGTTACGCCAGGAAAATCTGCGAGTTCACCGGGGAAATAACCTCGAAACACAACACGTTCAGCCTGTTCATCAGCCGTGCCGGGCCAGACACGATAGAAGGCATGTTCAGCGAGCTAAGGGACCAAGCACTCAAAATGGGCATAGTAGACAGTGACTTGGCTGTTAAAGTCAGCGTGGACAGCACTTTCATGAAGGCGTATTCGAGGCGTGGGAGGAAGGGAGGCTTAAGCGACAGGGGCGCAAGAGTCGGCAAGACGGAACGCAGAAACTATGCGCTGGGCTGGAGAGTCCACACCGTCACGTCCATGTCATCTCTTCCGTTGACCTATGTTGTTAGGGCTGCAAACGTCAACGACAAACAAGTTGTTAAGCCGCTGTTGAAGCAGTCTTCAAGCCTGATCAAGCGTTGCGGAAAGCGCGTCAGCCGCGTCATAGCCGACAGACAGTACTACTCAGCCGAAATCTTTGCAGCCATAAGGGAATTGGATGCTGAACCTGTCATTCCTTATCCGTCTAACGTGAAGTATCCGCTGATAGACTTGTGGTTGACGAAGCGCTTCAAGGTGAAGGGCGACCCGAGGCTTGTGAAGCTGTATAGGCTGAGGATGACTGTTGAAAGAAACTTCAAGGCTGGAAAGCTCGAGCTCATGATGGAAAACCTTCGCTGGAGAGGAGTAGCCAAAGTCCGGATGCACGTGGCAATATGCTTCGCATGCATATACGCCGTGGCAATCACAGCCCACAAAATATGCAGGCCCGAACTGGCAAACAGCATCGCAACCTTCACATACTAAACGCCTGAAAAAGGCTCCATTCGCGAAATCAAGCCAAAAAAGAATTAATGACCACTTATGCGCGCGTTTGACGCACTAAGAATGATCAATGGGCTTGTCTGGTTTTGCGCGATTGGCAAAGTTTCGCTCCTCGCTGCCTTTTGAGTAGTATCACATAGAGATAATTCTCAGAATAATTTACTAAGTTTTACTGATAGAGTAGTACGCGAAACGGTTAGCAAAGTTACGTGTTCTAACATTTTTGAACGAGATGTTTGCCTCAGCGATGTGCTGACGTGGAGAAGAGTAAGATTCCTGTTGATTCGCGCGGTTGTGGAAGCTTCCAATTATTCTTAGCTAAAACTTCCAAAGATAAAGTCATAGTCAAACACGTAGTGCGTATATGAAGTAGTAATACGCATTATTTATTTATTGGATCCTAAACTCAATATTACTCCAGAGACGGCGCCGAATGAGTTATGGACATCAAGGTACAAAAGAAAAAGCTGATGCAAGCAGAATTCAGGAGTTTTCATCTCTTAAAGAAGACAAATTCAAGGTAACAGTATCCTTAGACAAAGAACGCCCCATGTCCAAATCACCATTATACGAAAAATATAACATACAAAGATACGACCTTCACCCAAACTTCAGCTTCTCCTACTTAGATGATATGATACCAAAAAACACGCCCGAATACCTAGACCATGGATTTAACTACGTTGAACGCATCGTACGTGCACTCTATTATTTCAAGCAATGTAGCCTAATTGGACCATCAGGAACAGGCAAAACCCACATTGTCTACCTGGTAGCAGAACTCACAGGCTTGCCAATTTGGGAAGTCAACTGCGGTTTATCAACATCCTCATTTGACCTTATCGGGCGATTTATCGGGTTAGGCAAAGAAAACTGGGTAGACGGACTATTAACGCAGTGGCTAAGAAAAGGCGGCATCATGTACCTCGACGAAGCCAACATGATGAAGCAGGACGTTGCCACCAGATTAAACCCAGTTTTAGACACCCGAGGCCACCTGGTGCTAAACGAAAAAGACAGCGAGGTAATCGAACGCCACAAATACGGGTACATGATTATTAGCATGAACCCTGCGACAGCTGAATTCTTAGGAACAAAACCGTTAAACGCCGCAATGAGACGACGCATGGCTGTCTGGATAAACTTTGATTTCTTAAGCGTCGGAGAAATCATCTCTCCGGATGAGGTGGACATGTTGCGCAAAAGAACAAAGGTTGACCAGGATACCGCTTATAAAATTATTCAAGCTGGCGCTGAGTTAAGAAGACAATACAAAGTGGGCGACTTGCCTTATGGACCCTCCTTAGGCGACTTAATCAACTGGGCTACTTTAGTCAAAGATGGAAATACTCCTATGGGAGCAGCGGAAGAAACCATAATCGGGTTAACCAGCGACAACGTCGAAGTCCAATCAGATGTGAGGAGAATCCTAGAAGCAGTTTTTAATAAATCGCAATAATTGGGAGTTATTGCATTTTGGGATTTATTGATTACGCTTGGTCGGTTTCTTTACAAAAAGATAACACTAAAGTGAAAATACTTCAGGATCCAACCTTGATTCAGCCTACGCTGCAAGGTGACAATTTTGGGTTCACTATTAAGTTCCCAACTGTTCGCATGCTGGAAGGCGGAAATGTTTCATTCCTTGGACACAAATTTGCCGCAAATAATGAAGGTAAATCAAAAATTGGGCGATTATTTAGGGCATCCGTTCTGCACCTAACAACTCACACTTTGGCGCCATTTCCCAAAGAAAAAATTGTTCCTAAAGAGTCAGATGCAGTAGTTGAAGCGTTCGCTAAGTCGCTGATTAATGACACTTACATAAACGCCTTCATTCAAGCAGGTTATCCCGATAGATTTTTTGACATTGCTTACGCAAATGCGTTGGCTTACCAGAAAATAAAACCTTCAGAGAGAATCTTTACTTCTTCAACAAAACTTATGGCGGCTTTACTAACTAAACTTAACACGGGCTTAATCAAAAATTCTCCAGGCGCAGAGGAGGAGAAAACGGTAAATCAATTATTCAACGACCTAACAGCCCTTAAAGAAACTTTCTTAGCGTCAATAGCCGACGAACAGATTAAACTAGAAGAATTATTCGACGAAAAAGTTAAAGGCATAAAGCGTTTACTTGAGCCTTTTGGCCCATTTTTGGAAGCGCCCTCACTCAGACATACTGAAAGCAACGGGCGCTGCAGCATCTACAGCGAAGCAGAAACATCAGTGGATAACGATTTTGAAAGCCTATTTGTGCAATCTCTCATGAGCTTAGGCGGCAACGTACCTACCGTAGACAATATAGACCAATGTTGGAGACCGGAACAGGAAGCAGAGTCCTTACAGGCATTTAATTCTGATAATTACCAAAAGCAACGTGAAGAAAAAATACTTTCAAAAATCAACCCCTATGTAACTTTGACCAGATTTAAATCGGTCTCTATTCCAGAGGAAGATTATACCCAATATTTACGAGCTAGAAATTTGGTGCAAGGGGCAAGCCGGCGACTTCTCGACATTCTCAGATCAGCCTTTAATTATTTTGATGAGGACCCAAGGCAAGAAATGGGTCAACTAGATTTAGCTGCTGTAATTCAATCCTTGGCAAGTAACAAGCCAGCGACAGATGTGTTTGTCCTTGATGAGTATCTTAAGCCAAATTTCGCTTGGTCAATAATTTTTGACGTCAGCAGGAGCATGCAGGTGAAAGGAGAATATGGTCGGGCGTTAGCTATAGCTGTAGCTGAGGCAGCGAAAGAGTTAATGACTGACCCAACTTCCTGGACATTCTTCGCTTTCAGCGACAAACTCTACATACTTAAGGACAGTTCGGAATCTTATTCAAAGAGAGTTAGAGGTAGAATCGGCGGCTTGAAATTTGAAGGGCTCACTTACATTCCTGATGCGATTCAGATGGCTGGAAAAATGCTTGCTAAACGGTTTGAAGAACAGCGCTGCTTAATAGTTATCTCTGATGGGTGGCCGTATGGGTATCCCAACATGCCAATGGCCTTGAAGGAATGTGTTGGTGATTTGTTACGGAAAGGAGTTATAGTAATAGGAATTGGTGTGGAAACAGGTAGAATGGGCAATTTCTTTAACTTACATGCCTCAGTTTTCACTCAGAAAGACCTCATTAACAAATTCGGGTCAGTTTATGCTAACGCTTCCGCGAAAGCACTTGAAACATAAGAAATGTAATTGGCTGGCGTATTTAGCACCTGTTTCTTGGCTTTTGTCTTAGGGATTTGTGTGTGTGCTCAAGCCTACCTCCCGGTCTACTAGATGCTTCTAATATGCTTCAAATATGATTCAACATAGATGTGCATAGAAGTAAGACGGCGCACTTTGCATGCAGAATGGTGCTTTTTAACATAGTTTTAGGTGTTTTTTATTTTGCTATCATAGACTTAATTGTCAGATGCATCAAAAATGCTGGGCACGAGCCTCAAAAGGTGTGGGAAACATCAAAGAAACTTACTCCACCCTAAACAAGCCATAAAGGAACGGGCGTGCGGCGGCGAAGAAGAACACGGAAGGACCACTCATAGACGTAAAATACTTCTATCAAAAAATTATCAGAACATACGAATACAAAGTAGCCACTATTTATGAGAAAAATACCGACAGAACGTACAGGTAAAGCGAGAGCGCTAAATTGATAGATTGTTTAGAGAAATATCCAATTGCGTTAGCTAAGAAATGAAGCGCCGCCGAAAGGATTCGAACCTTTGACCGACTGGTTAACAGCCAGCCGCTTTAGTTTCACCTGGCGTTGTCAACGGGCTTTTTTAAAGAAATTTCAATGAAGAAACTATGTTTAGGAAATTAAAACAAGGTATATCCAAATGGCAGAGTTTCAAGCTTTTATCAGTTTGTTTATTTCGAACACAAAAGTTCTCGCTCGCTCAAGCGAAGTCTGCGCATAGCCTCTTTTTGCCTGGACGCCTATGTCATACTGGAACTTGCTTCTTTTCTTCCGCTCGCCTTCATAGGATATTATTAGCTCATCAGCCTTCTTTTGCATCTTTTTCATAAGCTCTTCTCTTCCAATCAGTTCCAGCCCAACTGTTTGCGCCTCTTCGTATTGCTCAAGCAGTTTCGCCAGCTTCTCGTTCGACGCGAAAAAATGAATAAGTGCATCTGCGGTAACTTTATGCACTATTTGGCCTGAAGCTTTAATGCCCTGTTTTGCCAAAATCGCCGTCGCTGCATAAAACATAGCATAGTAAGAAGATACGATTACCCATAAGTAAGACTCAAAATTTGATCCAACCTTCAACGTTTCTTTTAGCGAATCTTCATCGGATATTTGCTGCAAAACAGACGCTGTTCGCAGAGAAGATTCAGCATTCGTCATAAAGAAGCCCACAAATCTGGGTGAGTCTTTGTCATTAAGCTTCAACAATCCATCGTCAACATATTGTTTAACGTTTCTTTTTGCTTCATTGACCCTTTCCTTATCTATCATAAAACTGCCTCCAGCATTTTGAAGAGCGCTTCGGCTCCATATGGAACAACCCTATTATCCACTGCTTCCCAAGCAACGTTAGCCGTTTTCTGCTTTAAAAGGTCAGCGAATTCGCCACTAGTTAGGACTACATCGTGAAGACCAATAGGGCTAATGTGCTCAATAGACCCGACGGCGGATGATACTTCTTTCTCCAAGGTTCTATCGGGAATGACAAAAAGAATATCCAGATCCGATTTTTTTGATGCCGTTCTCTTTACATAAGAGCCGAAGATTATTAAGGTAAAGAACGGCGAATCAAATTTGGATAAGATATCGTTTACGAGGATTTCCAAGTCGCGGTTCTTTGCAAAGAAACGACTCGCCCTGACCCCCTCTATGTAAGCAAGAAGGGAAGAATTGCCCTTTAAGTTCAGTTTGCAGTACGTAACCGGAGGTTTCTTCTCTGCAATTATGTAGTGTTGTTCTGCTAGTCTCATTGTCATTACATGGGAGATTTTATAGTCTTTTCCTATCGCGTCAGCAATTTGACGCACGGTAAAGCTTTCACGAATCCTTGAGCTTAAATGAACAAGAATCTCAACCGAAGTTTTAGTCAAAGGTTCTATGTACATAATATTATGTATGTAAGTACATAGATTTAAACATTTTAGCTTTAGTAACTACGTTAGTCCAGTACGATGCACCTTATTGCCTCACGGATTTTTAAAAGTAGAGTTGGCACCACCGAAAGGAAACGAACCTTTGACCGACTGGTTAACAGCCAGCCGCTCTACCGGGCTGAGCCACGCCGGCTGCCCTGTAAGCATGGGCTATTGGGTTGCGTTTTTAAATGTGGATTTGTAATTCAGATTTTGAAGTCGTAATTATATTATATATAAAGGGTCAGAATTGGGTAGCAGTACCCCAAATATTGAGAAACAAGGTGAACCCCCACAATGGCACTTACAATGGAAAAACAAGAATTAGTGAAAGTGTATGATAAGCAAAATGAATCTTGGAAACTGGTAAAGAAAGATCAGTCTTACAATGAGCAAATATCAACCATTGAAGAGACACTTTCAAGGTTTGGACTGCTTAAAAACGAGATTAAAGTTTACTTGCATCTTGCCAGAGCAGGTGAAATGAAAGCTGGAGAAATAGCGGAAGCAATTTCGCTTCATCGAACTGAAACTTACCGAATCTTGCGGGATTTAGAAAAGAGAGGCGTAGTTTTTTCTATTTTCGAGAAACCTCTAAAATTCACAGCTGTGCCATTGGATAAAGCTATTGATTTGCTTGTAGATGCACAAAAAATTAAAATTAAGCTTTTAGAACAAGAAAAAACAAGTCTTGTAGAACTTTGGCAATCCATACCTCAGCCGAAAGTTACAAACGCGAAAAAAGAGCTTTTCCAAATGCTCGAGGGTGAACAGCAAGTACTCATGAAAGCTAATGAATTACTTGAAAGAACCGAAAAAGAGTTTCAAATCTTCGCTTCAGCCGACTACCTCGCCCAACTGTACTATAGCGATTTCTCTGACAAACTAAAAAATCAAGCTGACAAAGTAAATGTTACTTTGGTTACTGATAACTCGTTGAAGAGCGCTTATTTCCTCGGACAACTGCAATGGCTTAGCGAATCGCACAGAATCATTGATGAACAAAGTTTACCATGCTTTATGATCTCCGACAACAAAGAGGTACTAATCACATTCCATGAAAAAGACACAGCGAACGATGAAGACGCAAAGAAGAAGGATAAAACAACAGCCATTTGGACAAACTACAATGCATTCATTAAGGTTCTGCGAATGCTATTCTCTAAGCTGACTGAAGCATAAAGGGTAATTAGCACACTATCGCGTTTTTGAGCTTTTTTACTATAGTTTTCAGTTGGAATAGATAGGCTTTTTGTAGGTTATTTAAGCGGCAAAAAGATAGTTACCCGTCTGTCCTATGCAGTACATAGAAATTTTTCAGCGGTTGCCAATGGTAGGGTAGGTCCATTTTAGTTCACAAATTTTCTTATCAAAAATGAGCCACGAGTAGGCAGGCGCACTATTGATATTGAAATCACTGTAAAAGTGCGTGTAAGCTGCATTTTGCGTGGGTGTTTGGGTAGCAAAATGAGGGGGGAAGAGAGGGGTCTGTTTAGCTGCCTGTTTTGTAAATACAAGTAGTGATAGTTTTGAAAACCGCTAGGGCTTATTCTTACTTTGACTCTTCGAAGTTTGATTAGTATTCGGTTTATGACGAAGTTTTAACACCACAAGCAAAACTGCCAGTAAAATCGCAAACGCAGTACCGACGTAGGAGATAAACTGTAAACTTGAAAACCAATTGATATCTTGGGGATAGATGAGGTTTACAATATAGAACATATATCGAGCCTTGCCGATTAAGGAATGTTGCCCAGGGGGGTCTGTCCACCCAACCATAACATATTGGTTTTTTCCGGTTTGGATGACGCTGTAAGCTTCTTGGTAACCCGCGTCACCTTTGGGAATAGTACAGCTCCAAGTAACTTGTCCTGAATCGTCGATTTTGAAGAGCCAAAAATCACGGTTTACTGCGCCGAAAGAGAAGGTGAAGCCGCCAACTAAGTAACCGCCATCCTCAGAGGGAGTGATAAAATATGGCGAATCGGCGTTTTTGCCGCCTACTGTTTTAGCCCATAACATTGTACCGTTCCAATCAACCTTTACTACCCATGCGTGGATGTTGCTATTTGGCGATTGGGTGTCTCCGACTATTACGTAGCCGTCAGAGGCTTTTGTCATTGCAGAGGCTTCTTGGCTTCCTGTTCCACCATAGGTTTCATTCCATATCATGTTCCCATTCGGGTCAATTTGCATAAGTAGAAAATCATAGTTGTTGTCTCCTCGAGAGTTCGTGTAACCTGCCACCATGTAATTGCCATCTGGGGCTAAGGCGCTGGCTGTTGCGGCAGTGTATGTTGCATTTCCGTAGGTTTTGTTCCAAACAACATTGCCATTTGCGTCAAGTTTGACTACCCAAGCGTTGGATTCTTCGTTTGCATTGGAGTAGGTTAACCCGAAAAGTACAAAGCCGTCTGGAGTGGCAATTGCTGAAAAGAGCTTATTGAGATCTTCTCCGCCTATGGTTTTCTGCCATATTAATGCTCCTTGACTGTTTATTTTTGCAACATAACCGTTTTCACCTCCTGATGGCAAGAATTCGTTGCCTACAAGCAAGAAACCATCAGTCAAATTAAGAGCAACTCTAAGTTCCGTGCCGGATCCTTCAAGGAACGTTTGGTTCCAAATAACGTTTCCATCCTGGTCAAGCCTTAAAGCCCAACCAACAGTTACGCCTGTCTTATTCGATTCAGATGAACCAACAACCAAATATCCGTCACCAACGGGTAGCGCGGAATATGCGCGGTCGTCATCTCCCACAACCCCATAGGTTTTTTCCCAAATCACATTTGCAGGCAAAACGCTGACTGACGTACCATTAATCTTTGGAGAAGAATTCTCAATAACGATTATGCTTGCAGTCAATATAATTGAAACGGTTAATAGTAGAATCAAAATTTTAAATACTCTACCATGACTCATGTGCTGCTGCCTCACCTTTTGTTAAGCAATAGACATAGTTTTTCAGTTTTTAGATTTAACATTTTTTGTTACCCTATGTTGTGCATGTTACGTTCGCTCCAACAACTATACCACGTTGATCTTGGCAAAGCATAAAGACGGGAAGAGGGTCGTTTGACGGATCTGTTTCAGTCGTGAACGACACTGAGTATGTTCCATTTCCAAAATCAGTTATGCTTGGCGAATCCACTTTTACCCAATTTTCAGTTAACAACGACCCGCTATACTCCTCAAAGTAAAAAGTGAAGTTTTGCGCTAAAGCGGGTTTGCCCTCGTTGAGTACGTTGACTGTTAAGTTTACTTGCGTTGGGTTGCTGTTAAGTTGCAAATAGCCGCTCAAAGCGGCCGCTGTAGTTACGTTTACAGCATATTCCAAATTGGAAGATGCTGAAGGTGCTGAAGAGTCAAAGACAAAACTGACATAAGCACTTGAGATGCCGTGACTAGCATTCCAAGAGATCCAAATGCCGTTTAGGTAGGTATTGGCTGCGTTTAGCAGAGTATAATTCATTTGGAGTATGGCTTGGTATGAGTCGGAAGTGATTGCCGTATTCAATTCGTTTAGGTCATCGATTAAAACGCTTGTTTTACTACCGTTGGTTATGTCTGCTAGTGCACTAATCAGAGTGTTTCTTATGCTTTGCTGGTATGCCGGGAAAACGTTGTTTTCTCCGGTGTCAGCCGTCGGCACTTCTTTTTCGGTTTCAAAGACATAGATGGCGGTGGATAGTAAAAGTGACGCTACCAGTAAAGCTGTGATTATAATCACTTGACCTGAGCTGTTATGTTTTAGGTTGCGTTTTTTCACGTTAATCCTACCTCTGACAGTTGCAGCCTAAGGATGAAGATTGAATATGTGCTGTTTTGGCTTGCGCAAACGTAGTCTACTGAAACGATTTTATCACTCACAGCGCCTGCGTTGCAAATTGGAAAAGGGTTTATGCATTTCATGTCTTGGTCGAAAACTGTTAAGTTAAACCATACTGTAAGCGGAAGAGCAGATTCCAAGCAATCTTTAAGTGCTGTCCAATTTTTATTATCAATTAAGGTTGCCAAGTGCCCGTTGCTGTCTAAACTTAACAGAACGTTTTGAGCTGTTGAAATAAGATTTCCTGTTGAATCCGTCACGCTTGACGATGATGGAATAAGAGCTAGGCATGACATCAAAAGGATTGTAGCAAAAATCGCTTCTATTATGCGCACTTGCCCTCTCTTGTCTCTTAGCAGTCTCAGGAAATCACATCTCCAAAACTTACATCAACCGTATAGAGCACACCGTTTATTGTCACGATGTAGCTGAAGACGTTTTGCTCTGAATCCTCAAAGCTTGAACCTGCTTTCAATGGAACTTGAGGGTAAGAGGCCCATTCTTGAAAATAAGTGCCGTTATTGAGAAAACCGCAGAGAACTATGACGAAGGGGCTTTGGTCAATTATCCTTGGAATTGGGCATTGAGTTGTGCTTTGCACTAAAGTGAGATTCTGCCGATATGTGTAGGAGAAGATGTAGCCGTTTTGGATCGTTACGTCACTTGAATTTGTGTAGCTTAGCGTGTAATTAAGCGGGGTTAAAGTTAAAATGTCGTCGTTTGGGGCTGATTCCTGGGTTGAATTTAGGAAGTTGTAGATGGCGTATGAGGTTATTCTGTCGTCGAAAGATGCTCTTGCGAACACAATAAGCATGGCGTTGCCGGTCTCTGCGCTTGGGATTTGAACGGTAACGGAGCCAACCCCAACGCCTGAAGTGCTATCGGTTACGTTGATCAGATAGTTGTTTGCTACAACATAGCAGTTTAGGCTTGCACTTGTGGGTTCGGAATCAATGCTTGTTAAAATTGCGAAGGTAAAAGATACATTGTTGTCTATTGGTGTATGGCTTGTTTGTTCAATGTTTATGGACATAACTTGAGAAACCGTTATGCCTAAAGCTATATTGTTTAGTTTAGCGGCGTTTTCCATGTCAGCGTAGGATAATGAGTAGTTGTTTAGGTTGCTTAACCGAGTGATTTTATCTATGTCTAGTTCATAGGGGATTGTGGAGGAGCCGGCTGCTAACCCGAAGTCGGCAGGAACACTGCTACTGGTTCCCCAGTTGACGGGGGCTCCAGGGTTTGTTATGATGTGATCGGCTATGGCTTGCAGGTAACTATCCTTGTTGATGTCTCGTGTGCTGTTTATGCTGGTTTGCATTGTTGAGCATAGAAAAGCGGTTGCTATCAAAGCTACGGTTACAATGATTGTGCATGCGAAGAAGGTGTCAATGGAGGTTGATGGCAACGCATTGTTTCTCCTTTTAAGTGCCGGTTAGTCCTCCAAAAAGGCGTGAAAGAACAATTTGAGAGACAACTAAAGACACGTATGCGGTTGTTGCCAGCAATGCTGCGTGTTTAAATCCAGCGCCCAGGTTGCCTTCGCTGATTTTTCCGATGAAGAACCCTGAGATCCAGCATTGAATGATAATGCCCACAGAGAACATGTTAAGCTGGCTTGACATGGGTATTGCAGCGACTGATGCGAGTTTTGTGTTGTTTACAGTTGTCATCATGCTGGTGGTTAAGCTGGTGGTTAAGGCGACTATGGTGGTTGTGACAGCGATTAATCCGCTCCACATGAAAGCAAGAAGTATGTAAGGCTTCAAAAGTTCACGTCGATTGACTTGTAATTCGTGTTCTTTTTCACTGTATTCTGAAAGTATCTCTAGTGATTGGGTTGAGTTGCCGCCGATTTCAATGGTTTCCACCAGCATGGCAAAGTTAACTGTGACAAACCAACTTCGAATTTCCTTACGTATGTTTTCAAAAGTTTTTCTTAAAGGTATGCCCCATTCGATTTGGCTACGCATTAAATCTAAAAATTTGGAGAAGGGTCCGTAATCTTTGCGTTTTGTAGCTTGAATTATGCTTTTTTCTGGTGAAAGCCCGGTTTTTTGTGATTCGGTTACGTCTCTTATGAAGCTGGGAAGTGATTCTTCTGCGTTGTAGTTGATTCTTGTGATCTTCCAATATTGGAATGCAATCGGCAGTGAAGCAGCAACTAAGCCTATGGTGGTGATTGCAGGTAACCCCACGGGGCTTACTGCTTGTAATAGTTGAGGAACAATTGCGATGAGAGCTATTATGGCGAATACAGGCGGTATGAAGAATAAGGCTTTTTTGTAGAGGTCTTTCAGATCGGGGAAAGCGCTTCGTTGCAGGTTATGCGCCATCAAAATGAAGATGCACGATCCCACAGGCATAATGATAAACGCTATCAAGTAAGACAGCATAGGCGAAGAGGAGACTGAAGAGCTTACTAGTATCGACATAACGTTTGATGATGATAAAACAACAAAAAGAATATACGAGCATAACACAACAATCAGCATGACCGAGTAGGCTTCAACTAAAGTGGCGATTTTCTCAATTGATCGGTTCAGATTAATGTATCGCAGTTCAAAGATTGCTTTCAACTGGCTTTTCATGTAATCAACTATTTTTCCGCCGCTTCTAATTGAAGAAACAAAGCCGCCCAGAAAATTTCTATATAGCTTGGAAGCTGTGGTTTCTGCGCGCATCTGCATGACACTTAAAGGGTCTTTGCCCAAAACTTCAACTTGGCGCACGACTTCGTCCGCTTCTTTTTTAAATGCTGGAAGGAAGACAAGCTTTCGCATTCTTTTCCAGCTGTCGTAGGGGGATATTCCGCTTGCAGCCATAAGCGTGAAAATCATTACTGCGAATGGCAGTTCCTGCTCGGTTTTCTCTTTTTCTTCACTAGTAGCCTTAGATATTGAACCGAATATTTTGCCGATAAAACCGCCAGAAGCAGTCATTTGTTATTGCACCTTTGACTGTTCTTTAGCGGCTAAATCCGAGAGGATAAGTGAACTGTTTAATGCTTTGTGGACGCTTCTGAAGTCGCGAAGGTTTTTCTCGACCATTTTTAGCATAATTTGTTTTCTTCGTTCAAACTCTTGTTGAACAACGCTTAAGGGAGCATCGAGGTTTTTGGCTATTTTGGATAGTAAGTAGCTTTTGTCTAGGTCTTGTTGGAAAGTGTCTGAGGACATGTTCCAATTAAACACTTCATGTGGGACACCGTTGTTATCGATTTCAGCGACGCTTACAAATTTTCTGGAAGACATTTTTCGTTCTATTGGGTTGAGACTTAAAGTTTTGACTTGCTTGACAACTATTACGCAGTTCATCAGTGACAATATGTTTTGTGGGATGTTCATGGGTGGCTGTGTTAGCCGTTTAATGACTGTGTCTACGTCGTCAGCGTGCATTGTGCATAATCCGCCGTGTCCTGTTGCTAGCGCTTGGAAGAGAACGTATGCTTCTTCGCCTCTGATTTCGCCTACAAGGATTAATGCTGGTCTGTGCCTAACGGCTGATTTTATTAAGTCGTAGAGTGTGACTTCGCCTTCACTGTCTCCTCCGAATCCTGTTCGTGCAACGGTTGACACCCAGTTTTCCTGTGGCAAGTTAATTTCTTGAACTTCTTCAACTGAAATCATTTTAAGTTCTGGTCGCACCAGACATGCAATAGCATTTAGGGCGGTTGTTTTTCCTGCACCTGTTGGGCCTACAATCATGACTGACATTTTGTTTTCCATTAGCATCCAAAGGTACGCTGCGATTGACTCGTCAATTGTTTCGTTGATTATTAAGTCTACGATGGTTAATGGGTCTTCTTTGAACTTTCTTATAGTGAAGCTTGTTCCGGCTGGGGTTGTTTCTTTTCCGAAGGATATTGCAAGTCTGTGCTTTCCTGGAAGGGTTAAGTCTACTATTGGGTGAGCTAGGCTTACGTGTTTGCCTTGTCTGTGTACTATTCGTGTCATGAAATCGTCTAATTCTTCCTCATCAGTAAAAATAATGTTGGTTCGCGCGTTAGCGTATTTTCTATGATAAATGAAAACGGACTTGTTTAGGCCTAAACAGCTTATATCTTCTATTAACGGATCGTTTATGAGCCCTTCGATTTTTCCGTAACCTATCAAGTCTTTTTCAATGTAGTAAGTGATTTTTTTTAGACCCACTTGGTCGATTCCTTCAAGAGCTTTTAGGTGCTCTTCTATTATGGCTGGAAGCTGTCTATGGAACGATGCAACAAGCGTTTCATCTATCCTTGGGGCTTTAAGCTCATATTCAAGAATGTTCTTTAGGCGCTTGTAGGATTCTCTTTCTTCTCTTGACATGGGAAGTTCATCAACAACGTAGAAGAAGCTTCCTTCAGAGTCGTCTTGGAATATCCAAGCATAAGAAAACGGGGGATTAAGGGGGTAACTTTCGACTTGCGTGTAACCTTCAGGCACCTGATAGCCCTGAATGCCTAAGTAGGCTATCATTTCCTCGTCTGAGGTTTTTTCTTTTTCTTGGATTTCTTGTTTCTTTTTGCCGAAGTTCAATTTAATCACTCACTAGTTAATGTTAAAGTAACAATTTGGTTTTGGTAGTAACATTGCAGAAAAGCTCTGCCCCAACCACTAACGAAAGCCCCTGATGCGTTAATTTCGGCCGGTATGTATATTTGTGGTTGACTTTGGACGGCTGCTCCAAAGCCAGATTCAACCCATGCACTGGACGAGTCGTTTGCTATGCATATAGAGTATTCTTGGTTTCCGATTTGTGAAGGAAGATCTAGAAACTGAGTAGCATTTTGGCCGTCTTCGGTTACATGCGTAATAAGAGTTAGGCTTTGTGCTGCTACATATTCATCAATATTGGCTAACTGTTGGCTTTCAGCTTCATTTTTTACGTTCACCATTGAAAGGCTGCAGCTGGAAACTATGATTGCGCCAACGATAAGGGCTGCAAAAATCGAGTACACGTAACTTGGAATTATCGTCACCATTGTTTACTGGATCCACCTCTCGATTGATACGTTAGAAATGACGGTTTCTATGTAGATTATTGAGCCTTCAGGGATCGGAAGGGAAACGCTTCCGTTGGCGCCGTTCAATTGCGAAGTTATCGCTAAGTTTTCAGGTTGGTAGGAAACTGGGTAAGTTTCAGTTGTTAATTGTGTACTTGTGCAGGAGATTTGTAGGGGAAGCTTGCCGTACAATGGCATTGGATCTGAAGAGTTCAGGGTGACAATGTAGATGCGAATGTCGGTGACGTTTTGACCATTTTCCAATCCAGCAGTCGCATATGTTACTGTTGGACGGTACTGCAACTGGATCTCAGGCCCCTGAGGCCCTTCTGTTATGCAAAGCTGACTTGGTGATGCGCCGCTTTGGTTGGTTATTGTTTGGCTGTCTCCTTCTAGGTAAAGTCCTGTGTCGATTGAGCCTGAACATGGAAGTTCATAGGTGATTTGGCCTACTGATGAGTTAAAGATAGTTTGTTCAATGCTTGAATTGTCAGTGACGCTGATGGTTAGAATGTTGCGTTGAATGTTTGTTGATCCGCCTGAATCACTCAAGACAATCGTGCTTGAGGAGCCAGGCTGCCCTAAAGTTGAAAGAATAACATTGTCCAAAGATATGAAGTCTTGTTGGGCTGTGGAAACCTTGAGAGCTTCGCTTTGCGTGTTGATGTTTTCAACTGCAAAGTAATAGGTAACTGTTATGATGCCTAGCGTTGACACGAGCAGTATAAGGAATGTAACCGGTAATGCCAATGCACCTTTAGATCGAACAAACCTTCTGAAGAGTCGACTAAGCAAGATTACCGCCAATTACATCCTCTCGTAAATGTGCATTTACTATAGAAAAGCGCCAAGAATGAATTAAGCCATTTGTGTGTATGAACAATACACATATTATTTCAAAAATACCCTCGGAAACTTGGAAATCCAAAATAATTCATTGCCTAAAACAACAATAAATTTTTAAATAAAAAGAAGAAGGGGGAGGGGGATTAGATACTTTTAGGTTACTTAATTTTAAGTACCTAAAGGGCTGTGGTTGTTGCTTGAACGTTTGTCTCTTGGTAGTACATCGCTTGTGCCGTGAAGACTGTTAACCCAATGTTAAGCCTATGTCGTTGATGGTGACACTGTCAGGACTAGTTATGTATACGATCATAGTGCCGCCGGAAGATAACACTAAGTTATCAACGCTGGGATTCGCTAAGTAATTGCTGCCTGTTCCAAAAGGATCAGTAGTTGCAAAGGAAGTAGTGGCAACTGGTCCTAAGGAGTTGGGTATTGCATCGCCTGTGGCTGTTGCAAATGTAGCGTAGTACACGTTAGTGGTTAAATCGCTTGATTGTCCACGCACTTGGATCTGGTTGATGACGACGTCGCGACCTCCAGTATTCGTTATCATAAGCGCAGCTTCAGCTGTACCAGTTCCGTCAACCCAGACGTGTACGTTTGAAACCTGAAGGCTTTCCTGTTGAACCCTAGTGCTAACGACGTTAATAGCAAAGTAAGTTACGACACCTGCAAGAAGCACTGCAACTACTAGAATAATCAGCGTTGTAATGACTGTACTTAGAGCCAAACGATTCTTCAGTATATTTCTCAGTATATTTCTCATTTATTTTTAAATCTCCTGAAAAAACCATTACGCGATTTCTGCATAAGTAAACTTGTGCGTAAAAAAAAATACACATCTAAAAGTTACAGAAAGATAGAATATTTTTTCTTAAAAT
>JBEKKX010000046.1:0-17114 GCA_050010515.1 Bathyarchaeia archaeon
TTAATCAATTGGAAAGCTAGGGCCGGTAGTTCAGCTGGTATGAACGCTTGACTTGCACTCAAGAGGTCGGGGGTTCAAATCCCCCCCGGTCCACTTATACATCGATTACGCTGATTCCTCGTTTATTATCATATTTCTTATAGCGTTAAACAACATTATAAATTGAGTTTATTTGCCCAATTAAGCTCAGAATAAGTGCGCATGCACAGGCGCATTTACAACCGTTTCCTTAATAAAAGTGAAGTTATTGCGAGGGCAATATTTCTGCCTTAATTAAGGTTACATTTTTCAGAGGTTTGTCATTGTTGTTTGCATCCACGGGCACCAGATATTGCCATAACAACGTTCATTCCTTGTATAACTTGGCCGAAAACCGTGTATGATGTGTCGAAGGAAGGGTAAAGGTTTTGGTTGTCGGCGACGTTTATGAGGAACTGGCTGGTTGCAGAGTTCGGTTGACCCGTTTGCCATGGCTATTTGTACCGTTGTAATTGACGTTGTCGTTGCCTCTATGAGCAATATAACTATTCAAATGCGAGATGACAAAAACGACTTGAACATGCAAAATTGGGGTACAAACAAAAGAATGGTGGTTGATGGGAAGCTATGGCATGACTACTGCGCCGATTAAGGTCACGGGTGTTGTTGGTTGAGAGTTTTCCTGATACGTGGCGCTGTATTCTACGGGCACTTGTGAAATTGCCATTACAACGTTTTGGCCGTATATTACTTGACCAAAGACTGTGTATGAAGTGTCGAAGCTTGGGTAGAGATTATTGTTGTTTGCAACGTTGATGAAGAATTGGGTGCTAGCCGTGTTGGGTCCAGCGTTAGCCATGGCTATCGTCATGTTGCTGTTTACATTGTCATTACCTATCTCGTCGTTGATCTCTGGTTTTGTTGTTTTGCCTTCTCCACCCTGAATCATGAAGCCAGCGATGACCCTCATGAATGTAGTGTCATTATAGTATCCTTCGTTAACCAAGTTTACGAAGTTGGTTGTGGTTATGGGTTTGTCGTCTCGCATCTGGATAACTATGTCACCCATAGAAGTTATGAAGAGAACCTTGGTCCCGCTTGCACTGTACTCGCCTGCTGGTGAAGTCAGCGGAGTCACGGACGGAAATGGACTAGTTGAAGAAGTTGGAGACGGCGAAGGAGTGTTTACCGCCTGATTAGGACTAGCCTTATGCGAGCCGCTTTGATCAACCACGACATAAGCGACAGTTGCAATGGCGATAACCGCTATAATCGCTACTGCAATCAGCTTTCGGTTTCTGCCTTGCGTTTTAGGATTGTAAGTTTTAACTTTGCTGTTTCTTTTCGAGCTCATGCCCAGAATTATAAAGCATTTTTTTATTTAAACATTTCAGATTTTCACTTTCACCCTCCGAGGCAACTGTGCTTAAATCTGGGAAAACGCGTTCGGAAAACAAGTGCCAGAAAGTGTCATCTTAATTATTATTTTGGATCATGATTTTTGAGTCATAACTGTTTTATTAATTTTTTATCAAATAAGTAATACTTTAAGAAAAATATGGATGAAATTATATGCGAATTGGATTTTTCGTTTGGGAGTATCCGCCTTCAATTGTTGGCGGTCTGGGCACTTATGCCGAAAACATAACACGTGAATATGTTTCTATGGGGCATGATGTAACCCTTTTTACGCTCAACCCAGGCAACTTAAAAACAAGAGAAGTTATCAGGGGCGTAGAAGTTCACAGACCACTTATTTCGGATGCAAGTAATGTTTTTCCCATGTTTGTAGTGGATGACTTAAAAAAATGGGGAACAAACATCCGCATGTTTAATGACATTTTCACCTACAACATTTTGAGTGCATCAAAATTTCTAAACAGCATGCTAAAAAAGGAAAAATGCAATTTTGACGTCGTTTGCGTGCACGACTGGCTAAGCAGTATAGCTGGGATTATGGTTAAAAACGAAACGAAAATTCCAGTGGCGTTTCATGTCCATAGCACAGAATGGGGAAGAAGCGGAGGACCAGGTTCAGGAGTTGTTTCTCATTTTGAATGGGCAACAGCTGAAAAGGCAGACAGAATCGTGACTGTAAGTCATGCCATGAGGGAAGATTTAGTGAAGCACGGTTGGTCAAGTTCAAAAATAAGCGTTGTTTGGAATGGCGTAGATAGTGAACGATACAATTTAAAGAATTGCAAGAGCGAAGAGATAGAAGCTATTCGAGAAAGATACGGCATCAAATCAGACGAAAAAATGATACTCTTTTTGGGTAGGCTAACATGGGTGAAAGGGGTCATGAACCTCGTTCAGGCAATGCCCATGATTCTGGCTGAATATCCAAAATCAAAACTATTAATTTTGGGCAAAGGAGAACAACAAAACGACATCATAGAAACTGCATATAGACTTGGAATAGCAAAAAACGTTATTTGCAGATTTGATTTTGTGCCAGAAAAAGAGCGCATCCTACATTATGCTGCATCCGACTTGTGTATCTTTCCTTCAACATATGAACCCTTTGGCATAGTGAGCCTAGAAGCGATGTCAATGGAAAAGCCAATAGTTGTGGGTGCTCACGGCGTGGTCGGCTTCAGAGAGCAAGTCATGCCCGATGGCCCTGACAAAAATGGCGTGCACGTAAATGGAGAGAGCCCAAGCGATATCGCATGGGGAATAAAAGAAGTATTATGTGACGACAACAGGGCTAAGCAATGGGGCAAAAACGGAAGAAAACGGGTTTTACAATATTTCCAATGGAGAGAAGTTGCAGAACAAACATTGCAAATATACGAACGACTCCAACACCCAAATGAGCAAGATCAACAGGTAACTGTTGGATTAGTAGAAAGACCACTTGTTTCATAGGTATCTGCTCGTTTCTGCACAACTAAATCAAACAAGCAGGTTCACTTTTCCTCTTTTCCAAGATCAGCCCAGAGAACAGTTTTTCCACGCAAAGAGTTGAAAAGTTAGCTCTGGCTAAAAAGGGAACCTTCTGCGACCGAATTGCCGCTGCTGGTCTGGTTGTCTTTCTGTGGGGAATCTGGAAAGGTGCTCATGAACCAGTTTCCAAGATGAATCTTGTTTTCTCAGAACAGCGGTAACACGTGAAGTCACGTCAAACTGTTCGTTTCTCATGGTTGCCTTATAGTTTATGGTGAAAGTGGCTAAGGCTACCTCGCCCAGAACGGTGTCTTTAAAATCTTTCAGCGCGTACGTATAGTTGGAAAGCACCTTGAATGCCGAGAACTCGTTCTTCAAGGCTTCTGCACGATCCTGCCTTTGATAAGGAGGCCAATCGTCAAATTTACTATAGCTCTCATCCAAGAGTGCTGTAACTGCTTTTTCGTCTTTATTCTTTATTCCATCAAACCTCTTAACAATAACGCTCCTGACTTCATCCTCAACATTAGATACCGGCGGGCTTTGAGAAGCAGACTGGCTTTGAGTTGAGCCAGCCATTTTGCTTCCACACTTGTTGCAGAAAGCGTTTCCCTCTGGATTTTCAGTTCCGCATGTTGGACATTTCAACTTTCATTTTTCCATCCTGAGCGGTTTTTCTTGCTTATAATTCAAAGCAGTCTTAAGTCTATTTCCCCTCACTAAGATAAACAAAGCTATGCAGTTTAGCTTCAGGTTTGCAGGATCAAAAAGGGCGGCTTTGTCCGTTTCGCATATTAATGGGAAGTGCTACATGAAATTGCAATGAAGAAGTCGTCAGTCATAGCGATCTTGCTTATAGTGGTCATTATTGTTTTGAGCGCTTCAATACTGATTATCTTTAACAGCAATAACGCTTCAGCCAAATCCACTGCAACGTATTACACTTACGCAATAGTTAACACTTATCCGCACGATACAAATGCCTTCACAGAGGGACTCGTGTACTCAGATGGCTTTCTCTACGAGAGCACAGGACTTAACGGTAATTCAACTCTACGCCGCGTGGACTTGACCACAGGCAATGTACTGCAAGAGTACACTTTGCCAACCCAGTATTTCGGCGAAGACATAGCCATCGTCAACAACACCATCATACAGCTAACTTGGCAATCAAACATAGGCTTCATCTACAACAAAACCACATTTGCCGTGCTGGGAAATTTTACTTACCCCACGCAGGGTTGGGGCTTAACCTTTGACGGCAAAAACCTAATCATGAGCGACGGCACAGACCACCTCTATTTCTTGAATCCAACAACGTTTCAGCAGACAGGACAAATCCAAGTCCATGACGGAAACACATCCGTAGTAAACATCAATTCGCTAGATTACATCAACGGTGAAGTTTACGCCAACATCTGGCTAACAAACACAATCGCCATAATCAACCCAGAAACTGGACAAGTCAAAGCTTGGATAAACCTCACAGGACTACCAGACGAAAACAATCCAAACCCAGAAGCCGTGCTTAACGGCATAGCATATGACCAACAAAACAACAGACTCTTCGTAACAGGCAAAGATTGGCCAAACATCTACCAGATAAAACTAATTCCGCAAACTAACCAAACAACCTAAAATTAACTGGCTGCCCTGTTATATCCAGGTTTAAGCGGTTAGTTTTGTAATTGTTAAGCTTCCATTAACGTTGCGCCATGTAGTAAGATAAAATTGCTAATGGAACCACAAGGGCATAGGAAAACAAGGTTCCAAACCAGATTCCTAAGCTCGGATACAAATACCTAACAGCTACACTGAAGGGAATAATCGTTAGAATACCAGACAACACTAATGGCTTAGTCACAGCTCGCGAGAATTCAGTTCCTCTACTCTTGTTAAGTATTATCAACGTTGAAGTGAAAACCGCTGGGAACGCGGCTGCAATGCCGCCTAGCACAGGACCACCTATTTGGCTCAAAAGCACTGAAATCAAAACAAGCGATCCTGCACCGACTCCACGCAAAACAACCTCACGAACCTTGTATACTCTTGCGTCCCCCTTTAGGTTTTGGAGTTTAAGCTTTTTAGTAAAAGAATAATAAGTTAAAACCGAAATCGCAGCGCCCCCGACCAAGGAAAGCCCAAAATCCCTCAGACCAGACGCAACAATTAAGCCAGAAAATGCGAACCACATGAACAGAGAAACAGAGATTCCGCGGCTAAACCCTTTCTGGGCGAAAAAAGCAAAAAAGAAAAGATAAGCACTCGTAATGCCGAAGGCTAAAGGAAACACCGTAGTCGCTTGAACCGCAGCGGCTGAAGATTGGTTAATCCCGATGAAGAAAAACGAGAAAGCCGATGTAGAGGGAAGACCGCCAAGGATTCCGCCTAAGACGCTTCCTTTCTTTTCTGCAACGATTGTGATTATAGACACCCATAAGCTTCCAACAGCAAATGCCAGAAAAAGATGCAAGAAAAAAGAGTCTGAAACCATATTTTGAGCCTTGGCATCATATGGCAAATTAGATATTAATTAATTCTTCCAATAAATTTGAAAAAAATAGTTAACCTTACCTGCTGAAATCTTATAGTTAAAGTCAGGCTGAGCTTCTAAGCTGAGCGAAAAATAGAAATCTTGGTAAGATAGTTTTAATGAAGTATTCGGGAGATCTTGGCTTGTCGAACGACGTCAGTGTGGAGCTTGAGAGGACCACCTTCAGTGTTTATTTGTTTGTGGCTAAAAAAGGCAAGCCTGTTGGCCCAAGGGATGTGATGCGTGGTGCGCATCTTAGCAGTCCAAGCGTGGCTTATCGGCATCTTCAGAAACTTGAAGATTCGGGACTATTAAAGAAAAACGAGTATGGTGAATACTTACTCAAGAAGAAAATGAGGGTCAATGGATATCACTGGATTGGTCGACGCCTCTTGCCTAATGCAATGTTCTATTTCTATTTTTTCCTCGGACTCTTCATTACCGAAATTGTGATTTTAGCAATTCATTACGCGGTCGAAACCTACGAGTTCAAGATCTTCTTCGCGTTAGGTCTTTCAATAACGGCGATCGCCATGATCCTCTTCCTTAAAGAGGGATTATCGTCGTTTAAGAAAATAGAGAAAACGTTAGCACCTAGCCAAGATGAATAATTTCTGTTTCAAAAAGTTCCTAGCGAGATGGAGAATCGCATTTTTTGGAGTGTGACAAAAAGAACTTTATTTAACCGTTACCTTCATTTTCATAGCGCATTGGGACTTGAGGCGTGTTCCAGCAGTGGAACAAATTGTTCCATGGCGAGAGTAATATACATTCGAGGTCAAAGTATAGTTGGGGTTTAGCGTGTACAAAAAGGCAATATTGATATTTTCCGCAGTTATCCTGCTGTCAAGTTTGTATCGGATTCACGGTGCTTCAGCGTTCTTGAATCCTGTTTCTGTCAATGCTGAGGGTTTGGTTGTTGGCATACCGGTAATTGTTATCGTAAGCGCAGGATTAGCCGTGTACTTCGGAAAAAGAAAACCTCTGAGCAAGGCTTTTTCAGCGTTTCTGATAGCGGTACTCTTGGTTTCGGCGTTATCCGGAGTAGCGCTCGCGGTTTTAGGAGCGGAGATTCCCGTCACGTTGTCGTCTCCTGTTGAGTTGCAGACTAATTTGACGGGCGAAATGGGGTACTGTGTCTTTCAACTTGCAGATGGAAGTTTGGTTTTGAACACGGCCAACCAATCCTGCACGTTTCTCATTAAACTTGACTCTTCAAACCATGTGTTGTGGACCAGGACAATTCGTATCGGTCAAGAAATCACGAATCTCACTCGTCTTTTACCTACAAGCGATGGGGGCTTCGCTTTGGCGGGGCTCGTTGATAACATGTACGTGTTGGTGAAAACCGATTCTCAGGGCAACATTCAATGGACCAAAATGTTCAGTTCGGGAGCTCCGATAAACTATTTTATGTCGATTATTCAAACTAGGGATGATGGTTTTGCCATTGCTGGTTTCGGCGAGAAAGTTTTAGAAGGCTTGGGCGCGATTTGGTTTGCCAAAACAGATTCATCCGGAAACCTGGAGTGGAACGAGACTCTTTCGGGGCAGGTGGCTGCTTGCCCATCAACCATCATCCAAACGCCGGATGGCGGATACATTATTTCTGACGTCAGCTATTCTTTTGTTCCGAATCGGGGTTTCTTCACGCTTATCAAAATGAACGCGACTGGAGATGTACTTTGGATCAAAAATTACGGCGGCGAAGGCTACTACTTTCAACCCGAGTGCAACCTCGCTATAGCCACGAAAGACGGCGGGTACTTAATGGTGGGTTACCTTTGGGATAAGAGCGCGTGGGTAGTCAAAACCGATGCTGAAGGCAATATGCAGTGGAACCAAACATACGGCGCCAAAGACAGCTCAATAACTTGTGCCCTTGAAACCCAAAGCGGAGGATATATGCTCCTGGCCATTTCAAACCTAACGGATGTCGGGTTAATCATGATCGATAAAGCCGGCAACGAACTTTGGAACATGACCTTTCCAGGAGTCACCTTGCCATGGGGGTTGGAGTCAAACTATAATTCCCTTATCCCTGCAAAAGACGGCGGCTATATTGTGGTGGGTTCAAAAAATCAGTCCGTATGGCTTGCAAAACTTAACTATCAGGATAACAGGTCGATTGCGCTTCAATTCCTATCGATTGCGGATGTAGCGTTGGCTGTTGCTGCGATTGCGACGCTTTTGATTGCACCGAGAAAAAAAAGACAGCCCGACGATCAACCCGACCTAAAACAAGCAGCATATTAGGTTACTACCGATAATAAAAAAGCTCATACCACATGCGTTCTCGCGACAGAACTAAGTGTTCCGAAGGGCAGAAAAGTGTTCCCGAACAAGGTTCGTTATGCGATGTTGACTAAAGCGGGGTGTGTAACATATAATGGGACATAACTATGTTTTATGGGTTTTCGCCCTTATCCAGAAGGTTGCTCTTAGGAAAAGTTTGCCCCAGACTGAAGAAATAAAAAGTCCGTTAATTGTGAAATTAGAAAAAAAGGAAACCTGTCGCTTTTGGTTGCCGCTATTTCTTGCAACAGAGCAAAACCGAAACACGGAAACCTGCTAAAGGCTGTTCTTCTTGCGGAACACTCTGTTCTCTGGGGAGAGCTATATAGCACGTGCGTAGCAATATTATTGGTGTGGGAAAAGAAAGTTTATGAAATCCGACAAAAAACGGTTCGTCCCTGCTCTTCTTCTGTTAGCTTTAGTCACTATAATGGTTCTACCGGAATGCGCGATGGCCTTTTCTAACGTTCCGTTTCTCGGCTCTTCGGTTCCAAACGTTTCAATGGTCTCAACGAACTCGCTGACAGCTACAAAAACAATAATCGTTCCTAACGACTACCCGTCCATAAACGACGCCATCGGAAATGCCTCGGCAGGCGACACAATAGTGGTTCGAAGCGGAACCTATTTTGAAAACCCGATAATTGACAAACCATTGACGCTGCAAGGCGAAAACAGCGCGAACACTATAGTGGTGGGAACAGGCAACTCTTTAGGAGCCAGCGTTTTCACGATTGCGGCAGATAACGTGAAGATTTCAGGCTTCACCATCACAAGCGTCAACTATTCAGCCTCTGCCAACTACGCTTACGGCGTTATGATTGAAGGAGACAACTGCATAATAACTGGCAACAACATAGTGAATACGTTGTCAGGAATCTTTTGTTCAGTCCAGTCCTCCACCTTAATCACCCAAAATAACATAACTGGGAATCACGCAGAACTTCTAAATGCGCACAACGACGGCATCGAATTCTACGGTGGCTTCAACAACACCATCTCAGAGAACAACATAACAAACAACACGGGTTCTGCCATCGCCATCATAGGCTATTCAGACAATATAACAGGGAACAACCTGTCGCAAAACACTATAGGCATAGGGATGAGTGCGACTTACTCAGTAATTTTCAGAAACAATATAATTGAAAACAGCAATTCAGGCATTTACCTCACAGGCTCCAACAACGCCATATCCGCGAATTATATCGCTAACAACAAATACGGTATCTGTTCACTCTCGAGTTTTGGCTTATCCAGCAATAACACGATATTCCATAACGACTTCGTAAACAACCAGCAAAATGCGTATTCGACCTCGCCTTACAACATCCAAATTTGGGATGAAGGCTATCCTCTGGGAGGAAATTACTGGAGCGATTACTCGATAGTTTGTCCTAACGCAACAGAGATTGCTAATTCTGGAATAATGAATTTGCCTTACACAATTTGCGCCAACAACACTGACAAATACCCGCTCATGGCGCTTTTTGACGCCTCAAACGCCGTCACTCCAGCTGAAAAAACTCCACCAACTATCGGCTCCAACCATGTTGCTGGATCATGGAGTTTTGGCAGTGTTGAACCTAACGGTGTCACGCCCGATGCGACAGGAAATAACCCAGCAATTTTGGGGAATGAGACTGGTACCTATTCAACTCTGGTGACTGCGTTAGGGGGTGAATGGTCTCCTGCTAAGTTAGTTGAAGGCAAGTTCGGCGAAGCTCTATACTTTAGTGGAGACTCATATGCGTACGTTCCAGCGTCGCCCAGCTTAACCATTCCAGCTGATATCACCATCGATGCATGGATCAAAGTGAATCAATTCAAAGACGTGACTTACAACAATATTGTGATCGAATTCGTGAGTACGACCACAGAATATCCAATTACTGCAACTAGGATTCTTGGACTTGCTATAAACGGCGTCGCGCCCAGCAACAGCACCTCCCCAACTTTGGGAGTTCTGCGCGGCTACGTAACAACCGACACGGGAGGCTTCAACGAAATAGACACTACCCAACCACTTTCTCTAAATGAGTGGTATCACGTCGCGTTTACTCGCAGCACCCAAACAGGCATGCACATCTATGTTAACGGAGTAGAACAGAATGTGACAGTCTTCGCCGGAACTCAGAATCCCACTGGCTCAATAGAACCGACTACAGGCCTGTACTTTGGGCATGACTCAATAAGCACCTTAGAAGATGTCCAAATCCTTAACGTGGCCGCAGAACCAACAAGCACACCTATCTGGCTACAATGGTGGTTCTGGACCCCAGTAGCTGCCGCTTTCGCAGTATTAGTAGGAATGGTTTACTATGTGAGGAAGAATGGCATCAAACAAAACACCGCAATTTCAAGGTCTCCTCAAATGCTTAGCCCTGTACATTCGAGTTGGGAATTAGGAAAAAACCTGTCAGCACCAAATAACGGACATAAAAATCAAAGCTAAAATTAATTTAGAAGACCAGTAGTTCAAATTTAACGGAAATCCAGCCTACTGAAATCCAATTTTGGAAAAAATTTTTGATGGAAATTTTGTTTAAATTTTGTTGAAAAGCATTAAATACTGATACCGCTGACTAAGAGGAAAGGGGATTCATTTGAGTGAGGGAGGAAAGGCAACATCTAATACGGAAAGTAAGTATCCTTGGAGCAACTACACTTTAAAATTGGGCAGGGGAGAACCCGTTTCTACAACGCAGTATGTGCTATATGCGGTGCAGATCGCGGCAATAATAGTTTTGTCATACTTAAGCGTCTCTTTGCTTGGTCCATTAAGCTACTCAGGCGTCTCATTGTTCTACTTTGTGTACCCCTTCTTCTTAGTGTTCACAATGTGGTGGGGAATCTGGGGTATAGCGTCTGCGTATATCGGCTGTGTACTCGGAGCAGGATTGATGGTCGGTTTAGGCGTAGTTCCATCGTTAGCATACTCGATAAGCGACTTCATACCGCCGCTAATCGCATTCATAATTTACCGCGGGCTACTATCGAAACAAGGCTTTGACCCATTATGGAGAGACTTAACCGACAAAGAAGTTGGCGGCGTCAAAACAAAGAGAATAGGTGCATGGTTCTGGTTTATACTTATAAACGGACTCATACTTAACGCAATCAGTGCAGAGCTAGGCATTGGAATACAATACCAATTGGGACTGATTCCAGGCAACGCATATTGGGTCTGGTGGGCAGGATGGTTCGTAGGCGATTTGCTGGCAATGGTGATAATAACTCCGGTGCTTGTCAAGGGACTTACAAACCTTGTCGAAAGGCAAGGACTAGTCAATCACGGCTGGATAACTTGAGAACAACTCTTCCTTAACTGAACAATTTAAAGGGGAAAGTTGTTGGCAAGCCCAGACGAGGAAGCACGTGCTTCCAAGAAGTACGTGTGCACCTTTATTTTTTCTATGCGAACAGGAACCCCAATTGAAAAGCTACATGTTATAACAAAATTCTTAATGATTGCAGTCATGTCCGTGCTGGCTCTTTACATGTTTGATATCCCGGTCTCAAAAGGCGGTCCGGACATCGTTGGATTGATCCTCTTGTTAATTCTTGTATTTACCCTCTTGATAATCTCAAGGACCGCAAAGCATTTAGTAAACTCGTACTTAGTATTGGCGTTGCCAGTGCTTTTCGGTGAATTCTTCTGGTGGCTCTTCTTTAACGGTTCACTACCCGGGGCGAGAGTGATTTTTTATCTGTGGCCAGGATTTTTGCCAATAGGAATATCAACAATAGTTCTTGTAGGCGTTTTTAGCCTCGTATATTATAAGACACGAAACATTGGCCTGTCCCTTGTGCCCGCATTACTGCTATGGTGGTTCACTATCATGCCCAGCGCTCTTAGTTTCTCGCAAACGGCAACATGGGTCAGAATTCCCATCGGGGCAAATTACGCTTTTTCGCTTCCTGAATGGTCAACCATGGTTGCGTTATCGAAAGCGCTTGGATATGGAGTGCTAATTTACACATCATTTCTTTTTCTTTTAACAACAAGAGACGTAGAGATTGCTGGAGCCCTCAGACAACTGCGTCTTTCATTTCGGAAGGCATTTTTCGTTGCATTGATGTTCAGAAATCTAAACACAATACTACTTGACTATCAGGACATCAAAATTGCCCAAACTGCGCGTGCCGCCAATGTAGTCAGGAAAAGCATTTTTTCGAAGATAATAGACCTCGCCTATGTATCTATTCCGTTGGTTGCAACCATGATAAGGCGGTCTACAGAGATGGGTGTAGCGCTCTACGCTAGGGGTTTTGAAGCATCAAAAGGCATGACGGATTATAAAGAGACAAAACGACTAAGCGTCGTGGACTTCACGATATTGGCGATATTAGCAGCCTTCTTAATATACGAGGTTATCCTTGGACACTCCATCACTTCCTTGTTCATGAGGTAAAAGAAATGTCGGTATTGGAAGTCAACGATTTCTGGTGGAAATACCGATCTTACGTAGGAGTAGAGAACCCCTACACGCTAAAAGGTTTATCCTTCACCGTAAATAAAGGAGAATTCTTCGGAATCATCGGACCCAGCGGAGCAGGCAAGACTACACTTTGCTACGCTTTGACTGGAGTAATACCTCACGTTTTCACAGTTCCATACGGCAAAGAAAGAGAGCACATAAAAGGTGAAATAAAACTATTCGGGCAAACACTAACTAAAGTCGAAGCTGCGACCGATGAGAAGACAGGCAAAGTCGTTGATAAAATTATCGGCATGAAACAAACAGCGCCAAGGGTTGGACTGCTGCTTCAAGATCCTGAGAATCAGTTTTTAAGAATGGACCTTCTGCATGAAATTAGCTTCGGAATGGAGCTTTTAGGGCTATCTGGGAGCGAAATTGAGAGAAGAGCTAAAGAAGCGCTTGAAATAGTCGGGCTGGGCTCGCTGTGGCCAATCGCGGATCTCGTTCACCCAAGTGAATTGTCTGGTGGGCAAAAGCAGAGGGCTGCAATTGCTTCCTTCATTGCGCTGAGACCTGAACTGTTGGTCTTGGATGAACCCATGTCTAACCTGGACCCCGAAGGGAAGCTTAGCATAATACAGGCTATTGACAGCATAAGAAACGAATTTGACATAACAATAATTGTTGTCGAGCACAACCCTGAGGTAATACAAAAATACGCCGACAAGGTGCTTGCCATAAACAATGGGCAAACGATTGCGTATGGAACCACAGAACAGGTTTATTCTCAGTGGAAACTGTTTGATGAAAATGGACTCTACTCCTCAGACATAGCGAGGATCGGGTGGCAAGCAGGTCTAAGTTACAATGGAAGGGTTCCCTTTACTGTCGATGAAATGCTTGAAGCATTCGATGGCAGAAACCAAAAGTCTCTAGCGCCGAACCTTGAAGATGACCCAATAGACCAATCGGCTCAGGAAATAATAAGCGTTAAAGACCTCAACTTTTCGTATGAAGATGGAACACGTGCCCTAAGAGGAGTAACTTTCGCCATAAAACAAGGAGAATACGTAGGGCTCATAGGGCAAAACGGGGCAGGCAAATCGACCATATCCAAGATAATCAGCGGCTTGTATAAGAAGTTCCAGGGCGAAGCAAAAGTAATGGGAATGGACCTACGAGACAAGAAAGTGATTCAGAAAATACCCTGCTACGTTGGATACGTATTTCAGAACCCTGACAACCAGATTTTCATGAGAAAAGTCTACGACGAAGTAGCTTACGGCCTGAAAAACCTAAAGACGCCACAGCAAGAAATAGACCAAAGAGTCAAGGAAGCGTTAAAGAGCGTTGGTTTACTCTCAAAAATTGATGAGGACCCAATGTTTTTGGGAAAAGGCGAAAAAAGAAGACTAACTGTAGCTTCTATTCTTGCCATGAACCCGAAAATAATGATAGTTGACGAGCCAACAACAGGTCAAGACTTCAGAATGTCCGAAGACATAATGAACCTGCTTGAAGAACTAAACAAGGCTGGCACCACAATCTTAGCTATCACTCACGACATGACACTGGTCTCCGAACACACGAAAAGAGTCATAGTAATGCACAACGGAGCCGTAACCTACGATGGATCCACAAGAGGCTTCTTCTCAAATGCAAAATTACTCGACGAAGCCGGCATAATCCCCCCCATGGCAGTCAGACTAAGCCATGAATACAAGAAAAAAAACCCCTCTTCCCCATGCCTAATGAACGCAAAAGAGTGGGTCGCAGCATTAAAGTAAACTTCCAGAAATATTACTTATTTGCAGATTGGAACCTGTCATAAATCGTTATTCGCGATTTCGAATCGATTCCACGGTTCTCTGAGACACGATGTTTACCCTTGTCATCAAGAACGACTAAGTTGCCATATTCAAGGTTATTAAAACCTAATTTAGCTAAGAACAAATTTGCTAAAGAGTTTTAATTGCATTTACTTCGTCGCTAATTAGAACCAAGAACACACAACAGCCTATGCTTAGCGCTTACGATTCTTGAGGTAGATCAGAGAACCACTGATGACAACAGCTGCTGAGGCTACTAAAACTGTGACTAATGCTGTCGGGAAGGGTTCTGGCGACTGAGAAGCTACTGATGTCACGTTAGTCACGGCAAAGTTGACCGTTTGACTGGCGCCAATGTTTCCAGTATCATTCCAGACATAGACCGTCAGAGTATGTGCTCCGACAGATAATCCTGTTAGTGTAGTATTTCCAGCAATCGTGACGTTACTTTCCCCGTCCAAGCTGTATGCGGCTGTGATGATGTTTTGGTTAACGGTAAAATTCAATGGAACATCTTGTGTAGTGTATGTTTCGTTTTCTATTGACAGGTTCGTTATGGTTGGCGGAGTCGAAGTTTGCGGTGGCGGCGTTGAGTTTTGCGTTACAGCGCCCGTGCTTATGGAGAAATCGACTGCATCAACCCAAGCAGCATAATAATCTGCGCTGCCAGGAGCTGTTGGTTTGAAGGGTGCGCCTGGAGGGTTTGCGCCATGGTAATCGTTGAGGTTGGCTTCTTCATAAATTGTTAAGCAGTGTGAGCCATCAGGTAATTCGGGTAACTGCACAGTTCCAGTCGCTGGGCAAATGAGTTCGCCGAACACGGGGTCATTAAGCACCAAAGGTATAGGACCACCATAGTTTCCATCAATGCTATAATTCAACGAACATTGCAATCCTTCTCCCCAACCGAAATTAACATTCAACGTTAGAAAATTGGAATCATAGGTTGTATTAACAGGGGACAAAATTGTAACTCCACCAGAGAAAGAAACTGAATTATTGGAATCCGCCTTAACAACGTGAACGCCCATTGCAAGCGAAACGAGCAGCACGGAAATAACGAGGGCCACCAAAGCCGTTTTCAGATTCATGTTTCATCCAAGCCTCCATTGTTAAGCGCTACTTACATCTAATACCAAGCGGCATATTACTCTCCTTATGGAACAGTCTGTTCCACAACTGGAACACTTCAGCTTAAGCTTTGACTGCAGCTTCGGCGATGAAAATTATGTCCTAAAACTAAAACGCACCGAATTTTGCGGCTAATTCCTTTGATAGACATTCTACGGGATTTGAATGCCGCTAATCACGCATATTATTTGTCCAGATATATTTGAACAAATTATAAATATTCCGATTATGTATGGTTGATTGGATTTGTGGCTCAAAGTGCCAATAGGGTAACATATGCTTAAAGTGAGATGATTAGTTGAAAATTATAGTTTTTGGAGCAAGCGGCAACACAGGCAAACAACTCGTTGAGCAGGCACTGGCAGCAGGATATGAAGTTGTCGCCTATGCACGTAACCCCTCCAAGCTCAACATTAGCAATGAGCATCTAACGGTTATTCAGGGCGAGTTGTCTGACGCAGCGCTAATTGAAACTGCCGTAAAAGGCACGGGTGCGGTTCTTAGCGCGTTGGGTCCACGGGGAGGCTCAAAAAACAAGCCACTTACACAGGGAATGCAGAACATTATTGCAGCCATGAAGAACCAAGGCGTGCGCAGACTAATCATGACATCGACGTTGAGCGCCAAAGACTCAAAGGACAAACCAGACTTCAGAACCAAAGCCATGGTGAATATTGTAAAAACCACCATGCACGCGGCCTACGAAGACATCGTCAGCGTCGCCGAAACCGTTCGTTCGTCAGACCTTGATTGGACAATTGTGCGGTTGGCAATTCTAAATAATAAGCCGAAATCTGGAAAAGTCAAAGTGGGCTATGTAGGCTCAGGAGAAGTTGGAACACAGATTAGTCGTGCAGACATTGCGGACTTTATGCTCAAGCAAATAGAAGACACGAAATATCTGCGAGAAGCACCTGCAATAAGCAACTAATGCATGAATATAAATGGAGAAGAGGTGGAAAAATGGTTTTTGAAAAAGTCGCTGAAACCCAAGAGATATCTCCTGGGCAAATGAAAGCAGTCAAATTTGGAGCAGAAGAAGTTTTGCTTGCAAACCTAAATGGCGTATACTACGCTATCGGAAACGTATGCACTCATGAAGGCGGAAACCTTTCAAAGGGAACATTGCAGGGAAACATTGTATCTTGCCCCAAGCACAAAGCACAATTCGACGTAACAACAGGCAAAGTAGTTTCTCCTCCAAAAGTGCTCTTCATGCATCCTAAAATCAACAACGAACCCACTTACGCAGTCAAAGTTGAGGGAACAGCCATTCTGCTTGAACACAAGTAGCACCGATGTTTTCATGTACCAAAAGCCTAATTTAGCGACTATAGATAAGTTAGCTCTCTCTAAAAAATTTTCAAGAAGACTTGTTTGGGTTTGAGTTTAAAATTATATATAATGGTTGTTACAGTCTCTTGAAAGTATTAGTTAGCGTTAATTTGGGGGAGAAATAGGGTGGATGAAGTATTAGACTTGCTAGATAAAACTGCAAAGCGTATACAGAAAGCTGCTGATGAAACAAAAGAGGCAGCTTGGAAACAATCAGCCGTTTACGACCAAATCATGCAGTCACCTGAAGCGTCGCAAGAGCAAAAAATCAAGGCTTTTATTCGGAAAACTCGTTATTTAGACCAGCTAGAAGCCTTAAACTCCCAGCTTAGTTTGCTCTATACCCTTCAGATATTTGCGTTTAAAGTTAAAGTGCTTGAGGTAACGGTTGGCAACATCAACGAGCAACTCATAAAGTCCGGTGTTCTTCTAAAGAGCGCAGAGTTAGAGAACATAAAAAAGAATATCGATGCCCTAAAAATCCTAATTGAAGCGCAGTATGAATCGATGAAGGAAATCCGGGAAACAGAAAACAAAACCTTAGACTATATTCATTAGCAAAAATAAAATGAATGATCGCAACCTTACGGTTGCGGTATCTTCAGAAAAATTATGGATGCTTAGATTGTTCTATGTAGCGTTTGATTGTTTCAGCATTGACCTGGCCAATTGAACGGTAGAATTTACCTCTCGACCAAA
>JBEKKX010000047.1:0-16762 GCA_050010515.1 Bathyarchaeia archaeon
CAACCCTGCAGCCTCTTCTTTATAATCCACGCTTTCAGCTGATCTAAATCTCTATCCAAGCCCTTTCCACTCTTACGGTAGTATTAAGACGCGAGAGTGTAAGGCATTTTCTAGATAGAACATTGTTCTATCTAGAAATCTTGACTAAAAAAGCTTTTATCGTAAACGCAGGCTAGGTAAAGTTGGATGAGTATGAGCAAAAGTTTCGCGTCAGTGTTTGCACTATTCTTTTTCTTGCCTGTTCTTTTTGCGGAACACTCTGTTCTCTGGGGAGAGCTATAAGCATGCTCATGGCAAGTATTATGTGGGCAGCGGTGTATGTTAGCCTCTGTTAGAAGAACAAGCTTGGCAATCATCATTTTTGCATTGTCACTATCAGCGATAGCTGGAACACTACCAGTGCATCCCGCTATTGAGGATTCATGGGTGTCGAAGACGGCGATGCATCGAGGGCAAATAACATGAAAAAAACCGCTGTTCTCGCCTTAATTCTCATCAGCCTAACAGCATTGTGCATAACTGCCGATAAACCAGCTAAAGCGCAACTTACAAAAATTATTGTTCCAGATGATTACCCAACTATAACCGCTGCTATAGGAAACGCAACAAATGGCGACATGATACTTGTAAGGTCGGGAACGTATAATGAGCAGTCACTGGAGACGAATAAGACTATATCATTAATAGGTGAAGGCTTAGCCAGTACCATAATTAACTTAAATCCTCCCAGTCTTCCTGTATACATTCTGGGACAATATGTAGGCAATGTTGCAACTGCCATTGCATTTAATGCCAACAATGTTGTTATTTCAGGTTTTACAATAAACAGTTATGGGGGTATGTCTGTTACGGGAAATAATGCAGTCATTATTGGCAACACAATTAATGATTATGCCCAGTACTGGTTTACCGTAACTGGGAATTATGAAACTATATCAAACAATACGTCAAACACAGTTATCCATGTCTGTTGCTCTTATTCGAGCATTTCTGCAAATAGTGGAACAGGAGCTATTACAGTTGATGACTTTGGTTCTTTCAATAGCGTTTTTGAAAATAACATGAAAGGCATTGGAGGAGCAAGCGAAAGTAGTTCAAACCTATACTACGGAAATATTGTAAATGGTGGCAGCGGTATGTATGCAATGCTTAACGATATTGTCGCTAACAACACCATAACTGACTGTACTCAGGGCATTAATATAGAAATGGGCTCAAACAACCTCATAATCGGAAATACTATTACAGATAATTCTGGACCTGCTCTTGCAACGGTGGGCTATGTAGAGGGTAGTTTAACGAATTGCGGGTTAAATAACACCTTCTTTGCGAATTACGTGGCAAACAACGCTTTAGGAATACTTGTAGATACTTTTAACGAATGGCATAGTGGCAATTTCACTGTTTACGACAATGATTTCATCAATAATACTCAGCAAGCACAAGTAATTGTCTCAAGTTCTTCGACTTATTGGAACTACGTTGAGCAAGGCGGTCCATGGAGTGACTATTGGAACTCCAGTGAACAAGGTAACTACTGGAGCGACTACAATGGAACAAGCACAAACGGTGACGGGATAGGTGACACGCCTTACTACGTTGGCGGTAGTGAATTTGATTATTATCCGCTTATGTCGCCCTTCAATATTTCCAGTATTCAAATACCTCTACCTCCATGGGCAGATGTTACATTACCAAGTCCGCTGCCAATACCTTCCTTTCCACCATCACCATTAGCCTCGCAAACGCCAACACCCACGACTGTGCTGGCGACAACAGATAATGGCTCAACAGTTAATCTTGCAATCAGCGGAAACATAACCAGCACCCAGATGTCCAACGTCACAATCACAACAAACCCGTCCGCCAAAACAACAACGGTGTCTTTTACCGTCACAGGGGAAAGCGGCACCACAGGCTTCAGCAACATAACCATCCCCAAAAGTGCGGTACCCTACGGAACAACACCGACAATTTATATTGACGGCCAAACAGCGCAAGACCAAGGCTACACCCAAGACAGCAACAACTACTACGTATGGTACACAACCCACTTCAGCACACATACAATATCAATCGTATTTACCACAACACTCTCTCCAACATCTTCGCCAACGCTTTCGTCCACTCAGGAGCCTTTTCCAATTGTAGCTGTCGCTGCTGTTTCAGGAGCATTAGCGGTTGTTGTGGTTGTGGTAGGTGCTGGTTTGTTTGTCTACTTCAAGAAACACAAGCGCTGAAAATTGAGTTGCGCATTTTTTATTGTTACAAAATTAAAAAAACTAATACAAGTTACGTGCTTCTTTTCTTTTCTCTGCTTCTTCGTAGAAGCGCAGAACTTCATCTATTATTTCGACGTTAGAGAGCAGCATTCGTCTGCAACAGTATCGTTTCAAGCCTAAGCTGTCTAGGATGTCGCTTGCGTTCTCGCCTGTTTTGATTCGCCTTGTGAACTCGTCCCATTGGTCTCCAACCAGTTTGCCGCATGTGAAGCATCTTACGGGAATAATCATTTGTTTTTTTCCACCTTACCTGTAACTTTTCTGTTCTTTTGCTCGCGCGCCTGCTCCGCCGACCTTTTTGGTTTCTTTAGTTCGGGAGTCTCCGGCAATCATTGTTCTGTCATATTCGCTAAAGACTGTGCGTAAATGAGTGCTTTTCGTCCATTTCAGAAGTGCATTCGCAACCGCCATTCGCGCGGCTTCTGCCTGTCCCATGTAGCCTCCACCGCTGGTTTTAACGTCCATGTCTAGTTGCTGCCAGATGTCTCCGCCTGCTTGCAGTAGAGGCTCCATTATTTTTGCGCGAGCGATGTCTGGTTCGTAAATTTCAACTGGAGTCATGTTTATTCGTACTTTGCCTACGCCCTGTTTAACTATGGCGCGGGCGACTGCTGTTTTTCTTTTTCCACTAACTACTAAAACCTTTTTTGCTGGCATAATTATTTCATCCTATCGTTCCATCCAATTTCTTTTGCCATTTCTCCAAGAGTGAAATGTGGCCCTTTAAGATTGGCAGATGAAGCTTCTGTGAAAGTAATCATTTCTTGGTCTTTAAGCTCTAAGGGGATGCCCATGAATACTTTGAGTCGTTTATAGGCGCTTTTGCCTTTAGGCTGCTTATACGGAACCATTCCTCTTACGGCTTTTCGCAGGAAGCGGTCTGGTCTTCGGTAGTGAAATGGACCGCGTTCTGGTGCGCCTACTTCAAGGAAGATGTGGGCTTCTGCCACTTTGCTTTTCTTTTTGCCTGAGAACACGGCTTTTTCAGCGTTAAGGATGATAACTTCTTCTCCGTTTAGTAATCTTTTGGCAACTTTACTGCACATTCTGCCAACTATTAATCCTTCAGCGTTTACCAGTGTGACAGGGGCTTTTTTTGTTGCTTGCATTTTTTTCACCGAATAATCTTTATTTTTGCGCCCGTTGGATTTTTCTTTAAAAGCTCAGGGATTGAAAGATATTTTGCTTTGGCAGCAACAAGTTTTGCCTTCGCTTTCTCAGAAGCACCAAATGACGCCACTGTTACCGCATGGTTTATGCTGCCTGACCCCAAGATTTTGCCGGGAACAACTACTACATCGCTTCTTTTAGTGTTCCTGTTTATTCTGCTCAGGTTAACGGAGATACGTTGACTCCGCGACTTGGCTAAATGATCAGCCACGTCTAGCCAGATGCCTGCTTGTTTTTCTCTGCTCTCTTTCTTTAGAAGACGAATAAGCTGGATTAATTCTGGGTTTGTTGTTTTGGTTTCTCTCATTGTTGTTCAGCCTTTACTAATTCTTCAACTTCGTTTAATTGTTTGCCCAACGTTTTGGTGGCTTCTCTGAGGATACGTTCTGGAGGAAGCGCACCTGTTGATTCAATGTTCATTATGAAAGCATTCTTTTCCCATTCAACCTTCAGCGGTGACGGCTTTTGTGGGCAAGCTTCAACACAGTCCATGCAAAGGTTGCATGCTAAGAGGTCTCTTACATCAACTTTCTCGTCTTTAATGACGAGCACTTTCTTGGGGCAGATGTCTACGCATTTTGCGCAGTCTTCACATTTCTCTGTTGGAGTGGTTATTTGTGGGAAATACTTGTAAGCGCACATTGAAGTTGGCTGCCACTTGGCGTGAGTTTTGCCTCTTCCGAGCCGGGCGTAGGCTTCAAGTTTTAATTTTTGGTTTTTAGCCAGCTTTACTATTGGGATTTTGTCTGATACGGGGATGATTTCTGGGTTTTCTGATATGATTTCTCCTGAATAAACTGTTCTTGTTCCGTCCTTTGCTTCAGCATCCAGCGTAAGCGTCACTCGGCATTGCGGGCAGCCGAATTCGCTTTGGCATTGGCATACTTCAGGAAGATTGTAAGTGTCCAAGTCAGTTTTCAGTGGCGTTAGCCCTAGCCGATGGGCAATTATTTCATCCTGCAAAATTGAGGAATTTTCTATCATGACAACTTCATCAATTGCCATGGTGGGCACCTCAGCAAGTGCTATTCGACGCAGAGCGTTCATTAACGGAACATCCACTTCTCTGACGATTATGCGGAGGTTGTTATCGTTTTTTTCAAGGATTTCTATTTTCACTTGCTAAGACACTCCAATAATGCGTTCAATAAAGATATAGGTGCATTATTTCAATTTTTCTGTTAATAAAGAAGGGAAATTGAGATTAGACTCTTCTTCCTCTTCTGCCACCAGGCCTTCTCGTGCCGTCATGGGGAATAGGTGTAACTTCTTCAATACGTTCAATACGGAAACCAAACCTTGCCAATGCACGTATGGCTGCTTGAGCACCTGGCCCCGGAGTTCTTGGTCCCGAACCGCCTGGCGCTCGCACCTTAATGTGGATGGCTGTTATTCCTTTATCCCGAGCTACCTCAGCTGCGCCGGTTGCTGCGCGCATAGCAGCGTACGGTGATGATTCCATGCGGTCTGCTTTCACGAACATACCGCCGCTTGTGCGAGCGATTGTTTCTGCGCCTGAAATGTCAGTTATGTGAATTAGCGTGTTATTGTAGGAGCTGAAGATGTGGACAATTGCCCATTTCTCGTTTCGTTTGTTGCCGGCGCTCAAAATCTGCCGCCTCTTCCGCCTCTTCTGCCTCTGGCAGGCTGCCTGATTTCTGGTTGTTTAGCTACGACTGTTAATCCGACGCGTAACGGGTGAGCTTGGTTTGCAACTGCACTCTCTGGGGAATAGATGACTTTTGTTTCATCCGCTTTAGGCACTAAGTAGCCAGGAATTGTTACTCGGCGGTCATCTATAGTTACGTGTCCATGATTGATTAGTTGGCGTGATTGGAAGATTGTTCTTGCTAAGCCTTTGCGGAAAACGATTGTTTGAAGCCTGCGTTCTAAGATGTCTTCGATTGTTAAGTCTAAAACGTTGTCCAACACGGCGGTTTCTTGTAGAATGCCTAGTTTTTTAAGTTTTGCAAGCTGCTCGTTTTCCATTTTTGCGCGTTCTTCAGGAGTTTTACTGATAAGTGATCGGGCGATGCCTCTGGTTTTTGACAGAGTGGTTTTAAGACGCCAGAGTTCATGCTTGTTTCTTAAGCCATATTGACCTACTAGTTTGAGCTCTTCTTGAAGGATGTCTTTGCGCCATCGAAATCGGGGAGTATCAAATTTCTTACGTTGCTTCTTTGGATCTCCCATGTTTATTTGCCTCCTTCAGCGGCTGGTGCTCCACCAGGCTTCTGCAGCAAAGTCTTCTTTTTGACTCCTAAGGCTTTGCCAGCTCTTCCAGTAGTTTTTGTTCTTTGCCCACGAACTTTCAGGCCGTAAGCATGGCGGTATCCACGCCAAGACCTGATTTCTTTGGCTTCATCAATATCCATTTTTGTTCTCAAAACTAGGTCAGCGCTTAAAAGGTGCATATCTTTGCCTGTTACCGAATCTTTTCGCCTGTTAAAAAGCCAAGTTGGCAGGCTATATTTTGCTGGATCTCTGATAACATCCTCTATTTTTGATATGTCTGATTCTGCTAAGAAGCCTACTCGCAAGTCAGGGTTTACTCCTGCTTTTTTCAGGATTGCGTTTGAGAGGCTCATGCTTACACCTTTCACTTGCGCTACCGCGTAAGAAGCCTTAAGGGTACCTTGAACGTCTGTACCCATAATACGAAGTATATAGCGATATTCCTGTGACATGTTAAATTTTCATCCGTTTTTAAACTTTGAAGCATATACGAAATGAGACAGTATTTATTTAAACCTTTTTGACCCGAAGACAACATCAACCGTCAATCAGCAACTCAGATTATTGCGTTCTCCATGGCAGTTTTGTTTTAGCAAGCGAAATGTAAATACCAATCGCATGTAAACTATAGCAACAAGAACATGATGGACATCATAACAATAATTGGTTTAACCGCCGCTGCATTCACCACAATCGCGCTTTTCCCACAGTTAATCAAGGTTTGGAAAACCAAATCAACCAGAGACATCTCAACCGGAATGTTCTCGCTGTATTGCTGTGGCGTGTTCTTATGGTTTGTTTACGGAGTTTACCTGAATAATTCGCCGATTATTATTGCAAATTCTTTAGCTTTCGTCCAAGGCATCATAATACTAATATTCAAAGCAAAATACAAATGAACAATTACTTAACAAAAACTTTGAAAAGAAAAACAGGTTAATTAAACATTTAGAGGTTAGAAACTTCGATGTTTACAGAGTACATTAAGGCGCTATAATGGTCTCGGTAAGCTGGAAACTCTAGGCGGGATAGGGTATCAATTTAGCAATTGAATTTCTCAAGCAAAATTGAAAGTAGAGGGGGATGAGTAGGCTATTTGCTCAATGGTTCAAGCCGCAAAACTCCTTCAGATACCCGCGGCTATAAACTTGCCCCAAGCTGTTAGTCCAATAACTATGCGCGCTCAACAACATCTATCACGTTAATTGCTGAGTTTATCCATCTCAAATAAGCATTCAACGTTGAACGCAAAGCAACCGTGTCCTCAGCTTCAACCGTTAACAAAAGAAACGAGTCGTCTTTTACTAATTTTACCGCAGAGCGTCTTGTTACTGACGCCCCAGCTTCTGGCATTAAAGCATTAAGAAGCGTTGTTAATTGTTTGTCTGAAGAGAATTTTAAGCGTACAGTAGCCTTTGCCCTAATTGCCATTCAGCATTCCCATTGCTAAAAAGGAAGTGGAATTAATAAACAAAATTGGCCTCTCCCTACCCTCTTTTTGCTACTGAAGCGACCGAGCAAAAAGTATACCCCTTAAGCACTATTGAAGCAATTTCAACAAAAAATGAAATGAAAGAAAAGTTTAGTCGGTTTCTTCTTCGGTTGCCGGGTTAACAGCTTCAGCTTTTGCTGCTTCTTTTGTGGCTTCCTCCACGGTCAAACCTTTAGCTGCACGCTTAGCCACAACACCCAGCTTAGTTGTTGGAGTGTAAGCTCCACCTGCGAAAGTGAAGCTGCATTTGCTGCATTTCCAAACGCCGACGCTTTCACGCTTCACGCGTACAAAGCCGCAGCTTGGGCATTTGTGCGGTCTTTTGAGTTCGGTGATTACTTTCATATAGCGTTTCCTAACTGTGGCACCGTAACGTGGACCTAAACCTCGTGTTGGACCGACTTTCTTTGTCTTCGGCAACTTTTTCACCAATTAAGCTTCTTGCGTATTTCAGCTGCTTTCTCCTGAGCAATCTTTAATGCCTCTAAAATCTGTTGCGGTGTGAAATAGCCTGAGCCGCCCTTCTGAACAGCGCAAATGTTTCCTTCATCGTTGATAGCCATCGATATTCGCGAATCCATAACTTGCTCTTCTTCCAGCCCAGGATCAACTATGAGGGAATTGTTGATTTTTCCCGTAGTAACGGTCACTGGGTGGCTCTTAACTGGTAACGGAGTGTAACCCTGCTTAATCTTTAGTTCGCCATCTTTGATTTCGTAATTAGGCATCTTTGTGTTGAGCAAAGCAGCCATAGCAGCTAAAGCTGAAGCGTCAATCAAGTTTCCATCATGATTAAGCACATAAACATCCACGAATACGACGAAGACTTTCTTGCCTGGCTCTATGCATAGCTTTTCATTGTCGATTGCTTTTGATTCGCGTATGCCTCTGTCAACAACTCTTGCTAATTCAATGGAGTTTTCGTCAGGTGGTCCTGCCTCAAAATTCGGCGAGGCAATTGGAACAAGCTCAGCGTTAACAGTTAAAACTCCTTCATTAGGTGTGTCGGAGAATGGTTCGCCAGTTTCAACTTTTACGCCTACAAGAACCTCTGTCTTCCCAAGCAAAACTCTAGCTGAACCTTCAGCGCGCTCAATCAAACCCTGCTCAATCTTGATTTCTCTGTAATCACGCAAACCTCTATCATCTAGGCGTTTTCCCTTTTCGATAAACTGCTCAATCTGCTTTAGTCTAACACGAGTAACAAGTGACGACATTACTCTTCAGCCTCCTCCTTAACAACCATGTACTTAGTCTTTAACGCTTCCTTCTGCATTTCATAGATTTTCTTGCACCCATCAATCGCCATATTCATTGCTTTCTCAAATTCTTCAGGTGTAAGGTTGCCATCCATCTGAAGCAGAGTAACCGCATTCAAACTAGGCATATAAGCTACTGGAACATCTGCGGCGCCAAGCTTGTCCTCAGCATCATACAAGTCCAAAACAACAGTGTCATCAACCTTTCCAGCAGCGCAAGCAACCACCAAATCACGCATTGGAACACCAGCGTCAGCAATAGCTAGTGCAGCAGCAGTAATGCTTGCACAACGTGTTCCGCCGTCAGCTTGTAGCACCTCAACGAAAACATCTACACCTGTCCGTGGATAAAGCTCCAAGAACAAGGCTGGCTCCAAACATTCCTTTATCACTTTAGATAGCTCTATTTCTCTTCTTGAAGGCGCAGGTGATTTGCGTTCCTGCACTGAAAATGGAGCCATATGATAACGGCACCGCAAAACCATACGGTCTGGCAATGATAGGTGCTTGGGATGCATCTCTCTTGGACCGAAAGCCGCGGCTAAAATCTTGTTTTTTCCATGTTCAATGTAGGCTGATCCATCAGCGTGTGATAAAACGCCGACTTGAAGCTTCAGGGGGCGAAGTTCATCTGCTTTTCTACCATCTAATCTAATACCTTTTTTATCAATTAATTTTTCAGGTTTTTCATTCATTCTTATTTTCCTCCATTTTACCTTTACTTTCTTTAAGCAACTGTGTTATGCGATCTGTGAGACCACTCGTGTGGGATTCTTCCTCAATCTTTTTAATCGCCGTTATGGCAAGTTCCTCGTCCTCAAGGTTTTTCCCAGTGACTAAGATGACACCGTTGAGCCCCAGAATAATTTGGCAACCTGTTTCCTGTTTTATCATAGAAATCATTGAGCCTTTTCTACCGATTATACGGGGAATCTTTGTAGGCGTCACATGAAGGATTTGCCCTCGAGTTATTTTTCCTAACCCTGGCTCTCCAACAGTAAGCTGTGGGTCATGCGCTCTGTCATACGAAGCGATTTTTGCGACAATTAAGTCGCCAGCGTTTAAAACTTGCGATAACTCGTCGTTTTGAGGCTTGAAGGGCCTGCTTAAAACGTCTGATGCACGCAGGAGCGCTGAGTAGGGTGATTTAATATCAACTGTCCAGCCGTTAAATCCAACTTCCACGACTGCTCCTATTATAATATCACCCATTTTAGGCACATAAAAAGCCCTAAGTGCAACAACGTTTACTTTTTTATTATCGGTATCTACAAGCCCGATTCTTGAGGCGTAAATTTTGTTCTGTTCCATGTATGTGTTTTCGCCAGCTAAATAATCGCCTTCAGCAAGTAATTCTCCTGGCGTCACAAGCTGTTTTTTTTCAAAGAATATTGGCATAATTTTCACCATCCAATTTATTTTTTTTAAGAGATTATTTTTGCTTCTCCACTTCCCTTAGTTACGTCGCCAAGTTTGTTTAGCAACGAGGCGTATGATCCAGCAGGCAACTCTATCTCACCATACCATGAGCCGTCTCCACGCCATTCTTCCCGTTTTATGGTACCCAAAGTTTTGACTGACCCATAAGCTCTTGCTGAGTATTGGGCGGGTATCTTCACTGCGACTGTTATTTGCTCTATCTTTAAGGGCAAAATCGGCCGCAACAGTTTTACTATGTCTCTGGCTTGTTCTTCCACTGGCTTGTATGGGTCAATTGGGTAACGGATTTGCTCCATCGCATTCTCTATGCGCATTGGAGGATGCGGCAGATTCGTTTTTGGGTCAACTGCCTGTCTTGAAATGAAATCAATTATTTGTCTTCTCTTGTCGTCGACCATTTTACGTCTTTGTTCAGTTGTAAGTTGAAGCGTTCCTTTCTTCAATATCGTATCAGCAACTTTTAATGGGTCTGTGGTTCCGAAGGCTTTATGCATCGCTTCTTCGGAAACTTTGGTGCCTTTGTTTGCGTCAGAGAAAATTATTTCAGCAGCTAAAACTTCTGTTATTCCCGCGATTTTGCCGTTGCGGTAATCCAGTGCTTTTTGAGGTTTAACTAGGATTTCAAAATGTTCGTTTTCTTTTGTTAATCGTGCAACGGTGAACTTTTCACTCATCGAGTTTTCACTTGCTTGAACCCAGCTCTTTGATGTAGCCTTCTACAGCGTCGTCACTTAACATTTCCATTTTCTTGGTTGCAGCAGGTATGATTGCAATCTTTATTCTCGGAGGCAACTGCCTTGCGTCTAGGGCTTTAACTAAGCATTTTACTGCGAGTTTAATGCCGTTTTCTAAAGTCAAGTCTTCACGGTATTCTTCCTTTAGAATTGGTACAACGGTTTCTCTTCCTGCACCTAAAGCCGTAGCTTTGTATCCTCTGTAGGTTCCGCTTGGATGTGTCCCGAAAACTCTTGTTCCTGTTTTGTCGACTCCTCCGAAAATTATTGAAACTCCGAAGGGTCTAACACCGGCATGCTGCGTGTACATTTGTTGGATGTCACAGATGCGTTTGGTTACAACTTCTACATCTATGGGTTCATCATAGGTTAATTTGTTACTTTGAGCGTATATTCTTGCTTGGTCGATGAGTATTCTGGCGTCTGAGCTTAAACCCACTATTGCTGCGCCGATGTGGTCGTCTACCCTGAAGATTTTCCACGAGTAACCTGCTTCTTCAAGGACCTCTATATTTTCTTCTGAACCAAGAACAAGCCCTTCTGGACATTGGATGCCTAAAATGGTGGCTCCACGGTTGACTAACTCCATTGCGTATTCGACTTGGAAGAGTCGTCCGTCAGGCGAGAAAACGGTTATCGCACGGTCATATGCTCCTGGTGCTGCAAACACTGACATAATATTAACCTCACTTTACTATACACTTTTCACAGTCTCATATAATAACTATACTAAAAACCTTTCCTATCGAAGCAAATTTCTTGGTGAATTTTTAAGTTGCGATTTTGTGGTTGGTGTAAGTTGCGACTTTTGTGTTTGTGTTTATTGTTGTTGGGTGGCGGCGGATGGTGTTTTTGGTTTTTTCGGGTTATTTTTTTTGGGGGAAGACGACAACCATTTTAAAGAAATAGAGAACCTAAAAACAAAATGGTGCTAAACTCAAACGTCAACAACTCAAAGCAAACAATACGGCAAAAACGAACACCTACAGGTTCAGCCACCCACAAGACAGCCTCGACGACATGACATGGGTACTGGCTCTGGCGGTAGCTCGGAGCACGCAGTTGCCTTCTTCAGGTGCAGGCGCCGTCATGCTTCCTCATTCAGATAAAACCAAGCCTTTTCCCTCCACTCCTTTTTAGCAACTGTGATCCTGAAATTTGCCTTAACTGCTGTTAAAAATAGGGAATGATCTATTAGGGATTTATCCAGTTACAGGATTATCCTAAAATTGGATAAAGTTGGTTGGTTGGTTGCATGAGGTTCTATAATAGGGAAATAGAGCTTGAGGCTTTAGAGAAGGCTTATTTGAAGTCAGGTTCCGACTTTATTGTGGGCTACGGTTACTTCTTTTTTCGCTAAGCCTTCGACCATCAGCGGAACTATCTTGCTGGCCCTAAGAATCTCCAAGAAAAGCGGCTTACCCTTGTCATCAACGTGCAGTATCATGTCGCCCACCTCTTGTGCATGTGAAAGCTTGCCTTTCTCTTTCACAACAATGGTAAGCACGTCGGAGTCATCATCATATTTGATTTTATAGGTCATAACGTTCTCGCCTAGATCCATTTTGTTTTGGTTTCTTTAATTTGCCTGATATGCCGGTCGTCGGTTAAGACATAGTCGCATCCCAATGCAATTGCTGTTGCCGCTATTATAGCGTCGGCTGTTGGCAGCTCAGCGTATTTACATCGAAGTTTAGCAGCTTGGATTGCAATAGATATGTCAAGATTTGCTATTTTAAGGTCTAAATTGAGAATAGAGCTAACCCTTAATTCAGCAACATCTTTTCCAAAGTTTTCAAGCTGAAACTTGTAAAATTCATGTATTACTATTGACGGGACAATCCCCAAATTTTCTTTTCTTTGAAGATTTTCAAGGATTACTCTTGACCATTGTCTGAATTGCTCGTCTTCTCTTGTCAAGCTATCGATAAAGAGGCGTGTATCCACTACGGCCTTCATCAGTATCTGTCTTCTGACCGCATTTTATCAAGCATTTCTATAGCTTTTTTTGGATCTATCTTTCCCGCATCTATACCGATAAGGTCCTCAAATCTGGGCACAACTTTGAGGACTATGCCTTCGCCTGAGTCTTGCACTGTCATTTTCATTCCCTGCTTTATTCCGTATTTGCGTCTGAGGGCGATTGGAATTGTGATTTGCCCTTTGCGGGTTACAAGCACTTCTTTCATGGTTCAACTTCAACCTTCAAGTACTACAATTCAGCAAGTAAACTTAACTATTACTGTCGCCCCAAAGCCAATTTAAAAGCAAAAGTCGAGTCCTGAATAAGAACCATTTTTCCCTTCAATTACCTTTAAGAAACTGGCAGCAGAATGGTTTTAATAATGAATGTCGCGCTCAAGAAGCGACCGCATCATAAAGCAAGTATGACTCAGATTGGAAAATTTACAAAATCTACCAGCGAGCACCCTTGAGTTAGTCTTTTAAGCTGTAGTCGACAAATAGAAAGTGCCGACCTCCCTCCCCTAATGCTTAATGGATTTGAGCAGTAATGGTTCAATGTGAAGTGTGTGGAAAACAAGTAGATTTACCGTTCAGGTGCAACTATTGCGGAGGTCTATTTTGTGCTGAACATAGGCTCCCTGAAAGTCATCAATGTCTCCACTCACCCAAAGAACCACCGGAGTATCTGAGGGAAAGATTACCCAAAACAAATCAAGATGAACCTCGAAGGCAACCTCTGCCTCTCAACAAAAACGTTGAATATGTCAGCCAAGGTCCGCTTCACTTTGAAAAAGGAGGGGGTTGGGAAAAAAAGCGAAAAGAAAAAACAAGAAAAAGAAACATTGCTTTTGCATGTTTCTTGACAGCAATAATCTTTGTTGCTATATTTTTTCTTTTTATAAATCCAAACATCTTAAACCAAAATAACATTTCAACTAAGAACCCAATTACCTCGCCTTCCTCGGTTCCATCGTTTACGACTGGATCACAAGCCACACCGAATACAGACACCTATTCAGATTTAGTTAATTACGCTCTTTCCTTAATCAATTCTGATAGACAATCAAATGGACTCCAAAATGTATCGCTTAGCAGTATTGACTCAGCACAGCTTCACGCTGAAAATATGCTCAAAAACGGTTACGTTAGCCATTGGGACATGAACGGCTATAAGCCCTATATGAGGTACACGTTAGCAGGGGGTCAAGGTGCAGTTGCAGAAAACATTGCTTGGCAAGGAGAAACTGGCAATATTGTTGGCATTAATGTCGAGTCGGCTCTTAAAGACATGGAATACAGTATGATGTATAATGATTCGGCTTCAAATTGGGGTCACAGAGACAACATATTAAACCCCTTGCATAACGAAGTAAGCATTGGAATTGCATACGATAACAATAACGTGTATTTCGTTGAAGATTTTATAAATGACTATATTTCATGGAACCAACTAAGCGTTAATAGTACCGAAGTGACTATGCAAGGAACTATACAGAACCAGACAAGTAACATTCAACAAGTTGATATTTTTTATGACAATCCGTCACCTTTAAGCGTTAATCAACTTAATAATCCCCCATATCAGGATGGTTATGATCCTGGAACCTATGCTGCAATAGTTGTGCCTCCTGCATCTTCAGGGTATTATTATAATTGGAGCGGAGTAAATGTAACGGGTATAGTGGCTGATAACTGGAACCAAAATGGAAATAGCTTTCAGATCAGCTTCTCGATGTCACAAGCTATAGCAGTTTATGGAAACGGCGTATATACTCTTTACCTTGAAATAGGAAATAGTACGGCTGATTCCCTTACCACTTATTCTGTTTGGATAAATTAGTGCACACAACAACGCTATAAACTTAGAATGTGAACTAACTTTTCATGGAGATAATTTTAAATCTTAATAGCGTAGAAATACTCAAACATGGTTGTCATCGAGCTTGGTGAAAAAAACCACTGATTACCTCTTAGAGTTTAGGCTCTCTGGAACTGCGAGGAAATATGTTAAGGATATAGCTTTTGATGTTGCTAGGAAATTTGATGTCAAAGGTGTTACGATAAATAGAGTTGTTCCTCACGTTACGATAATCGGTCCAATCAAAACAATCCATGAACAGAGACTTATCCATGAGATAAAAGAAACGTGCAAGAAATATGATTTGATGACAATAAAGTTTAGTGGTTTTACAAGTTTTGGTAGCTGGCTTTTAGGAAATAGAGTACTTGCTATAAAGATAGAACAATCCAGTGAACTTGAATTACTGAGAATAGAACTAATAGCGAAACTCTCTAGGTTTTGTCAACTCAGCAAATTTGATACGAGAAAATGGAAACCTCATGCTACTATCGCCTTCAAGGATATTGATAAGAAGTTTGGACAAATCAAGGCATACTTGGAAAATAGGAATTGCCCTGAAATACAGCATTATGTTCTTAGAATTACATTACTTAAGAATGCAAGGATACTTCGTGAGTATGACTTTCTGCAACATAGGACATTAAATCGAGATGAAGCGTTGAATAGGGAGAACAAGAAAACGACTATAATGCTTCTTAAGAAGAGAATAGCAAAAATAAACATTGGTGGCAATAGCGATTAAATTACTAAAGCCAAACAACTTGGCGATGCAAAAACTTAAACCAGTTATCAGAAAATAATTAAGTTCTTGGAGATAGTAAACAGAGAAAAGAGGAAATAGTAATGGTTTACAACCGCAGGCGAGGTACTGCTATAGTCGAGTTTCCCGAGGGCATTTTAGTTGTTAGTCAAGGCAGTGAATCTTTTATGCTTGCAGGTGGGGGAGCAAACAAAGGTGAAAGTCGGAGAAAAGCTGCAATGCGAGAGCTTCAAGAAGAAACAGGTTTAAAGCCGTTAGATTCAAAATATTTGTTTTCTTACAAAGGTAGACTTCACAAAGACTTTAAGGGAAGAGGGTCTTTTCGAGATAACCACAAGGTCTTTTTAATCAAGACAGACGGTACACCTACGCCTCAAAGAGAAATTAAACGCATAGCATTTTTCAAAGAAGGCTCAGGTCTAAAATTAGTATATTCTACAAAAGAAATAATTGAAATGTTCTTAGCTATGAAAGGTGAGGGGTTCAAACCCGTAAGTTGTGCGAATTGTGGAGGAGATACTTTTAAACCCTCAAGAAAAATCGCTAATGCACTCGAATGTGACCATTGTGGAGAATTATATATAAAAAGCTGAATTAGAATAAGCCTCACATCGCAAGTTTTCCTATGGTAAAAAGTCTTAAATCGGCATAGCGTAGAAATAGTCTATTGGTGTAACGAATGCCCAAGAAAAGGAGCAACAATGACCCTTTTGGTTTTGGAAGCTTTGATTTAGGTTTGGGAAGTAGTTCAAATAGGGGTAAACGCTCAGAGAAACAACGGAAAAGAGACCAAGTAGCCGAAAATAGAGAAACTGGATTACGAAAGCAAAGGTTAGATGAATCGGGTTATAGGCTACAAGGTTATAAGGTTACAAGAAGAAGAACAGGTTGTGACTTTGAAGCAACAAGACCCAATATGATTACTGGAAGAAAAGAGCATATTTACGTTGAATCCAAGAGCAGTCCAAACGCTCCTATGAGACCGCTTCAGAAGAAGATGCAAAAAAAGAAAGGAAGAAATTACAGGGTTGAACGTGGCGATGGTCTCTTTTTTTAGCACGCGCACGCTGTAATTTGGATTAAGGAGAACATAATATGAGCATACTTGAGAGAAAATATGCAGGTCGCGGTGTGAAGTTCATCTTTGCAATTACACCAAAATTAAAAGAAGAAGAATTTGGATTAGTTAAGAAAACATTAGTTACTGAGCCACTTTTTAGAAAATATTTCGGGTATGTTGATGTAACTGATTTGGGCGATAACGGAGCAGGGTCTATGATTAAAATATACTGTTCAAATGCTTTGTTCACTGTTAGCTTATCGAAAGCTGAAAAAGCCTATACTGAAATATTTTACAGTATGTTTGGTCGAACTGCTTCTTTGTGTATAGGCGTTTTGAAGAGAGATTTGGACATAATAGAATTTGACCTTTTGTATCGATTTATTCCAAAGGAAAAATCAGGTGAATTCATGCCGTTAATAACGCTTAAAACAATAGGAGCATTCATCTTTTGGGGAAAGATAATCGCCAAAAGTAGGCATGAAGACCTAATAAAAATGGTTA
>JBEKKX010000048.1:0-16658 GCA_050010515.1 Bathyarchaeia archaeon
GATCGCAAGCCTTATCCTAAGATCAACGTGCTACGGGTTATTGGGTGTTTCCGTATATCTCGTAGCCGGAATATGGTTCTTGGCTCCCGTACTAATTTTCTATCCCCTTGCCGCCGGACTTGCCTATTCGATATACTACACCGCATCGAACACCATGGTGTTCAACGCGCTTGGACGAACAAATCAGGGTTCTTCCTTGGGGGTCTACAGTGCACTGGTGGCAATCGCTACGATGGTTGGATCCCTAGTTTCGGGATTCTCCTCATTTTATCTCGGATTCTATACAACCTTCATAACCGCCGCCGCATGCTTGGCGGTTTCAGCCTGGCTTATTTCGACATCAATTCATACGCAACCCGCGCAAACGAATGGCTGATGGCGTAGATGCTGCTAAAAGCGCGCTGGCTTGTCCCTTTAATGGTTAAAAATGGTTAAAAGTCGTCTTTTTGGGATGTTCAAGTGATAGACTTATTTTTGAGAACATAGCGCGGCTGGGTCTGAGCTTTTGTTTTCCATGGTGCCCAATTCGCCGGTAAAGTACGAACTATTCCGTAAGAGATTAAACAGCTCAAATTTGCCCCCAAATCAAAAAATAAGAGTTATAACCATTTTACACCAATTTCGGGACAAAGCAGCGCGCTGGTAAAAATATGCCCAGAGTATGGCTGGCGAGAGCTCGAAACTCTCTTAGACTACGTTAAACCCCAGTCTGGCTTAATTATACTTCTTCTCTGATAGTATTGGTTCTCTTTGGATAACGTATTACTGAATAAATGCAGACCGACTCAATTATTAAAGTGAGAGCAACTAGTTCAAAAAAATTGATTACATTATCAATTGTAAGCAATGCTGCAACTATTTCAGCGAACAGGAAGGCAATAAATATCAGAAATTTTGTTAGCCAGGCTTGCATTACAATTCTCACCGCTTCATGATTGTTTTGACTTGCTTAAAAAATTTGGTAAGTTAAAAGCTGAACACACAATACCATTAGACAACACTCTTTTCGTTAGCTAAATATCCCATTTTTCTTGAGTAAAAGGATTCAAACGGTGGCATGTGACTTATACTTAAGCATTTATAAACGGAAAGAAACGCGAATAAACGCAAAACAACGCAGAAACACGCAGAAAAACGCAAGCAAACCAAAAATTGGCAGCTAAAAACACACTTTAAAAATTAAAACTTATTGAAAAATGAAAAAGCTCAGGTCGCCCATTTTGCATTGATTTAGGGTTTAGGAATAAAGAAAAAAGGTGAGGAAAGTCTATCTTGTGTGGGTATTTGCCTGCTTGTGGTTAAGCCGAGTTTTCTTATACTGTTGGTAGATTTGGTATAATTGATTGGAGTTGGTGTACAACGGGGTGGATTAGGTTCAGCACGATGCTTGGGAACAGGCCCAAGATTATTAATGAACCAGCCAGGATGAAGATTGGGATAAGTATCCGTTTTGACTCTTTTACCGCTGCCTCGTCTTTGGATTTCTTTCCGTACATGACAAAGATTAGCCTGAACAAGTACGCGGCTTGAAGGACACTTGTCAAAACGCCGATAACCGCTAGCCAGCTTAGGTTCGCTTCTATTGCGGAAGTGAAGACTAAGTATTTACCTATGAACCCTCCGAAGGGTGGAACACCCGCAAATGAAAGCCCAGCCATCACCAAGGCTAAACATGCAAGCGGCATTTTCTTTCCTAGCCCTGAGAAGTCGTCTAAGCTTTTGAATCCGTGACTGTTTATGATGCCAATTGTCATGAAAGCGAGGGCTGTGGTTATGCCGCCGATTAAAAAGAAGTAAAGGTTGCCAAGTAAGCCAAGTGCGGTTACACTGGATATTGCCACAAGGTTATAGCCGATGTCTGCGACGCAGATGTATGCCATTAAACGTTTTACGTCATTCTGTATTAAGGCAAACAAGTTGCCGACAATCATGGTTAACGCGGCCATGACGGCTAACATGATAGTCCAGTTTATCGTTGAGGGAAGTAAGATGTACAAGAGTACTCTTATGAGGATGTAGTAGCTGCCTTGGTCAACGAGGGCTGAGAGAAAAGCCGTTGATGGCGCTGGAGCTGCCGTGTAAGCGTCAGGTAACCAGAAATGGAAAGGCACAATTGCCGATTCAATAGCGTAGCCAGCTGCTATGAATACGAATGCTATGATAAGCAAGTGATTACTACTTAAAACTGATAAATCGTGGCCAACTGCCAGGTAGTTTAGGGTTCCTGTTAAACCGTAGACGATGGACATCCCGAAGACTACGAATGCTGAAGCGATGATGATCATGATGAGATATTTTAGTGTGGCATTGATGGAGAACGCGTTTTTCTTGAATAGCATTAAGAATGCTGCGCCTGCTGTTGCGACTTCCCAGAATATAAAGAGCGTTAATAGGTCGCCTGCGAGGACGGCGCCAAGTACGCCCGCAGTGGTCATTAGCATGATGGCGAAGTATCGTTCTGATGGTCTGTCGTTTGAGCCGACGGAGAACACTGTGTAGATTACGACTACGGCGCTGAGTGCCACTATGATTATTGCCATGTAAATGGAGATGGCGTCTATCAAGAAGGCGCTTGAGAAAATTGATGAAGTACTCCCGCTTAAGCCCAAGGTAACAATGCTCGGTGAGGGGACACTGTAATAGTTTAGCGCTAAGTTAGCTACTGTTGCGCCTGCAATTGCAAACACGGCTATGAACCAGCCCAAGGTCAGGGCAGTCTTGTTATTGCTTTTTCTTATTAGCCTGAACACTGGAATAGTTAGTAATGCTGCGATAGCTAGAGTAAATATCGGTAATAAGACATCGATTATTTCAACCATCAAAGTTCACCTTCAGTTAACCAATCCTCACCGTTTGAATTAGATTTAGGAAGAATGTCGGGTAGATCCCTACAAGGATGATTAATACGACTAAGATAGCGAAAGATAGCTTCATGTAGTTTGAAACTTCAAGAGTTTGCTTTTCCTCTTTGCCCTCTTCGCTTACTTCGCCCTCTTGGTCTTTTGGTTGACCGAGGAAGACTTTTGAAGTGAATCTCAGCATGTAAGCAAGCGAAATCACCGTTGCTATGAGCATAAGAGCAGTGGGGATGATGTAAAATGAATCAACATGTATTATTTGGAATGCCCCGACGAATATTAGAAATTCACTAATGAAACATGCGAACGGTGGCGCTCCACCAATGCTTAAGGCTGCAATAGTTGATGAAACCGCCGTAAACGGCATCTTGGATGCTAATCCACCCATTTTACGGATATCTCTTTTTTCCGTTTGGTGCATTACCCCGCCTGCACCGAGGAAGAGAAGACCTTTGCTTAAGGCGTGGCTGATAATATGAAGCACAGTTCCCGTTATTGCAAGCGATGAAGCCAAAAGTACAACTACTCCAGCAGCCGCGTTTACAGGAAACAGTGAAAGCCCAAACATTATGTAACCCATATGGGCGATACTTGAGTATGCGATAAGCCGTTTTATGTCAGTTGCAACCAATGCAATGAAAGACCCAAAGAAAGCCGAAAGCACGCCGACAATGGCTAACGCATGTAAGAAGTCTGTTCCAAACGTTATCCCAACCGCTGGAAAAACCATTCCCAATGACAGACGAAGAATTGCGTAAGCCCCTGCACTAATTATGACACCGCTTAAAAGCGCTGACATTGGTGCTGGCGCTTCAGAGTGAGCATCGGGCAGCCACATGTGGACTGGTATAACAGCCATTTTAACGGCGAATCCAGCGGTTAAGGCGATAATAATCCACTTTACGAGAGTTGGGCTAGCCGTCAGTAGTGCAGTTTGGGCTTGAAACATGTCGGTGGTACCTGTTGCTATGTAAGTTGCGCCGATGCCTAAGAGTACGAAGACGGCGCCTGCATGTGTGAATATGAAGAATTTGAATGCTTGCTTGTATGAGTCTTTGTATCCCCATTCGCCGATGATGAAGAATGCTGGGACAAGCATTAGTTCCCAACAGAAGTAGAACAGCACAAGGTTAGATGTTATGAAAACTCCCGTTAAACCGACAGAAAGCATGCATAACAGTGCATAGTAAACGGGTAAGTTCTTTTTTCCAGCCATGTAAGTTATTGAGAAAAGAGCTGCTACGAGCATAAGGACAAGAGCAATTAGGGCAATGGAAACGCTGATGCCGTCGGTGAAAAGCGTGAATGAAGTATGTATTACCGTGATCCACGTGTAAGTTTCAACATAGCGATGGGTTGAGCTGTTGAGAACGGTGGGAACAGTCGTTAAAAGTAACGCCATGTTAACCAAGGCAATTAGAGCAACAAAGATCGCCGCGGCTTTAGGCGATTTCTTTCCAGTAAGGTAAACAAACGGTATGCTTAGAGTCGGAATTGCAAATACTGCTAGAAGAGCAAAAGTCATTTCATTACACCCCTACCGTCAATATTATCAGCACCACGATTAGTATGAGACCAACTATTCCTGCAGCAATGTAATTTTGAACAGTTGTGGATGGCACTTTTTTCAGCTTTGAAGAAGCTCGCACAAACCAGCCTGCAAAGGAGTTTAATCCCAGATTCGCCGAATCATCAACATATTTAAGGCCGTCAGAAAACTTTCCGATTCCTGTGGCCACGGCATAGTAGATATCGTCAAAGAAGAAAGCGTGATTTAGCATTGTGGCAATTGGATTTGAACCGCCACCAATATTTCTCACGCCCATGTAGTTCTTGTAGTAACTCCAGTACAGAAGTAATCCAGTCGGCACGAGCAGCGCTAGGAAAATGGGTGTTTCTATGTTAGTGAATGAGCCGAGGAGTGTGAGTCCAAGGTTTACATGCATAAAAGTCGTTACCAGAGGCTCAGCAAAACCCCAAACAATGCATAGGCCTGCAAGTACCGCAGCTGGGATTAGCATAACTTTTGGAGCTTCATGCGGATGCTGTTTGACTAAGTGTTCTGATTCTTTGCCCATGAAAACTAAGCTTAACATCCGTATCACGTAAGCAAACGTAATTGCCGTTGTGGCATAAAGCAGGATTGCCTCTGCCAGGTACCCTGCACCAGTTACGCTGGTAATGATTAAACCTTTACTGAAGAATGCAGCAAAAGGAGGCAGACCGCTAGTAGTTATAACCATTATCACCATCAAAGCGAAGGTGACGGGCATAGCTTTCCTTAAGCCACCCATCAACCGCATGTCTCTAGTACCAAGTGCATGAATGATGCCTCCTGCAAGGAGGAACCCGAGGCCTTCGAAGAAAGCATGGCTTACCATTTGGAATAAACTTGCGAACCAACCGACAGATGCAGCCCCGTTAAAAGCTGAACCTAGAGCAGCCATCATGAAACCGAGTTGACTAACAGTTGAGTAGGCAAGAACCCCTTTGATGTCAGTTGTGGTTAAAGCCAGCGTAGCGCCGACAATCGCCGTTAAGGTCCCTATCCAAGCGACCGTTGGCAACCAGTACGGCTGAAGCGCAATCATTAAGGGAGCAACTGCTGCAGCGATAAGGATGAATCTTGCAAGAAGGTAGATACCTGCCTTAACCATTGTGGCAGCGTGCAAGAGGGCGCTGACTGAAGTTGGTGCCTCCATAGCGCTGTAGAGCCAAGTGAACAATGGAAGCTGAGCGGACTTTGCTATTGCGCCGCCTAAAGCAAAGAAGAAAACCGTAACCATAAGTCCCGTATTCAAAGTTCCTGCAGCCGCAGCTGATTGCATGTCACTAATTATTCCATGGAAACTGAAGGTTCCAAAACTCATGTAAAGAATCCCGATTGCTGCAAGCAGGGATATGTCGCCGATACGGGTCATAATGAAAACTTTATTGCCTGCATTAACTGATTCTGGCCGTTTAAACCAGAAAGCAACTAACGCGTAAGAGCATAAGCCCACCATTTCCCAGAAAATAAACATTTGAAGCATGTTATCTGAGATTACAAGGCCTATCATTGAGCCTATGAAAAGCAGAATTAGGAAGTAGTATCGCGATAATCCTTCTTCACCTTTCATGTAACCCCAAGAGTAGACGGCGATAATTAACCCGAAGAAGGCAACAAGGCACGTGAACAGCACCGACAGCGGATCAATGTATACTCCAGCACTGATGCCTGCAATCCAAGGAATTGTCGATTCTGTTGGTTGCCCATTGCCGAAAAAGATGCCTGGTACAAGTGAAAACGCAAAGGCTGCGGTAACTACTGCGACTGCTATGACAAAGTAGTTTCGAACTTTGTCGCCTTTTTTTGCGATTAGGGGAACGAACACGCATGCAACAAGCGGAAATACCCAAACAAGCCATGCGGAAATAACATCAAACGCCATTATTGTTCAGCCTCACTGCCCTTTTTTTCTTGCATTTTAAGTATTTCATTGATGTTACTTGTTCCATACTTTTTCGTTACAATAACCAACAAAGCTAGAACTACCCCGCTAACAGCAGTATCTGTAGAAAACGCCAATATCAGAAAGGCTTGTCCTAAACCTTGACTCGCGGAAGAAGCAAGCATCACAAAATTCAACGTTGCGGCAGTAGCGATTAGCTCTACTGAAATGAAGACTTTCAAAAGTTGCCGATTAGTCAGCAAACCGTAGATGCCGATTGCCAGCATTACAAGTGACAGTATAACAAAGTCCATTATTTCCCAACGCTCCTCCGCTCATACAAAATAATAGCGATTCCCAATGCCACCGTAAAAATAACTAGAGCTTGTAAAACAACGTCCACGCCGCTTAAGTTCCATAAGGCATCGCCAAAAGAAGCATCGGAATATACACCTGTTGAACTGGAAACTGAAAGAAAGATTGCAGGCAATGATAAAACTACGCCTGCACCAATCAAGGCTGCAAGCTTTTTAGGCGATGTTTTCTTTGTAGATTTATCACTCAACATTTCTCCTGATAAGAACAGGATGGCTAATGTGCCTACACCGACGACGAACTGGAAAATAGCTGCATAAATCGCGCCGTTTACATAGTAAAGTAATGCTGTGAAAAGAAATGTTCCCGCTAGAGCAGCAACAGAATATACAACTTCGTCAAGGAACAGCGCCAAGCAAGCGGAAACTAGCAAGCCTATTGAGAGGATTTCAAGGATCATTGTTTCGCATCTTCCTTAGCGTTTAGTTGAGGCTTTATAATTAATGACGATTTATCGGTTGTGGCTAACTCGTATTCACCTGAGCCTTTTATCGCATTTCTGGGGCAGCTTTCAACACATTGATTACAGAAAATGCATTTGTTAAAGTCGAATTGCGGGCGTTTTTTACCGTCAACCTCCACTATTTCAATTGCATTTGCTGGGCAATCTCTGGCGCATACAGTACAATTTGTATTGATAAGTGACTGTATATCAAAACAGAGCTCGCCTGTACCGCTGAGATCTATCATGTTACATGATTTAATAGTATAAACCGGCTTACCTCGGAAATCCTCGGGAAGCTTAGGTTTCACGAAGGGATACTTTGTTGTGGCTGGTTTGGTGAAGATATGCGAAACAGTTCTTTTCCACATTGGAGATAAACGTGATTTCTTTGTCTTCGGCATTTTTTACACCAGCGGATACACCCATGTTACCATTGCTACGGTTAGCATTAGCGATAATATTGCTGCGGGTAAGATTATCCTCCAGTTAGCTGACAATACTTGGTCTATGCGCAATCTTGCAAAAAGAGTTGTTATGTACTCAGTAACTATTACAACCGCCAACAGCTTGAGTACAAACCACAAGGAATACCAGAACGCCGGCAACCCAAAGAATACCGGTCCATGTGGTCCGTCAAGGAACAATTCAACCACCAAGGCTGCTCCGAAAACAATCTGTACGCTACGTGTCAAGTGGAGAAAGGCTAATTTACCACCTGTGTATTCGGTTTCTAATCCGCCGACCAATTCGCTTTCTGCATCAGGAACATCAAAGGGGTCTTTTTCCAGCTCTGCCTGCATGGCTATTATGAACAGCACGAAAGCCCACGGCGCTAAAAGTATGTATGGAACTGTCTGGCTTGAGGCTATGACGAATATGCTTAAGCTTCCAGCGATAAATGCCGGTGTTAACGCAAGCAAGAAAAGCGGTATATCATAACCTAAGAACTGGGTTAACACTCTTGCTGAACTAATAGTGCCATAAGGATTGCACGATGCCCATCCTGAAAGGAACAACAGAAAACTAGCAATTGTAGAGAATGTCAAAATAAGAATTAAGTCACCGTTAAACCCAGTTGTGGAAAGTACGCTTGCACCATCAATAGGCAAGAAACATATTGCGAAAACCATAATTGTAAAGGCTATAAGGGGTGCAAACTTGAAAACGGTTTTTTTAGCATCTCTTGGTTCAATTTCTTCTTTTGTTAATAGCTTTATGAAGTCTGCTAATGGCTGAAGAATTCCACCTGGTCCTGCAACCATGGGTCCAACGCGGTTTTGTAAGCGTGCTTCGAGTTTTCGCTCTACCCACTCGCAGAATAAAGTTAACAGTAATATGAATGTGAAGCCAGGGAAGATTAGTATTCTGAGGATCAAGTCGAAATCAATCATTCAGCATCATCTGTCTGTGCATGAGAAGCATGGGTCTAAGCTAACAAAGTTCGGAGGAACATCAGCGATGTTCTCACCTATTGCTGTTTTCAGGAATGATGGAATGTTAGCGAATGTTGGAGTTCGCACTTTAACGCGTTCTGGGTAAGCAGTGCCGTTGCTTTTAACGTAGTAGAATAGCTCGCCTCTTGGAGCCTCATTACGAGAAACGGCTTCACCTGCGGTCACATTTCGGGGCACATCAACTCGGAAAGGTCCTGCTGGCAGATGGTCGACTGCATACTCGATTATGTTGATGCTTTCTTCAACTTCATCCATACGAACATTCATTCTTGCCCAGGTATCGCCAGAAGTGTAAACTATCTTTTTGAAGGGAATTTCGCCATATGCTTCATAAGGCTCATCCTTGCGAACGTCAATGTCATAGCCTGATCCCCGCGCTACGGGACCAACAACGCTTAGTTTTATTGCATCTTCTCTTTTGAGTACGCCTACATTTTGCATACGAGCCTTTATTGAGGGCTCGTTTTCGTATAGTTGCCTGTAGAATGGCAGCTTCTTCCTCAGATTCTCCAAGGTCGTCTTGATTTTGGGGATGTCACTGTCTTTTAGGTCTCGTCTTACGCCGCCTACAGTCATGAGTGATGCGTAAACGCGGTTGCCGCCAGTTAACTCGATTAAATCCATGATTGGTTCGCGATCTCTCCAGAAATACTGGAATAAGGTTTCATAGCCGATTTCTAATCCTGCATGCCCCAGCGTAAGTAGGTGGCTGTGTAGCCTGTTAAGCTCTAAAGTTATTACTCGCAGGTATTTGGCTCTCGGCGGAACCTCAGTTTTTAATATCTTTTCTACTGCACCAACAAAGCCATAAGCATGGCAAGCGTTGCAGATACCGCAGATTCGTTCAACCAAGTAAACATCCTGCACGTAAGTTCGAGACTCAGATGCTTTCTCTATGCCACGGTGAACATAGCCGATTCTGGGTTCAACCTTTGTTACTGTTTCTCCCTCAACTGTTACGGCGAATTTTTCTGGCTCCAGCAACGCAGGATGCTGTGGACCAATAATGATTTTTACGATATTCTTATCTTCCGGTTGCTTGACTTCTGCTGGCGGCGGGTTAAGTTTTACTTCGTTTGCTTTAACATCTTTTCTTAACGGGTAAACACCCTCAGGCCAATATTCAGATAAAACGAAGTGCCCTGATAGTGAATTGCCTTCGAAGACTACACCTAAAAGGTCTGATACTTCAAATTCATGAAAGACGGCGCCTGGAATAATGTCGGTTATTGTTTGGATTTTTGGGTTGTCTTTTGGCACTTCGGCGCGTATGGTTATGAAAGCGTTTGATGTACGTATGTGATATAATATGCCTAGGTTTGCGCCAAGGTCTAAACCAGTTATAGCGCTGATGGCAGTTTTTTCGTCTGCCTCCACCATGGCTTTGAGAACGTCTCTGTGTAAGCCATTGCTGGTGTTTATGGCGGCTGTGCCAAGTTGGCCTAGGTGAATTTGGACTTTATCTTTAAGTTTGGATTCAATCGCGCTAATGATATCTATGTTACTGTTTGGCATCTGCTTTTGCCTCCTCTATTACTGGTTTAACCTCTTGCGAAGCACCAAGCACTTCTGGCTGAGCAGCAACTGGTTTTGCTTCTTCCATAGGAAGCTGGGGCTGTTTTTCTTGTTTCGGTTGTTTCTTTGGTTTAGGCGGATTTAAAGCGTTTAGAAGCTTTACTACCCCATCTATGATTGCTTCTGGACGCGGTGGACATCCAGGTATGTAAGCGTTAACTGGGAGTATTTTATCTACGCCGCCTACCACATTGTAGTTTCCTTCAAAAACGCCGCCACTACACGCGCATGCGCCGATGGCTACGACGAATTTCGGTTGTGGCATTTGATCATAGACTCGTTTTAGTCGTTCTGCACATTGTTGCGTGACGCAGCCTGTTACTAGTAAGACGTCTGCGTGCCTCGGTGAGGGCTCAAGTTTTATGCCGAAGCGTTCAACATCATACTTTGGCGTTAGCAAGGCCACTATTTCGATGTCGCAACCGTTGCAGGCTCCTGAGTTGAAGTGTAGGACCCAGGGCGATTTTACTCGTGCCCATGTTACGGTGTTTGGCATTAGTCTTTACCTCCTTCTAAAAGAACCAAGCCAGCGGCAAGGATAATGCCAAGATAGAGGATTAAGAGAAACGGGTTTGTGCCTGCTAATGCGATAGAAGCAAAAGCGAGTACAAGTACGGATGAGTCGAAAATTATGAAGTAAATCAGGTACTTGTATAGGGATACGTTAATTTTTAAACCGGGGAATGACGCTTTTTCGCCACAAGCGTATGATGCTTGCTCGTTTTCGCTCATGGTGGTTTTAGGCGCTGACCTTTTGCCTAAAGTGTAGATTGCAAGTGTTGATATAAATATTAATATAAACGCGATGAGGGCTTCAACAATCATGCGGTATCTCTCCATTAATGTTTTTGCCTTTAAACATTAAAGCTGCCTCAAGGGTAAAGTTAAATTTGCGCCTGTTATAGCCAAAAAAGGCATTATGAACAAATATAAGGTTATCTGCAATAAAACTGTGCAAACAAACAATAATATCGTTATTGGCAGATTGTCGTCTATCTCTAAATAAGCGCCATCAGCTTGATTATTATATATACTCTCTCGTGCAGCTATCTGTTCTCCCATACTACCCCGAGCTAGTTCTCAATAAAGAACGGCTCTCAGATTTAAATATTAACAACTAAACAATGTAAATCTCCATGGGCTTGCTCAGGAATTTTTTGAACCAACTCAAATCTTAGCCGGAGCATCAACTTGAATATCTTTCATAAACGACACAAAATTCCCTTGTATCTCTAATTGATAGTTACATAAAATATTGATGGCGAAAAAGCCATCATACTCTAACGATTTTATCCAAAGACCATGATACTTCAGCTTTAACTAATCGTGCATTAACACGATTTCCCCTGGGGCAAACCAAATATCACTATAAAACTTAAAAACCCGCCAACCGAAAAGCCGCCATAACCCCAGAAAACCCATTTTTCTGAAACATTGCCTGCTGAAAACCGCCAGTGAAGCAACATTTCTCCTTTGCACAGAAGCGAAAACCGCGCTTGCACCATCATCCTTTAACCGCGCAGTTCCAGTATTCACAAGTGCGCTGGCAACGCCTTTTCGGCGAAACTGCGGGTGAACTGCAAGCCAAAGTATGCAACCGAACTTGCCGCCGCCCAAATTAAACTCAACTAACTTAGCGAAGCCAACAACTATCCCCTGCGTTTCACTTACGAATACTTTCCCCTTTTCGTGCAGGCTGTGGACGGCGAAAAATTGGAAGAATCTTGGAAAAGACATATCTATGATTTGTTTAAGCCTTCTTGCGTCAGTTGGCATCATTGGTCTTATTGCAAATTCGGTAGTCACGAATGGCCTCCCTTTCTATAACAAGCTATTAAAGGCTTTAACATTAGGGTCAAGCGCTTGGTCTAAACTGGGTTCAGAGGTGGGGTTCCAGGTTTTGGCTCGAGCGGTTCCCTAGGGTTTTTATGTGTAAAGATTAAGCTTGTTGACTTTACGATTTGGGGCACACCTGCGAGATCTTCAAAGACCAGTAATCCACGGGCAAGTAAAGCGAAAGCGGCGATTGGTGCTACCAGTTCTGGATGCGCAGGAACGTTAAGTATTAGTCCAAATATGCCGATAATTCCGAATTCCTGTACGCCAATTCCAGCTGGGGTTATAGGAACAAATGCTAGAGCGGTAACCAAAGGGTGAATTAGGAAGTATGCTATCCATGGTATCTGGGTAATTCCTAACGCATAGCCTAAAAAGTACCATTCAAAACCTTTTATAATCCAGCATGCGACGGTCAAAACAACTATTTCTGGGATTGCTTTGCTTGTGCTGTGAGCGCTTTCTTTGTATTCATCAAGCCTTCCCATTAAGCCGCCTGTGAATCTTTTGAGGAATCTAGAATTTGCGATTCGCTCAAATAATGAGATAGCTCTTTTAGACCATGTGAAAGCCGCCAGTACGATCGCTCCAGTCATCATCAAGCCTATGCCAAGTAACGCGATTAGTAATCCTATGTTTACTCCTGCAATTTGAGTCGGGAACAATTGATTCCATATGTGTGGTGGCACAAACTTTACTAGGTAAATTACAGCGCCTATTCCGCCGATTACTTTAATCAGAAATTCAAATGTTTGAATGCCTAAGACGCTTGAAAGACTTTTTGATGTCGGAACATTTTGATCCCTTAAATAAACTGGCGTAAGAATATAACCTGAGCGTCCAGGTGTGACGTCACTCGTTAGCATGCCACCATATTGGGCGAGTAATGTTTTACCAAATGATGTTTTTACGCCGTTTTTACTCAAGACTCTTCTCAGCCGTACTGTGAAAAGGAGGTTTATACAAAAATACATTAGAAAAGCAAGAAGCAGGTACTCAACTTTAATGTGAATGAGGGCATTGTAAACAGAACCTACACCAACATACCAAAATAAAGCTGCTAAAATCGCTACCATGAATACTACTTCGAGAGCGATCCTGAGCATTCGCCTTGAACTAGACGATTTTTGCTTAGCTGGTAATTCTTTGGTTGTCAATGTGTCTTGAACATCCGTTTTTACAGTTAAATCTCTTGCGGAAAAAAACGAATTTAAAATGTGAACTATAGTAGATGCAATCGCATTTTTAGTTTATGGTCTTACGCATTCAGCTTTAGGCTTATACGGACGCTTAGTTGTTCTCCTGCGTTTATGATATTCACATTCGTTAATCCGAGTAAGTATCCAGCCTAGATCTTGGTATACGCATCCACATGGCAGCTTTACGGTTTTTTGCTCCTCAGTTTTCACAATGCTTTTTTTATCTTTCGTCATTGTTTCATTCATTCTTTCTTAATGGATGCTAATTAACGTAATTAACTTAATCCGTCTTTTTAAAAGTAATCATTTATTCTGGGCAACAAACACATGAATTAAGACTGAATGGACGAAAATCGAATTGCTTCTCTTAAAGCTGTGATTTAAACAAATTGAGCTATAAGCTGTAATCCTTAAATATCAACCGTAACAATGCCTATACAGGTTTAAATGAAGCTTCGCATACCCATTATTCTCTGCGTCGCTATGGCATTTCTCTTGATAATAGCGTCTTCAGGAAGAGTACAAGCTCAAACCTACACCCAGTACAAAATCCAACTCAACAGCGACGGCTCAGCTGCTTGGACGATAATTCAGGTATCAGGCTTAAACGGAACAGTTGATACATGGGCAGGCTTCCAGCAAAAAGTAACTGCTCTTGTTACTGCAGCAGCGGCTCAAACTCACAGACAGATGAGTGTAGACAATGATACGTTCCAAACAAGCACTACTATCACGTCAAGCGACTCGAAAACCACCGAGTACATGTTCACATGGCTGAACTTCAGCAAAACAGAAAAAGGGCAACTGATAGTAGGAGACGTTTTCAGCGTCTCCGGTTTCTTTAATCAGCTGTACGGTGACGGCGCGTTACAAATCAATTATCCTGCGAACTACACGTTGAAATCTGTTTCCCCGACACCTGACGAAAGAGATGATTCCACGCAGACGCTTCAATGGCTGGGAACCCAATTCTTCGTAGCTGAGCACCCAAGCATCATCCTTGTAGCTCAAGAACAGGCTTCCGCTAATTCTGGACAACAACCATATTTGCTAATAGGCTCCATTTCAGCAGTCGCTGCCGCGGCAGCAATTGCAGGATGGTTCTTCCTTGCTAATCGACGTCATAAACAAAACAGTAAAGAATTAACTGTGGCGTCAACTGTGACTTTGTTGGAGACTGAGGAAGAAAAAGTTATCAAGGTGCTTCGCTCAAACGGTGGCAGTGCATACCAGTCTGCTATTACGGAGCAGTGCAGGTTCTCTAAAGCCAAAACAAGTCAATTACTGACTGCTCTGGAGGCAAAGGGGATTGTACGAAGGTATAAAAAGGGAAGGGATAAAATAGTGAACCTTAATGAACAAGCAAAGGGCGAAAAATAAATGCGCTTTAACCAAAAAAAAACAAGCATAATTGTACTATTATTTGTTGCTTCATTACTAATCGTTTTACCTATTCAAATGGTCAAGGCTCAAACAACGACAACTGTAAACGTTACACCACAAACTAGTACACCTGTCGTTGGTCAAACCATAACAATTAGCATTACTTTAAACAACGTGCAGAATCTTTACGCAGTTGATGTAACACTTAATTGGAATACGGCTTTACTAAGCTTTCAGACAAATTCAAATCAGACCTTTATAGGAGTTTCCAATGGGGTACTGAATACCCCGATATCGGTGGTTTTGGATTCGGCTTCCCAAGCAGCAGGCGAATTCCACCTTGTCGTGACTTCAGTGAGTCCAACAACCGGCTTCAGCGGAAGCGGAACTATAGCAACTTTGAAGTTCACGGTAACAGGTGCAGGAAAATCATCTTTAACACTGGCAAGTACACTTGCTGACTACGCGCCCGGTGGAATTTCAGAACCCATAGCTCACAATGACTTAAGCGGCACAGTTGATGCCACCGCCAGTTCATCTTCGCCATCTACATCTCCGACACCCTCGACATCCTCTTCTTCGCCATCTTCTTCACCTTCTTCCTCATCATCTCCTTCACCTTCTTTCTTGCAATCGACAACTTTTCTTGAGCTTCTCGCTATAATCGCGGTTGTGGTTATCGTGTTGGTGTCCGTTGCGGTTCTGTTATCGAGAAAAATGATGAAGAAAACGGCTTCGGCTTCCAGTTAGCAAAACCACGCTGGAGAACCCAGCGTAACGAGTTATTTACTTTAGCATTTTGCTCTAATGCCTTTTTCTTTACCCATAATTACTCTGCTGTTTCGGAGTCTTACAGGCGCTCTAACAGATGCTAATTTAATCGCTTTCTTCAAGTCAACCTTAGCTCCACACTATACTTGCCTTTTGGTTTGCAACTGCCAGCAGTAAGTTGTTAGGCACGGTGCATTCTTCGATTAAGGTGATAGTTAAGTTAGTTCCCAATCAGAGCCTTGATTCTGCTCCACTGTTCGAACGTAAGTCGGAAGTTTGTCTCCTGCGCGTTCACTAAAACCTGCATATTTAAGAGTATGTTATCTCGGTTGCACTCTTCTTGAAGAAGCGGTTTTTCTAAACAAACTTTGAAATATTCTACAAAAGCACTATACTTTTCTTGAAACTTGCTGATGTCATCTGCCCCTAAAAAGTACTTCTCTTGGTTGAGGTTAAGAGGGTTCTTTTTTGGGTTAGTTATTACCTTTCCTAAGGCGTAGATTCCAGCTTTCTGCCCTGAACCCCAGATTGCAACTAAATCGCCTTTGTGAATCAGTTGGACATGTTGACTTATTAACCACTGTTCAGGCTCCTTTGTTTCTTTGAGTCTGTCAAACCATTTGTAAACTGAAGGGTTAAACTGGAAAAGCCAATGTTTAGGTTGCGGCTTGACGTTAAGTAATGTGCCACAGGCTGGACAAAACGGACTAATTTTACGCTGTTCAACGGACACTGTTTTTGCACATTTTCTGCATTCAAACTCTACTCTTTCCAATTTAGTTGCCCCTTGTTGCCAGAAAAATCAGAGCTACCCCAATTTAACGTTTGAGTATGTTGCAGCTTTGCCTTATCTGTAAATAAAATCCAGAAACATTTTATTAATCCGATTGAAATCAGTAATTATTGATGAAGGCATCTTAAGTTCGCATGCCCAGCGGGTCACGGGGTCTCCAGAGGAGGCAACGTCCGCGTTAAAAAGGCATGCGGCGCCCGATAAAGCAATTATCTTATGAGCAAACCATCCTTATCTGGAAGAAGTTTCCAGAAACAATTTATAAGCCCCAAGTACTTATATGAAACGTAAGGTACCAAAGACCGTGTGCCCAGCGGGTCACGGGGTATCCAGAGGAGGCAACGTCCGCGATACAATGGCATACGACACCTGAACTCTTTTTGCTCACTCAAGCTCTAAATCAAGCGTTTATTTATTAGAAAGAAATGGAAGATACGGCGTAACCTTTGAATGAGGAAGCTTTTCTGGGTGAGGAAGCATGGCAGCTCCTGCACCCGGAGGCGGCGTTTGCATGCTGTGAGCAACTGCCAAAGCTAGT
>JBEKKX010000049.1:0-16525 GCA_050010515.1 Bathyarchaeia archaeon
ATCGCAGCAAAATAGGTCGGCCATAAAATCACCGGTCAGTCTCCAGGAGTGTAATGCCAAAGGTTGGTGGATACGGCGAAGAATTCCATAGTCCCAAGGCAAGCATTCCGCTTAGACCCAGAAACACTTGCTCTTTTGCCTCCCGTTTAGTTGGTCCTTTACGGCGGGCAATTAGCAGCACTGTCCACGCGGCTAGGAAGCCAAAGAAAAGCACCTACCAGCTTGAGTTATAATCAAATAATAAGTTCATGCCCAGCATCAAACCTACCCATCAAATAAAAATGATTGGATTAAGGCGCTATGTTTTTGCCCCGTTCCTGTGAGACTTGTGGACTAGCCAGCATTTCTGGCAGTACACAGGGCGGTCTGCATGAGGTTGAAATGGCACTCTGCATTCGCAGCCACAATCGCTGCAAACGGCGGTGTAAACTGGTTCTTGGCGAAATTGGCTAAACAAATGGTAGTTCTTGAGGCGTGGCCAACCTGTCTTGGCGTAACGTAGCATTTCAGGGTTATTTTTTAGCCAGCGCATCATGTGGAAGAAGCTTTTACCTCTTTTTTCTTCACGTTCAGCTAATGGTTCGTAGCCTAAGTTGCGGATTTCGTCTAAGTAAGCGATTTCTGTTAACCTCTGCGCTTCGCCGACGACTCTGACGCGTTTAACGCGGTCTTCGCCGTAAACTTTGTGGAGCTCCTCAGCGGCTACGTCAAAGATGCAGCCTTGGCAAATGTGGATTGCCTCGTCTGGTTTAAGGTTAAGCCATGCGACAAGTTTAGAGACGATGCGTGAGGATTCTTGCAGGTACTCTTTTTCGCGGAAGATTTCTTGGTAGAATCTTACGTCGATCAGGTCGTATTTGAATTCGCCTGTTTCTTCTCTGTAAGCGCCGATTACTACGCCGAAAAGTAAGTCGCCGCTGCCTGCATCGTCAATAATAAGTGTCAAAGTATTAGTGCCCTCACTTCTTTCAACGCAATGCTTAATTCATGTATAAAAATAGTCCTCCCAAAAAGAAATAGAACTGATGAAGTTTATCTAACTGTTGCCGGTGCTAACTCTGCTTAATACTTCAGCCGGGCTTTGTAATGTGCTGATAACTCCTTTTTTTCCAAGGCGCAGTTGCTTCTCGCCTCTAAAAACGCATATATGTGAATTCTTTATTTCAATGTTATCTCCGACAGCGACTGCGTTTATTTGTCCTTCCCATAGGCAGAGTTTGATTTTTCCTGTTTCGTCTCCAACCAAAGCGTTAACTACCCTGACAGTATTGCCAAATTGCGTGTGAACCTGCACTGGCTTAGGAATCTCAAGAACTTCAGCCTTAACATTAACCCGTTTCATACAAGCTCTCAAATCGTGAATTGTAGTGAAAACTGAATCTATATTTTGTTTAGCGATTTTTTTGCATATTTTATCAGTTGTCATCCAGCTTTCGAAAGGATTATCCTTTCTCAACAGAAATTGTTCATCAACTCTGAATTGAGCCACAGCGTTATTGTCTTTTTTTATTAGAAAAATTATTTCATCTTTCACCTTACCCCGATATTCAACTGTAAGGTTGCCGCAGACAGCTTTTTCGTTGTCTCTTGCTTTAATAAGCGCTTGGAAGACTTCAGAGGGGTAAATGTTGTGTTTTACTGAAAGAAGAGCAATGTGCTCTCCTAAGGTTGATTTTTTCTGTCTCACATTTCTTCTCCCATGTGTCATGTCAGAGTAAAGAGAAAAAGCAAAGCGCAAAGTGTTCCATACTTTCTCTCAATATTTTGAATGTCTACAATATAACGAAGTGTACCTATATTAGCTTAGCTTGAATGTACAAGAAAGCCATTTTTCCTGAATTTTTAAGGAAATTTCAAACCTTAAATTATTATAATGAAAAAAACGTTCAAAATAGTCTTCTTTATTTGCCCTTCCTATTTAAGAAAAGTTTGGGATAATAATTTGATGTTTAATCTAAAAATAGTAAGCATTCAATTTATAAGCATGGAGAACACGTTAAAGGTACTGTGCAAGAAGCAATTTTTGCACAGCAAATGTAGTAGGAGTTGAAATAGCGAATGTATAATAACAGAGAAATGCACAAGGCAACCTGCGCTGACTGCGGAAAAGAATGTGAAGTTCCTTTCAAGCCAGACGGCTCAAGGCCAGTTTATTGCCGTGAGTGCTACGCAAAACGAAGACCACCACGAAGATATTAAGCTCATTAGCTGAACATCTTTTACTTCGTCCTTAATTATTTTCTTTTTATTTTTTATCATCTATCTGGACTAAAAAGCAGTTCTTTGCCAAATAACCTGTACAAAATCTTTTTATCGCCAACCATTGCTGAGGTAAGGTTGGATGAGTATGAGTAAAGGTTTCGCCTTAGTACTTGTTCTCGTCTTTCTAACAGCATCATGCGTAATGGTGGCTAAGCCTGTTTCTGGGGCTTCAGCGGTCGAAAACACCTGGGTTTCTAAAGCGCCAATGCAGGTGGCTATCGCTTGCTACCTGTTCCAGGACAAGTGTTTACTGAGTTGGATGCGGTGAACTTTTTGACTGGAGCCAATGCTGAATTGATTGCCGCTGGCGGCGTCTGTAGCGCAGAAGGATCATGCTGGCTGGCTGTTACTGGCACAAAAGAACAAGAGGATGCTGCCGAAAAAATCTTTGCTTCTGTGGCTTGTGAACAACCATTTAATCTCGATAACCTCTAAAACCACAACTGGAATCTAACACTTCCTAAGCTAGCCATCGGCTTTTGTCTCAGGGTATTTGTGTGTGCTCAACCTACCTACCCGGTCTACTAGATGCTTCTAATATGCCCCAAATATGATTCAACATAGATGTGCATAGAACAAAGACCGCGCACTTTGCATGCAGAACAGTGCTTTTCAACATAGAAAAGACTGTTTTTTGATGTAGAAAAAAAGCACTAAAGAAGAAAAAACAAGAGCTAAATATACACTAACTTTACTGTTTATTAGGGCACGGAGCGTTTCCATGGAGGCTTTTTCGGTAAGCATTTTGAAAATATTCTTGGCGCTTAATCCGCTGCCGAAGACGATTGCGTCAATTTTTCCAGAGGTTAAATCTTGAAAAAACTTGTCTCTCAATTCCTTGTCGACGGGCAATCCTGTCTCGTAAACGTAGACTTCTTCGATTTGAGCGCCCGAATGGGAAATCCTTTCCCGCAGGGGTTCGCAGGTTCACAACTCCTGCCCGCAGCACCAAAACCTTTCTTGGCGCGTGAATCTGGGTGTGCTCTGGGTCAGCTGTTGTGCACAAACTGTAAACAAAAATATTTTTAAGTTCAAAAACATATTGTTGACAAATTAGTGAAGCAATATGTCCACAACGTTTACGATTCGCATACCTCGTGAGCTTAAAGAAAAAATGGAAAAAAACGCAGCGGAATGGAGCCAAGAGGTCAGAGGTTTCATTGAAGAAAGAGTTAGGCAAATCGAGCTGATGAAAACACTCCAAGAAATAGAGTTGAGGGCAGAAAAGCGAAAAACAAAAACAGACTCAACCATACTCATCAGGGAGGACCGCGAACGCCGAGCTTAATACTGGACTCTAACATACTCGTGAAACTCGTCATGGATGAACCAGGTTCCAAAGAAGCCAGAGCCTCAGTCGCCAACTTCTTGAAAAAAGGGTACACTCTCCACACGGTAGACTTAGCTTTGGCTGAAGGTCTAAACGTTATATGGAAACACACAAACATTCTAAAAGACTTGAAACCAGAAGAAGCAAACCCAGCGTTAGAAGACCTCACAAGAATATATGATAACCTGAATGCTATTCCAACGCGTGAACTCACAACAGAAGCGATCCACGTCGCTTTGACTCAAAACATAACTATCTACGACTCGCTTTATATTGCCGCGGCACAAAAGATGAACGGTACACTGTATACTGCAGACCAAAAACTCTGCAGTGTAGCAAACGGAGTCACCAACTCAAAACTCCTAAAACCAAAAGCATAAAACGGCACGCAACCGCAAAATGAGTTGCATACAATTAATCTTATGGCATACGAAATTAGCTTTCAAGTTTTGCCCTTCTGCACTCTGCCCTACCCCTGCCTGATATTTGTTCTCACAGGGGTTCGCAGGTTCCAGCTCCCTGCCCCGCAGCACCACTTTTGTGCTAAGTCTCAAAAAACAAGCTTAATTACTTAATTGCACAGTCTATTAATGAGGCCTAATAATGACAGAAACCGTCTCTATTCCCTTGCCTTTGCTAAAAGAGCTCTATGAACATTTTGACCGGATAGAAGAAATTCTAGCCACACTTGAAGAGCTTTCAGATAAAAAGGGATTGAAAAGAATTGAAAAAAGCCTTGAAGAATATAAGAGAAAGGAATACATCACAGTTTCTAGCCCTGAGAAAATAAGAGAAGCTCTCATGAAGGACTAAACAACTTGCCGTATAAGCTCATCTTCATGCGCAGCTTCACCAAGCAGTTCGACAAGTTGCCCAAAACTGCAAAGGAACAAGTTCTTAAAGGACTCGAAAAAGCTGCTTCTGACCCTTATGCTGGAACAAAGCTACAAGGTAAACTTGCAGGTTTATGGAGATGGCGCATGGGTAAATACCGTGCAATCTATACGATAGATGAGAAGGAAAGCAACTTAGTATTCGTGGATGTCGGTTTAAGGAAATCAATTTACGAATAGCGTTTTTCTGACCAAAAGGGTTCGCAGGTTCGAATCCTGCCCGCAGCACCAACTAACTGTCTAGTTATTCATAAATTACAAAAGTCTTTTTAGCGCTTACATTATTATGGATTAAAGTAGAGCAGGGATGGAAATGATAAACTTTGAATCAAAGCTAGCTATAGACACACAATTGAATCTTTTTGATTATCTTCAAAACAGGGCAGAGCATGTTAGATTTTTTAGCTATGGCAGTAACATGAATAAAGAAAAGTTTGCAGACGATATGTGCAATGCAGCAAATGAGCTAAAACTTACTTCTGAAGACAAAACCAAACTAGAGCTTGATCCTTATGCTATCAAAAGAACGTTATTAGATTTTAGAAGAGAACTCTCCAATGAATCCCAGCTAGGGCGAGCATTTTCAATTTACCCTTCGGAGAATGAGAAGGTAGAAGGGATATGTCATAACATTGATGTTTAGTTTTGCCCGTTTTTCTTAAGAAAGAGGGATTATTAAATAGAAATAACCCAAGCTACAAATTGATAAGAGTACATGTATTCGAAGAAGAAAAAGAAGTTCTAACGCTGATAGGTCTTAAGCCAAAATCGTTAAAATATTTAGAGGACAGGAAAATTGAAAGCACTTTGAAATATGTGTCACAAAGCATTAAAGGCGCAGTAAATTTCGACGTATCTCATGAGGATATGAGTGAGGTTGAATCATATCTTATTAATGAAATGAAAAACAAAACGGCCATTAGATGAATCTGAAATATCTGATGTGGAGACTCAAAGTTGGTTGAAGGTTTAACAGATGAGGATAAGAAAAACCTCAAGGTCATAGCAGAGGAACTGCCGAAGTTGCGCTCACTTGTTGAGGAGCTTATGGAAACTCTTGAAATTCTTAGCGATAAGAAACTGATGAAAAGTATTAAGGCAAGTGAGAAAGACATCCAAGAGAACAAAGTCCTCGGCTATAAAGAACTCCAAGAAAAGCTAAAGATCGATTAAAGTTTACAGCTTATTGAATTCTGCCTCGTCCTTTTTCGAGAAAGAATTCAATTTGCGGTTTGAGCCAAACATGGAGCAACGTTCCCAGTGTCGTGCTAACGCCGTTAAGGCTTCTTCAAACAAGTAGTCCTGCGGCATCACATCAACTTTTATGCCCATTTCCCTTAAGGCTTCGGCAGTCGTAGGTCCAATTGCAACAGTTGTAACTTTACCATTTATTAGGGCACGAAGCGTTTCCATGGAGGCTTTTTCAGTGAGCATTTTGAAAATATTCTTGGCGCTTAATCCGCTGCCGAAGACGATTGCGTCAATTTTTCCAGAGGTTAAATCTTGAAAAAACTTGTCCTTCAATTCCTTGTCCACGGGCAAGCCTGACTCGTAAACATAGACTTCTTCGACTTGGGCGCCCCTTTCCTTGAGCTTCTCAGTTAAAGTCGGTGTTGCTCCAGTAGTTCTTGGAATGCGTATAGTTTTGCCTGAAATTTCTTTGTCTTGCAAACACTCGATTAATCCCTCAGAACTGTACTTCAACGGCACTAAGCTCACATACACGTGATATTCTTCTTCCAGCGCCTGAGCAGTTCTCGGGCCAACAGCAATAACAAACGTCTTAGCCAAGCCCTCCTTCAATTGGCTGGATTGCTTTAGAGTTTCAGCAGCGCTGAAAAGGTATTTCACGCCGTTAGTGCTCATAAAAATAACATAGTCAACTTGCCCCTTTAGCAGTTCAGTGACAAATTTTTTTACTGGTGAAAAATCGGTTAAACCTTTGATTTCTATGGCAGGTATAAAATATGGTATTCCGCCCTTTTCCTTGATTAGTTTGCCCGCTTCTTCCGCCTGACCTGCCGGGCGTGTTATGGCAACTGTTTTGCTTTTCAGGCTAGGGGTTTTTTGAACCATGCGAGTTTCCTGCCTAAGTTTGCAACTTCACCTATAACTATGACGGCAGGCGGCTTGACATGTTTTTCTTCTGCTTCTTTTGCGAGTGTGCCTATTTTGCCAATGATTGTTCTCTGGTTCTTTAGTGTGCCTGATTCGATGATGGCTGCGGGCGTTTCTGGCTTTAAACCGCCTTCAATCAGTTTTTCCGTTATAGCTTGAAGCGATTCCACACCCATCAAAATAACCATCGTATCCACAGCGTCGGCTATTTTTGCCCAGTTGATTACTTGTTCCGCGTCGCCTGCCTTGTGCCCCGTGATAATTGCCACTGAAGAAGCGTAATCTCTATGCGTCAACGGTATGCCAGCATATGCAGGAGCCACAATCGCTGAACTGACTCCGGGTACAACTTCAAATTCGATGCCATTTTCCACAAGGGCTTCAGCTTCTTCGCCGCCTCTGCCGAAAATAAACGGGTCGCCGCCCTTGAGCCTCACCACTTTGCCGCCGAGTTGGGCTTTCTCAATTATCAACTCAGTAATCTTGTCCTGTGGAACCTCATGTTTGCCTGTTCTTTTTCCAACATAAATCTTCTCTGCTTTTTCTGGGGCTAAGTTGAGAATTGATTCGCCAACTAGCCTATCATATACTACAACGTCAGCCTCTTTTAGCAATTCGACCGCTCTAACCGTAAGCAGTTTGGGGTCGCCTAGGCCAGCGCCTACAAGGTAAACTTTACCATGCACCATACTTTTCTCTCCATTCTTTCTCGAAGTCTTTGGCTCCCTGTTTTATGAGGTGTTCACCGACTTTTCTGCCTAGCATTTCAGCTTCAGCTAACGTGCCTTGTGCAGATGCGCTGATTTTCTTTCGGTCGTTAAGTGAGAAAATGCAGCCAAAAAGCGACAGGTCGTTGCCATTTGCTCGTCCTACCGCGCCTATTGGCACTCGGCAGCCGCCTTCCAATTGAAGCACAAGGCTTCGCTCAGCCGTAATCTCAGCCCTTGCCGCTTTATCTTCAACAGACCGCAAAAGCGCTATTACATTTTCGTTACCCTCTTTGGCAACTACCGCTAAAGCCCCCTGTCCCGCTGCTGATGGGAACTGATCAAGTGGCAAGCGCTCGGTTACTTCGTTTATTAAATTCATTCTTTCAAGTCCTGCTTCAGCTATGACAACGCCTGCAAACTCGCCTTTTCTAACCTTATTGATTCTAGTGTCAATGTTGCCTCTTATTGGCTGCACGTCTAAGTCGGGGTGGATGTACTTGATTTCTGCCATTCTTCTCAGGCTGCCTGTTCCAACAACTGAGCCTTTGGCTAACTCGTTTAGCGGCACTTTGTCCTTTGAGATGAACACGTCGTTTTGCGAGTCCCTTTTGGGGACTGCGGCTAAGACCATGCCAGTTTGTTGTTCAACAATGGGCACATCTTTTAGGCTGTGAACGGCAAAGTCGATTTCACCTTTGATTACTTGCTGGTCGATTTCTTTTTCAAAAATGCCTTTGCAGTCAATGGTGAACAGAGGTTTGCTTTGTTCTTTGTCGCCTAAGGTTTTGATGATTTTTAGGTTAAACTCCACATGTGGATGTGCCTGTTTGACTTGTCTGAGGACTCTTTCTGTTTGTGCAAGCGCAAGTATGCTGCCTCTGCTGCCAACATTTAGAATCATTTAACTCATTTTCTCCTTTGCTACCTTGCTGAGTGCCTTGTCGAAAGCGCTTATTGTATGCTTCAAATCATCTTCCAAATGAGAGGTTGATAAGAAGCAGGTTTCAAACTGTGATGGCGGGATAAACACGCCTTGCCGTAACAGCTCATGGAAGTACACAGTAAACATTTGTGTGTCAGATTGTTTGGCACAAACATAGTCTGTGACTGGTTTTGTTGTGAAGAATATTTGGTACATTGAAGCGATATTGTAGATTTGCGCTTGCACCTTATGAGCTTGAGCTAAGTCAGTTAGGGCTTTCTTTAGTTCAGCGCAGTTTTTCTCAAGTTTTGGGTAAATTTCGTTTTTCTTTTTATTCAAAATATTTAGGATGGTGAAGCCTGCTGTTGCTGAGACGGGGTTGCCGCTAAAGGTTCCAGCCTGATATACTTTGCCGACTGGTGAGATGTTTTGCATGATTTCTTTTTTTCCGCCGAAGGCTGCCAGTGGGAAGCCTCCGCCAAGTACCTTGCCAAGCGTTGCCATGTCTGGTTTCACGTTGAAGTATTCTTGTGCGCCGCCTAAAGCTAAGCGAAAGCCTGTTATAATCTCGTCAAAAATTAAGACAGCACCGTAACTGCTTGTTATTTTTCTTAAGTAACTCAAATAATCGTTCTTGGGCAAAATAAGGCCAACATTCGCCAAAACGGGCTCAACAATCACTGCAGCGATATCGTTGCCCTCACGCTTCATTGTTGTTTCTAAAGCTTCAAAATCATTATACGGTACAACAATCGTGTTCCGAGTTGTTTCCTCTGGAATTCCAAGCGAGTTCGGTGCACTAAAAGTTGTAGCTCCTGACCCTGCCTTAACTAAAACGCTGTCATGAGACCCGTGGAAGCAGCCCTCGAACTTGATAATCTTTTTTCTTCCAGTATAGCCCCTTGCAGCTCGGATAGCATGCATGGTTGCTTCAGTGCCTGAGTTTACAAGCCGTAGCATTTCCATGCAAGGTGACGATTTCTGAATTAACTCGGCAAACTCAACTTCTCGCTCGGTTGGTGCGCCATAAAGTGAGCCTTTGGCTAATTGATTCTTCACGGCTTCCACGATGTCTGGGTAAGCATGTCCCAGAAGCAAAGCGCCATACGCCATACAATAGTCGATGTACGTGGTATCGTCTACACTGTACATTTTTGCGCCTTGAGCACGTTCCACAAAGAATGGGTAAGGCTCAAAGGCTCGGACTGGACTGTTTACGCCTCCAGGCAGAGCTTTTTTGGCTCTTTCAAAAAGCATCTTTGATTTGGTTTCATTCAAGTTTGATTCAACCACGATTTAATGTCCTTGGCAAAGTAGGTTATGATTAGGTCGGCGCCTGCACGTTTAATGCCTGTTAAGATTTCGCGGATCACAGTTTTTTCGTCTATCCACCCGTTTTGGGCTGAAGCTTTCACCATCGAGTATTCGCCGCTGACGTTGTATGCGACAATGGGCACGTTAAAGTTTGCTTTCGCAAGACTAATAATGTCCAAGTAAGCTAAAGCGGGTTTAACCATAATCATGTCTGCGCCCTCGTTAAGGTCTAACTCCATCTCACGCAAAGCCTCCTCTGGGCTTCCGTAACTCATCTGGTAACTTTTGCGGTTCCCAAACTTCGGCGTAGATTCCGCAGCCTCCCTGAATGGACCATAAAAGGCTGAAGCGTACTTTGCTGAGTAAGCCATAATCGGCACTTGCTCAAAACCAGCATCATCTAATGCTTCTCGTATAGCGCCTACTTGACCGTCCATCATGGCTGAAGGCGCCACAATATCTACGCCTGATTCTGCTTGGCTAACAGCAACTTTACCGAGTACATCAAGGGTCTGATCGTTTAGAACCCCGCCGTCTTTAACTAAACCGCAGTGCCCATGGCTCATGTACTCGCATAGGCAGACATCGCCGACTACTACAAGTTCTTCTCCGAAGGCTTTTTTTAATTCATGAGTTGCCTTTTGAACAACCCCTTCTTTAGCAAAAGCGCTTGTGCCTGCTTCATCTTTTTTTGCTGGAATGCCAAAGAGAAGCACGCTTTTGACGCCCTGCGCTAACGCTTGCTTGCCCTCATCTACAACTTGAGCAATTGGCAGTTTGCTGTATCCCGGCATTGCCTCGATGTGCAGGGGTTTTTTGATGTTCTCATCAACGAAGATTGGGTAGATTAGGTTGCTTGGCTGCAGGTTAACTTGGTTTAGCATGTCTCTCATGGCTGCAGTCCTTCGAAGTCTTCTCATTCTAACTGTCGGAAAACTCAACTTACTTTGCCTCCTTTTTTTGTAAGAGTTTCATGGCTATTTCTTGAGCCTCACAAAGCTTTCCTTCTTTTAAAACTTGTTTAATGTTATTGTTATTAAGTATCTCGTATAACATTTTGCTTCTAACCTTCGGATCAGGTACCTGCTCTTTGAGGAACCTGCGTACATGTGCTTGCAGTTGAATTTCAAGTAAATCCTCAGGCGTTATCATTTGCTCTATCCTTTCCCTTAGCGCCCTAGCCATGGCTGGACTTTTTCCCGAAGTGGAAACTGCAATCTTTACCTCACCAACTCGCGCGACAGCGGGCAATATGAAATCGCTCAAGGCTGGGTTATCAACTGAGTAAACCATGCACCCCGCAGACTTTGCTGCTTTAATTAGCTCAAGGTTAAGTTTAGGCTCGTTTGTAACTGCCAAAAGTATATCTGGCTTAGGATTCAGGCTGTTAACGAAAGCCTCTGCATCTTGAATTTCAGTCTTAACCAAAGCAACTTTTTTTGCTTCATTTAATTTTTGGATGCCGCTTGAGAAGGCTTTGCTTATAACCCAGATTTTTGCGCCTGAATCAACAAAGCTTTGGGTTTTTCGGTAGCCCTCCGAGCCTCCGCCGACTACTATAATGGTTTTTCCGTCAAGTTTGAGGTCTATGAGCAATTTTGTGTTTTGCCACCTTCGGAAGCGTTAAGCTTATAGTTGGTTAGTAAATTTTTGAATTTTTCCATAAAAGCCACATAATCAATTTGGTTTAGCTTTGGAGCGTCTGCAATTCTTGTTAGAGCATCCAAGTTTATGTATTGTTCTGCTGCTTCGATGGCTTGGGCTCCGAACTCTTCATATTTTATCTCGATCTCTGGTATCATGCCTCTTCCTTCCACGTCCATTCGCGGGACAATGCCTAGCAGTTCTACGCCGATGTTTTCGAAGGCGCGTTTCATGGTCAGCTTGATTTCGTCGGTTAGGTAGCTTATGAGCGCTTTGTTTAGGATTACGCCGGTTATTTTTACTCCAAGGCTTCTGAGAATATTCACGTAATTAAGCGTGTTAATCAATGCGCCTTCTATGCCTTCTTTATCGCAGCCGACCACAACAATGGTGGATGCGCCTAAAGCCGCTGCAACTTCAGCTGTTGACGTAGGCCTCACAGCTTTATCAATTAATAATCCAGTGAAAGCGCCCATGGCTCCTTCAACGAGGAGAAAATCGTGATTTTGGCTGGCTTCCCCCACTGCTTCAGCTAAAGGTTTCCAGCCGCTTTCCCCAATTTTAATCGACGAATAATCCTTTATCGGCTCTTTAATCAAGTAAAGTGCAGGCACAGAATCTCGTATATCTCCGCCAACTTTAAGGACTCCAACTTTGAAGCCTCTCTTTTTTAATGCGCCAGCGATGCCCGTTACGATGAAAGTTTTTCCTGAACCGCTTTCCGTCGCCGTTACCAACAGTAAACGTGGCGTTTTTTGGTTGACTGTGTCTTGCTGGTAGATGTTGGTTGAGATTCCAATTTCGCATTTGATTCGCTCCAAAAGTTTAGCATTTGCACTTCGAACTGCTTCGAGCTCGACTTCGTTGATGTTTAATGATTTAGTGATGCTTTGGATGATAGTTGGATTCTGGTCCAGTAGTGCATGTATGAAAACACCTACAACATTGCCTTCTTTGTTGGCTACTCCTGAAACCAAATCTTGAGGGTCGTTATGATAGTTGACGCGTTTTGCGTGTGAAACAAGAATTGTTTTTGAGTCTTTGTGAAGTATGATTTTGCCGTATGTGTGGCAGTGAAAGCCTGAAACTTCTTTGCCAACTTCGTCTGTGATGAAACTTTTATCAGTTATAGTTGCGCTCACTCGGTCAGTGCAGATTAATGGCTTAAACTCTGCATCTAACAGTCCTAATCCTTCTTTAGTTATGGGGACTGTTGATAGGCGTCCTACGTCGGTTTCTTTTGCAAGTATTTGGAAGCCTGAGCAGATTCCAAGCACGAATTTGCCGCTGTCAGCCATTTTCATTATTTCCCTTGCTACTTTCTTGTTAATGCTTTGTGATTCAACTAGGCTTCCGCCTGGGATAATTATCATGTCCAAAATTTCAGAAGCTGGCTTGCCATCTATAAGCGCATCAGAGCAAACTAGGTCGGTTGGCAAGTTTCCGAAGTCTTCGAAGCATGGAAGCGCCCCTGGAACGTAAACCAAACCGATTTTATGTCGTAAATCCGTCCTAATTTGCCCCCATCGCGTATTTAAGTAAAGCTTATATTTAAGCCGGTCGGTTTATCCAACCATGCATTCCTCGGCGAAGATAGATCACGTCATCAACGTTAGAATAACGTATAAAACAGCCCGCGTGCCGTTAATGGAGGCTGTAGCGTTTAAAGATAAGGAAAAGGCGCTTGCCGAGATTCGTTCCCTTGAAAACGTGGAAGAATGCTTAATCCTTCAGACATGTAACCGCATCGAAATCTATGCTGTTATTGAAGATGGAAAAAATACCCTTAATTTGGTTAAGGATTATTGGGTGAAAAGAGCCGTGGCAAACGCTGAGGAAGCATCTCAAGCCATAGAAGCTTCAATAGACGACGAGGCTTTCAATCACCTCTTACGAGTCACTTCAGGCTTAGAATCAATGGTGATAGGCGAAGATCAAGTTCTCAATCAAGTCTGGAACGCTTACTTAGAAGCAGAAAACGCCAAAACAGTCGGTCCAATCCTAAAGCACCTGTTTAATCGTGCAATGACCGTTGGCAGGCGCGTCAGAAACGAAACAGGCATCAACAAAGGCGCCGTGTCAATTGGTTCAGCAGCAGTTGAATTAGCCGACAATTTGCTGGGCAACTTGGAAGACAAGAAAATTTTGGTTATGGGCGCTGGTGAAATAGGAACTCTTGTCGCTAAAGCCTTAGCACGACGCTGCCTAAGTCCAATCTTTATTGCTAATAGAACCCATGAACGGGCGGTAAAATTAGCTGAAGACCTCTCGGGACAAGCAGTAAGGTTCAATCAGTTTGAAGAAGTGCTCGTTGACGCTGATGTGGTAATTTGCTCGACTTCGGCACCGCATTACTTGTTAACCAAAGACATGGTTTCAAGATTAATGAAGCAACGCACAAACAACAATGACCTTTTAATAATTGACATCTCAAATCCTCGCAACGTTGAGAAAGCCGTTCAGGAAGTTGCAAGAACAAAACTCCACAATATTGATGATTTGCAGTTAATCGCCGACAACAATAAGCAAGAACGAGAAAAAAACATTGAGAAAGCAATCAAAATCTTAGACGAGGAACTTGTTATTCTTAATCAGGATATGAAAAGCTTCTCGGTTCGTCTGATTATTTCGTCGCTGCTTTCCCATGCTGAAGAAGTCCGGCAAAAAGAACTTGCAACCGCTCTAGGCATGATAGGTGATGTGGATGAGAGAGAGCGGAAAATCCTTGAAGACTTAACATCAATTTTGCTAAAACAGACATTTGTGCCGATTGTCGAAAACTTGCGGTTAGCCGCCAAAAACGGTGACGCGAAACTAATCGATCTGGCAGTTAAATTGTTTGAAAAAACGGAGAAAAACTAATTTGGCAAAGGCAGCGTTAGATAAAGTTGGTTTAATTCTGATCGGACATGGAAGCAAACTGCCCCAGAGCCAAGAAAACCTCGAAAAGTTAGCTGAAATCTTACGTAAACAATCTGAGTTTAAGATTGTGGAAATAGCATTTATGAGCAAGAATACGCCAACCATACCTCAAGCAATAGATACGCTTGCTAAAATGGGCATATCAAAAATCGTATTGGTCCCCGTGTTCATCGCAGCTGGCGTGCATACCACACAAGAGATTCCTGACCTCATAGATGTGAAAGAAAAGGAATCCCAACTCTCTGCAGCAGGAATCCAACTATATTATGGAGAACCTATAGGTGCAGATGAACGTATTGCAGTAATTCTGGCAGAAAAAGCGCTAAACGCGTTAGGTCGCAAATGTCCCAGTTGAGATTGTTCCTGGCGTTACAGCTGCTACGGCTGCCGCGTCAGAGCTTGGCGCCCCATTGGTAAGTGATTTCGCGGTGATTAGCTTAAGCGATTTGTTGACTCCTTGGGAAAAAATTGAGCGCAGGTTGGAGGCTGCCTCGGCGGCAGACTTTGCCATTGTACTGTATAATCCCAAAAGCGAGGGGCGGATTGAGCCGTTAACTAAAGCGTACGAAATACTTCTCAAGCACATGAGCCCTGATACTCCTGTGGGCATTGTAAAGCAAGCCGGTCGAGAAGGTGAAGGAGTCGTTATTACAACGCTTAAGGATATGTTGGCGGCTGAAATTGACATGGTTACAACGATTATTGTTGGTAATTCGGCGACTAAGGTTGTTAACGGCAGGATGATTACTGCTCGCGGCTATGACCTTTTAGGTTAAAATTAATCTTAATTTGTATGCGTATAGATCAGAGATTGCGGACTATTAGAGGCTGAACTGAGACTCGCTTTCTATGGTTTGCGGTTGTGGTCTTTCCAACGCTTTTAGCAGTTAAGGTTTAGCTATTTTGGAAGAGCGAATCAGGTAGCGTGGGATTTACAGAGATGCGCATAAAATAAACTAGAAAAATAAAAGTGTTAATGTAAATGGCAATGATGTCAGCCGCATATGCATTCAAATTAGCAGGAGCAACATTAGCTAGTATTGCCGTTTATTAAATAATCAAAAATCTACAATAATATTTTTTTAAAAAAAATAAAAAAAGGAAGGATTTTACTTTTTTGCTTCTTTTTTGGTTCTTTTTGTGTACGCGAATACTCCGACTGCAATTATTATTACGACTATTACTACAACTACTGCTATGATGATTGCATCATCAGTTGAAATGCTGACTGGTTTGGGCGTAGCTGTAGCTGTTGGTGTTGGTGTCGGCAATGTTACGGTGCTGCTGGACGGAACCCAGATGGCTTCTATGGCTGCTCCGTTTGATGTTGGTGTGTATGTGAGTGAACTCGAAGTGTACTCGTTACTTGAAGAGCATTGTACCACCCAGCATAGGAATTTGAAGCCGGTTCCTGGTGTCTGCGTAATGGTTGTGGAGTGGCCTATAGTGGCGGAGACGGATGCTCCAGATGTTTTTCCAGCTGGGCTTGTTGTTCCCCCGCTTGTCGCGAAGATGGTTAATGTTGATGTTCCACTTCCTGATGTTGTTGCCGTTGTGTTGCTGGTCGGAACGAAAACTGCCTCTAAAGAGCAGGCAGCTGAAATGGTTCTAGTGTATGGGTTATCAGTTGACGCAGCTGGACCTGATGCGTCGGCGTATATGAAGCATAGGAATTGGAAGCCTGATGAAGCTGTCGCTTGGAACTTTTCTGTGTTGCCGCTGGTAAAAGTATTGCTTGCTCCCAACGTCATGGCTGTCCCGTTTGCTGTGATTGACTGTGTGCCTAATGTGGTGTAAAGGAATAGGGTCGTTGTTGTTGCTGCTTTTACGCTTGGGACACTCGGAATTATAGCCACTAGTAAGAGCATTGACGTCAATAGAATCAAAGTAAAAACTTTAAAGTTCTTTGTTGAATTCTTATTCATCGAATCACCGAATCTTTTTGCATGTTTTATAAAGTAGAAACTTAATATAAGTCTTTCCAAGTTGTCACGTCGACTTTCTAACTTTACGCTCATAAAGTGACGTTGGGAACGCTTTTACGCCTCTTTGAAAGCGAGCACGATTAAACCAGTCTCTATAATCGCGTCACTTTGGCTGCTTTGGGCTTTCTGGGTTTGTCTTTGAAGTATTCTCTTCCGACGTGTTTGGCTCTCCTAAGCCACCTGTGCACCGTTTGTCTTGTGGTTTCAAAAAGTTCTGCGATGCGGGTAACTGCCAAGCCCTTCTTAAGAGCTTATTGAATGCTCCTCTGATGCCGGGAGCTTTAAGTTTATCGTTATCAATTATGTTCTATCTTAAAAATAGGCTACACTCTCCTAAAATAGGGGAGTGCTTGGTTGGAACGAGATTGGGAAAAACTTAGAAAGTGGATAATCAAAAAGAGACTTGAAGGCCGATCAGTTACTGA
>JBEKKX010000050.1:0-14678 GCA_050010515.1 Bathyarchaeia archaeon
AAGGCCTACGAACTGGAGTCTCATCTGTTTAAGGAGCATTGGAGCTTCATACGCTACTACAATTACGTAAGGCCTCATGAAGGAATAGACTATTTAACTCCAGCGGAAATATACCTCAAAGAAAAAGTGTAAGGCTATTTCTAGATAGAACAATCCATAGCAATCCCCAATAAGGATTTAACTGTGGTGAAGTTGCACTCATGTTTGCTCTATTCATGCGCTTTTCAGATTTTAAGCTTTTCAACAAAAACAAAACAAAAATTACCAAGTTTTTAACCCTTGAATGTACTCGGTAATAGCCTTAACCGTTTAATGTTCTTTGCAGAATAGAAAGAAACTTAGAAATAATTATGGAGTATTTGTCCACACTGGCGTAACAGTCCAATTGGTAACAATGCCTTCGTGATAAATATCTATGTCAATTATTGCGTATTGTCCTCTTGTCAAATTTCCAAGTTGTAATGGACCAAGAGGACCAAGATCAGGATTGGCTAAAACTGAAACAATTGCAGAGTTAGTTCCGTAATTGTAACCGTTAACGAAAGGAACAGTCATGTTAATTTCTAACAAACCAGTACCAGAGTAAGCTATAACCTTTAATCCTGCATTATACGCTGTGCTGTTTCCCATGTTAAATGCTGCACCTTGGATGAAAAGTCGCCAATAAGCTCCCCAAGCATAAGGCTGTCCAATTGCACTACTATTTCCTATCTCGGTTACTCCTAATTGTGTTACGATATGCGGGTTGGTTAAATTTGGTTCTTGGTCTATTTGGCTTGTCAAATTAGCTATTTCATTATTTTGATTTGCCATTTGAGTGCTCAACGATGCTATTTTAGAATTTTTATCGTTTACTACTCCGTTATAATAGAATATCGTTCCAGCAATTGCACTTATAAAGAGAATAGCTATCAAAACTGATATAGCTATTATTTTTTTATTCATTCTATCTCTCTGATATTTCTATTCTATGCTACGCAGTTGAGTTACCATTCAAGCTCTTAAAAACGTACTTGTAAGGATTTCTTGACATAGGATTTCTTGACTTGAGGTTTAGGTCATTTCTACGCTTTTCAGATTTAAGATTTATCATCAATGAAAGAGAGAGGGTTTTAGTCATATAAGTGCTTAAGTAATGATTCTTGGCTAAACAACTCAGGATTTGTATTATAGATATGTGAAAGTGATAAAGTCATTCCCTTACATTTCATGTTGATTAAGGCTTTGAAAATTGCTCTGTTCTCAACATCAACATCTAAACAAGCCAAGAAGAAGACGCATTGATTACTGCTGGATTCGAATATGTACGGTTCGATGATAAAGAAAGCGTTCCAATCTACAGGAAAAGAAAGTAGCCATGTTTTTGAAAAAAGGCATTTTCCATTAAATTTATGCATCTTCCAAGTGGAAACCAGCCTAAAGCTAATCCAACGCTTACATGGGAACTCGACAACATTCAGCAGGCTTGCGTTAACATTTGCCTTTGTTGGAAATGCTTAATTAAGAGCTTACCGTATTGCTGATACGGAAGGATAAAATTTGAGTGATGAACTTTCAAGATTACCGCCTAACGTGCAAGAAAGGCTTCTTAGACTGCAACAACTGCAGCAAACTTTACAGTCAATTTTAGCGCAGAAACAGCAGGTTGAAATGGAAAAAGCAGAAGTAGAACAGACAGTAGCTGAACTGCAAAAAACAGTTGAAGACGCGGTTATTTACAAGGCAATCGGTTCATTGTTGGTTAAAGCAGAGAAGACGAAAGTAACCGAAGAACTGGTTGAGCGAAAAGAGCTTTTGGATACAAGAAGCACTGTTCTGGCAAGACAAGAAGAAAGAATGCGCAGCCAAATAAAAGAAGCCCAGACAAAACTCCAAGAAGACCTAAGTCCAGTTTCTCAGCCATCATCGTAGAGGTGAAGTTTGTGGTAGAGCTGGGGATACCAGAGCTAACCACTGAGCAAATAGAAATTTTATGTTCAACAGCAGAGAACGCAGCTAGAAAATACGTTCTCTCTAAAGTTCACTCTAAGATGGTTGATAAGTTGGATATTTGTGTGGAAGCCGCTGGGTCAAAACCAGTAAATGTTACTGTAGAAATAGACCTTGACTTGGCGCCAGCAGCCAAAGACATTAATGCAAAAATGCTGGTTAAAGAAGCCATAAACGAAGCCCATAAAGCCAGTGAAAACTACTTGAGAAAAATAAAATGAACGATTTCCAAAATCTAACAAAAATTTTAGAAGATAATAAAGCAGCTTTTGTCCTTTTATTATGCCACCGCAGTGCAGACGCTGATGCAATATGCTCAGCTTTCGCGTTGCAGGGTTTGCTAAAACGGTTTATGCCAAATGTTATAATTGAAGTTGGATGCCCTCAAGGCATCAACAAGCTTTCCAAGCTGCTTCTTGAATATCTGCCTATAACTGTTAACTTGAACCCGAACATTGAATCAGCAGACGTCATCGTACTCTTAGACACGAACACTATTGAACAGCTTGATCAAGTGGCTACGGTAATAAAAGAATCTGCAGCGCCAAAAGTAATTATTGACCATCACTCTCAGAACCCAGAAACAACTAAAATCTGCAACTTATGCATAGTAGATGAGAAAGCAGCTGCCAACTGCGAAATAGTCTATAAGCTTTTCATGCAAGCAAAAACTGATCCTGACCCGAACGAGGCTAAAGCTTTGTTTATTGGTATAGCTTTTGATACGCGACATTTTGCTTTGGCAAATTCATCGACGCTACAAATCGTCGCTAAACTGGTAACTCAAGGAATTGATGTGCAGGAAACATTGGCGCAGTTTGCTCTACCAATAGACTCTTCTGAACGCTTAGCGAAGTTGAAAGCTTGCAAAAGAGCTAAAATCGTAAGAATCAACGGGTGGATAATTGCCCTCTCCCATGTTAGCGCTTACCAAGCCTCAGCAGCTAAAGCCCTAGTTGATTTAGGGGCGCACATGTCGGCTGTTGCGGGGCAGAAAAACGGGAAAATAGCGATAAGCCTACGTTGCACACGCCAGTTCACTGAGCAGGCAGGTGTCAATTTAGGAAAGGACATTGCGGCGCCTTTAGGTGAATACTTGCAAGGAACCGGCGGAGGTCACGCCATGGCGGCTGGGGTAAGCGGCACTGGCGAGATAGAGCCAACGCTTAAGCAGTGTCTGCTGCTGTTGAAGCGGGTTCTGTGTACTTCTCGTCACCCAACTTAATTTTCTTTTCCATGTGAAAAATCGTCACCTAAACAAGTTATCTTCTGTGTAGAAATCCGATGCCTTTGGTGTCATCTCTTTAGGAAGGCTCATACCTAGAAAGTTTCCAAGCAATTTATAAGTCAGGTCAAGTGTCTCCTGTTCATCTTTAATGGAACGATAGTAACAGTGCAGAATTTCATGTATGTATAAAGCGGCTAAATTAAAAACAAATGTTTGCAGATTTTTTAACATAAGTCTTGTAAGTGGTTCAAAATTAAGATAAATCACGTTTTCTAAGTTGCTAGTCATAGCGAATCCTAGAGTTTGCCCTTTAGGTTTTTCTCGTTGGTGCGAATAATAATTAGACTGCTTTTCTATCCTTTCGTACTCTGCCTGTTTTGCAATAAAAACTAATTTGATGACAGGCTCTTCAGAATTTAAATGATTTTTTACATAAGCACAACAATCCAAGAACAAGTGATCAACAAAATTATTGAAATCATTTTGAAAATCGGTTTTTTTCATTATATCCATTAACTGAAGTGAATACAGAGTTAATTTTGAGTTCTTTGGAATGTCAAAGTCCGCTTGCTTTACATTAGCCATTAATCAATTACCTAAGCTTTGTTTCTTAATTAGCCGTATTTGTGTAAGGGTTATTTAAAACAACCGAACAGTTAAACGATGCCCTTGATTTTCTACTGTCGAAGGCGAGAACAAGTGGAAAACTCTAATACAAAATGCAAGTAAACACTAAATCTTTGTAGGTGCCTAATTATAAATAAATTTCATGTTTAAGGATTTCAGTACCCTAAAAATATGGGTGCCTAAAAGTTAAATATCTGCAAACGTATTAGAATAGTTAGGTGCCTAAAACGAAACTACAAACACAAGTATCACGCAGGAAAAATAGTAAAGAATATACAAAGTATCTCATTGTAATACCTTCAAAAACTATTAACCAACTGCAATGGACAAAAGGAGACCAACTGATTCCTACAGTTGACGGAAAAGTGTTAAGAATAAAGAAAGCACGTTAGCCAAAAACCTTATTTAGTTGTTAGGTGCCTAATATTACTAAGTGACTTATGTAAGTGCCGAGAGAGGGAGTCGAACCCTCGCTCAAGAGCATGTGCCCCCGCCAAAGGACAACGTCACGCTCAAGCTCGTCCATCCCGAATTGTCTCGGCAATTACTTTTATTTTTTTATGAAAGCTTAACCATTGATTATGTAAGTTGTTTCTTTTCTATCTTAGTTTCTCTGCCAGCTTGTTTACTTGAAAGAGCATTATGTCCTGTTTCCGTAAGTGCATAATAGATTGTTTTTCTTTTGCCTATATGAAATCCTACAACGTAATCAAATTTCATCAATTTATTAAGGACATCTACAGTATAGATTATAGATAGGTTAGCTTTCTTAGCAAGTTGTTCTCTTGTGAGAGGTTCTTGAGCATTTAGCAGGACGTCTATAACTTTCGTTGTTCCAATTGTTGTAGTAAATTCAAGTTCGGCAAATGTTTTCTGCACATCTGCTATAGTTTGGCGTTTTCCGCCTATTATTACTACTTTTGAAGATATGTCAACTGTTCCTTTCAACGTCATTTTAATCATCACCTAGAGATTACACATTAGTTATATTTAAAGTTACTTAATTGTTAGTCTAATCACCAATGGAATCTGGCAAATGCTGTTTAGTTGTAAGCTTAAAAATCATGATTAAGTGTTGGTGAATTGGTAATTTAGCTAACAAAACAACTGGTGTCTAAACCTACACTTATATCATCAGCCGAAATTTCACATGAACCCCATTTCAACCGAAGACTTCACAGAACCAGAATCAGGAACTTTTTTTAATTAACGCTTGTTGCTGTGAGCTAGCAACAACATATATCTATATATTGAGTTTTGTATAATTGAGAGCAGTAATTCATAGTCTGCTTTCATAAATTATTACTTACTTCTTTGAGGTATTATGGTTAATAATATATAGGTGTGTTTACAATATAACAAAAGCAAGAGTGAAAAAGGATAGTGATTCTTTGGGATTAAGGATGCCAGCAAGAGCAATAATAAAAAAATGCGCTCATCAAGTCATTAATAAAAACAGAGAAGTTTTTGATGAGTTAGCAAACCATTAAATCTTTAGTCTTTCATTTATCGTTTTTATGTCTATTCCTATCAGCGTTGAATTGCTAAAAGCATTACATGAAAGTGTTTTAGAGGATGACCCTAAAGCAATAAAGGGGTACAGACAAGAAAGTATGGTGGATTGTTGTTGTGAAAGACCGATGAGAAAGGTATATGGTTATGTACCTTTTCCAGATGCGGTTGATAGAGCCGCCGCTTTAATGTTTTCAATTAATGCTTTTCACCCATTTATTGATGGATGTAAAAGAACATCTTTACTCGCAACCTATTTCTTTCTTCTTTTTAACGGTATTCAGTTTGATATTACCTATGATATGATTGATTTAACAATTAAAATCGCTGACCGTAAAATTTTGGATGAAGCAATAGTTTCGGCAAGATTAAGACCGCACTGCAGGAAGAATTTAGTCTTGAGCATTTACAGCAAAACAATTTTTCCATTAATACACACCGATATTCATAAAAATGAAAACTTACTTGCACTTTTTATAATTCCTCTAATGGATTCCACAAGAAAAATCTGGCCTAGAGCTTAGCATCTTATGGCTTCGGTAACCCTTTTAAAACCGCGAGCTAGCAACCGAAATTTCACATGAACCCCATTTCAACCGACAACTTCACAGGACCTGAAGCGGAAAATAACCAAAAATGAGTAGCTACGCTTAAATGAGCAAACTCTCACGCTTAAGGAAGCAGGCACAAAAAATGGCTATAATTGAAACAAAAAACCTCACTTATACTTATCCAGGCGCATCTAAGCCCTCAATTATTGATGTGTCGATTAAAGTGGAGAAAGGCGAGTTTGTTTTAATTACTGGACCAAGCGGCTGCGGGAAAACAACTTTGTGCCGATGCTTCAACGGATTAATCCCGCATTTCTATCAAGGGGAATTAACGGGCGAAATCTCTGTTGCAGGCGAAGACACGCTTAAGCATCACACATATGAAATGGCAAAACACGTGGGCTTAGTGTTTCAGAACCCAGAAAACCAGCTGTTCGCTCTGTCTGTCGAGAAAGACGTGGCGTTCGGGCTAGAAAACATTGGGGTCCCACGAGAGGAAATGAGAAAAAAAGTTGATTGGGCACTAAACCAAACAGGCATTTATGATTTGCGTGAACGGTCACCTCACGAGATTTCGGGAGGGCAGCAGCAACGCGTGGCAATAGCGTCTGTCCTCGCTATGGAACCGGAAATTATCGTCTTAGATGAGCCAACATCTTTCCTTGACCCGTTAAGCGCTGAGAAAATTTTCGAAGTAATTTATGAATTAAACAAAAAGCAGGGAATAACCATCATCCTTGTGGAGCATAGACTGGACTTAACGGCAAAATACACAGACCACCTCATAGTTATGGATGAAGGAAAAGTCCGGTTCGAAGGAAACCCAAGAGAAATTCTCAGCACGGAAGAAACGCGTTTAATCGGAGTAGGAATCCCCAAAGCAACATTGCTGTACCAAATGCTAAAAAAAGACGGCTTAAACCTCAGCGGCAATACCCCATTGTCTTCTGAAGAACTAGCTGACCAGCTGTTGGAGATGTTGAAAACCAAATGATTGTAGCTGAAAATGTTTACTTTTCGTATCCTAACAAAGTTGAAGCTTTGAAGGGTGTTTCCCTAACCATAAAAGACGGCGAATTCGTTGCGATAATGGGGCAAAACGGCGCTGGAAAATCAACATTTGTCAAGCATTTTAACGGACTCTTGAAACCCACTTTGGGAAAAGTATGTGTGGATGGTGTTGAAACAACTAAAACAAGCGTTGCAGCTTTAGCTAGAAATGTGGGTTTTGTTTTCCAGAACCCAGACCACCAATTATTCAGCGAAACAGTAGAAGATGAAATCGCTTTTGCCCTCAAAAATTTCGGATTCGAGCCAGAGGTCGTGGAAAAGCGGGTAACGTGGGCTTTGAATCTTTTAGCGTTAACCCAGTATAGGAAAACTTCACCTTTCCTTCTTAGCGGAGGCGAGCGGAAACGTGTCGCATTGGCTTCTGTTTTGGCTTGGGATCCGAAAGCTTTGATTTTGGATGAACCCACTATTGGGCAGGACCATGAGCAAAAGGAGATACTGCGTCAGTTTATAATACAGATGCAAACTCAAGGGAAAACTGTCGTTATTGTCACGCATGATGTGGAGTTTGTGGCTGAATGCAATCCTAGAGTTGTTTTGATGAAGGAAGGAAAAATTGTTGCAGAAGGCATTGGAACAGAAATACTTACAAACCCCGATGTTTTAGCTGAATCATCGATTGTTTTGCCACAAATAGCTCAAATCTTCATGAAATTATCGCAGTTGGGGCTTCCGAAAAATATCATTGACATTTACGAAGCAGAAAAAATAATCTTGAACGCCAAGGAGAGCAGCCGAAGTAAATGAGCGTTTTTGACGGCTTAAGGTTTAGGAAAGTTTACTCTCCAATCCACAATTTAGACCCCCGAGTAAAATTCGTTTATGTTATTTCCATTTTTGTAGTCGCCATTCTTTTCTACCAAATTATTCCGTTGCTTTTTCTGTTTGTTTTGCAGATTCCATTTGTTTTGTTAGCACGTGTTCAAAGGCAGTGGCTTCGTTCTCTTCGAGGCGCCGCTTTCTTGGCAGTTTTCATTTTTGCAGTTAACGTTGGAACGGACTATTTTACTTCAGGCTACGCGCTGACGGCTGCTAACGTCGAGAGTGCAGCGGCGTTAACTCTGCGTTTTGTGGTGCTTATTGAGTCTTTTTCAGTTTTCTTTTTAACTACTTCGCCTGACCATTTAGGCTTAGCATTGGAGGAATCCCGTGTGCCTTACGAGTTTGCTTTCGCCTTTACCACCGCAGTGCGTTTTGTTCCTGTTCTGGCGGAGGAAGCCCAAACAATAATGGATGCGCAGAAGGCCAGGGGATTGGAGTTGGAGAAGGGAGGCTTGCTTAAGAAGATACGGAATTATATACCCGTGCTTATCCCGTTGATTGTTAGTGCTATCCGACGAAGCCTTGAATTGGCAGAGGCAATGGAGTCCCGAGCTTGGGGAGCCACCAAGAAACGCACTAACCTATATGTGCTAAAACTTCACAGAGGAGATTATGCTCTGCTGGCAATCACCGTCGGAATCCTAGTCGGAGCGGTTTATGTCCACTTTTATGTGCCGATTCCAACAATAGTCCACCTACTGCAACACAAAAGTCTACTAATACTGTCGAAATTTTAAACAGTCAGCATTAACTTAAACGGCCTATTTTACGCAAAAGTGGATGTCATATGGTTTCTGAAGCCTATCGAAAAGCACTGCCATAATCGACGATTGAAAGTACATCTTTTTAAAATAGAAAACAATATGACAATTAACCTAAAAAAATTTAGATAGGGATTTGGATGACTGAGCATACTCGTTTTGGTCCAGCAGGAGTTCCACCAATGTTCAGACTTATGGGAGCAAAGACGCCTGATGTTCCAAAACTGCTACGTGAGGAAGGTCTGGACGCTTTCGAGTACCAAGCCGTCCAATGGGGTCAAAAGCCGCAGATGAAACAGGTGGATGCTGAAAAGCTCGGTGAGGAAGCAAGAAAAAACGATGTTAGGCTCAGTATGCACGGCTCGTATTATGTGAATTTGTCGGGTAAACGGGATGTTGTGGAAGCAAGTAAACGGCGCCTTATTGCATGCGCAACCGCAGCTGACTGGATGGGAGCGTACGTTATGGTTTTTCATACCGGGTTTTATGGGCGCTTTGAGAAAGACTTTGCCTTCAAAACATGCCTTGATGCCTTAAAGGAGCTTAGCGCCGAAATGAAGAGCCTTAGCCTGCGGGTGAAGCTTGGCCCTGAAACTATGGGGAGAAAGTTCCAGGTAGGCACCATAGACGAAATCCTAACCATCTGCCAAGAAGTGGAAGGCACACAGCTTGTTATTGATTGGGGACACCTGCATGCACTACATCAAGGAACCCTAAAGAAAACTGAAGATTTCAGGGCAATCGCTGAAAAAGTCGAACAGAAACTTGGAACAGAAGCCCTAAAAAGCATGCACTGCCACTTCTCAAAAATCGAGTTCACAGCCCAAGGCGAAAAACGCCACCACACACTAGACGAAGAAAGGTATGGGCCAGACTTCCGCATGCTAGCCGAAGTAATCGCCGACTTTCAGATGCACCCGACAATGATATGCGAATCACCAATCCTAGACATAGATGCAAGAAAAATGCAGGACATCTTGAAGCAAGTTCTGGAAAGCAAGCAATCAAAAGTTGCACCATAAAAGAAACTGTCGTCTTCAAAAATGAGCAAAAAGCCCAGATACTCCAAACATATTTTCTTATTTTATTTAGATAGCAAACACTCGGCTAGGTGCAGTTCCTGTATTGTGTTGATGTTCACGGCTAATTCGTCTAGGTTGAGCAGGTAGATGTCTTGGTCGAGCCATTCGTCGCCGTACCGTTTACGTCCATCGATAACGTTGATTCCGACTGGAACTACGTCTTTGTCGTCCATTTTGAAGGAATATTCTACGCTCATGCCAAGCTTGGTTTTGGTTTCAAGCAAAACAGCAACAGTCAACGCTGGCTTGCCGCAGTGCTCGTAACGTTCAACAATTGCATCCAACGCTTCGCCTGTGACTAGTGGAAGGTCTGCTGCGATGGCTAAGAAAACTCCTAATTTGAGGTTTTGTGCGGCGTAACCCATGTCAGAAACATAATCCTTCCCAGGGGTTTCAACCACTTTAACGGGAAACTGACTCATGAACTTCGCAGTTTTAGGCGTGCAACTGCTGACAGCGACAACGACGGAATCGATTTTTTTAGAGCTTTTCAACGCCTCCAGCACGTACTCAATGACTGGTTTGCCACAAACTTTAATCAACGGCTTTTCTTGTGCGATTCGCATGCGGGTTCCTTTTCCGCCAGCCATAACAAGCGCGGTTATGCCCATGCAACCACCGCCAACAAAACAATCACGCAGACCATTCGGGTTATCTCGTTAGTTGCTCCGAACACGTCGCCTGTAACGCCGTTGAAATGTTTATGCGCAATGGCAACCATGACAAAGCTAGTAATTACGGCTGCTAGCACGATGAAAGCGCCTGCCCAATGCAGCAGAGGCAAAGCTACCGCAAAAGAAATTATCACTGCAACAATCAGTCGCAAGTTGCCTTTACTTCCATGCATGGCTTCTAGAAAGGGTGAGTTCATGCCTTGGTGGACTGATTTTCCAGCCCACGCCATAATAACCATGGCAAGTTTAGCTGAAGCTTCAACAACGATGATGCCGCTGATTATTAAGCCAATTTTGAGCTGGCCGATGGCTAAGGCTGTAATCAGCATAGTCATGATGCCTATGGATAAGCCGCCTGCGCCTGTTAACTGGTCATGCATGACCTCAATTTTATGTTCAGCTGTGCCGTGAGCCATGACTCCGTCGCCGAAGTCTAATAGGCCGTCTGTGTGATGAAGCCCAGTAATCAGCAGCAACAAAGCTAAAACTAAGCCGCCCACTACTATGCCAGGCAAAAAGTGGTAAGCTACCCAGCCGAACACTCCAGCTAATAAACCGATAAATGCTCCTATTAATGGGAAAACCCACATGTTTTTGGCGCAGTCAGTGAGCATGTCTTTGTCCATTGTCACTGGAAAAATTGTGAGGAAAGAAAAAAGGTTCTTTAACTCTTTAATAACCATCTCACTTCAAACCCATCAGCAGAGCATAATTACGCTCTATCTCTTTAAGCAATAAATCTTTTGTTACTGCACCACCAAGCTTAGCCATAGCCGCTATAGAAGCGCCGCCTGCACCGACGCCTTCCTTCACAATGCCAGTTTCATAAGCCTGTAAACCAGGGAAACGTGAGGAGCCAAAGTTTAAGTCGGCAGCTAAAATTGGCACGTTACAAAACTGCGTAACTATGCCTTTTAGGTCAGATGACTTGTCTTTTACAACCCATCTTGTTGTGCCCACAGCCACGTTACAGAGAACGTCAGAGTTCAATGCGTTCACTATGGCTAAGACAGCGCTCATTTGTGTTCCGCCAGCCATCAGCACGGGCACCTGCGATGCTGCGCCAATCACCAGTCCTGAGAAAGCAGCCATCATAGGGTCGCCAACGCAGGAAATAGCCCTAGCGGGATTGTTTGCTAAACTGCCAAAACTTTCGCCTGCAGCCGCTAAACCTGCCTTAACCGTTTGCGCTTTCAAGCTGTGTGGGTTTTCAGGCAAGGTGCTGCTTACTTTTCCTTCAGCTTTAACGCCTAAAGCTGATAATACGCCAAGAGCTGTTGTTGTTCCGCCAGGAATACTCTCGCCAATCACAAGATAATCAACAGCCTTAGCCAAGTGCTGTCCAGCAATTTTAGCTCTCTCAATAACCTCTGCAACGTTATCAACTGCGTTGCCACTTCGGATGTCTCTTCCTGGGCTTCCGCCAAGGTCTAAAAAGGGAATTTGCGGTTTTACTTTTAATCCGCCACTGGCAATCAACACTGGAATATCAGCTAAGCGTAGAGCCGACATAGTTATCAATGCTGGCGTCGGAATCCCATCAGGAGTTACAGGCACACCGGCAATAGATTTGCATTTGCCTAGCAATAGCAGTTCAGCGTCCGCTGGCGGGGTGTAATCGGTAAATTCGGGGTGTTTTCCTGCCGCGGAGATTCCGGGGATTTTGCCGGTTTCCGTTGTAGCTATTGTGCAGATGAAAAGGGGGTTTTTGCCTTCGATTTCGTCAAGGAATGCTTTGGCTTTTAACGGGTTGTGTGCTACTATTACATCGAGTGTCTTGTCCATTTTCGAGTTTTACCTTGCCTTCGGCTTGACTTCGAACCGTTTGATTTCTAAGTATCCGAAGCCGCCGTCAAGCTTATGTTTTTGTGTTTCTAGAATTTCAATTTTGTTCTTGAATGTTGGTCCATCCGTCACAACGGTGTGGTATTCGCCGCCTTCGCCGCAAGCGTCAACGTTGCCAAGCTTAAGGATGTCGTCGTAGAATTTTTTGTCTAGTTGTCTTCCGAGCCACTCCATGCCTAACAATTCCAGTTTGGTGCGCACTACGGTTGCTTTGAAACCTGTTTTTAAGTAGTCAAGATAAATCTGCTTTGTGTCACCCAGCCAGAGGGGTTTGACTGGTTTTAAACCGACTTCTTTGAGCACTCGACCAAGCCAGCCTTGTTCATGCCCCGCTACTTCGTAGATGTCTCCTGTAACTAAGCCTTCAACGCCTTTAGCTTTGAGCCGTTGCAGTGCGCCTTTGAAATCATTCTCGTAGGTTTCAGGCGTAGCCTTCTGTTTTACCAATGGAATTCCAATGGCGTCCGATTGCGCATCAAGTATGCCTGATGGTATCATGTGGAAGTTTGATTTGGTTTCACTCATCATCATGGTTAATATGTTGACTACTTCGTAGCCTTGTTGGGTTGCCAAATAGTATGCGTAGCAGCTGTCTTTTCCGCCGCTCCATGAAGCAACAACTTTCATTTTGATTTTACTCTCCCTAAGTTACTTCACCCTCAACCGTTATTTTCTGTGCAGGTTTTAGGTGAACATGAAATGCTTGACTTTCCAATAATTTGGGTTGGTTAAACCCAGAAACATGTGACCAAAAGAACACATTTTTACCCTTCAAACATTCAGATAATTTGCCGTTTGATAAAAGGTTGAGCGAAACAGCGGTTTTTTTCTTGAAGTTTAGCAAATTATCACGCTTATGTTTGGTTGGTTTATCCGACCTTTTCATATTAATGTGTCGTTATAGCGTAACATAAGACACATGATTGCAGAGTACCTGATTGGACACACCATAGACAAGCTTGGCTACGATAAATCGCCTCAAGTTTACCCGGATCACTTCAAATTTGAATATGCGAAGGTTGAACTTCTATAGGCTTTATGAGAATTAAAGCATATACTTTGAAATTATGTTTTAAGTATTGTCAAAATTTCATACTTAGTCCTTGTTGGTTAGATTTGTATCCTCTACAGCTCCAACTAAAGCCTCAAAGAGAACATTAACCACGTTAATTATTTTACTTTTGTCTTCAAACAAATATGCTTCTTGCGAAAGTGGCAATTCATAACCAAATTTTGCTTCAATTCTTTTCCTGATTATTTGCTTGTAAGCTTCTATGCGTATGTTCTTAGATTTTAATTGGTTTAAGATGTCGTTATTTTCACTCATTTTTTCACCTCAAGCCATAATCAGATCAGTAAGTATTATAATTTTATATTTATTATAAAGTATGTTTTTCAACTATTTTCAGGCTAGCACGCACAAATCGTTAAGCCTCCAAAGCGGGTGAACCCGTTGGAGTAATTTTTGATTCGAAGTCTTTGACGTTGGTGAGCAGTCCTTTTGTTCCAATGCTTAATTGCAATTCACCTCTGAAGAGAGATGCTTGCGCGTTCTCAATTCGAACTGTATCCCCCACTAAGACAGAACCTATTTGTTCATCCCACAAACAAAGTCTGATGGTTCCCGTTTCATCCCATATCAAAGCTTTAGCCACGCTTGCATATTTGCCATATCTAGTAACAACACGCGTTGGTTTTGCAACCTCCAAGATTTTAGCCTTCAAACTAACGTGGATTATCCCAGACCGCACATCTCTGATTGAGCTACCCTGTACCTTACGCCTCTTCCTAGAAAGATATCTAAGAATCTTGTCGGTTTCCAAGAATTTTCCGAGCGGATTATCTCTCTCCAATAGAAATTCTTCAGGGACCTTAAATTGTGCAAGAACCCCGGCGTCGTTGGTTATCAAAAAGATTTTTTTTGCTTTTATCTCACCGCGGCACTCGATTGAAATCGGGTCGCAATTGGATTTCTTGTTTTCTACAGCTTTGACCAGTGCGCTAAAAAACTTTTCAGGGTCAACTTCAAACTTCACTGAAAGAAAAGCAAGATATGGCCCGATTGACCGTTTATGTCTCAAGGTTCTTCATCCTTTTCACTTTTCATAATGCAAGATAATTATGCTCTCTCAACCAGTCTGACTGGTTTCGTCTATACGGCCAAGCGATTTCGTCTTGCTCGTCTGTCGGAGAGCATTCAGGTTTTGGCTCCAGCCAAGCAAGAGGCTAGGATGGCAAAGAACGCTCGAACCGTATTTGAGGCAAATGAAGTGACGCGTCTAATCAGAGAAAGCGACGTTGTCTTGGTTCTGCAACGGGATTTTCAATCGGACGGCAGAAGACCAAAACGTGTCGCGCCTTCATGTTTGCTTAGCGCGCGTGTTTCGCAAGGTATTCCTACTCTTTTGTAAGCATTATTTCAATTGTTGAAACCATCCGTGCTCTGGTTTCGCCCTCTCTTGGCGGCATCTCCTCTGTTCCTATCACGATTTTGCTTACTTTCAGGTCTTTTAGGA
>JBEKKX010000051.1:0-14657 GCA_050010515.1 Bathyarchaeia archaeon
GTAAATTCTACCGTTCAATTGGCCAGGTCAATGCTGAAACAATCAAACGCTACATAGAACAATCTAAGCATCCATAATTTTTCTGAAGATACCGCAACCGTAAGGTTGCGGTCATTCATTTTGGTATTCTGCAAAGAATCCATCTTTGATTTTTTCCCATAAGCAGTTTATCAGGGTTCCGTCCATGCTGTTGGCTTTTTCTTCTATCTTAGCACGTTGAAATGCCTTGGCGTTATCCGTGATTATGGTTCTTAAGTCAGGTTCGTATTCTGACAAGGCTAACATTGGTAATAATGTAGCAATTAAACGGTGATCAGTTAAGTCGTCTATCCACTGTGACTTATCAATGTTAACGCTTTTGTAATAGATCATTCTGAGATAGATTAGCTTGTTCTGTAATTCGTAGCCTTCGTTAAGCATTTCGTCAGTTTCTAACACTGGGATTTTCTTGTCTGTAGCTTCACTATAGTAGGGTAAGGCCCTGCTCTCGGTTGCGTTGTCATCAAACGGTTTACGCTGCGTACAGATTGTTATTCCGAAGTTTGCGAAGGTATCCGTGTATTTTGGGTTCTTTGGGTTTTGTCTGCTTACTGGTGTGCCTGTAGCTCTACAGTTTAGGAAATGGATAAGTTCGCTTTTTTCGTTAGTGTTAGCGAAATCTGCCTCATCCAATACTAAAGTGCCTTGCCAAATGTCTAATGGTCTGTATAGGCTCGGTATTCTGTAGGTGCTCATTTCAAAATAGGGTCTATAACTGATTAATCGTAGAATGAAGGCTAGTCGGTTCTTTCCAGTTTGGCTAGGTCCACGAATCGGGATAATAGGCGCGAATTTTCCAGCTCCAGCTATATCGTATTTTGGGTCTTTAACGAATCTATCAAGGAACCATGAACCAACAGTAACACGTGTTAGCAAAGTAACTATGTTCTCTTGACCGCATGCATCATAAGCAGTTGAAGCTAACTTGTCTATGTCCTCAAATACTTCTTTAAAGCTAGTTTGTGTATAACCTGAAGGCACAATAACTAAGCCTTTCTTTAACGCTTCATTGTTTATAGGCACGTAAACTATGTTTTGCCCTTTCTTGTTTGTTTCACCTAACCCGATTTCTTCCACGGTGTCGAAGGCTTTAGATGCAAAATTATATCTCAAGTATTGAGGATTTGCTTCTCTGTTCCATATTTCTTCAGCTATAAAATCAGCTGTTACGATTGAGGCTCGCTGAATGAATACATCTTTTTCTTCTTTCTCTCCGTCTTGCTCTGCCTTTATTCTTGCTGCATCGGCTAAGTCTTTTGCTGTCGGCTCAGTCATTTGGCTTTCTGATTTCTCGTTATTTTCTTGTTGTGATTCCTCTCTATGCTTTATGGGTTTAGCTGTTCTGTGTCCTTGCTCACAAGCATACCATTGTTGCTGGATATCATCTTTGTAACTCTCTATTACTGGGCCTTGGCAAGTTGGACATAATAAAATGATTTTTTCGGTGTCGGCGACGGTCATGGCTTCAGCTCTCCTCGTCAGGTGAATACGCATCATACCATTCTTCAAACTGTTCCTTCCATCGGTCAACGACTTCTTGACCGCGCCTCTGTTCTTCCAACATTTCTATGAGTTTTTCTCTGTCAATGTATTTTCTGACGGCGTCTTGAATTAGAGTAATCATTCTGTCGGGTTCTATTGCTTCCAACTGAGTGTCTGGCAAATTCCACTCCCTTACTTGCTCATTGGTAAGAGCAACCCGAACAACTTCAGCGTCGACTTCAAAAAACTCAAAAGCATCTTGAATGTTCTTTGTCATGTTCCTGCCGTAGTCATCGGCGTCCGCGAAATGGAGAATTACTATTTTCCTACTAGTCTGTTTTAATCTCTGTGCAGACTCGTAAAAGTTACTCCATGAATTTCGTCCCCTGGTGAAATACAGCGTTACAGGATAGTTTTCCAAAGCCTTCTTGAACAGTGGTTGTAAGCCTTCATGCTCAGACCACACTTCAACTAGGTATTCCTGATTTGTGTATTCGGGTTGATGATACCCAGATAAGCTATCTATGAAGTCCTTTGCCCAATATCTGATCCAATCTTCTGGCGTTAATTCCGTGTGATACTCTAACTTCGTTGGCTTTCTTGTTAGGTCAACAATTCTATCCCATTTTATCCATGCGTTTTTTCTGTGTTGGACAAGTTGCTTGTCCAGATATTGATAGTTGTTTTCCGTCTTGTCCAGCGAATATTTTCCTACTAGTCGATAAAAAATCTGTCTAATAGTAAGGGGTAGATCACCGTACTCTTTCAGTATTGCAGGAATAGCGATTTCTATAATGTATGCCCATTTAGCCCCCAGTCCTTTTGGCCTTCCACTTTTACCCCTATGACGAATTTGAACTAGGTTCATGGCTTGGGCTCCAGGTTAAGGTTTAGTGGGTCTTGCTTGGCTACGCTTGTGAATTTGCATATATCGCAAACTGTGATTTCTTGACGTAAAAGTGATGCTAAAGAGTTCTTGCTGATTAAGCCGATAAAATTCTTGTTTCCTTCATTGTCTAAAGTATAGACTTTGTAGGATCGCCCAGTGTTTGAAGGCATTACTAAGCCGGTAACGTAAAAGGTTCCTGGCATGGTAGTTCTTCACCTATTATTTTTTTTGCGGTTGCAAACTGTTTGATTTGCTCAATTATGGCAAAACGATAAAATCCCGATATGCTTAACCCTAACTGCTTCCGTATTGCTTCAGCTTTTGCGTCTAGTTCGTTTGGCATCCAGATTACGCGTCTTTTGCCTTTTTCGGTCATAACATCATACCTATGTAATTGACTTCTTAGTTATATATTCATAGGTTATTCAAAACTTATAAATACTTGCGTGTGTAGTTAAATACATAGATGAAAAACCGTGATAAAAAGAGGCATAGGCGCGGATCAAATAAAAAAATCCGAGTTATCAACACAAAAAATATTAGCAGTTCTAAAAGACGGTGCCTGGCATCGTTACATGGAGATTCTGAAAGAAACCAAAATCAGCCCTACAACATTAACCAAAAGACTTAAAGAATTAGAAAAAGGCATAGTGGAAAGAAAACTTGATACTGAAGGCAAAGAATATCCTCCTCCAGTGGCATATAGAATTAGGAACTCTGAATTAGCCTCAAGCATTGAAAAGGAAATAGAACAAGCTAAAAAAGTCGCTTCTCTGATATCTAAAAATAGAAATGTCACTTATTCAGCAATAGCCTATTTCCTTAAAACCGCGCAATTAAATTTTAACATACACTTACTTCTTAACTTACAGTTGTTTTTCTGGAAGGCTAAAAACGAAGGTGATCCGCGAACTGAAGAAGAAACAAAAGCATCCAGGGAAAATGCCTACACACAATATTTAGAGAGCCTAATAATGCCTAATTTTACAAATTGGCTTAGCATACTTAAAGAAAAACTTGAGGATTTAGAAAAACAAGGGGTTAATGTTACAACTTTGTTAAGGGACGCAAACATTCAAGTAATGAAGGATGGTCTTCCAGAATTTGGAATAATAGTGAAATTTCCCGAAAAAGACGTATGTACGCATGACGCGTCTGTGTCGGCTAAGTTCTCAGAGGAACTTCAAAAACGGAAGGAAATTGACGCTAAAATTTTTGCGGTAATGTGTGATGGAAAACCACATACTGACGAGGAAATCAGCGAAAAAACTAAGCTGCCGGCTACCGAAATATCGAGTTATTTTTCTCGTAGCAAAAAAGAAGCTGAGAAGGTGAGCTAAAAAATGGTTGACCCTAACGTTATCGGTGCTTTTTTAGTTGTGGTCGTTGTTGGAATAATCGCTCTCTACGCGTGGTCGGACCTTAAAAAAAGACCTCAGTATTCAACAAGTTATCCCCCAAAACATGAACTCTCAGGGCAAAAATGCGAAAACTGTGGTGGCACTACTGAAAGATTAGACGCTGAAAAAATACGCTGCCAATATTGTGGCCGAGTTTTTGATAAACCCTTACCTGAGAAACCAGTAACCGTTAGGGAAACTCAAGAAGAAAGAAAACAAGAGAACAAACAAAAGCGCATAATTTGGGAATATGACCCGATAGAATATGAGTATGCCTCTAAAGACCCCTTACTTGACTTCGCTGAAGATGCAAATAAGACACAAGAGAATGAGTATTAACTAGGTGCTTCTAGTAAAGCCCAAAAAATAACTTTCTCTGATACCCTGCTTGGAACTGCTCCGCTATTAATTACTCTCCAACCTTCTTTCGCATGTTTGTTAAGTAAATCATTCCATATTCCAGTTTCTTTATCATGTAAAGGCTGTACGATGTCATTGAAACTAAAAGTTTTTAGAATTGTCAAATATTTCATAGTTCTCTCCTTCCACTTTGTTTTAAGTCTATTCGGTAAATTAAACATATCTTTAAACAAGAAGTTAAAAGACTATTTCTTAGAGTTTGACTTGTGCGATAAGGTTAAGGTTGTAGAGAGTGGTTTATCGAGGGGTAATTGGTGCTATGGCTGTTGATAGTCCAAAATATACAAAAAATGCGATTGAGCACATACCGACATATATAGATAAGTAATTAAAAGAAGGATAAAAAAAGCTCCGATTGTTTGTTAACTATGTTAATTCACTCTTAGACATGAAAGAAGGAATTGGAAATATTAACTAACCATACCTTTTAGTTGTGGATTCGCATTAAGTTATAGTTGCCACACAGCGTGATAGCTGTAGAACGCAAATCGAAAACTGGGAGAGAACCAAAGAGGTTAAATACTTACGTAAACATACGGAAATTGTGCAATTGCTGTCATTGATGCATAATTCATAAGAGATATAGCCAAAATGGGAATAAGACAGTATAATAAGACAGTACACACGTATGTAGGAGATTACGTTTACAGAGAGTTAGGAGAGATATAAGAAATGACTGAAATATTATCCATAAAAAACATGCCTGTTAGTTGTAAGATTTTCTTGCTTCAAGAACTTGGTTTTAGCTCAGATGGAACTTTTGTTTTAGATAAAAAAGGCGAAAGAGTGTTAGATAAATACACGAATGAGCCTGTCCGACTTGCGAATATGGCAATACTACCTGGAAGTACTATAATATTGGACGATAATCCTTTGAGTATCGCCTCGTTCTTGGAAGAATATGGAGATGTCATCCGATCCAGTTGAAAGTGCAGCTAAAGGCGTAGCGGAAGCTTTTCTTGATTGGGCACCAGAAAAAATAAAAGAATACGTCCAGAAATTCAGACATAAAGACCTTGCTTTTGTTCAAGATGTTGAGACAATCGAGGAAGCGCTAAAGCAGAGAAAGACTACTGAATGTGCTATTTTTAAGCAAAATATTGAAGACGAAAACCTGCGTATTTGTTTTCTATTGGGATTAACTTTACGAGGAATGGAGAGCGATAAGGAAAAGTGCATAAACCTAAGAAACAGGATACTTAAGACACATGGCGCTTATGGATTACACGTAGCCCAGTTTGTTCAAAACGGTATTTTTGCAAAATTTATTGGTCGCTATTTAGAAGAGGCATTAACTCCAAACCAAATGAAACAAGAAATCGAAAACTTATTTAAAAATATTGAACTAACAAATAGTTTTATCCAATACGTCGATGACATAGGCATGGAAGCCAATAAGATAGTAACCAGAATCCAAAGTCATGCGCCTAAAACGTACGTAATTAGTGGATTAGGCTCAGTTAAGGAAAACTGTCGAGAAATTGCTGACGAAGTTATGTATCGAATTTCTGGGTATTCCCGCGAAACTTACGAAACAGAATTGAAAATAATAATTTTCTTAAATAGAATTGAGAGTTAAAAATCTTTTTTTCTTGATTAAGCCTTTCGCTCTCCCCAAAAACTTAGCTTATGGCTGCTCGCATTTTCTTAGCAAGGTTAGAGGCTCCCAGCCTTGAGTAGTGTAAAGCTGTGTTATAATCCAACCATCCAAAATATTCCATCAAGTCGGCTTCAGTAAAACCATAATCGCTTCTAAGTTCGCTTGCTCTCTGTGCTCTAAACCAATGCTGCCACAAGTGGATTATATCGCTAAGTTTGTCACCTGTTATTTTATCCCTGAAAGGCTGATTTAATCCTAGCTTGTTGAAAAGGGGTTTAGGTATTTCGTCATTCAAGCGCCTTATGAATTTATAGCCCCAACTTACAGTTAACGGTTTATGTCCTTTGTATGGGCTTGTGAAAAGTGGGCCTTTATCTAGAGAATCCAGTTGTTCTTGTAACAAGTTAGTTAAGGGTTCTTCTAGTAGAATTGGAAAAGGTTTTCGGATTGCGTTTATAGTTTCTGTATCTCGTTTGCCATTGAGTAAGAGTAAAGCCTTCTTTGTAATTGGATCTCGCTTAGTTCGATAACGTTTTTCTAAAAGCATATTTTGGCATAGCAATATTTTTTGGTGTTTGTTTACGCTAAAGTTTTCTCTAGTAAGATTAAGAACCTCTCCAGCTCTGCCTCCAGTTTTGATTAAGCTGTTTGTATAAAGTTCGTTGCGTGGTGTTCCGCTATATTTTATTAATTCTTCTATCGGTTCCCAACCGCAAAACTCATTGACATAATCGTAAACGTTTAGTCTATGATAACTTGTTAACGGTTGAACTAGCATGGAAAAACGTCACCACTTTTTAACTCGTTTAGACTAGGTTTAGCGCTCACATTTTGCTTAGTCAATTTTGACATCTCCATATTTCTCTTTTAGAGCCTTGACTTTTTCGGCTTGTTGCTCTGGAGTGCGTGTTTGCATAATTATCTTGAGAGTTTCAAAACCTAAATCGGTTAAGTCATAACAGTAAGCGCTTGAGGTTCCAGGTTTCTTAGCTGGAGTTACTAGACTTCTCGATTTAGATTTCTTTAGAACTTCTAAGAGCTCAGGGTGTTTAAGGTGAATCCAATTTTTATCAAGTGGGCCTCTAATTTGTATGAGGTCTAAAAATTCTATGTCTATTGGTTCTGAGCGCTTTATTATTTTTGCGCTTTCGTTATCAACCATACAATCTTTCATCATTTGCTTTAGTTCCTCAACTAATAGCAAACGGTTTTCGTCATATTCCTTGTAAACATCCATTGGAACCATATCAAACGTGAATGAATCTTGCCATTTCTTTTTTGTTCTCGGAGCCCATGATCTAAAACTTTGTTCCCAATCACACTTATCATATTTTGCTAATCCCTTTGTTGGCACAAAAATTTCGCCAGTGTATTTGTCGGTTAACTGTTGGGTAATACTGTTTGCGGTGCCCATACTTGAAAGGAAAACACCGAAAGAAGTCGCTAAAGTGTCAATCATTCCTTTGAAAATATCCATCGCGCTTGTGTGCTGGGTCACAGCTTTATTGAATCCAGCGCCAAAATCATCCGGCATAATTAGGGGTACTCGGTTATGAAGTAAGTTTCGTGTCCATATTCGGCAAGGAACACCATGATCCATATGATAAAGAATTTGGGAAAGGTTGTAAATGAAACTTTGTAAAACAGCATCCCAATCGCCATAAACCGCAAAGGCTATGTCCATTTGAACTGTCGTTTTTCCAGTTCTCGGTTTTCCGTGGATACAAATATTTTCCCAGCTATCCCCTAAAATAGCATCCCAAACGTCAATAACTACTCTGGGAGCTGGGAGTTTTTCTTGAGCCTTTGCGCTGTGTGGATTTTCTTCTATTGCCTTATCAATTTCTTTAGCTGTCGCTATCCATTGTTCTGCTTGCGCTATGTTTATTCGATTATCTATTGATTCAATCATTTCGGTTTATTTCCTAAATGTCCATCGGCTCCATAAGCTGGCTTTCCCATGTTTAAGTGGACTTCTAAAATATTTGGCCATATCCATGCGTATGCGGTTTCATAAACGCTATCAAGGGCAGTAAATACTTGTCTTTGAGTAACACCATCAGTCAATATTAAATCAACGTAAATTTCTTCCCATGGAAAACCTTTTAGTCGTGGTTCTTTAGAAATCATGTATTCTTTGCCTTTTGGTGGCAAATAATCAATTAGGGCTTTTAAAGCGTAAAAAGACTCTCTCATAACACCTCTTCCATTGTATCGTTTCCCTGAAATGAATTGGTATCTTAAGCATAATTGGTTTAACGAATTAGCATAGTTATTACTGTACGGTGCATCTAAATCGTAATTCGCTATTTTATCTTCCATGCTCATTGTTTTTTTTCACCTTCCTAACTTAAGATTCCTTTGTAGATTGTTTTGCTCATTTCCTCTAGCTTTTTTGCTTGGTCGTTGTGGTCTTGGACTTGGTTTGGTTGATTCTGATTTTTCTTTCTCGTCATTGACTTATCGCCTCCTTAAATAAGATCATCCATTATTATCGAATAATAAACAAGATCGGCGAAGGGGTCGCAAAAGTCTAACATCGCGTCACCATTTCGTTTTTTTGGATTCTGCTTTTTCTTTCTCTTTCCCATTTTCATAACCTCATTAATTGCTAAATAGTCGGGGAGGCTCAAAATATGTCCAGAGCGCTGGATTCCAGTCGCGTGGTTCACTTTTCAATGCGTGGCTCTCCAGCCAATCACGTTTGAGCTCGCGTTTATTTCCTTCAGAAAAATATGTTAAATAATTATGGTCTGGCTCTGAGTCTGGGCAAGGCTCCAGTTTCTTTTTTTTCCTACCGTTATAACCCATTATTCAACATCATCCTTTGAAACAATAAATAAACTGTCAAAGCATTTTTGATGCCATCTTCGCGTTCCACGTGTCACATGCGGTTCAAATAAATTTGAGTTTTCTATTTTCTTAACTTCAAAACCGCACACTTGGCAAGGCCCATATTTCTTATGTGTTCCAGGGTAGCCCATTTAAACCACATACGCTCCTGGGTCACGTTTAGATTCTAAATCAAGAGAAGTTTGAATCCGCGCAAAGATTAAGTCTTTTTCCGAACATCTTTTCCCGTTCCTGTGAAAGACATATTTTTTTCGGTGTTTTTGAACCACTTTTTGCGGTTTTTCTTTAGGTTTAAATCGCCTAAATCTTACGCTCATTCTTTCACCTTATCTTAAAACCCAGGATCGTAAAAATCCTCAAAAGAGTAGTACTGGTGTTTTTTCTTTTTGTGTTTTTCGTGTTCTTCTTTAGCACGTGTGCTTATTTTTATGGTTTGGTGGTCGGTGTGGATTGTGGTAGTTTGGCTTTTGGGTTTAGGCTTTTTCGGTGTTAGCAACCAACTGTTAAAAGGGTCAAGGACGGGCTCAATTCTTGGAGTTCTGCCAGCAAATTCAGCGTAGCCTCTTACGCTTTTGCGATTTCTATTTGCGCTATAACTGTTGGATTCGCGCTGGGCTGTGTGTTTGCCATGTTCTCTTGCTAAACGTATTCTCTCTTCTACTCGCGCCTTCATTTCTTCTCTTTTTTCCGTTTGCCTTTGCTCTTTTCTTTCATGATAGCTTTCTCGACTTTGCTTCATCTGTTTAGATATTTCTTGGCGTGCTTGATGTGGCACGTTTTTCACTCGTTCTTTAATTTTGTTTGATAAACTTTGCTTTTTCTCACTCGTTTTTATTACCTCACTTTTGGATTTTTTTTAACAAATTCAACCATCTTATAAGATTGCGATCTATCTCTGAACCATAGACCGTTTTTGACTGTTGACACTTGGCCTCTGTTCATTTCTTTTTAGCCTTCTCTTTCTCTTTACGTTCTTCTTGTTTTTGAAGCCGCCAGTATTTTCTCATGCTGGGTGTTGACTTTGGCATATCTTATCTAAAATGTAGTTTTTACATGTTGCTTATTAATAGCGTATAATAATTATAAGAAAGTCTAAGAAAAAGTCTTAGAAAAACATAAAAAAAGTATAGTAACGAAAAAAAATTAGGGGTTGAACCCGAGGTTGCCTATCTTGAGTCTAGCACGCAGTCATAAGGTTCTTCATAGAAAATTGACCTGTCTAATATGTTTAAGATCAGGCCAGAGTTTATTTTCAGTGCTAGTAATCCTTCGTTGGTTAAGCGGTACATTTTTTTTTCAAGATGATTTTGTTCAGAGTTATCTTTTTTGTATGATATTAATTTTGATTCCGTTAGTCTCCATAAGCAACGGTAAACTGTTACATTGTTAACTGAGATGCCGAGTTTAAGTTTAATCTGTTTTTTCATTTCGTAACCGGTCATTGGCTTATGTCCAAGCATTATCATTTCGATTAACTCAATATTTCTTATGCATACCTTACGGTATGATTCTTTGTTGTTTGTTGCTAAAATATTTCTATTCATTTTTTCAATCCTCTTTTTGGCGATATCTGTTAGTAATCTTTTTTGTTTTTGCTCCATGGCCTATTCGCGCTATGTTTTGTCCAATTCTCCTTCCGTTAGGTCCTGATGTTCTGTCAACCCATACAGATTTGAAAAACTTATCAGCCCTATATTTTTCAGCATCGGCATCGCTTATTTTTATTGTTGTAATTTCATCGACGCCCAAACGCCGATAAGCTTCAATTCTATGGTAGCCATCGTAAGGTGTAATTTTTCCATGTTCGTTATCGACTATAACTGATGCCAATTTTTTACCAGACTTAATGTCTTCCATATATCTTTTGATTGTTGGTTCATTCAAGTTCCAGCTTGGTCTGGAAAAGTTGTTTATTCGTGACGTTGTTGGAAAACCATCTACTTCTATAAGTTCTTTGGTATATGGGTGAGTGAACACTCCACGCACAATTTTTATACTTTTTGATGTTTCCATTTTTCTTTTTCCTCCTTAGTTTCGTATGTGGTTATCATACAAGTGCATATATAAAATATCATATTAAGAAACAAACATAAAACTACATAAATACGTGGATAAGTCATATAGATGTGTGCAAAAATATGAACCCTGACATGCCTAAAAAACGAGTAACCATAAGCATAACACCTGAATGTTTAGCGTGGATTGACGGCCAAGTGCAAAAGCGAATCTATAAAGATCGTAGCCATGCCGTTGAAAAGTTGATTTATGATAAGATGCAACCATAATTTTATGTGATAAATTTTTCACTCAGAAACAGCTTTTTTAATCTCTTTTAAAACATCTATCAGCTTATTTGTTAGGTTATCGCATTTTTCAGGGTTTCTTTTCTGAAACCTCTTAAGACGATAACGATAACGCATTAAACTATTTTGCTCTTTCTTTTTAGTCGTGCTGCCGTCAATAAGCAAACTTGGCAGTTTACGCTTTACCCTTTCAGCGTCAACCATGCTTAGAAGGCTCCAAAAAAAGAAAAAGGGAATTGTGCGCGGGAGATGTTAAGTGGTGACAGTTGATATAACTTTATTGCTAACTTGGTTAGCCTCCAAATCCAAAAATTTTAATTAACTGTCCTATTAACAATATCTGTAATGATAACTTTGTCAACTTTAAAAAACGCAATTTTTACATTAAATGGGAAATTTGATAGTTTTACTAGAAAAATATATCAAGGTATTTGACTATCTAATGAGAAAAACACATTTGGAGAAAAGGATTATTTGAAAAACATGATTGAGTTCAGATGGCATGGTAGAGGCGGTCAAGGAGCATGGACAGCCAGCGAATTACTGGCAAGAACAGCCCTTGATGAAGGCAAATATATTCAATCATTCCCTGAATTTGGTCCTGAACGAATGGGCGCGCCAGTGACTGCCTTTACAAGAATAAGCACTGAACCAATAAGATTGCATTGCGCCATTTACGAACCAGATGTTGTTGTCGTTTTAGATAACACGCTGCTGAAAACAGTTCCAGTTACAGCTGGATTAAACGATGACGAAGACATACTAATTATTAATTCAACCGAGGAACCGGCTGCCCTAAAAGAAAGCCTTAGGGTGACAAAAGGCAAAGTGTGGACAGTTCCAGCAACCGAAATTGCCCTAAAAATTTTGGGAGCACCAATAACCAACACAGCAATGCTGGGCTGTGTCGCTAAGGCAACTGGAATAGTCACTTTAGAAGGCATAGAGAAAACGCTGAAGGGACGTTTCAGAACAGACTTAGCAGAGAAAAACTTCGCGATTATCAAGGAAGCGTATGAGGAGGCAAAATCCGAATGAGTCGAGAGAAAAGCTGGAAAGAAATCTCTATAGCTGGAGTATGCTCAAAATCCAGCGTTGGATTCATGACAGGCGACTGGAAAACTTACACGCCAATACGAGACCTGGAGAAATGTACAAAATGCTTAACATGCGTGATGTTTTGTCCTGAAGGAGCTATAAAGTGGCGTCCAGAGATGGGCGACATCGAGTTTGACTTTAGCTTCTGCAAAGGCTGCGGAATATGCGCCAACGAGTGCCCAACTAAAGCAATAACAATGAAGATAGAAGGGGAGTAAAAGGACATGGAAAAACAAGCTAAACAGGAAACTATAGCTTTAAACGGAGATGAAGCAGTTGCATTCGCAGTTAAGCAATGTGATGTTGACGTAGTTGCAGCTTACCCAATTACGCCTCAAACAATCATTGTTGAAAAATTCAGCGAATACGTCGCCAACGGAGAGGTCCAAACAGAGTTTGTCTGCACGGAATCAGAGCATAGTGCGATGACCGCTTGCCTTGCTGCTTCAGCTACGGGTGCAAGAACTTTCACTGCCAGCGCTTCTGCAGGTTTAGCGTTGATGCATGAGATGCTTTTTGTTACGTCTGGTTGTCGAGCGCCAGTTGTGATGGCTATTGCTAACCGCGCTTTGTCTGCGCCGCTAAACATTCATGGTGACCAATCAGACAGCATGGCAGAAAGAGACAGCGGATGGATACACATTTACGTTGAGAACGCTCAGGAGGCATATGACTCTATTATTCAAGCGTTCAAGATTGCTGAGGATGTTGATGTGTCTTTGCCGATTATTGTTGGATTAGACGGGTTTACGGTAAGTCACACGTTGGAGAACGTCGATGTACTTTCTGAAGACGCGGTGAAGCAGTTTGTTGGAGAACGCCAACTGCCCAATGTACTTACGCATGAAGGTAAAACAGTGCCGTTTAAGCTTGATCCAGATAATCCGATGACTATGGGACCGATTGCTTTTCAAAACTACTATTTTGAGTTTAAACGCCAGCAGGAAGAAGGCATGAAGAACGCGTTAAAGCGAATACAAGAGGTTAACACTGAATATGCCAAAGTCACTGGCAGAAGCTACGGCAACGGCCTAATAGATGCTTACAAGCTTGAGGACGCTGAAATTGCAGTGGTGTGCGTTGGCTCAACTTCTGGAACACTAAAAGTAATTGTTGACGAATTAAGGCAAGAGGGCGTTAAAGCTGGGCTTCTACGACTACGTACGTTCAGGCCACTACCCGTCGAAGAACTTCGAAAAGCATTAAGCAACAGCACTGCAGTTGCGGTTATGGATAAAAGTATGAGTTTCGGCGGTTTCGGCGGCGCAGTTTTCACTGAAGTTCGCCATGCGCTTTACGATGATAAGAAGCATCCGTTTATTGTGAACTACATTTACGGTTTAGGCGGGAGAGATTATAGTCCCCGTGAACTACGAACAATCTTCGAAGAGCTTACGAATATTGCAAGAACTAGACATGTTGAAAGCCAAATTCACTATTTAGGGTTAAGGGAGTAATTTAGGAGGAAAAACAAATTGACAACTCAAGAATGGAGATTCACAGCCAAAGACATTGCGTCTAAACCAGATTTGTTCCTTTCAGGTCACCGGGCATGTGCAGGTTGCGGACCAGCATCAGTGCTGCGTTTGATAATGAAAGCTACACGTGGACCAACAATTGTGACTGAAGCAACTGGCTGCATGGAAGTAGTCTCATCAATTTACCCTTACACGTCTTGGGCTGTGCCATGGTTGCACACGGCTTTTGAGAATGCCGCTGCAAACGCTTCAGGTATTGACGCTGCATTGAAAGCTATGCGTAAGAAGGGCAAAGTGAAGCAAGAGCACATTGATATTATTGCGATTGCTGGTGACGGTGGAACTTTCGACATTGGCTTGCAAGCGTTGTCTGGTGCTGTTGAACGTGGACATGACTTCTTGTTTGTGCTGTATGATAATGAGGCTTACATGAACACTGGTATCCAACGTAGCGGTGGAACACCGACTGGTGCAGCGACGACGACGACTCCTGCTGGCTTAGTTATTCCTGGAAAACTCGAGAAGAAGAAGCCGATTACTGAGATTATGTTGGCGCATGACATGGAGTACGTGGCTACTGCATCACCATACTACTGGAAAGACATGCTGACAAAAGTTCGGAAAGGCTTAGAAGTGAATGGACCAGCGTTTCTGCATATATTTGCTCCTTGTCCAAGGGGTTGGCGTTGTGAACCAAGCAAAGCCATAGAGTACTCCAAGTTGGCTGTGGAATCCTGCGTGTTTCCAATTTGGGAAGCAGTAAACGGCAAACGGCAACTTTCAACACCAAGCAAACTGATTGCTTTGGCACCGCAAAAGAAGAAGCCAGTTAAAGATTACCTTGCTGGCCAAGGAAGGTTTAGGCACCTGTTTACCCCGCAAAATAAGCACGTGCTGGATGAGATGCAACGTTTAACTGATGAACATTGGGAACGGCTTCTCCAAAAGTGCGAGCCAAGCAGCTAAACTCCTTCTTTATTAAAACTTGACGAGAATACTGCAACCGTTAGGTTGCAGATGAATCGGCAGTAGGTTCTTTTGCTAACTCGCTAAGTGTGTTTCCTAGACGGCAGGTTGCGTCTACCGTCTAGGAGG
>JBEKKX010000052.1:0-14032 GCA_050010515.1 Bathyarchaeia archaeon
AGGTAAATTCTACCGTTCAATTGGCCAGGTCAATGCTGAAACAATCAAACGCTACATAGAACAATCTAAGCATCCATAATTTTTCTGAAGATACCGCAACCGTAAGGTTGCGGTCATTCATTCAGGAAATCCTGAAGGAAGACCCAGACGCGACATAGTTATAGTAATTGAAAACGGGTATCCGCGGCAACACCACAAACCCTGAAGGCGTTGATTTTAATTGCCATAGTTTTAAGCAAGACGATAACGTCCTCGTTCAACAAATTCAAGATAACCCTTATCTCGCAAGAATTGCAGTTGCTGACGAATTTTAGCTTTGATATGCCGATTATCGGGATGCTTTTTGCTTAACGCGTTTTCAAATCCATAGACTTCGTCGAGCGAAAACTCTTTGCGTCCAAATTTTTCAACGCATACCATAACATCTATGAGCCAACCCTTCGCACTTAGTTCTTTTTCTCCGCGCAAGAAAAGCGTCTTTTGCCACTCCGCAAGCACTTTTTCTTTTTGTTTAATGACTTTGTTTTTAACAAAAAATATTTTTCCAGTTTCTGGAATATTTTGCAATAGTATGTTGCAGCCAACCCAACCTGCACGGATTGCAGTTTGAGATAGCGGTTTTCGCTTTTCGATTATCTCTGGAACAAAAAAGTGTTTTGGAATAACTAGAAAGTTTAGTACCTCAAAGTTTTTTAAATCGTAACTGAGCAAGAAAAGGTTCGGGTTATGGCTATCCTGCAAGCGTGCAATCATCGTCCGATAAGCACCATCGACAATTTTTGTGCCCACAGCTTCTCTTTTGCTTTTTAGTTCATAATCCTCTCTGCAATTCGAGCAGAAAAAATCTGCAACGGGTCTATTGTTTTCATACTTATTAATCTCTAAATGCCCGCAGCTCGGACAATAAACTTGATTATCAACCCAATGTTCGGTTAAAACCCGAATTTTTTGAGATTGGCCTACGTATTTATCAGCAAGTTTTGTTTCAAAAGACAAATTCATAATTGGCACTCCAATTTTTTCTTAGCTCACCAACAGCATCCTGTTCGCCCATTGAATAACAGTTAATGTTATGTTTAAATCTAAATCTTTCCTTTCTAAAGAGTGGAGTTAGTTCTTTGATTATTTTCACCTCTTTTGTTGCATGTGACCGAGCCATTTGAGCTTAAAAGCTATAAAGTTTTATGAGGGGTAGAATTGGAAAGGATTATTGCCATATGGTAGAAAAACTTACCAGTCTTTAATTCCACGGCAGCAGGCTAAAGCCTGTTGGAGCATATTTGAATATCTAACAATAAAGCCATGTTAATTATGCCAAAAAGTAGATGAATAAAACACGTTTCTATGTTGAAAGTGCGCGTATTATTTCTATGTTGAACTATGTTGAATCATATTTGGAGCATATTAGAAGCATCTAGTAGACTAGGAGGGTAGCTTGAGCACACACACAAATATCAAAGCTAACGCGCTTGTAAACTGACTATTGGCTGGTTCATGTTTTCCCCGCAAGTTTAATAGGTATGTTTAAACTACTTTTACCACCAGCGTGAAACAGTATGACTGAACTTAAAGCAATTAAAGTCAGCAAAGAAACATACGCTGAATTAAACGCAATAGCTGGCGAACTGCAAGTCAGACTGAAAAGACCCGTATCAATAGAGGAAGCAATGAAACACCTCATAAACAAAAGAAAAAAAGGAACAAAAATCACGGATTTAGCCGGCTCATGGGAAGTAAACGATGAAGAACTAAAAGAAATTAAAGCATCAATAAGCCAGGCATGGGAGAAATGGAAACCACAAAAACAATAATCGACACCGACATACTGATTGATCTGCTGAGAAACAAAAAAGAAGCCGTAGCCTTCGTTGCAGCGCTCGAAGAGAAAAAAATTGAACTGGCCACAACCGTAATCAACGCTTTCGAGCTGCATTATGGCGCACATAAATCCAGACAACCCCAAAAAAACTTGCAAGCAACCAAAAAACTTCTAAGCAGACTGGATGTTTTGCCGCTGACGTCAAAGTCAGCTCAAATGGCAGGTCACATATACGCTCAGCTGGAAACAAAAGACCAAACCATCGGGCTCAGAGACACCATAATCGCCGCAATCGCCCTGACAAGAGAACAAAGCGTAGCCACACGCAACACAGAACACTTCAAAAAAATCACCGACCTCAAAATCATCTCACCCCAAGAGCCATAAGCAGACTATCAAAAGACAGTCTTTGGGTTAAATCCAACAATTTAAAAGAAACCCTGCGGCAACACAGAACGTGCAGTAAAAATAAACCATCGGTTTCGGTTATTATTCAATATTTTCGATTCCAATGTATATTTTTCCGTCATAATTAACTCTTCATATGTAGAAAGAGCACTGTTTCATGTTGAAAAGTGCGCGACTTATTTCCATGTTGAACTATGTTGAATCATATTTGAAGCCTAATAGAAGCATCTAGTAGACCCGAGGTAGATTGTGCACAAAAACAAATATCCTGTCTAAGCCGAAATCTTCCGCCAAGCTAACAAGCTTTATTCCAGTATTATTCTTGCGTCAACTGTTTCTGCGCCTTTCTGGTAAGCCATCACAGGGTTCAGGTCCAGCTCTTTGATTTCAGGATGATCCATGACAAGGCGTGAAGTGTTGCACAGTATGCTTATTAGGGCGTCGATGTCTGCAGGCGGCGTGTTTCTGTAACCCTTCAGAAGCGGATAAGCCTTAAGTTCAGTAATCATTTCCTCCGCATCATCCGGCGTTATGGGCGCAATTCTGAAGCTTACGTCTTTGAGGACTTCAACAAATATTCCGCCTAAACCAAACATTAATGTTTGCCCAAACTGAGGGTCTTTGATGGCTCCAACGATAACTTCAGTTGATTGCGGCGCCATTTCCTGCACTAAGATGCCCACGATTTTTGCGTTGGCATCGTATTTTTTAACGTTTTCCAAGATTTTTTTGTAGGCGCCGCTGACTTCGGCTGGGTTTTTCAGGTTAACCATGACGCCTCCAGCGTCGGATTTGTGGATTATGTCTGGTGAAACAATCTTTAATACCACTGGGTACCCGATTTCGCCAGCGTATTCTGCTGCTTCATCTTCGTTCAACGCCACTTTAAATTTGGTAACTGGAATGCCGTATTCCATACAGATGGCTTTGGCTTCAGGTTCAAGAAGCGCTTTTCTGCCTTCCTTTTTTGCCTGGTTAACGATTCTTGAGGTCTGATTCATGCTATTTTACCTTCCAACGACGTTTCTGTGTATGACATGTTTTATAGGTTTAAAATTGTTTTGATAGCCTGATCGCTTTTGGATGATGGATGCTCTTGCTTATTGTCGTTGTGTTCTGCAGATCAATAATACCAATTATTAATACGTAATACTTAATAGTCGTTACAACGAATCCTAAATACGACCAATAATGCAAAAGCAAAGCCTTAAAGAAAAACTCAAAGAATCCATAGCCAAGCTACGGCCCACTCGAAATGCAAACAAATCACCCAGCAAAAAAACCACAGAAACCAAAACATCAACAGAAAACAAACCAAGCAGTAATAAAAGATTCAAATTTCCAAAAATAAATCTAGGTTTCAAAAAGAAAACGCCAGAGCCAGAAATTCCCTCAGTAACCAAATCCTTACCAAAAGGAATCAAAATAGCCGACAAATACCCCTTGTACGAGCCGTTCTCCCAGGTTGTAATAGTTCAAGACCCCAAAACAGGCGAATACAAGTATGTTCTTGATGAACTGCAGCTTGACCCACTGGAACGAGGCATATACAAACGCATCCTAGACATACTGCTCGCCGAAATTGAGTCACCAAAAGAGCAAATAAAGGACCCGAGAAAATTCTTCGCTCAAGAAGCCAAAAAAATAGTAGACAAATACCGCATTAGCCTCGGCTGGTTACCTGATGTTTCATGGTACAAAATCATCTACCACGCAGAACGTGATCTCGTCGGCTATGGTAAAATCGATTCATTAATGCGCGACCCAAACATAGAAGACATTTCATGCGACGGAGTAAACAGGCCACTTTACATTTGGCACCGAACCTTCGAAAGCATAGAAACCAACGTTCAATTTGAAAACGATGAAGTCCTCGACAACATGGTAGTTAAACTTGTTCACATGGCTGGAAAACACGTCAGCTCCGCCTTCCCAATAGTTGACGCTTCTCTTCCCGGTAAACATAGATTAGCTGTGCTTTACAGGCGAGAAATCACACCTTTCGGAACAGCTTTTACGATCCGAAAGTTCCGAGATGACCCCTACTCAATAATAGATTTAATCAACATAGGCACATTCACCGAAGAACTCGCAGCTTACCTATGGATTTGCCTAGAAAACCGCGCCTCCATTATGATTCTCGGTGGAACAGCAGCAGGCAAAACCACCGCATTAAACGCCTTAGCCTGCCTAATCAAACCGGGAAGCAAAATCATCACAATAGAAGAAACCGCCGAGTTAAACTTGTCCGCTGAAAACTGGGTTTCACTCATTTCACGTCAAAGCTACGGTTTAGGCGGAAGCAACGTTGGTGAAGTACCCCTCTTTGACCTTGTAAAAGCTTCTATGCGTCACCGCCCTGACGTGTTAATCGTAGGCGAGGTGAGAGGTCAAGAAGCATACGTTCTCTTCCAAGCCTTAGCCACGGGACACGGCGGCATGTGCACCATGCACGCTGAAAACTTAGATTCAGCAGTAAAACGGTTAACCCAGAAACCCATGGAAATTTCTCCAGCATATATTCCATTAATGAACGTAGTCATATCTGTGCAGCGAGTGCATATAGTCAAGAACGGCGTAAAAAAGGCTTACAGGCGCATACTTTCCACGAGCGAAATTGCCAACTATGAAGATTATCTAAATATCTTCCGATGGGATCCAAACACCGACCAACAAATAGCATCTCCGGAAAATAGCGTATTGTTATCATCTGTTTCCAAACGGTTGGGAGTGACAACACAAGACTTACTTGAAGAAATGAAAAGACGCAGTAATGTTCTACACTGGATGCGGCAACAAAAAATCAGAAGCTACAAAGAAGTAGCGTCAATAATTGCAGAATACTACGCAAGACCAAAAGAATTCTACCAAAAAATCCACGCAAACGAGGAGGTAAAAGCAGTTGCCGCTTCTAGAGAAATTTGAAGCCCTATCCTATCGCCTCTTCGGGCGCTTTACACCGTATTTTTTGAACAATGTTTTCCACATTAAAGGTCCCTTAGAAAAGGGACGGGTAAAAATTTACCCTGAAACTTACATTTCGCTAATGATCTTCACCGCCATGCTGACTCTTCCAGTGTCAGTGCTGGCTATAGTGATTGTTTTGCTCACTCGATTTATACCTCTGCTCATTTTGGTACCGCTTCCGCTTTTTGTAGTCGCTGGTTTCTTAGCTGTGCCTTCAAATAAAGCCAGCGACCGAGCAACAAACTTGGAGCGTGAAATACCTTTTGCGGCAGCATACATTAGCGTCATGGCATCCGGCGGCATTGCACCGTACACTAGCTTCAAGCGGCTATCAGAAGTAGACCTTATGCCCGCAATGCGTGAAGAAGCAAGAGATATAATGAAAGACGTTGAAGTCTTTGGTGTTGACCCGCTATCAGCCCTTGAAGGGGCTGCAAAAAAAGTGCCGCTGGACATATTCAAAGATTTTCTTGGCGGTTACGCTTCAACTGTTATAATCGGCGGCGACATAGGACATTTCCTTGAGCGAAAAGCAGAAGACATATTCAAAGCCCGTGCGCTCCGCGTTAAAGCCGCTGCTGAACGCCTTGGAATGCTACTTGAAACCTTCATCATCGTTATGGTCATGATGTCGCTTTGTTTTTACATACTTTTCGCTGTACAGCAAATTCAGACGGGGACCAGCTCAGGCACCAACTTATCAACGTTCTCGGGCATACTAATGTACACTTACCTTTTCTCGCCACTGCTCGCAGTCGTATTCGTCTATCTAGCTCACAGCATGCAGCCGAAAACGCCGATAGTGGAAATGCGTCCCTACAAAGTGTTCGGGGTCTGCAGCGTAATAGGCATAATCGTATTCTTGCTGCTCACAAACTTCATGGGGGCAACCCATCTTCCCCTCTTCAGCACCTTGCAATCTTGGGGCCTTGATTTGCCCATAGCCCTATCTGTTGCCTTGTTTATTACTGTTGCGCCAGCAGCCGTAGTGGACACAAGATTGGCCAAGGCTAAGAACAGCATGGAAGAAGGAATCACAAGTTTTCTCAGAGACCTCACGGAAGTGCGAAAAACAGGTTTGTCGCCGGAAAAATGCATCGAAAGCCTGTCCACCCGAGACTACGGTGCCTTTAGCAAAGAACTTCGTAAAATCAGCTCCGATATTTCTTGGGGTATCCCACTCAAGAAGGTCATGATGGATTTTCTTCATCGCACGCGCAGTTGGATGGTGCAAATAGTAATGTTTCTCCTAGTTGAAACCATAGATGTTGGCGGCGGCACCATCGCAATGATTGAATCCTTGGCCCGCTTTAACAGTTTAACGGCAGAAGTGGACAAAGAAAAGAAAATGTCAGTTCGTCCCTACGTGATGATGCCCTATTTAGCATCAATTTTGCTTGTGGCAACAACTGTCATGATGATGAGTTTTACGACAGGCTTCGGCGTAACAAGCTCAACCGTCTCAAGCACGGCATCTGCAGCAAGCAAAGGCCTGATGCAAACGATATTCATGACCGCAGTTATCTTCAACAGTTATATCATTGGAATTGTGGCAGGAAAAATAAGTGAGGAATCAATCTCTGCCGGATTCAAACATTCAGCCATCCTTGTTATAATCGCCTGTTTAGCTGCGAAACTCATACCTATGTTCGTTAAAATTTAGAAGGAGCAGAAAACGCGTTGCCTATTCAAGCCCAAAAAAACATGCGAAAAAATAACCGCGCAATAAGCCCAGCAATTTCCACTGTAATTATGACAGCGGCAATTGTGGTATTGGTTCTTGTGGCTATGACCTATGCAAACGGCAGTCTAACTAATCAGATCGCTGGAGATGAGTTTACCGCAAATAAGCAGTTCATGCAATCAACTGGCTTGCAGATAGATAATGTAGCATGGACAATTGGACGAACAGAAACAGTTGATTACACAGCCAATTATGGGCAAGTAACATTTGTGCCCAAAGTTATTGACTATACATTCGAAATCTACAATGGAATTTCGTGGAAGACTATCTACAGCTCTACAACCGGCATGATACTGTTCAACATGCCCATACGCGATTACACCTTAGGCAATAACTATTTCAGTAGAATAATTCCCGCCAGCAGTGGTTCATTTTTGCAGTGGAACGCTTCTGCGTCAGTTTGCCAAGTATTTGCAACGCAAAAGGCCCCCATGCAGGATGGAAGTTATGCGAGAATAGTTGCAGTTCCCACTGTTAGAGTGCTCAATTCAGCCCTGGTCACAAGGATGAGCTACTATACGTTTTATTTACCATGTCTTGTTAGTGGATTAAGTCCGTATCTTTCGCAATCTGTTACGTTGACAGGCAGTAGTCTGACTAACTTAACACCCAGCGGTGCTATTACCCAAGTTCGCATTGACGCCACAGCTGTCAGCAATTCTCCTACGGGCTTTAATAATGCATTTTTTAACTTTGACAACACTTCAGAAACTATAATTATACCTTCTGGGGCCTCAATTGAATTTTATATCGGCACGGTAGAAGTCTCAATAGGGATGGGATCTTAATGCTGGCGAGGTGTGATACATGGTTAATATAACTATTGAATACATGATTTTGATTCCAATTTTAATCTTACAAATATTTCTATTACCCTTCGCCGCAGGCCTTTTCATGAATTATTGGTCAACGTCCAGTGATACGCTTGCCCTAAACGACGCTAGCACTCATCTAAGCAGCTCAATAGAGCAACTCTATTTCTTCTTAAACAATCCATCCGTCTCGTCTGGAACAGTAACGAACAATCTTGGCATTCCTCCGTACATAGGAAATTATGCTTACGTTGGGAATGCGACTTTAATCTCTGTTTCTGGTTCTGGTTCTGTCTCTGAAAAAGTCTTGGAATTAACCCTCACGTTGATAGGAAGTACGATTTCGACTACCACACCCGTTACTTTGGGAGAAAATGTTCAGTGGTTGAACTCCACATTTATGAGTAACTCAAATAGCGCTTGCATTAACGGATATAAAGAGAGCAACAACACAATTTTGCTGTCTTTTGGAACGTAGGAGGAAAAAAAGTGTCAGGCGTGTCTATAGATCATCTCATTTCAATTGTGGTGTTATTTGCTGCAGTTTTGCTCTTCATTGGTCTCTTCAACCAAACGCTTTCCGTCGCGGTAGATTATCAGCGTAACACATCAACTGCAAAAACGTGTGGTGACCTCTTAGATACGATGCTGTTGACTCCTGGAATTCCAATAAAAGGTACTCCAGTAGCGTTTGGGCTGCAGGATCCATCATTGACTCAATATCAACTCAGTCCCTTTTCATTGATGCGTCTAGATTCATCAACAGAAGCTCCGATAAGTTATCAAAAAACAGACCTAACCTATAGCACAATAACAACTAGCCCCCACAATTACTTGCTCTACCCCTACACCGACATGATTAATTATTCCACCGCATTGACGTTGCTGGGAATAAGCGGCACTTACGGATTCCAACTGTCGTTAACTCCCACGCTGAACGTTTCTATAGCCCAGACTTCCCCCTCAACCGGTCCGTTAAGCTTATCGCTGGGCGTCACTGGAACCGGTTTTCCTCTTGCGAATGCTAACGTAAACTATCTTTTAATTCCAGTGCTTCTTAACACGAACTATCCCGATTTCGAAACTATAGCTCATCAAACAGGAACTGTAAAAACCAATAGCGTAGGCTCAGCTTCTATAACATTCTCGAATTTCTCCCCAAACCCAAATCTGACATACGCATTTGTAGCTTATGCCTATCTTGATGGAATCACGGGTATAGGTTATTACGAGCCTTCCCCTGTGGGAAACCAAAGTATTGTGCCATTTCTTGATCCACTTTCCACTCAAAGTGTAACTTTGGCACATAGCGACGACGTTCCCCACACCTCCACTAATGCAAATACTTTGTATTACAATACAACTTTCATTTTGGAAAGTCAAAACTATGCTATTCAAGAAACCTCCCTGGGAAGTTCAAATCCATCTGGCAACGTTACTTCGGGCACAGGAACAGGAAATTCGCCTATTTCAATTTCGATGGACTCTTACACTCCAGGTATTCTTGTAATAGCATATGATAACGCTGGTAACAGTGGCGTCGTTATGATGCCGTGGGGATTTAGTTCATTAGGTTTTTCCATGACATTCGGAGGAACTCCACTCAATCATGGGTGGGTTGCAACAGACTTACGTCAAGTGCAAATTAACGGGGTTTCTTATCAGGCAAAGCTTTCTCTTTGGAGCGTACAGGGTCACCAGGAGTCAGGCTAATATGATGCGAACAGTTGAAGTTCTGTTAGTCGTATTTCTTCTGGGCGCGGCATATGTGGCTACTTCTAGCTACATTACTCTTCCATCCCCAAGTAGTGTATCTCCTTTAGACTTGAACCAGCTTGCCTATACTACTCTGCAAGAACTAGACGCGCGTTACGATTTGAGCTCAGCAGCATTCCAGACAAATAACCTTACTGCATGGGGCAACCTCCAGATTGCGCTCGCAGCATCATTGCCGCCAAACATGGTCTATAACCTCACGGTCTATAACGTAAACACTAACTCAAACGGCGCACCTCTATACTCAAGTGTAGCTTCAATTTCTAACGCGGCAAATCTCGTAAGCTCAGATGCTTCCTCATATTTAGAAGCCTCATCCAATGTAACCTATATATCCACACCGCAACAAATTTCCACAAATGGAGTTCCTGTAACTCTATACATTTTGGACTGTAGCGACACTAACGGTTGGTGGACTACCGGCTACACGCCTTCCAGTCTAGCTCAAACAGTGTACAGCCTTCTATCGCCTTACTTTAAAACTACTGTAATGGTTCAAAATACAAATCAACTAAATCAGCTACTAAATGGCCAGTCGCTTAAAGGAGAAGCCGTCAATAATGCAATCATCATCAATACCTGTGGTGAAGCTGTACCAATACCAACAAATTTTAGCAGCAAATCTGGGCTCAATTATACTCAAGGTTACGACTCTAAAGATAGTTCTTACGCCACGTACGATTACACTTTAGGCAAAATTACCCAGTTATACAACTGGACTTGGGTCAGCATAGTAGGATACCCATTCTACTACGTCACCAATACAGGCTCCCTAAGCAACTCTCAAAACAATTTTGGTATATATGGAATGAACATGGTACAGGGGTATGGACTGAGCGCTTTTCTTGAAGGATTGGATAACCAGCCCTACAGCTATACTGGCTCGTCAACAGGACAGCCGGGTGTCGTGTACTTAACCAGTCAGGTCCAAAGCTTGTGCAATTACTATGGACTTTACCCCTCTATTTCTCAGACCTCTACACGTGCATTACCTGCCTCAATAACGACGCAGTACCATTTGGTAGTCACAAACTCCCTATTTACCACAACTAGTCCAAATAATCCTGGTGCTGTTTACAGACACTTAAACGGTGCGAATTATCAGGGTGGATTCTTTGCGCTCGGAATGGCTAGGATCCCGGATATTAGATTGGCTGCCCTGGGTATCCTATGTGATTATCAGCCGGCTAGGTATGGTTCTCTGTATACGGCTGCAGGAAGCAACCGACTTGTAGTGCTGCAGTTGGGGATAGTTGGGGGCGGATGAAATGAACAATCGGGGGCAATTCACGATCATTGCGGCTTTGCTTGTGGCGATAATTCTTGCTGGCACATTAATAGCAGTTTACGCAACAATCCGCTATGATTCAAGTCAAAGTAAAACTCCTCAAACATTAACTGCGACAGATGAAACAAACTCGGCACTTTTGAAAGCTTTAGGCTTTACTGTAGGTTATTACGGCTCAATTCTCCAGGTAACAGGTAACCAAACGTATGCTTATGATAAATCGACGATTTATATGAACAGCGCTTTGCAGTACATCGCAAGCATGAATCCCTCTTTGGGAGAAGCGATAAACATGACGAGCCTGAAGCTTAGCACCACTTGGTTTTCAAATCCTAGCATCAGCACAGGCACGCTTTCGGTCGTTTATGATCTAGCAGACCTCAACATCTATGGCGTAAATTACACCACTTCTTGCAGTTTAGGTGTTCAAATATTTAATTCACCAAGCAGCAATCAGGTATGCGTAAATGTGACTCAAGACTTAACTGAACCTTTAACCAGTTTAGGGCAACAAAACTTTGCCTTCTACTTTTACAATTACACGACTACCAACTGGCAGCTAATAAATCCAAGTTTGACTCCAACGATTTTCACCAATGGTACCTATTTAATCAACGTTCCTTCTGAAGTAACCTCTGCGGCATTTATGGTTCAAGTGACGGATTCACGGGGAATAATTGTTGAGGCATCTTCATTCAACAGTTACAACCTAAATTTCGCGTTTTCGGCGCAAAGTTCTCCCGCTCCAACTGTAGTGGAATTACTACAGAACGGCACTATGTTATGGTCTGGGCAAGATCTACTAAATACGACTCAGGCGCAACCAATTCCACCTGTTCCAGTATCATCCTTAAATTTATGTCAAAGCGGCTCGACTTCAGATATTCCATTTCAAGTGGAAGATTGGGCATCAGGGTATCAGATTCCATTAGGCCTGACTAGCAATTATACAATCTTTAGCGATAACCAAATGATTGTTTTTGAAGTAAATCCATCAATGTCAAAATTAACGTTATGGTGGAACGGAAGCGACACAGCAATCCAACCGTCTGCAGCCTACACGGATATGTATTTCACTGGCGACAACTCTGGCGCTGCAACTCTTTCAAATGGAAACATCACCTTACAATTTAGTTATCCAAACGGTATTTTTCAAGTAACTGCAACCGTAGGAAATAGCGCGGGTGGAAAGGTAATTAGCACCGCAGATTTCATGCGTATCGACGCTGACCATACCAGCATTGGATCAGGTTCGCCTGCATATGTAATACAAAAGGGAGTTATAAGAGATATTGTTCAGGAAGAAGCAGAATGGAGTAATGGACCAACAACCTGTCCAAACGTTTACTCCCAAATGGTGCTTACGCTCCCTGCGAATGCAACGTACTACACTTACCAGCTTAGACTAATTTTCATAAACTCAACCGTGGCCAGAAACATCAACGATATCAGTCCAATTCAACTGACGACTTCGATAAGTCAACCGCGAGCTATGACTGAGAACGGAATCACTACAAACGGAATTCCCATTGTTTCAACCAGCAATACATATTTCACTAACAGTACTGGGAGTGCCCATCATTGGAGTGAACTAATTAATGGTGCATTGCAAGGAACGGGGATAATGTTCACGGCTAGTGCGAATCAACAGCTTTATGCTTTTGATAAAATGGCTGGTAAATTTACAGGGGCACTTTATGCAAACAGTGCTGCTACCCCCCCAGTTATTGAACTTGATCCTGTTACTTCGGCAGGCCCAGTTTCGTTCACTTCAGCTTTGGACTTAACTTGGTACGGCGCCGTAGTAACATTTAACGGTGTAAATCCCATATACGCCACCAGCGGAAACTCCGGTTTATGGCCTCTTGTAGAGCAACCGCCCACAGTAGCCATTACTCCCCAGTCTTCAGCCGCGACCTCAATAAACCTCTCTCCTTCGTGTGGTAATGTAGGCGCGTCTGTTAAAGTATTAGGCGGTGGGTTCATCCCCAACTCTCAAATAACAATTACGTTCAACGGAAAAACCGTAGCTACAACTACAGCGAATGTTTACGGGGAGATTCCATTAGGAACCACATTCGTTATTCCATCTTATCCGTTTGGATCTTACACAGTTACTGCTACTGACACGAGTTCTAATTCTGCATCTACAAATTTCGTGCTAACTCCCTTGGATCATTTCACTGTGACTGCTTTAGGCGGCGGAAACATCAGCACTCAAACTGCAGGTACCGCTTTCAGCATAACCATCACCGCTAAAGACTCAAGCGGTAACACAGTTACAAGCTACACTCAACCCAGCACTTTGTCCGTGTCTATAGGAACAATAAGTCCAACAAGCACTGGGGAATTCACTAATGGAGTCTGGACCGGCCAAGTAACACTCACTCAATCAGGCACAAGCATTTCAATCTCTACAGCTGAAGATGGCAAAAATGGACAAAGCAACACATTCGGGGTCAATGCTGGCGCTGCTGCACGCTTTGTGGTTTCTGGGTTTACAGATCCAGTTACTGCTGGTACTGCTAGTTCGGTTACGGTTACGGCTTATGATGCGTATGGTAATGTAGCTACTGGCTATGCTGGTACTGTTAAGATTACTTCGAGTGATAGTCAAGCTGTTTTGCCTGCGAATGCAGGTCTTACTAATGGTGTTGGCTCTTTCAGTGTTACTTTGGAAACTGCTGGTTCACAATCGATTACCGCTACAGATACGGTGACCAGTTCAATTACTGGCTCTCAAACTGGTATAACGGTGAATCCTGCTTTGGCTGCTCCGACTGCGTCTGCTTCTGCGGGTACGGTTGATCGGGGTCAAACTTCAGCTTTGAGTTCGACCACAGTTACGACTGGCACTAGTCCGTACTCGTATCAGTGGCTTGAGGAAGCTCCTGGTACTCGTATCAGTGGCTTGAGGAAGCTCCTGGCGCCACCACCTACTCATCGATTAGCGGTGCGACTTCATCTAGCTATTCTTTCGCCACAACTACTTCTACGACTACGGGCACTTACTCTTTTGAGCTTCAGGTGACTGACAGCGGTGGGGCTGTTGTGACTTCCGGTGCGGTTTCGGTTAAGGTGAACTCTGCGCTCGTCGCTCCGACTGCGTCTGCTTCTGCGGGTACGGTTGATCGGGGTCAAACTTCAGCTTTGAGTTCGACCACAGTTACGACTGGCACTAGTCCGTACTCGTATCAGTGGCTTGAGGAAGCTCCTGG
>JBEKKX010000053.1:0-11807 GCA_050010515.1 Bathyarchaeia archaeon
CGTAGATAATGTATTGTCAAGCACAAGAAAGTAAGTTCCATTTGAGTCAAGGTTGGAACTAATTGAAGCGGTTGTGGTTTGCCCGCTTTGATAGAGCGCACCGAAGTAACTGCCAGTCGCATAATCTTCAAAGTTGCTGCTGTCAAAAATGTAAACTATAATGCCGCTGCCACTACCACCTTGTACCGTAAACGTTCCTGATACATGAATGTTTGATGCATTAGGCGGAATAATGAACTGGTAATCTACATAAGCACCAGCATCAACGTTAGCTGTTCCGTTCACTATCTGAATCGTATGTGCTATGGGAGGTGGAGAAGGATTTTTTTTGCTCAAAATCACAACAGCGCCTATACTGCCAGCAACAATAAATACAATCAGAACCGACGCCAGAATTTTTCTTAATTGAATATCTTATTCCCCCTTTAAATTGAATCTACTTTTAATTTCGCACGCGCTGTTGGTATTCGGTTTCGTTTCATTCTTTTCATCTTTTATGTTTAATTCTTAACGCTGGCATTTTTAGCATACAGTTTCTTCATGGCACACGCGTTAGTGTATGTGCGTACGTTACGTGAATGAGTTTATGCTGGGATGTCAGAGAAAAAGCGCGCTCCGCTTCCGTCTATTTTGGTCAAATCCAATACATACACCGTTGTGTTTGCTTCGTTCTTCAAGCCGCCTTTGCTCGATCAAGTTTTCAAACCATTTAAAGTGGAAGAGTATTAATCGATTTTCCAGATTTACACTCAAATCTTTACCAAATTCTTGCCAGATAACCAAAACTCTCCAACCCAAAAATAAACGTTCATATTTTAGGACAAACCAGCTTGCAGTGCGCGCTGGCAGAACGGTTAAATAGTAACTCATGAGAGGTTAATATGATCTAGAATGGAATTCTCAAGTCGAACTGTAACGATCAAGTGCTTTGATGACTCTGACATGATAGCTTATATTGCCACTCCTAAAACTGGCGGCCGACAGCCTGCCATCATCATCGTCCACGAAGCCTGGGGTCTCAACGAGCAGATTAAGGGTGTTGCAAACAGATATGCTGAACAAGGTTTCGCCAGCATAGCCCCGCATCTCTTCAGCCGACAGAAAGACCTGCTGACTGAACAAGCTATCGAGAAAGCCATGATGCATATTTGGCAGATTCCCCCAGAAAAACGCAGCGACCCAAACGCAGTCCAGAGCTTAATGGAGAATCTGCCTGAAGACGACCGGAAAATTGTCAATTATTTCTTCACGGGCCGAGAAAACGCCGAAAAAACAATGGTCGAAGACCTGCTCTGCTGCATAAACTTCGTCAAAAACGTAGAAACTGTAGACCCTGAAAGCCTTGGAATCACAGGCTTCTGCCTCGGCGGCGGATTAGCTTACCAGCTTACAACCATGTACCCATTCAACGCTGCGGCTCCCTTTTACGGCGCAAACCCGAAACCGCTCGAAGCAGTTGCCAAAATTAAAGGACCTATATTTGGAATCTACGCTGGGGAGGACCAAAGAATAACCAGCGGCGTTCCCGCCCTAGTAGAAAGCATGATCAAGTACAAAAAAACTTTCCAAATGAAAATCTACCAAGGGACACAACATGCCTTCTTCAACGAGAAAAGACCCTCGTACAACAAAGCCGCAGCCGAAGACGCATGGACGATGACTTTGGCATTCTTCAACAAGTATCTCAAGGCAACGCAATGAGCAACACCCAAGATCGAACCGACTCAAGCCTGCTGTGGGACTGCTTCACCAACTGGTCACTGACCCTCGAGAAAATCAAAAAGCAAAAAACCTCAGCGCAAGAGATCCGTAAACAATAGTAACCAGAAAATCAACCATTACTGTTTAATCTTAATCTTACTGAAAACAGTAAGAATCTTATGGATTTCAATAAGACTCAATAAACTCCAAATAATCTCAAATCAAGTCGTTTTAGTGAAATTAAAGCGGGTCCGATGGGATGCGCTTAAAATATTAAGCAAATCCATAATTAATACGCAAATATCATAGCAACTTCGAAGGACAAATGTTTGTGCAGGATTCGGGATTGCAATACTCTATTTTTCCGCGGGTTATTTGATTTTTAGCCTTAGCTTGTCCTTCCTCAACGTTTTTAGCCAGAGCCAAACATTTCGTTCCTCGATAAAAAAAACTTGACCAATGCACGAATTAAAAATAGTTTGTAAAAAAATGGCGGGAATAGGATTTTGACGCCAATTTACCAGCAAAAGTGCGCTCTGAGAATAAGCCTGACCTGGGTTACCCCCGAACTGGGGGTTTAACGGTGTCCTTTGCAAACAGGAACACAACGGAGGCTGAGGCTACGCCGGAAACCCCAAACATTGTAAATATGATTTGAAAGTTGTTAGCGTAAAGGTTTAGAACCAAACCGCTTATGATCAATCCCACAATGATGCCAATGTCCCGAAATGATGCGTTTAGAGACATCATCGTGCCTCGAAAACCTGGAACTTGTTCGAGAGCCAAACTGTTAAGACCCGTAATCGATACACTGGCAAAGCCTGCTGATACCATCCACATTGCCGCAGATGCCCACGCGTTAGGCATAAAGGCGATCAAAACTGCGAATATTCCCGAAATTACACTTGCCACGACAGTAAGAGGCTTTCTTCCGATTCGATTAATCAATCGCCCCCCAACTATGACACCCAAAATCCCTATTACTGAAGCAATCGAATAGAAGATCGCACTCGTACTCAAAGACTCATTAAAATATAATCTGTAAAACGACACTGCATAAACAGGCACTAGGAATGAGAAGTTAGCAAGCGTCGTTCCGACTTGGCATGCGAGTGCGGATTTGTTTGACAAGATTTGTTTGAAAGCCTTCAAATATTGAGGCTTGTTTGCAGTCTGTTCCTGCCGCGGTTTCGACGGAAGAACGAAAAAGCCAAAGAGCAAACTAACTACGGCGATTGGAAAGATAAACCACAAAAGGACAAAGCGCCATCCCGCAGCATTCGTAATTACGCTCGTCACTTGAGGCATAACTAAGTTCGCAATAAACACACCTCCCATTGCTAACCCAATTGCCATTCCCTTTTTTTCCAAAGGCAAAAAATCTCCGATTAAGGCGAAAACCACAATGCCAATCATTGCTGCACCTATTCCAAGAAAGAGACTGAAGAACAGAATGGACTCAAAATCTGGGGCGAAGAACGAACCTAATGCTCCGACGCCAAAAAGCGCCATGCCAAGCAGGAACAATGACTTATGTTTGAATCTGACAGTCAAAAAGCCCATGATAAAACCTACAATAAGACCCACAAAAGAGCTGATGGTCAAAATCTGGCTTGCGGTTCCCACCGTAACTTTTAGCGTTGAGGCTACGTTTACCATAGCATTGCTTAAGAAAACCTCAAATGTGAATGTTAAGAACATACCCAAAAGCAAGGCGGGCACGAACAATTGCCTTTTAAGACTTTTCTTGATAGTCGGCTGTGGGGTGCTCATGTTTTTCTGCTATTTATCTAACTAATATATGAGATTATAGTTATTATGTTTGGTACTTGTCAAAACTCTTTACTAAAATTGGCGCCTGATTCTGGTGTTGATTCTTAAGTTTAAAATACGCAGTAGCGTCAATAATAGAGTAACTGTGGGGTTGTACTTGAGTTGGTAGGCAAAGAAAACTATGAAAACTGAAATCTTAGCTGAACCCGTTTTGGTAGGCAGAGAACGTGAAATTGAAGAACTAACGCGCCATCTGGATTCGGCTGTTCAGGGAAAAGGAACAACAGTTTTCATATCAGGAGAGGCCGGAACCGGAAAAACCAGACTCATAAAAGAATTCCTAAACTCTGCAAAACAAAAACAAGACGTGTCAGCGCTGGCCGGGTACTGCCTCAGCAACGCTGACGTTCCATACTTCCCCTTCTTCGAAGCCTTCACCGGCTACTTCACAGAAGAAAACAAACTCGCTACCTCCACCCAGAGCCGAGATCTAACACACCCAAAAACCAGGCAAATCCGAAACGAGGAAAAGGAAATAAAACGCTGGTTCATGGGTCCAACACAAAACGAGAAAACCGGAAGACGCGAAACGTTGGCTCCTCAAGTGTGGAAAGACCAAACCTTCATCACAGTCACACAAACCCTATCAGCCATCTCCTACGAGAAACCCATAATCCTGGTTTTAGAGGACATACACTGGGCAGACTCCGCCTCGCTCGCGCTGATTAATTACATTAGCCGTGCCATAAACTCTAAGAGAATCCTGGTCTTAGCCACCTTTCGAAGCGAAGCACTAACGGTCGACGCCCAAGGACGCCCGCATCCGCTCGTTGAAACGCTCCGCCAAATGAAGCGGGAAGATCTCTACAAAGAAATCAAACTCCCAAACCTAGACCAAACCCATGTCTCTGCAATCGCCAAAAGCATGCTAGGCGGAAATCTGCAGCAAGAACTCGTGGAAAAACTCACAAAAGAAAGCCAAGGAAACCCCCTCTACATCGTGGAAACACTGCGAATGCTGCATGAACGCCACAGCCTAACTCAAGAACACGACCAATGGCGCTTATCCGCAAATGAACTAGGGATACCCGCCAAAATCAAGGACATAATCCTGCAGAGACTAAGTATACTCATACGAAACCAAAGAAGGGTACTTGACGCTGCTTCTGTTATCGGAGAGAAGTTTGACGTTGAATTGCTCGAAGCCGTGCTCGCCCAAGACAATTTGGAGGTTCTTGAAACTTTGAATGCTATTGCGCAGTCGACCTCGATGGTTTTTTGCGAGGAAGATTCCTTCAAGTTTGACCATGCAAAGTCTCGGGATGCGATTTACGAAGAGATTCCTCTGGCCTTGAAGAAGGGTTACCACGCCAAAATTGCGGAGCGACTGGAAAGCGCCTCCAAGGGGGGCAAGCTGCCGTTCAGCGACTTAGCGTATCATTATGCTCAGGCAGGAAACAAGGAGAAAGCAGTGAAATACGCCTTAGCCGCAGGAGAAAATGCGCTAGCGAGATGGAGCAACGAGAGCGCCATCAAACACTTCACATACGTCTTGGAGAGCGTCTCCGAAAACCCAGAAAACATTGAAACGAGAAGAAAGGCCCAGGAAGGGCTGGGCGACGCTTACTACGCCAACAGCATGTTCAAAGAAGCAATGAGAACATTTGAGGATCTGGGCAAAAATGAAATGGGGGTTGTTAAGTTGCGAGTGCTCAGAAAGGCAATGGAATCTGCCTTCCAATGCATGGATATTCCTCATTTGATGGAGCTTGTGAAGGAAGCCGAGCCGTATGCTGCCGTTGACCGTTTGGAAAGCGCAAGAGTTCTAACGCAAAGAGGAAGAGTCTACATAATGCAGAATATGGTAACGCTCGCCCCCGAAGATCGCATGCACGCGCTTGAAGATCTCAAAGCTGCTTTGCATGTTTTTGAGGAAGAGTATTCTCTTTGGGACGCCGCTTTAACCTTAGTCGGAGCAGGGACAATGCATACTTTGTCAGGCGAGCCGAAAAAGGGAATAGCTGAATCGTTGCGTGCGATTGCGCTGTTTGAGGAACTAGGCGATTTTCACTTCCAAATGGAAGCATGCTGGGCTGCAGGCTTAGTATTTGCGGAGATGCTATTGCTTATTCATGAAGCGTTGGGCGTGCTCGCAAGGGTCATAGAAATTAATGAGAAAATGAAGATGGGTGATTATAACAGATTGGTTTATGCGCATGCTTTTTCAGCTTGGGCGTATGAGTTTATGGGTGATTGGGAAAAGGCGTTGTCTTGCAGTCTGAAAGCTCTGGACGCGTCGAAGAAGACAGATAACCTCGTAGCTCCAGGGATGGTTTACTCTAACCTTTGCAGGGAATATGTTAGACTTGGAGACTTGAAGCATGCAGAAGAATACTTTGAGAAACTCATGAAACTGCCTCTAGAAGTGCAAACGAACATTTTTACTAATGGGACATTAGCCAAGGCGGTCTTTTTTGCTGGAAAGGGCCAGTGGAAGGAGTCAACCCAGTTCTTCAAAGAACGCATCGAATCTTTAAAGGCGAATCAAGCCGGGGGAGATGAAGTGCGTGGAAGACTGTTTTACGCTTGGGCTCTTGAAAGGGAGGGACGGGTTGAGGATGCTAAAGTTATGCTTGAAGGAGTCCAGAAGCTGTATCGAGATATGGAAAAAAGGTTTGCTCATGTAAGTTTGCAGGCGAGTTTGATGGTTCGCAGAGAGGTAACAGTTGGCGAGGAGTTTGAAATGCGTCTCGACCTCGTCAACGCCTCGAGAAAGCCGGGTTTGCTCGTCAAAGTTGAAGGCGTAATTCCTTCCGAAGGGTTCAAAGCAGCCGTTCTGCCGCCTTGGTGCAGCCTGCAAAACTGTTGCATCGAAATGAAAAACAGAGAAATCAGCGCTTTCCAAGTCGTGACCGTCAAGCTTACTTTGCAGGCAGTGAAAACTGGGGCTTTCAGTTTAAACCCGAAAATAGTATACTTAAATGAATTAGGAAAGACCAAAACAAGTAGGCTCAAACCGATAAAAATATCTGTTGAACCTGTATCAGCAATGAACGAAGAAAGAGCACCATCGACTACATCTGCTAACTTTGGGTTCAAATCTGAAGTTACGGAGAGAGCGTTTGACTTTTTGGTTAGCGCTTTTTTTGAAGATTATGTTCGCCGAAGATTGTCGCAGGAGCGGTCTGGATGGAGAACGTTAATGGATATCGTGAAACAGGGGCGGATATCCAAATACAGTGTGTATGGTGCTTCTGGTCGTCGTGGAACAGCATTGTCCGAATTGGAACATCTAGGATTAGTTGAGGTTCGATTGTTTCAAGGCGAGAGAGGTCGGGGAGGAAAAATCCTCAAACTCAGAATTGCATACGAAAAAGAAAACGTAAAGCGCTACGTTGACCAGTCCTCTTAACAGCCCATTCAAGAATTAAAGCCGACTTCGATAAATCATGGGAGTATTCTTTTCGTATTTTTATCTATAGGCCAAGTTCTGCTTTCTAAAAATAGCTATGCAGGTAATGCAGAGCAACAAAAAAGGAGGTTTCCAAGTCGTTGACGAAGCAAACCAAACAGTAGGATAAATAAAAATACTCCTTCGCCAACGAGCCACCGCAGAGAGTAACGGCACCACATACGTCATATTATACATCTTCGCTCGATGGAGAACAATCACGGGAAACTCATCTATAACAAACTAAAAAGCTCCTTAACACGTTTTTCCAATTCGTTTTTGCTTTACCTACCAAAATAGAACCGTATTAAGATGAGGCTTCCTAACATGCATTTATGTAAAAGGATTCAGCATTGAGTTTGGGCACATTTTTCGATGAAATATGTGCTTGAGATGTTCTTTTGGAATTTGCGCATAAAAAATCTCTTTTCGGAAAAATCAGGAAAAATACCCATATAATTTTCCGACCCCAAAACAATTGGACAACACCGCTAAGGGGAGGTGAAAAAGATGAAGATGAAAAGAATTATGATTTTAGTTCCCGTACTGGCTTTGGTGATGTTGTTTGCTACGGCCGCACCAGCTATGGCTTGCAAACCACAACATGGAACTTTCACACAAACAGGAATTGGCATGGGGACCAGCCCTGGAACCGTCTATGTGGACGCAAATAATGTCCAGCATGCCATAGGAGCTCACGGAGAAATAACGTTCTTTGGATCGCCATGGGGAACGGCTGTAGCCACAACTACAAACAATGTTAAGCTTAGTTTGACGAGCTTCACTGGAACAGGTCATTCAGCGGCTGTATTTAACTACAAAACAGGAGTTGCTAAGGGAGTCGCATTCCTTACATTCAATGGACTTGGCTGGTACACCTATAATGGACCAACCATAACTGCCTATGGACTAACAATAACTCATGGACAAAAGATTTTCGGAGTACTATTTTCAGAGGTTGGAGGTGCGTTCGGCACGAAAGGGAACCTGAGAGGACTAAACGAGATAATTGAATCGGGCACGGGCGTAAGCATAACGACACCTAACGGACTAATGGACGTCATAAGCGAAACTTATTCGTACTGGTTCACTTAATAGGTTAGTCAAAATCTTCTCTATTTTCTGTTTTTCTTTCTGGAAAATTAAATAAAACGTTAACTAACTTGTGATGGAGAACGAACGCGCTAAGCGCTAACAAATCACCGTCACGGGATTAATGGGGCACGAAGCCAACGCCTATGCCTGGAGGTGAAGATCACTTTAGTTGCCAAGCAGCCAACGATAAACCAACCACGCAGTCATCGTGGTAGTACGCTAGATTTACTCGGTGCTATCCCCATTCTTGGAGATTCGAACCTGAAGTGGGCTGGGTCTCTATGGAATTTGACCCCAAAAGGGGGCGGAACCATCAGCTTGAAAATCGCCGACAGTGAAAAAAAGCTGAAAAACAGCCCGCAAGCGCTTCAGCGCACAGGGCTGAGTCGGACCGGACTTAGCCCCAAACGGGTCTGAGTTCCTATTCTAAGTTGAAGAATAAGGCTATTTTTCTAAAAGCAAATCATAAAGCTCTTCTTCGCTCATCTCAAGAAGGTTACCTGGCACAATTTTCAAATCGTTACAGAAATATCCTAAACGCCTGAGATATACCTCGGCCGTTATCACCGAACCGCGGGCGACATTATCCCGCCAACGCCTAACCGCTTTGTCATTCAAAAGAGACGAGTAATCGCTCCCGCGCACAACCTTTTTCTCCCTACAAAACCTCTTTCGGCTGAATACATTTAACCGGTGTGGTAGACCTGAACCTAAAAGGGAGCGGGTCCGATGGGATTTGAACCCATGACTTTCAGCTCTCTTCACACCCCAAAACGGGCGATAGAAGGCTGACGCGCTATCCGTACTGCGCCACGGACCCTTTTCGGCTCTTTAATGAAAACACTTACAAATATAATTTTACCTATCGCTTCACCCTAAAAAAAGAGGCTAAAGGTGCTCTATGCAAAGTTATAGTTTTTGTCCGCAACGTGTGCAGTATATGGCGTCTGTTTGGTTTGGTGCTCCGCAGTGGGAGCAGTATTTTACTTGCGCTGAAACACTTAGAACCGGCTGAACATTGACTGGTGCAATCGCTGGGGACGCTGGCGGTTTTATTCTGAAATACGCCATCGCTAGCAACACCCAAGCAACATCCTGAACTAACCCGCCTGGAATCATGAAAGTCAGCAGGGAATTGAAGGAAAGCGAAACCGAAGACCCTATAACCGCAAATATAATTGTGAGCAAGACGCTTACTAAGGCGCCAGCTAACAACACTATAGCACCAGTTCTAAACAACAGTACCTTGGATTTGTCCGCCAACAAATTAAAGGCTCTCACGTTAAACAATACCCAAATCAGCCCGATAACCGCAAAGACCGGAAGAACTGGCAGTATAGAACTTAGCATTGACGATGTTATTTGTGATGGAGAAGCAGGTGCTGAAGTAAAGTTTGGAATAATACTACCGATATTTGAGAGTATAAGTATAATAGTGAAGATTCCCGCTATTACACCTACAATTATAACTATGATAAGTCCGTATAACAGATTATCGAATATTCGATGGTCGCCGTAGTCTCTGGAGAAACCATACATCGCTATAAAAAATAAAAGTAAACCAACTAACCCTAAAACACCAACAATGCCAGAGATTCCTGAAAGCGCCAAGTAAGCTACACTTGAATTTGGTAAAGCATACTGGAAAAGCTCAGAAACTTGACTCACTACACCAATTAGAATAAAACAAGCGGCAATTCCACCCATAGTCCTGTTAGACTCAATGGTCAATTTTTAACCTTCACAAACAGCTATTAGGTGGCGATTAAGGGATAAGTTTTTGCTAGCCAGCAAGCTCCAGTTCCTTGAGGGATAAAGCGCCTATTTAGAGCATATTTGAACATCTAATATTAAAATTCATGTTAATTGTGCCAAAAAGTACATGTAATTTCACCAATTCTACATGCAAAGTGCGGGGCATTAATTCTATGTTGAACTATGTTGAATCATATTTGAAGCATATTAGAAGCATCTAGTAGACCGGAGGGTAGGCTTGAGCACACACACAAATCCCTAAGACAAAGCAGAGCTCGAATAGCCTAAAAAATCGTTTTTCCCCAAAAGAAACGCTTAGTTCTTTATGTTGCCAACTCTTAGTTTTTCCACATCAGCATCATCTGGTACTGATACAGTTACGGATTTGTTGAGGGTTTCTCTGCCAAAGTTCACTTTGACTTCGCCTGTTTTAGCATCCGAATAATAAGCCGTTAATTTGGCGGCTGTTTCAATGGCGTTTTTGGTTTTCGGTCCCTGCAAAATCGTTATCGGACCGACAATTTCGGGCAGTTCAAAATAGTATTCGCTTTGAGCTTTTCTAGCGGTTAAAAGTTTGTTTTCCGCCTCGTTTCTTCCGACAACTATCTTGTTTTTGCCCGCTCTAAAGTGCCTGCCAACTCGAAGCAAAGCGATATCAGCCATGGAAACGCGTTTCTTGTAGGTGAAGAGGTCTCGGATTTTCTTTGCATATTCTTCGCATGTTAATAGGCATCCGCCGGCAGGACAAGGGTAATCTTTAATGCCATACTCGGTTGCAAGCTTAAACTGAGGCTTCCTTGACCGCCCTTGAATATCCATCAGCATAGACCTGTTGACTAAACCTCTCTTTTCTACATCCGTTTCAGGCAGCAATCTGGCGGACAATGGTCTTAAAACTTTACCGTTCAATCCGGCTTCCTTTTCAATAAGCCTCATTGCCTGATAATGCTGAGACATTGGTCGTTCATCCAAAACTTCGCCTGTAAAAATGAAAGCTGCACCTATCTCTTTTGCGTACTTCTTGGCTCTTTTCATGAGGAAAATTCTGCAGTCAATGCAGGGGTTCATGTTCCTGCCGTAACCATGCCTGGGTTTGCGAAGCATCCGTAAATAATCGTTCCCAGCAGCAACCACTTTTAAGGGTACATTTAACTGTTTAGCTGCGTCCACTGATGCGCAACCGTTTTTTTTGCAGAGGCAAAATGGACTTCTAACGTTAAAGGCAGTCACTTCGATGCCTTGCTTTAAAATCATTTCTGTAGCAAGAATGCTATCCAATCCACCTGAAAGCAAACCTAAAGCCTTAACGCGAGTCATATCGCCAATAGCATTCTTCGCCCTAAATAATAATCTAACGATAAATAATAGAAGAAAAAACCTGACAAAGCAAAACAAGAATAATCTTGCTGAATCCAGAAGGTTTTTCGCATGCATCTGGGCTTTGTTAAGAGACTTGACTTATTTGCGAAGTGCAGTTTGTTCGTTATCCTTAAGCGAACTTGACTTTTTAGCGAATTTCAGTTGTCAAAAAGCTATAAAATCTTAAAACCTCTACAGAAAATGGCAAGAAAGCGCTGGAGGAGAAACAATTGGTTGTTGAAAAAAATGAAAACATCATCAGCTATCAAGAATACGCCGCTAAAAATGCTGAAGCAAATATAAGTGTTACTAAGTGGAAAGACTATAAATGGCAACTGAATAATTCGATAAAAACTGTTGCTGCTTTTGAAAATTTTACAGGTATTACATTCACAGAAAAAGAACATAAAGAACTTGAAAAAACAATCCGCAAATTTCCGCTGAGCATAACACCATATTATGCATCATTAATAAAAAAAGAAAATTACCGTAATGACTCCATATTTAAGCAAGCGTTTCCTAATCCAGCCGAACTAAAAATTTCAAAATATGACATGAAAGACCCCTTACATGAAGACAAAGACAGCCCCACCAAAGGAATTACCCATCGATACCCTGACAGAGTCCTTTTTCTGGTTAGTAACCGATGCGCAATGTACTGTAGACACTGCAC
>JBEKKX010000054.1:0-11748 GCA_050010515.1 Bathyarchaeia archaeon
GAACTTTTATTTGATTCCTTTTAACGTTAGTTATCCGATTAAAGATAGATTTAGTGAAGTTATTTGAGTACAGCGAAAAAATCGTCCCTTGAACTATTCAGGCTAAGAAAAACACTTAACGCCCTAGCCAGCAAAGAGGGCAGCCACACGGAACTGATCACTGTTTATGTTCCGCCGGGCAAACAAATCAGCGATGCCTTAAACCTTCTGCGTAACGAATATGGAACAGCCAGCAACATCAAATCCAACGTTACACGCAAAAACGTTCTAGACGCAATCACTAAAGCTCAGCAGAAACTCAAGCTCTTCAAGGATCCAGGCGAAAAGGGCATAGTGATTTTTACTGGTGCTCTTCTGCAGGAAGGTGGTGCGCCAGGTACTGAACGCATGGAATCCTACGTGATTGTTCCGCCTGAGTCTATCAGGATTTTTCTTTATCGTTGTGATTCACGGTTCCACACTGAGTATCTGCAGGAGATGCTGCGGGAGAAAGAAACCTACGGCATTCTGCTGGTGGACGCCAATAACGCTACCATTGCAACCCTGCAGGGCAAACGACTGGAAATTGTTAGGGAAATGCACTCTGGGGTTACAGGTAAAACTAAGGCAGGTGGGCAATCAGCTAGGCGATATGAACGCTTAAGGGACATGCAGCTAAACGAGTATTTTACCCGAGTAGGCGTGCACGCAAACGAAACTTTCCTGCCTATTGACACGTTAAAAGGCATTATTCTAGGCGGACCTGGACCGACAAAATACGATTTCGAGAAAGGCGACTACCTCAACTACCAACTGAAAGATAAGATTCTTGATGTCGTTGACACTGCTTACGTGGAAGAGCAAGGCGTTAAAGAAGTGGTGGCTAAAGCGCCTGAAATCATGCGCAAAGTCCGCTATATCGAAGAGAAAGAAATCATGCAGAAATTCCTCTACGAAGTTGGCCATGACACTGGAATGATAACTTACGGCGAAGCAGAAGTGAGGCGGCTTCTGCAGGCAGGAGCAGTCCGCTTGCTCCTCATGTCTGAGAGCCTGGATTTGGTTCGTGTCACGGTTAAATGCAGCGCCTGCGGCTACGAAGAACAACACACCCTCAAAAGCCAAGAAGTAACCAGTTTCGAGCAAAGCTTAGTCGGGAAACCCTGCCCAAAATGCAACGCGCCATCCATGACAGCTGTGGAGAAAAAAGATGCCATAGATGATTTAGCTGAACTGGCGGAAATGTCAAACACGGATGTAGAGATAATTTCAACTGAGACGGAAGAGGGCCAAATGCTGAAAAACGCTTTCGGCGGCATCGCTGCAATGCTCAGATTCAAACAACAGCAAAACTAAACCTCTGACGTAGCAGCTGGTTTTTTTGCCTGTGAAATTGCTTGTAAAAATGATATCTCTTCCCTTTTCTGGTGTTTGTGTTTTAGGTTGCTTTTTTGGGGCAGGGTTTAAATCTTGGTTTTTCTATGGGTATTTTTGGGAATTTAAGGGTAATTGAGGGTAAAAAAGGGTAAAGTAACATGCCTCTAACCGAGATTACATCGTTCAAGGCGAAATTGGAAAACCGAAACCGCATCCAAATTCCAAACCTTCTACGCTGGCGCTACAAAATGGAGCAAGGCGAACTCCTAAAAGCAAACGTAAGAGTATTCGGCTCCGAAAACTACGAAGAAGAAATCTTCCTCACCAAAATGACCCGCGACGGCCGCCTAACAATCCCAAAACTAACCATGAATGTCTTCAAGCAAAGAGAAGAAAAAAACATGACAGGATGCATTCTTGAAGTGACAATTAGCCCTGCAGGAGGCTCCAATGACGCTTTGCCCCCTGAAAATGCTGAAACAAAAATGCTTGACAAAATTAAGGATATCAGGAGAAACTTGGGCAATACAAACACTTAATCTCTTCCTGAGTGTAGTCTAGCTTAATGTGCGCTGTAGGTGGAGGTTACGTCTTGGAATGAGCCGTCTTCAAACGCGTAAATTCTAACAGTTGACCCAATGTATGGTCCCCAGTCCCAGCTCAGGTACCGTGACGGGTCGTTCCACACTTTATCTGAGGGATCCACGTGAACCCAGCTTCCGTTGTAGTAGTCTTCCGCCCAAACATGTATGAACGTCCAGCTTGACATGTCAACAGCGACTACCAGCCTGCTCTGGTAGCCAAGCGCAAGGCACGCAGAAACATAAACTATGCTCCATTGCAGGCAAATGCCCTCGCCGCTTGCCAGAATTTGGAATGGATCCTCATACGAGCCTGATGGGTCACTGGCAAACGTTAACTTGCTTGATTCCCAAGCGAAAAGATCAGTCTGGTTGTAGCTTGGGTTAAGAAGCGCTGCCATTTTGGCTTTGGTTTGGCTTGAATTCAAATTTTTCATTACTCCCAAGTAGTTAGCTGCAAGAGTTTGAAAACCTGCTGGCATGCTGTTCAGCTCGTTATTCAACTCGTTGTTCGCTTGCTTGCTGCTGCTTGCAGGATACCAAAAATACGCAACCGTACACAGCATCGCAATAAGAAGCGCAACCGAGGCAACCACTATCCACCTTGTGGTCTGCCTATGTCTCTTTGTCGGGCGAGCCTTCACGGCTGGATTCATGCGTCTTATTATGCATTCATTTTGCGTAAAAACGTTATCCTTACTTAACTTTTTTTTGTTTTTCAAATGGAACTCAGAAAGCCAATAAATTTGTTTCTTTTTAGTACGCTTTGCGGCAAGATGTTTATATTCCATCTTAGCCATGTTTTTGCAGGCGTTGTCAATGGTTGAAGAGTGGAAAGAGCGAATAACAGTTGATCCGGGGATTTTGGTGGGAAAACCCATCATAAAAGGCACAAGAATCGCTGTTGAATTCATCCTTGACTTACTTGCCAACGGCTGGACAACTGAGAATATACTGAAAAATTATCCGCAGCTTAAGCAAGAAGATATCTTCGCCGTTCTGAAGTATGCAACCGAGATACTGACAGAAGAGAAGGTTTACCAGCTTCCTTGATGCAGTTTACCTCTAGTCTGCTCGATCCGACAGCTACCCAGAAGAGTTCCCCGCAAAAATGACCAGCGACGGCCGCCTAATAATCCCAAAACTAACCATGAAAGTCCTCGAGGAAAGAGAACCAAAAACTCACAGGCACCATCTAGAAGTCACAATAAGCCCAACAGAAACCCAAATGAAGCGCTTGTTTGGTTTAAAAGGGATATTTCGGTTCTCGTAATATATCCTGTTGTGTAAATCAACATTTGCAAAATCAGTTCATTTTATTTTGATTCTCTATTTTCCTTTTTTCAATGGAGCTAAAAGTTTTAACGTTACTTCAAAAAGTTGGGGCCAGCTACATAGGCTCGTTCAACCCATGCTTCTGCCTTGTCAGCTTTTACTCTAGCGGCGCCTTGTCTGCTGGTTTTTCCGCTTATTGCTACCGGGTTGCTGAACCGTCTAGCTTCGATTACTATACGCTCGCCTTTTATGGCATCGTTTTCTTTTGCATGATAATTCAAGAATGGCTTGGACATAGCCTGTTATCGGCTCTCTTGGATTTTGCCTTCTCTTTCTAAGTCAACAAAAACTTGACGGACAGTTTCATACCTCAAACCTAATGCGTCCGCGACATCACTGGGGTACACTTGTTTTTTATTCTTGAAATACTTCTTTAGGTACGCCTCTATCAGGACTTTGGTTTCTTCCAATGGCGCTTCCTTTTCTTCGACGTGTTCTATGGTGACCATTGCTTATGCCCCTCAAACTCTACAGCTAAATAATAAAAGATGCAAGTATTAAAGATTAATTACGTAAATTTTTCTTTTTTATGCTAGCTCTGTGAAGCAGTTTTACTATATTTAGCAGGCATGCCTAAGGGCTTTCCTTGTGGAGAAGGTGTTCAATTTCTTTTCTTTCCACGTTTTTTATGAGTAGCTTTTTCTGTCTTGAGGTTGCTCCAAAGACTATTTCGACTTTTGTGTGCAAAAGCTTGGTGAATTCCTTTATTATTTCCGTGTTTACTTTGCCTTTAACTGGTTCCTCGGTGCAATGGACGATGATTTCGTCGCCATCACATTCTATTTGGCATTTAGGAGAGTTTGGTTTTACAAAAATTGAGATGATGACGCCGTCTTTGGTTTGGATGATGCTCATGCGGTTATGCACTCGGCTGCTTGTGCTTTGCTGCTCTGCAGTGCCCAGCTAAACTTGTTTCTCAAGGTTTTGGGGTAGAATTTTTCTATGTCGAACTTGACTTTTTTTGCCCATTTCACGTAAGCCGTCGGGTCAATGTACGATTTCAGCGATGTGCCCAAGTTGTACTCTTTGGTTAGCTTTGTCAATTCAATATCAAGCTTAGCTTTCTCTATTCTGGTCTCGAGCGATTGGGTTTTTTTGCCTGCAGCCTTTTTTACTTCAAGCTGCTGCTCAAGTGCTTTGAGGTTGGCTTCTTTTTTGGCTAAGCGCTGGTCAAAGGTTGGCGGAATCTTTCTCTTGTGGTTTGCCACTTCAGCAACTTTATAATTAGCCATTTTTGCAGCGTAAGTCTTTTTGTAGTCTGGGTCATCCTTTACTATTCCGCTTTTTTCGAGTTCTTCTCTAACTGTTTTTGTGCATCTCCAAGTGCGGAAAACTTTAGCGGTTAATTTGGGCATTTTCTCGGAGAGGAAACGTGAAACCTTTTTGGAGTCGACGCCTTCGAAGAGGTATTCTTTGCTTGTTTCCATGTAGTGTTGGATGTTTCGGATGACTTCTGGTGGGGCTTTGACGTTTTTTATCCATCTGACGCTGTCTTTGCCGAGGAAGTCGAAGTGTATGGTGTCGCCTTCTATTTTGATGTGCTCTGCCCGAAGCGTTATGGCGCCTACTGTGTCGGCTTCACCTGGGTCTTTTTCGTCGCCAACCCTCATGTTCGGCTCTAAAATAAGCCACGACACAGTTGCAACCTTGCGTCTTGCATCATCTTCATCGTTGAGGTTTTTGAGGATGTGCTGTTCAATTGCCTTAATTTGTTTGCCTAAGGTTTCGGCTTTCTGGAACTTCTCTTTCTCACGGTTCTGTTTAAGGAAGGCTGTATCGGAGAACCAGACGTACTTGATTTTGCCTGTTAGCTTGTCTTCCCATTTAGCCACGTACATCTTGTCAGGTTCCCAAACCACACCTTTCCAATGTCCCGATGGAACAGGTGCATCAGGCGGAAGGTTTAGAATTATGTCTTCTTCATTTGGGCCGTCTTTCCATTTTCCACGCTGCGGATGGTCACCGCGACCGGCAAAAAGGCATGACGGCTCTGAAGTCCAGTTGGCAATCTCAAGTTTTTGTCCGTCAACTTCGGCGTAACCATATTTTTCTTTGAATTCTAAGCGTTTAGCTTTGCGCTCTTCAGCTTGCTGCTTTTTCACTTCTTTGGTTAATGCTTCTTTTTTTGCTTTTTCCTGGTTAACGAAGTTAATAATTTGCGTAAAGTCAATTTCTTCACTGAGCGGGTGGTTTCCGTTGTTTAATGTTGCAAGGGCATCTAAGCTGGTTAAGTATTTTGAACAGAAAGCATCCAAGAAACTTGCTGAAGGGTTATCTTTTTTCAGTTGCCCAAGGAATTCCCGCATAAAATTCTTCTTAAAAACATTATCTGGCGGAGACACGGTTGACAATGATTTTCTTATCCATGCAACCGCCATCTGCTCACTTTTAGGCGTCAGCTTTACCGTCTGACCGTTAAGCTTTATGCTGAAGCCTTTGTAATCGTAAACTGGAACGAATATGCCGTTATGCTTCAAACTTTTCATAACGTGTCTCATTCACTAAACCTCAATTACCAATGGCAAACGACTTTTCACAGTTTAAGCCTTTGCCAAATATTTAACTATGCATGTTTTTTGCTTTTCGCTGTTAAGGCTGCAACTTTCTATTACCTCTTTCCGAGGCTTAAAAACATTAAGCAATAATTTCAGGTAATTACTGGAAGAAAAGCGTCTTTTGCTTTTTCGCAGCCCGATCACTTTGAAGCTTCTTATAAACCGCCTCAACATTTTTTCTCTCAACATACCCCTTATGCGGACGGAAACCGCCGGAAAACCCGCCTGGAATATGCATAAGTTCATGAATCAAAGTTCTTTCCTTGTCCTCATTAGACATTTTATCATAGATCTCCGAAATAACTTCAATAGTGTATGAGGGCGGAAGGTTTAGGACACCTTGCCAAATCTTGCCTAAACCGTGAATTCGTGCGATTGTGCGTCTGGCTTTGGAGCCTTTGCTTCTTACGCAGAAAACGAATTGTGGAACAACATGGTAGAACTCGCATTCTTCTGCCAACTGGTCTACTTGCTTTTTGATTTCTGGGGCTTCAAAGTATTTTATAGGCACGGTCCTCACTCTCTCCTAATGGCATGTATAGCAATGTTTGGGTTTAAAAGTTACGTGCCTCTTTGAAGTATTTTCTTGAGCTCCATCCAGAAAGTTGCTACAAACGCGGCAACGATAACTACTACCCAATCCGTTTCGGTTAAGCTTGTTATTCTAAGCGCGACTGCTATACCAGGCACGTTTGTTGCAATCACCAGTGTACCTATGGCCATTAATGCCCAAAGCACCATGACCTTGTTTGAAAGAACACCAAGCTTTGAAAGTGGCTCTTTGTCGGACCGGAGGTTTAAGGCTAACAGTATGTGGCCTAGCATCCATGTGGCGAAAGCTACGGTCTGCGCATGCATCAGAGCGGATGGGATTGGGTTTCCATACCATGTAAACAGGTAAGTTGCCGTCACCGCGGCGAACAAGCTTACTGCGCCTAAGGCTAGGCTTGTAAGCATGCTCTTGTTGATGAATTTCTCGTTTGGGTTGTTCGGCGGCTTATTCATTATGCCTGCTTCTCCTGGTTCAGCGACGAAGGTGGCGGATGCAGCTAAATCCATGAATAATTCAAGCACTATGATTTGTATGGGTGCCAAGGGAAGAGGAATGCCCAGTATGATTGGGACAAGGAAAATGGAGACTAAAGCTACTTTGCAGGCTAAATAGTAGCGAACACCTTTCCTTAAGTTGCTGTAGAGTTTCCGTCCTTCTTTAACTGCGGTTTGTATAGTGGCAAAATTGTCATCAGTTAAAATCATATCCGCCGTTTCTTTAGCAACATCGGTTCCGCGGATGCCCATTGCAATGCCTATATGTGCTTCTTTGAGGGCTGGAGCATCGTTTATTCCGTCACCCGTGACAGCTACGACTTCGCCGTTCTCCTTTAAGAGCCGAACCAACCGCAGTTTATCTTCAGGAGTAACTCGCGCGAAAACATCAGTGTTCCTTAACGCTTTCTTTAAGTCATCGTCACTCATCTTTGAGATTTCAATGCCAGTTAACACGTTAACGCTGTTTATTCCAACCTGAAAAGCGATGGCTTTGGCGGTTTCTGGGTGGTCTCCAGTAATCATTATGACTCTTATGCCGGCTTGTTGGCATGTGCGGATGGCTCCTTTGACTTCTTTTCTTGGCGGATCAATGAAGCCTAAAATGCCGACAAAAACGATATCCCTTTCAAGATTTTGCTTGTCAAACGCTGAATCAGCATTTAACCTGCGGTAACCAAAACCGAGTAGGCGTTCACCCGAATGGGCCATTTGCGCCATGACTCTACTTATTTCGTTTCTTATGGCATCATTGAGCGGGGTTTCTTCACCTTTAACTAAGATTTTTGTAGAGTTAGCCAAGACTCTTTCAGGGGCACCACTGGATAAGACCACAAGGGAATTACCATATTGGTAGATGTAGGAAGCGAGTTTTCGTTTAACATCAAAGCTTAACTCGTCTTTTAGAACCCAATCTTTCGATATATTCTGAGTATCAATACCATCCTGTTTAATGCGTTCCAGAATTGCCTGAGCCATAGGATTGCCCAGAACCGTGTTGCTTTCCATGTTTCCGATGGCGTCGCTTGCTAAAAACGCGGTTTTTAATGCTGCTTTCTCATTTTCCTTAAAATCTTGGCTCTTGCGGATTGCCCCGTCAAAGTAGAGATGTTCTAGTCGCATTTTGTTTTCTGTTAAAGTGCCGGTTTTATCTGTGGCTATGACTGTTACGTTTCCAAGGGTTTCGGCTGCTCGTAAACGTTTCACGATAGCGCCTTTTTTGGATAACGCGTAGCCGCCAACGCCCAAAACCATGGTGATAATGATGGGCAGTTCCTCAGGGATAACAACAAAAGCCAACGATAACCCGTAAAGCACTGCTTCTGCTGGATTAGGCTGTATATGTCTAAGGTAACTTAAAACTGGAATAAGAATGCTGAAGAAAAGAGCAATCCACACTAGCGTTTTAGAAAGCTGCTTCATAGCCAGCTGAAGGCTTGTTTTGGGTTCCTTTGCAGCTTTAGTTATGCCTGCAACTCTTCCAAGCTCCGTGTTTATTCCGGTTGCAGTTACTAGAGCTTTGGCTCTTCCTCGAGTGGTTATTGTTCCAGCGAAAAGCATGTTTGTTTGCTCTGTGATTCTGGTTTCGCTTGGCAACGTCGCTGTGGCATCTTTCGCTACTGGGAACGACTCACCCGTTAATGAGGACTCATCAACTTCTAGTCCAAAGGCTTCAAGTAATCTCGCATCTGCAGGGACTCTTTGACCAGTTTTTAAAAGTAAAATGTCGCCTGGAACAAGAAAATCCGTTTGGGTCTCTTTTGGTTGCCCATCTCTAAGTACTAGTGCAGTCGGTGGCGCCAGCTGCCTTAGCGAAGCGATTGAGCGTTTGGCTCTATATTCATTCCAAACTTCAGCTAAAACAAGGATTATTATTACAACAATTATTGTTAGGGCATCCTCTAAATTGCCCAACACGCTGTAGAGTACTCCTATAGCGATAAGCAGAAGAATCATGGGTTCAGTTACTTCTTCCCTGAAAATGCTCAAAAAACGAATTTCCCTTTGCTGAACAAAGGAGTTTTTTCCATACTTGTTTAGCCGCTGTGCTGCTTCTTGCTCGGTTAAGCCTTTATCAGGATCCACATCTAATTGATGGATTAATTCTTCTGTTTCTCGTGAATGCCACTGGCTCATCCGCGCAGCACCTTGAACCAATTTAAATTTCGCATAATTGGGAACTTGCGATTAGAAGGGAATTAGCCCTAAAAAGATTGCGTAGATAATCGCTAGAATTAATAGCGCTCGTTATTTCCATTTTTCACTGTTTATGTTACGGGTTAAGCTTTGCCTTAATCGAAAAACAACGCTTTAATATAAAAAACATGGTTTAATACTTAATAAAAAACCAAAAATACGCAATGAATCCGCATAGCTATAGCAAAAATAGGAAACTATTTTTCACAACCGATACTGCGCTAATTATGCGGTTCTATTAGCTCTTCAGGTGTTTTGTCAAAGGTTTTAACCTTCGGCTGCAAGAGCTACTGGTTCGCATCGACTCTTAGGATTAGGCATTTGTCGTTCCTTTACCATTGCTTCACTTGCGAACCCGTCAGGCTTGAACCTCAAGCCTCGCTGGACAATATTGTAGGCTGCGTTCTCATCTCTGTCCATAAGACGATTACAGTGCGAACAGTAGACGTTCCTCTCTGCACATTCGGTTATAGGTGAACCACATGTCGAACAGACTGAGGAAGTCTTCTGAGGCTTAACGTAAATTACTGGGATTCCTTCCCAAGCTGCTTTATACTCAATTTGCCTTTGAAGCTCATAAAAGCTCCAACTGTTAAGCCTTGAACGGTACTCTTTGCCTTGCCCATTTCCTTTCCGATAAAGCTTGCGTATGCCCTTTAGGTCTTCCATAACTATGCCCTGTTTAGTGGCGACGGCTTGTTGTACAATTACTTTGCTGACAAGGTGAAGTCGTTGATTAACTCTGTTGCTCTGTTTCTCGCCATATTTGCCGAAAACCTTCTTTATAATTCTAGAATCATTCCGTTTAAAATGAGATTTCACCGTTCTATAGACAGCTTTGATTCTTGAGGCTTCTGAAAGATCATAAACCTGTGTTTGCCCGTTTAGAGTAGCGGTTGTTACATTATCGAGGTTGCGATCTATTCCAATTAGCCCCATGAAGGGCATCTTGTTCGCAGTTTCTTTCGAAAAAGCTATTGATAATGTGCAAGCATTCAAAGAAACGCTTCTAACGGCATAGCTCGAAATAACAGTTTTCGTATGCTTATTCAAAGGAATGTATATGCCTTTGTTGCGTTTGCCGACTAATCTTAGGTTTTGCCCCATGATTCTGAAACCGTAGCAGTCTGTTAACATTCTTTTGGTTGCAAACGGTTTTTTCGCTTGTGGATGCTGTTTGAGGGTTTTTTTGTAGTTGCTGATTATTCCGACTGCTTTGCTGATAGCTGTTAAGCGATAGTATGTTGGAACATTGTATCTTGCAAGTTGATGATACGCTTTCTTGTTGAGTGATTGTTTAGAGGTGACGTTTTCTGCTATCCCTATGCGTATGCAGTCGTTGAGCATTTTTCTAAAATCGTCTATTAAATGGAGGATTTCAGGCGTTGGAACATAGTTTTGTTTTACTGCCTTAATTGCTAGCACAGCTATTACGCAAGCATTTTGTCTATTTAACAATTATATAAGAACCCGAACATTAACTAGTAAAAACAGCCACTCAAGCGTTAACGGTACCAATTATGCAAAACTTTATTACAGCGCCAAACGTTTTGGATTCTAAAAAGGTAGAAGTAAATTGAAATTCGGCACATACATGTTTGAAGCAAAGAAAGTTTCAGGCTTCGACTTTGACCTTTTCCGCGTGAAACCAGAAGTAGGCAGACGATTACCACCACAACCTGACATGCATAGCAACATTGCGATTTTCGGAGACAACGTTACTGCTCGTAATCATCCAGATTGGATTTCACAATCAGACCTAGGTCCTGCATGGAGAACAAACGACAACTTCAATGTTCGCTGGGACATTCTCTGTGCAACCCAACCAGAACACCGCGCAGAACAACTAGATTACATCGAAGACGTCGCTAGGAAAAGCCCAGGAATATGGCTAAACAGCATCCACTTCGCAGACCATGGACACTGCGTATGCCCGCGTTGTAAGGAACTCCATGAAAAAAGCGGCTTAAGCTGGTATGAATGGCGAAGAAAAGAAATCACCGATTACATGGCGCAAGTAAGCGAACGAGTACGCGACCGAGCCAAGAAAAAATTTGTCATCGGTGTTCTTCCAGACCCAGTTACCAACTATGAACGTTTCGGAGTTAACTTTGATGATCTGGCCCCGCTCACAGACGAATTCCTCGTAGTCATGTTCAGCAAAAACTACGCTACACCGTGGTATTGGGAAATGCTCACCCGTAACTTCAAGAAACTCTTAAAAGACGTACCTCTCAACATTGCATTGTACGTTATCGGTCCAGGCGACGACCCAAGAGAAACGCCAACCACAAGTGAACTCTTAACAGTATCAGTCCGCATGGCACGCGCAGGAGTAGACAATATTCTTTACTTAACCGACAAAGCAAAGCAAATGCAGGATTTCCAGAAAGCTGCAGTAGCTCAGACTGATGTTCGAGAGCGTTTGAAGAGCTATGGTGGCAAACAAGGCCAAGAAGTTCTTGACTTAGTTACAAGCTGGGAAAAGATCGTAGAATAAGCCTCATAAAAACCGTTACATTGCAGGCATGAGTGGTGTAAAACCACCAGGCTGCCCTTTTTATTAAAACTTGACGAGAATACTGCAACCGTTAGGTTGCAGATGAATCGGCAGTAGGTTCTTTTGCTAACTCGCTAAGTGTGTTTCCTAGACGGCAGGTTGCGTCTACCGTCTAGGA
>JBEKKX010000055.1:0-9254 GCA_050010515.1 Bathyarchaeia archaeon
AAAAATTATGAGGATTTCAATGGCTAATTAGCTTAGCCTGATTTTGCAATCGTTACGAAACAAGTGTTCGGCATTTTGTCAATTTATTGCCATGCTACCGTACACTATTTATCTTTATTCAGCCCAGAATTAGCTCGGAGAGAAATAGGTTGATAGATAAAAAAACGGTTGATTTGCTCAAGGTTAGGGCTTTTTTACTTAAGAAAGCGAGAAGTTGGTTTGATAATAATGGTTATATTGAGGTTCAAGCGCCAATATTGGTACCTGCATTAGGAGAGTCGCCAAACTCTTTTGAGGTCAAGTATTATGATAAAAGGGCATACTTGGCTAAAGGGTTCTTGCCGTATGGGAAGGTTTTTGCTGATAAATTAGGGAAAGTTTACACCATTACGCCCAGCTTCAGAAAAGAGCAACCGAGTAAGAGGCATTTGACTGAATATTGGCGAATGGAAGTCGTTCAACACTGCGACTTAGAAAAAATTATGACCGTTCAGGAAGAACTTATTGCCTTTATTTGCAGTTCTCTGGCATCCGAGTTTAAGGAAACGCTCGATTGTTTTAATCGTCCCTACAGTGATTTGGCAAAAGTACAGAAGCCGTTTAAACAGTTGACCTATGACGAAGCTATCGATGTCTTGCAAAATGACGGTTATGAAATTGTATGGGGACAAGAAATAGACTGGGAATTAGAGCGGCATCTTAGTCTTAAGTTTGATAAGCCGTTTTTTATATGGAAATATCCTTATGGTCCTGAGACATTCTTCAGTAAAGCAGATCCGGAGAAGCCGGAGCTGTCATTATATGCTGATCTACTTGCTCCAGAAGGTTATGGTGAAATCGCAAGCAGCCTACAAATGGTAACACAAAAAGAAACAATGCTTCAACTTATGAAAGAAGCAGGACTAAATAATAACGACCAGACTTGGTTCTTGAGCTTTATGCAATCCTCCTTCTCCGAACCCTGCTCTGCATTTGCGATGGGAATAGAAAGAGTGCTCCAATGGATATGCAAACTTTCACATATTAAAGAAGCGATAGCATTCCACAGAGCACCAGACAATATTTATCCCTGATTTTTGAGTTTTTTTATTGTATTAATATGTCGTTTTAGTCTAATTCTTTCCATAAAATCAGTAGAGGCTATTTCAGGGACCATAAATATTGGGAAGATTGAAAGGAAAGCTATTAAGCACGTTAAAAGCGAACTGGTGCCAATTGGTAAGAAAGCTTGGGGAATAAACACGCCAATTCCTAGCGATAAGAAATAAGTTATTAATCCTAGAGAATACATTTTTGCGCAGTTGTCTTTATTCGCTAAATCCCCCCAAACAACAAAGATGTACATCACGAAAAGAATGCCCCAGCTCATACCATTAATGAAAAACACTGCAGAGAATACTTGAGGGTTTGTGAATATACCACCGAGTGCTGAGCTGGTTCCATACAGACTAAGGGTAACAGCTAAAGTTATCCGCCGACCAAAAAAATCGGCAACGAACCCTGCGATAATCGCTCCAAAACAAACGCCAATAACTTGTAAAACACTCAAGAACACATAGAATGAAGCAGATGTTTGCTCAAAGATAAGAGTTGAATTGTTTTTAGCTAGTGTAACATTAATAATTGAGAACAATAGCCATGGAACCAAATAAAGAAAAACTACCTTTTTTTCAAAATAATTTTGTACTTCCTTTTTACTCTCGACATTATTTACTTTTGTTTTAAAAAAAACAAGGAGGAATAACCCTAAGCTTAACATAGCAATAAATAAAATAAAATAAGGGGCATTCACGTTGCTTGGGGGTACTAAGCTTAAAATAAAAATACACGGTAATACTGCCAAAGCGACGACTTCTGCAACACGGGCTCGTTCTGTAGAAACGGTAATCTGTTGAAAGTAATTGAAAAAGATAAGTAATTCAACACTAAAGAGTGGCGCTATTGAAAAAATAAAGATAAGTTGAAAAGGTCCGTTTGTTATAAAAATGAAAATAGATACAATTACTGTTATAAGAGGCATTATATAACAAAAAATAATATCATTGATTTTTTTAACAAAGAAACTGCTAGCAAAAATAGCGATACATACTTCAAAATTTAGCGCTGCTGTTGCTGTTAAACCATGAAGATTTACTAGCTGTGCTAAGATGTAATAAAAAATAAAAATGTAAAAAAATGAATAAACAATAAATATAAACTTGCGTTTTGATATTTCTATGCCGCTTTTCAATAAGCTCACTTAGTATGGCACCTTAATTGAGATAGCAAGTAATTTCTTTTTAAATGCTATTACTATTACGTAAATAAGCAATATCAAAAAGAAAACTATTGTTAAATAAGATATATTTAAAAAGAAAACGCTATAAATAAACAAACGGTGATAAACATGAGTCATCTAAACAAAAATATAGCTGAGTTATCGGGTTGTCTACAATCGTTAACTGCCCCTGAATTTGCTTCCCAAGTGGAAGAAGCGGTAGAAAAAAAAGATAAAGACTCACTTATTAAAATCTGCAGAAACGCAAAAATACCAATCAAATATGTCAGCTCTGTTGTAACAATACTGTTCAATATGAGTTCACCAGGGCAGGTAAAATATCCAGAGCTCTTCTAAAGACTTACATTGTGCTATCAGTTGTAAAGCTTTCATTAAAAAGTGTAGACTGAACTCCAACAAATGCCTTTAGTGATTGGCTGGCTGCAGTTGCTGTTAAACAGTTTAACTCGGCGTCAGCCATTTTTTTGTATTTGTCAATGTTTTCTGAGATATAAGAAAATACTTCTGTATCCAAAAAATGTTTAATAAATTTCTTCATAGATGAATAATCAATTATTTCTTTTTGACTTAACCTTTTAAGTTCTAAGTCAAGTTGCCTTGAATGTTCCGTTGCCCATATAATAGAATAAGGTAATCTATTATTTCTTATTTTTTCAGGCAGCTCCAACGTTAAATTAACCGACACTTGAAAATCTTGACGTAATGCAAGGATAATTGAAAGATATTGGCCATATCTATCTAAGTGGTTGATTTCACTATTAGAGCCGTTTCCAATTATTGCGCCAATTTTAAGGCATGTGCCAAGGTCTATAGCTTCTGACTTTATTTTCGAAAATTTCTCATTACTTGACATGGTGCCCTTTGCTCTTATTTTAATGGTAGTAGCTTCCTCGGTGGCCATTTTACTCCATAGCTTCCAAATTTGTTTACTTATTTTTACGCGTTTACTATTTTCCATTTTAGCTTCATTAAGAATGGTAAATGCTTTCGCAGAGGCTATTCCGCCACTAATGATTGTTATGCCTTGGCCAAATTTCCCAAAGACTGTTGGCTTGAATGTCTTAGATTTTGCGTTATCTACTATGTCATCCCAGATAGTGAAGCTTAGATTCATTAAGCACATGGCTAACGCCGCATCATGCGTTTCTTCAGGTTTTCCGCCGACTGCTTCACATGAGAGACTCATTAATGCTGGTGTTATGTCCCGCCAATTTTTACTAATGAATTCCAGAGGTTTTCGCAGTTCTTGAAGTGCAGGATCTTCAAGCAAAATCATTTTAGCCTTGTCTGCAACTTCTCCTCCGTTGTCTTCGAGGATTTTGCGGTAGCGTTCTTCAATATTATGATTTTTGGTCATTTTGTTCGGGATGATTTTATGTTAATTCCTAGTTAATAATTGTGAGCTTTTCTTCGTATTTGGGACGTTTTATTCGGATTCAGAAGCGGATAAGGAAAAGCTTATAACATATGTATTATTGTATATACACTAATACGCCAGAGTGTTGGGCATGGGAGAGAAGAAAGAGACGAATAGTCGGAATTCGGAATTATTGTTGACAAAGTTAGTTGACGCAATTGATCAGGTGAATGAAAAGCTCGACTCGTTGATTGCATTGCACGGCGAGATTTTGAAGATACATGAAAGGTTTCAGCAGAAGTCAGGCGATGAAGCTTTTCCGCGAATTGAGCCTCATTTAGAGCCTGACGTGGTGTCTTTGTTGTCATTGCCCGCATCGTTAAGGAAGACTGTAATGGTTTTGTACAAACTGGATAAGGCAACTGCTGAGGGCATTTCGAAAGAAACGAAGCGGTTAAGGGCTGTGGAAAGTGCAGCAGCGAACCAATTGGCGAGGATGGGCTACCTGAAGAAAAAGCGAGAGGGTCGTGAAGTGTATTTCTATATTGATTCATCGATGGAGCGGGAAAAATGAAAAAAAAGACAATTTCGATTCATTCATCTCGAGGTGGGACTGGAAAAACTTTGATAGCGACAAACTTGGCTGTGATTCTCGCCAGCAGGGGAAATAATGTTGCTCTTTTAGATTTGGATTTTCGTGCGCCCAGCTTGTCCACCGTATTCGAAAAAGGAATCCAAGAGCCGATTAAATGCTGGTTAAATGACTTTCTAAACGGCCAGTGTACCGCAGAACAAACTATGATAGATGTATCTGCGAAGTTCAATTTGAAAGGAAGGTTGCTGATAGGGCTGGCAAATCCTTCTGTGAAAGCAATTAGTAATATTCTTGAAAAAAGCAGAGCATGGGAAGTTACAGCAGTGAAAAAGGTTTTTTCGTTGCTTTCTTCGCTTTTTAATGATATGAATGTGGATTGCTGCGTTTTCGATACTAGCCCAGGTGTTCAATATTCTTCGATCAACGCTGCCGTAAGTTCCGATATCTCGGTTATCGTTACATCTTTGGATACATTGGACTTGAAGGGGACGAAAAACATGCTTGACGAACTCTATGATGCTCTTGAAAAAAAGACCGTGATTTTAGTCAATAAATTCTCTCCTGAAATACGGATTAAGTCAAATGAAAATCAAGGCGTTTTAATCGAGTGGGTTGAAAAAATGCTAAAACATCCAGTGATTGGTGTAATACCGTGTTATTGTGATGTCCTTCAATCTGAAAGGAGTTCAGTGTTAGCGGTTGAGAAGCCAAATCACCCTTTCGTTGTTAAGTTAGTGGAGGTTGTGGAAAAGCTTGAAGATTTTGCTAAAACAAATGTGGAGGAAGGCATTTGTTGAAAAGTAATGTTTTGAAGGAAATACAGAGAAGTATGGTTACGAGTTTTCTAGACACTATAATTCTAGCTGAACTTAGAAATTCGATTCCGCTAGGCGCTAATGACATTATTGAGTTTGTTCACAAGAAATTTGGCTTCCTAATTAGTCCAGGCACGGTTTACTCTCTTATGTATTCGATGGAGCGAAAGGGACTGCTAAAAGGTATTGAGGTTCAGACGAAGCGGACGTATACTTTAACGGATAAGGGTGTTAAAACCATTAATGCTATCTTGGAGTCAAAGGTTGAGATCCAGATGTTTATGAGAGCTATCTTAGAGGTTGACCAAGCCATTCCTTCGCTTCCTTCACAGTGACTTTTTCAACCTTCTTGCACCAAGGAATTACTTGCCTACCTTCGCAAAGGTCGTTGAATATCTCTTCTTCAATATCTTTGTTTGCTTTTCCTACGCTTTCTTCAACCAGAGAGAGCACGATGACAACTTGTTTGGCCATTTACACGCGTCCTATTTTTTAATTATTGGTCTTTCTCCCTTCTAAGCTTTTTGTTCCTGTCATGTCAACTTTAGCGCGATGGTATGAGAAGTGTTAAACGAGCTGGGCGCTCATGCCGTTCTCAGAAATGTCTCCCAGTTGCTCCATGGCAAGTTTGCTGTAGGCTCTAAAGCCGCTTTGAGCGTCGCTCACGCCGTTTTTAGCCGAGCCATTACTTGACTTTGTGATAACATTCACACCCAACTGCCTATATGCAGGCATCTCGGCAGTACCATTTTTATCCATGAATCTACTGCCCAAAACAACATCGGCAACGCCGTCTTCAATGGGCTTTACTAGCCGTGGAATCTCAGCAGGATCATGCTGCCCATCCGCATCCAAAGTAACAAACACATCAGCCTTCAACACCCGTGCCCGCTTAAACAGGCTCTGCATAGCCGCACCGTAACCAGCGTTTCGTTCATGACGAACCACAACGGCACCTAGTCGCTCTGCGATTTCGCCAGTCAAATCCGTTGAGCCGTCATCACAGACAATCACAACATGCGCATGCTTCTGAGCCCCCAAAACAACCCGCGCAATAGTCTTCTCTTCATTGTAAGCTGGAATACCTGCAACAACAAGCAGATCCCACCTATCTAATAATTCCCTTATATCTCCAATTTCAACCAATTAGCATGCTACCAATTTTTCTTCAAGCAACACTCGCAAACCATCCCGCAAACAAACCCGCGGCTCATAACCCAGCAGCCGTTTAGCTTTAGAAATATCCGCATAACTATCCTTGATGTCGCCAGCTCTGGGCTTTTCATAATGACTGCGTAACATGCAATTAAACATCAAAATATTAGAAAAACCATAGTTCAATCTGGACGTTTTTTTCTGACAACAAACGAGCCCAAAACAGTTACCTCAAACAAAGAACACAAGAACGCTCAACTATCTACATTGTATAAGTACACTGCCATGTTTCCTGATCTGTAAATCTCATGGAAGCTTGATGGCAAAGATGGAATCCCATACCAACCTTCGCCACTTATCCACCAAACAGTATATGCAGCGTTATGACCATTGTTTAAAGCAACCCTTGCAGCATCAACCATACCATCTGCAAGTGCACTTTCATTCTGAAGATAACCCCACATAGAAGGACCTTGATTAACAGGAACAATTATCCTACCTTTAATGTAAATGTCAGCCAAATCATCCAACGCATAATGGATCAACACCACAGAATCAGCAGAAGTATTATTGTTTATCCAATTAAAACAATTAACCAAAGACGGATTATCACTAATAGGCAACGTATTCTGAAGCATAGAAGACGGAATAAACGCCAAATACGAATTATCTTTAGAGAAAAACGCAATTTGATTCTCCGGATTCACAGCCAAATAACACCCAGACAGCGTCAAAAGCAAGACTAAATACGTTATTACAAAAACCTTGGGAACTAAACGCCTAATTTTGCCTCTATGACTGGACCAGAACCTCCAAATGTTATCTAACCCATGAACCGCAAAAAACAACAGCGGATACACAAGTAAATACACCCAACGATTCCAAAAATAAAAAGGCAAATTAGGATTTGCCATCTCCAAAAACACTATACCCACACACAGCAACGCCCAATAATGCATAGCTGAAGCTTTAAAACCAACCAAACCAACCAGCACAAAAGGCAAAATAAGGACATAACAATAAACCAGCAGCCCGGCCATAAACAAACCCAAAGAAACCGAAGGACCCGAAGCCACAATACTACTAGGAACACTAAAAGCAGCAGTAGATAGAGAAACCCCTTGGAACAAGAAAACCGCACCAGCCAAAACAGCCGAACCCACCAAATAAACAGACTCTCTTACTGATTTTTTAGACAGCAACCGAGCCGCCTCAACCAAAATAACAAAAAGCAAAATAACCGCAGCAAGCTGCTGACTCAAAACAGTCAAAACCATAAACACACCCGCAACATAATATTTACGCGGCGAACCAAAAGACTTCAAAGAAATAAGCGCAGCCACCAAAAAAATAAGCCCCAGCGTCTGCCTGTAAAGATCCCACGAATCCCGCAAAGACACAAAATAAGTAGCCACCAAAACAGAAACAAGCAAAGACTTCGCATTACCCCAGCCCAATCCCTTTCTTGCATAAAGAAACAACATACCACAAAGCACAGCCAAAAGCACAGGCCCAAAAAACTTCAACACAAAAACAACATTACCAGTCAACCAGTAAAGCAAACCTGCAAACAAATAAAACATGCCAGTCGTATGGAGAAAACCAACTGGACCCAAAGAAAACACCCACCCACTCTGGATGTCTGGCACAACGTTAAGTGTATCCAACCCAAGCGGGTAAGGCCATGATAAAATCTCAGGCACGCTTCTTATCGCCAAAGGAATAATGAAAGCCGCAAGCGCCCAAACATTTTTTCTCAACAAAGACAAGAGCTTATCTGAGAAATTACCCAATTACACACCTCGCATGCTCAAGCGGTATAGGTTATCACCAAAAAATAATCGACAATTTATTGGTGAAAGCGCCAACGTGCAGCACATTATCCAACGCTCAAGTCCCTCTAACTTCACCGATTATTTCCCTACTGTTCATTCAAACATGTTATTATATCTATTTCCAAAAACACATAAAAAAATTCAACAAGGTTTTATCTGTCAATCAATTAAAGATGCTACAAAAGGATTCATTGTCACCTTAAAAAGTTAAATTCTTGCCTCCACTCCCGTTTGGCATCTTCTCGAAAACCTTGTCCATCTGTTTTAAATTCTAAGTTTACAAGTCAATTTCTGGAGATGCTCACTCGTTGAGTTAGCAAGCAGTCTCACCAACATTCTTCAACACGTAATATCGGGACAAGGCAGCGCGCTATTATCTTTGACGATAAATAACTTTGTGACTGGAGGTCTACAGTGACAAGATTGTTAATTTTTCGAGGGTTTTCTGTTGACCTGTTGTACAGTTCCTTTTAAGCCAAATAAATGTTTGAAATATTGGTTTTTAAGATCTATTTTACATATTGACATGTTCTTGTGTTCGACAACTATGGGTTCTCAGTGTGATTTGATATGCTTGTGTTATGTATGAGGGTTTATTTAGCGGTTTATGTATTATGAAGACATGAGAAATGTGTCTTAAAAAGACATGTTGCACCCGTGTAGAACAAAACTACACAAATAGAAGGAACATAAAAATGATTAACAACCAACCGAAAGAAATCCAAACCAAACTCACCAAAGGTCTACTCGACATGATCATACTCCAATTTCTCGAACAACAACCCATGCACGGCTACCAAGTAATCACCAAAATCCGTAAAAGCTTTGGCGTCTACTTCGGTCCCAGCACAATCTACCCCCTCCTCAACGCACTTGAAAAAAAAGGCTACGTCAAAAGCCAATGGAACATGGACACCGAACGACCCAGAAAAGTTTATAGTCTTACACATGAAGGAAAAACTATATTGAATTTCACCGAAGGATCACTAAATCTCATATGCAACACTATGTCTTCTGAGAACAAAGTAAGAATAGAAGCATCACCACTCCAAGCAAAAAGGTCCGAGTTCCCACCATTAGGAATCCATGTGAGATAAAAGCGCGCCAGTCTGTTGCTAATTCGATTGGTTTGTGTTAATTTCTGCTATCTTGCTAGCATGGTGATGGATCTGGTTTTTTCCGGTCTGTTCAATCTTAACGCTGCTAATGCATTTAGGAG
>JBEKKX010000056.1:0-8651 GCA_050010515.1 Bathyarchaeia archaeon
CCGACCTATTTTGCTGCGATACTTTTCGGTTACCAGCTGTTGCGCTCAATTGAAGGCTTGCTTTGGCAAAGACCTGTAATGTAAGCTTATTTTAAGCACTGCTGCAATAATTCTTGCATGCGCGTGTATCGTTATGGATAAGGACTGGGAACGTTTAGGACGCCTCAAACCTGAAGAAAAAGTGCTGTTATGCATCGACATGACTGACGGGTGCGTCCGAATATGTGCTGATGGCATCAGGAACCAGTTTCCAAGCATTACCGAGGAAGAGCTGATTGTGAAATTGCGTGAGCGGTTCGAATGGTCCAAGAACAACCGTTGAGGTGAAGTTAGGTTGGAAGAATACTACGTTTTTGTAAAGAAACTTGTCAATGCTTTTGAAAGTGTGAAGTTGGATTATGCTTTCACTGGTGCGTTGGCAGTGAGTTTTTACGGCGTTCCCCGAACCACTACTGACGTAGATGTAATAATAGCAGTCGCTGACGAAACTGACTTGAAAAGAAAGATTACTGCTGCATTAAAACAGGCAAATTTAGAAGTCGATGAAAGAAAAATCGAGACGGCATTAACATCAGGTTACAAAATAGTGACATTCAAAGACAAAATGACACCGTACACCGTTGACATTATACTCTCGGAAGCCAAACTAGACAAAAAATCAGGAAAGATAGGTAACCTACAAACTTTTATTCAGTCGCCTGAAGACTTGATTGCGGCGAAACTCAGAATGATTAAGGCAACTCTACCGCCTGAACGCGCAAATAAAGATAAAGAAGATATTAAGGCAATTTTAGCCTTCACCAAATTGAATATTATCGCTATCAGAAAACAGGCGCAGAAAGATAAAACACTTGAAATACTCGAAGCTTTAACCACATAATGCTCAGGCTTGAATGCTTAAATATGATTTTTGCCTAGCATCTATTGGTTGTGTTTTTGTTTGACTTCTAATAGTCATATCCAGCACGGCACTGTTGTCTGGCAGGGAAAGCCTTGGGTTGTCCCAACGGCTATTATTCGCACGGTCACTGTTTTTGTGGTTTTAGTCCTATTTTTATGGCTTGAAATTTACTTCAGCGTTGCCTTTTCAAACTATTTTGGTTTAGCACTTTTCGCTTGGACGATTTTGGCGTTCGTAGTGATTTGGCTGCTTAGCATGCTGGGACCGCTGGTTTTTTGGGCCTCCCATACTTACGTGCTACGGCAAGATGAAATAGAAATTCGACGTGGCATCATTAGGCTGCATTCATTTGTTGTCACGCCCATGGGCTTTGGAGATTTACTAGTTTACCAGTCTGTTGACGGCAGAATCTTCGGTTATGGAGATATAACGGTTAACTCTCAGGGTGAACGCCAAACCAAACTTGTGCTTGTCCGCTCGCCATTCGCCGTAGCTGACACAATCCGAGACATAATGGGCAAGCCTCTCGTCCGCGTGGACACTCACGCTTAGAACATGCTTTTTTTATAGCGAGCCATTGCTTTTTATCTGTACACACTTTTACCTGAACTACTATCAAGTATTTACTTTTTTAACGTAGATTATGACGTTTACATAGTTATTCTTAACATTTGTGAACATATCTCAAATCGCTTTATATCCTTAACCACGCATTTTGGTTTCAGAGCAAAACAAAAATAGGATGATATGGCATGTTGGATTTGGAAATCCTCGTATTGGCATGTTTAAGCTTGTTTACCTTACCCTTCATATTTACGGGGTATGGCAGTTCGTGCATGCAACAAGCACTAAGAGCAGCATCCGGCAAGGTGGCTTAAACTTGTATAGTACAATAATTTTTGATTGCCAAACCAAAACAGCCATCTCCTGCTCGGAGGACTGCATCGCTTACCAGACATGCACTGCACGCAAGAAGCGCTGCTAATCCGCTCTTGCATGTATATTCATGCATGTTACATAGCCTTATAAGCAGATTCTACCGATGCTACACGCTCTAAAAGGAGGCGGAAAAATGCTGAGTAGAGATTGTGATGGCTGCACGCTCCTGCAATTGTGCAGTGAACGCTACAGGCGCGTTAGCAAAGACGAGAAAGTGTACTGCCCAGACGGAACAGCCCATTTAGTAGACCATAACTAACTATCTTCTTTTCTTAATTTATTTTTGATTATTTTTTGGGCAAAGGCAGAAATGTAAGCAATTTCTCAATTATTCACTGCATGGTGATAGTGTGGATAAGGCTGATTTTTTGTTGTGGAGCCGCAAATACGATAAAAGCTTCGGTTGGCAGGCGCAAAGGGAACGGGAGTTGGGCTCTAAATTCCGAAAGGCGAAAGCGTTAACGCTGTCTGATTTAGCGCAAGTTGTTGAGTGGAAATTCAAAGAAGAGCCTGAGAAAAAAACGCGGGTTTTAGCGTTAGTGGCTCGAAACGATGAGGCGACAGTTAATCGCCTTTCAAGTCAAGCTCTAAGCATTCCTTCTTGCGAAGACGCCTACCGAATGAACTGCCTCACACTGCTGGAGGGCATCAGCCCAGGGTTAGCCAGCGTTATCCTCGCGTTTTTTGACCCCAAACAATACGGCATCCTAGACGCAGCAGTATGGAAGGCGCTGCTTGGCAATCCACCACCCAACCTGTTAACAACTCAGAATTACCTAAAACTGCTCTTGGCAATGAGGAAAACAGCAGCCAAACAAAACCTGGACGTAAGAACAATCGACAAAGCACTCTACAAAAAAAGCTTTGAAGAAACAAAATAAACGAATCGAACGACTCAAGATGTTTGAAGTTTAATTTTGATGCTTGAAAGCTGTTATATTAGTCCCTTTACTTTTTCGAAAACGTCTTGGGCGTAAATTGTTTTCCCGCAGTGTATGCATTTTATTTCGTTTCCGGTTTTTGGAAAATCAACTGTGGCTCCGCATTCGGGGCATTTGAGCACTTGCATCATTAAGCCGCCTTTTTCCATTATTGATTTCAAAAATGAAAAGTCCAGCATTACGTGTATTTTGTCTCTTTTCCTTTCGGCTTCATTTTCGTCTCTTCGCGTTTTAATGGCGCTTTCAATCATTGGTCTTAGCAGTTCTTGGAATGCGTTTTGAAGGTTGAAGGTCTTTTCGCCGTCGTTGGTGACGATTGAAACTTTTTTTGCTGATTCCCAGTTGCCACTGTCTCCGCTTTCTGCTGATACACCCTTTACGTCCTCCAGTGGCATGTCGAGCGAGACTTGATAAGTGATTTGCGGCTTCCACACACCCAGACGCCGCCTTTCAAGCCAGATGAGTCTTCGACTTGTAAGCAGAAGAGCGCCGATTTGAATGATCATTTTTTGGCGCGCGGGACCTACGGGCGCTTTATCATTTAGTATGTGGCGGTTGCCAGTCCAAATGTTGAGGATGAATTCTGATTTGTCTATTATTATTGATTTTAAAACGGTTGGGTCTATTGCGTTTGATAGGAATTCCCAGTCTATTTTTTCGTCAAGTTTAAGGTCTTTCCAGAAAACTAACGCAATGGGCTTGCCGATTTCTATGAATAATGGCGCATTTGTGCTTGCAACTTTGTATAGCCCGGCTCCGTTTTTCGGCAGTTCATGCAGCGCTAAGCCTACTATTATTTGGTTTTCCATGACCAGTTTCCATTTGGTTTGGCACTGGTAGCATTTAGCGTATTTTCCAACTATTCCTGAAAGCTCGTATGCACTTGTTGAACCGCACACGGGGCATTGCGGAAGTTCCTGCTGCAAGCTCATGATTCTTCGGTTGCTATATTTGCGTTGTATTATTTATATTAATTGTGAATTTCAAATAGCCGTTTTAGCAATGAAACCTAACACTTGGCAATTTTTGGAAAAAAGAAGCTAATGTTTTTTAGTTGCTCTTCGGAATTTATAGCCTCCTTACTTAAAAGGAGGCAAGATTTTGCTTTGTTTTTGGTGTAATCTTTTTTTGGTAATAAATTTTATATGTTTCGCGTGGGTTTTATCCTAGTTTTAAAGGGTGCGTTATTGTTGGCGGATAAATTTTCGGGTAGCCCTTTTTTGCAAGTCAACGAGTTCACAAGTGAGCAAATTTTTCGTTCCGCTCTAAAGAATACGCCTGTTACCATTTTTGTTTTGGACACTGAGTTGCGTTATACTTGGATTTATAATCCATCCGTTGGGCAACCTGCTGAGAAGTTTATAGGTAAAAAGGTAGGTGAAATGAACAAGCCCAAAGATGCCTCTGCTCTAATTAATTTTTATAGTGAAGTGTTAAAAAGTGGTTTAGCGAGGCAAGAGGAATTTAAACTAGAATTTGAGGATAAAGCAGCGTTTTATGAGATTTACGCTTTACCGTTAAAGAACAGTTCCGGTGAAGTAACTGGTTTAGTGGCTGCCTCCACGGATGCTACGCATCACAAAAAAGCTGAGCAAGAGCTTTGGCGGGCAAAGGACGATTGGGAACGCACTTTCGATAGCGTCCCAGACTTCATAGCCATTCTTGATAATCAGTATAGAATCGTGCGTGCTAACCGAGCTATGGCGCAACAGCTAGGAGTAACTCCAGAAAAAGCCATCGGACTATTCTGCTACCAGTGTGTTCATGGATTAGACAATCCGCCTGACTTTTGTCCACACTCACAAACCGTGAAAGACGGAGAAGAGCACACAGCTGAAGTGTATGAACCCCGCCTCGGAGGCGACTTCTTAGTAAGCACTACGCCTCTTAGAGACGAAGAGGGGCGCATTATTGGGTCAGTGCATGTAGCCAGAAACATCACGGAACGCAAGAAGGCAGAGGAATACCTTCAAAAGCAAGCTGAACTTATCGACCTTAGTCCTGACGCTATAATCATAAAGAAACTGGATGATACTATTACTTTCTGGAGTAAAGGTGCAGAAAAACTATACGGTTGGACAAAAGAGGAAGCCATAGGCCAGCGAACCTCTTTGCTGTTTAGAACTAAATCTTCAGAAGCTCTCAAGGATATTATCCTTAAACTTAAGCAGACGGGGAATTGGTCAGGCGAGCTTACCCATTACACTAAGGATGGAAAGGAACTGGTTGTTCAAAGCTGGTGGCTGGGTAAACCTGATGAGCAGGGGAAGATTAAGGAAATACTTGAATCAAACATTGACATAAGTGAACGCAAAAGAATACAAATAAAGCAGGAAGAAAATGCCTCTTTGCTAGAGGAATATGCTAATCAAATGGAAGAACTTGCCAATGAAAGAGCAAAGCAACTGAAAGAAAATGAGCGCTTAGCTGCTATAGGACAAACTGCAGGCATGGTTGGACATGATATCCGAAATCCTCTGCAAGCCATAGTTGGAGAACTTTACTTAGCAAAAGATGAAGTAGTTTCATTGCCTGACAGCAACGCAAAAAAGAACCTGCAAGAAAGCATTACATGCATCGAGGAAAACCTGTTTTATATAGATAAAATAATCGCGGATTTGCAAGATTACACTAAACCCTTGAAACCGAACAAAGAGAAAGTAAACATTGAGAAAGCTATTGAAGAAGCATTACTCATCGTTTACATCCCGAACAACCTGCAAGTATCTATTTCAATAGAAGAAGACTTCCCACAATTTACTGCTGATTTCGCGATGCTAAAACGTGCCCTCATAAACTTAATCCAAAATGCGGTTCACGCAATGCCAAACGGTGGATCATTAAATATAAATGCAAGACGCAAGGGCAAACATGCCTGCATCGGTGTCGAAGATACAGGCGAAGGCATCCCTGAAGAAGTAAAAAGCAAACTTTTCACGCCATTATTCACAACAAAATCTAAAGGCCAAGGCTTTGGCTTAGCCGTCGCTAAACGTCTCGTTGAAGCGCAAGGCGGAAAGATAAGTTTCGAAAGCGGACAAGGCAAAGGAACAACCTTTACAATACAGTTACCCTTGACTTACTAGTTCTTAAACAACAAAGCGGCTAAAAAACAGAACAAATACGCACTCTCTAAAAAAGCCTCCGCGAATCAGGCTAAGGTTTGGTTTTTCGGGAAAGGTTTAAGTGTTTTGTAAACAGTACTGTTTACGGTGACTATGATGGCTCAGGTTCAACTTAGACTACCAGAAAAAACCGTGGAAGAAATCGACCGTTGGGTAGCAGAAGGAAAGTTCAAGAGCAGAAGCGACGCCATAAAAACTATAATAAGCCTCTATGAGGAACGGGAGAAAACACGCGAGTTCTACCAAATGCTGCTCAAACGTAGCCAAGAAGCCAAAGAACACCCCGAAGAGCTTGTTCCCTTAGAGGAAGCTTAACTTGCCGTTTAGCGTGCTTTTGCATCCTAAAGCTGCTAAGGCACTGCAAAAATTAGATCCCACGGATAAGGCACGAGTTAAAAAGGCGCTTGGGGAGCTTGCTGGTGACCCATGGAAAGCTGGAAAACAATTGAATCCTTCTACTTATTGGGGTCTACGAGAAGGGGATTACCGAGCTATTTATGAGATTGATAGAGAGAAAAACCAAGTAGTGGTAATCTTCATTGGGCACCGAAAAAACGTTTATGACGACTTTGCAAAAATGCTCTGACATGGTAATAGCGGAAGTTTTTTGTTGTTGCATTGATTTTCTATAAATAAGGCGAATGGGATGGTCAAGGCTGAAAAGGGCGCTGTTGTCACTGTACACTTATCAGAGCAGAATCTGCGGAGTATTGAGGCTGTTCGAGCCATAGAAAATATCGACTGCTCCACATTGTTCAATGAACTTATTGATGCTGGGTTGCGTGAGAGAGTCGTTCGCCTTTATGAGAAGGGCAAAATAAGTTCTGGGCGAGGCGCCGAAATTTTGGATATTTCGCTTCGAGAATTTCTTGCCTTACTTGAGACTAAAGGCATAGCATTTAACTGGAATTCCGAAAGCATATCAGAGTATTTGAAGGAAAAAATTGAAAAGAAAGAAAGAGACTGATAGTATTTATAATGAAGACTCTTGAAGAAATAAAAACAGAGTTGGAAACGCTAAAACCAACGCTCAAAGAGCGGTTCGGGGTGGAAACCATAGGAGTCTTCGGCTCCTACACCCGAGGAGAACAAACCAAAAAAAGCGACATAGACATCCTTGTAACCTTTAGACAGGATGCCCAGATTGGTTTTTTCAAGTTTTTGGAGCTTGAGGAGTTTTTAACAAAGAAACTTGGAGTAAAGGTTGACCTTGTAACAAAAAACGCTCTAAAACCATTCATCAAAGACCGTGTGCTGCGAGAGACGGTTTATGCGTGAAAAAGACTTTCGGCTCTATGTTCAAGATATTCTGGAAGCCATTGGAAGAATAGAACAGTACTTAGAAGGATAACGTTTAAGCAATTTTCAAAAGACATTAAACAATAGATGCTGTCATACGGAATTTCGCTATCATAGGCGAAGCAGCAAAAAACATCCCCGTAAGCGTGAAACGGGAACATCCAGAAATTGCATGGAAAAGAATGACTGGAATGCGAGACAAACTAATCCACGAATACTTCGGAGTAGACCTACAAATAATATGGGACACAACAAAGATTGATTTTGCAACATCAAAACCATTACTTGAACAATTACTAAAGAAATAGAAAAGTAATCAATCCGGTTAAAAGTTTAGTTGCAGGTAACCTCATCTTCGTTGAGTCGTGTGACCGAACATCGGCAAGAACTTAGTCAATGGAAAACTGAGCTTTATTGCCAAACCAAAACCTACATACCACTGAAAAAACTATAGCGGTGGACCACTGCGGTTTGACGCCCAGACTCCGCCTGGAACCCTCAAGCCCTACGCTCTTACCCGCACCCCCTTGAGCGCATAACGTCCAAACTTAGGTTGCTCTCTCCCGAGCCTAGCCGGGTTCGCCTGGTGAACAATGAAACAACTCCCCTACGGAAGTTGCCCATAGACCGCCAGCCCCAAAGGACGGATAGTCAATGTTTCGGAAATGAAGATCCAAGCGGCCTTCGGCGCCTCATCCGCAGATGTCAGCCCGTCGTATAGAGGGTTTACGGTACAATGGACCCCTACCCCACCGCCTAAGATCCACCGCCGAAAGTTAAAGGCACAGAACACACTTTAAGTCTTTCGCAGATGTAGGTGGGATTTTTCTGGTGTTTTCTCGCGCAAATTTTTTTCTTGTTGTTTTGGATTGTTTTTTTGTTTTAGGGTTTGAAGTGTTTGCAGGTTGAGTCAAAAAAAGTTAAGAAAAGTTAAAATAAGTCAAGAAAAGTCAATATAAGTTAAAGAAAGTCAAGGAATCGTGGGTAGGTATGCCTTTAACTGGAAGAGTGACATTCAAAAGGCCTCTTGAGGGATGCAATAAAGTGCAGGTTCCCAAGATTATCCGGTGGCAGTTTAAATTGGAGCCTGATCAGGTTCTGCGCGTTGAAATAGGTGGGCTTGGAGGCGGTCATGAATTTTTTTATGCAAGGATGGGTAAGGATGGACGCATATTCATTCCAAAAGCAGTCCTATTCGCAGCGCATGGTAAAGAAGAAAATCTAGCAGGGCAACTCGTAGACATAACACTTGAACCCACATAAACCAGCAAACCGCAACCCAGCAGGACTCCCTGATTCATTTACTCCAGCCAGAATAATTTGTTGCTTTATTAAAACTTGACGAGAATACTGCAACCGTTAGGTTGCAGATGAATCGGCAGTAGGTTCTTTTGCTAACTCGCTAAGTGTGTTTCCTAGACGGCAGGTTGCGTCTACCGTCTAGGA
>JBEKKX010000057.1:0-8369 GCA_050010515.1 Bathyarchaeia archaeon
CATCGATTCACCATTTTTCAACAAAGCTAAAATTCGCCTATCAAAAGAGTCCATAATAGACCTATAATAGCGAAAGAAGGATAAAAACCATTTTAGACCAATTTAGCAACGGGCTGGCGCGCACGTAATATCGGGACAAGGCAGCGCGCGTATATCCTTCTTTTCTGGAGGGCATTGAGTATTTTGCATGTTGAAATAGACCTGTGTCATCCGTGAGTGCCCTGAGAAAATTAAGTTTTATCGGCGGGAAGGCCAGTTTGAATCCATCCATATTTCTTGATTAAAGTTTTAAAGAGGTCACTGTAGGTTCTTGCCACGTTTGACCATAGGAAACGCCTGCTATACCTGTAAACCCTTCTTTGAATGGTTTTTCGAAGACTTTCATCTAAGAGCTTAGTTATACCATTGGCTAATGATGCGGGATCATTGAATTTGCAGAGAATCCCTCGGTCGTTGGCTAACATTTCTTGGGCATGGAAGTAAGGTGTTGATACCGTGGCTTTTCCCGCACCTATGGCATATGTGAGTGCACCACTACTAATCTGGTTGGGCGAAATGTATGGTGTTAGGTAAATGTCGGTTGCTTGAAGATACCTAATTAATTCATGTTTAGAAAGAAATCTGTTATCAAATCTGACGTGGTCCTCTAATCGTAGCTCACTTACTAATTTCATTAATTCATTTCGGTATTTTTCGCCTTCGTTTTTCCTTACCGCGGGGTGGGTTTGTCCGATTATCAAATAAATGATTTGAGGCTCTTTTTCCACCACATAAGGAAGAGCACGGATGGCATACTCAATGCCTTTTCCGCTGCTTATTAACCCAAAAGTAGAAGTAACCAAACGATTCTTCAGACCCAGCGATGCTTTAATCGGTTCGTTGTCGACAAGGTCAATCTTTGGGCAGCCGTGTGGAATAACAACGCAGTTCTTGCAGGATATTCCCTGTTTTTTTAGAATTTTGATTGCTGCGTGAGCAATGACAACAATTGATGCGCTCTTATCAGATATGCATTTCAAGACTTCTAGAGCTTTCTGGCTAAAACCAGGATGTATGGTATGAAGAGTTGTTACTACTGGTTTTTTGATGTTTTCTAAAAAATTGATTATGTATTCACCGTAGTCGCCTCCGAAAAGTCCGAATTCATGTTGAAGATTCACAAGTTGGATGTCAGACGAGTTAATGTAACGGGCTGCCTGCACATAATCATCTACCGAATCGCGTTCAATTTCCCAATCAACCTGCCTGTCGTAATCATGGATTGCACCGGTCTCATTTACAGCAATTACTGTAGGCTCAAATTCATTCAATTCATCGGTGGCGTCAATTAGATCTTTTGTGAAGGTCGCAATACCACATTCTCGTGGAGGATATGTACTCAAATATGCAACACGTTTTCTGCAACCACTAAAAGAACCAATTTGTTGAATCATTTTGTAATAATCCCTTCTTTTCTACTGTTTGGTCACTCAAAATTCTCTAAGTCTGCAATTCCTCAGTGGCGCAAGATTTCTCAAGGCTGATTCGTTTTGATAGTTATTAAATAACCATTGATTGCTCGAATAAGTTTATTGCAGGAGACTCAAGAGCTTTTTGGCCCAACTATTATATGTTGTCGTTCGCATTTATTATTGTTGCGTATCTGTAACTGAATTTTTTCATTCATGAATAAATGATGACTCTAAGTGGTAATAACAGGTGCTGATTTTCATTTCACACCTGTTTAAGAGAAATCAAACAGGTTGTTATTGTCAAGAATAATGGGACGAGAAAGCGCGCGGGCAGGTTAAATAATTATTTTGAGGACATAGTTGAGTGCGCGTTGTCGGCTGCGTTTTTATGCCTGTTAGTGTTTCAGCCTGTTTTCTCTTGGAAATTTGAAGCAAAACCGACAGTCATAGCACAGTAGAGGATGCATTTCCCCTCGCGCGCTGGCTTGTCCCTAAAATGGTTAAAAATGGTTATAAGTCTGATTTTGCTTATTAGAGCCTACAATGGACTTCTTTGACGAACGCGTTTTAACCGCGCTTAAGGACGGCAAACCCAAAGACTTCACCACGCTTCTTGGCGAAGTTGGCTTCAGCCACAACACTCTACAGCAACACCTCAAGCGGCTAACGGTTAAAGGCCTCGTTGTCAGGGAAAAACCTGCGTCAAACGGTTTCGGAAGACCAAAATTCGCCTATCATGTCCCCTCCAGAAGCGTAAAGCAAGTTAATGCCGCACTCGAAGACCCCGCAATAGAGCTGGTGGCCATCCCTTTCAGTCGCTTGAAGCATGTTTGCAGGTTTGAGAAGGGCGGCCACTGCAAAGAAACAAGAAGAGAGTGTACGCCTCAAATTTGCCCCCAAATCAGAAAATAAGACTTATTACCACTTTACACCAATTTCGGGACAAGGCAGCGCGCGATACTGTGCAAATTCATGGACTCCGCCTCAATTGCAGCAGGCATAAATAGACTCTTAGACGAAAGCTTCCGTAGTGAGATTCAAAAAAGAGCTTACAAATACAGTAGACGCTTCCTTTGGAAAAACGTGGCAAGAAAATACATAAACCTCAGTAAAGCAGTAACTGAGAATAACGAGTGATCCCAAGTTGACGACCTTTCCAATAAAACTAGATTTTGTCAGAGCATTGACTGACGATGTAGGAATGCTTCAACATTCGAAATACGCAACACCTAATAAAAAAGAAGGCTACACAACAGATGACAACGCAAGAGCTCTAATTGCATGTACAAATTACCTCATGTTGTTTAATGATACAAGCGTTAAGAGAATGGTTGACACTTACCTAAGCCTATTGTTCTACATGCAGAGATCTGACGGCAAAATGCACAACTACCTCAGCTATGATCGCAAACTTATGGATGAAATAGGTTCTGAGGATTGCATGGGCCGGACACTCTGGGCATGCGGATACTGCTTGGACTCAAAATTGCCAGAACAGACAAAACTTCTCTCTAAAGATATTTTTGACAAAGTCTTCAGATGGGCTTCAAGCTTTACATCACCAAGAGCAAAAGCATTCTCAATTATGGGATTGTTTCATTACCAGAAAGCCCATCCAGAGGACCAAAATGTCAAACTAAACATCTGTGCACTCGCTGATCAGCTGACTAAGCAATTTGAACTGGAATCCTCAAAGGAATGGGATTGGTTTGAATCCTGTCTAACCTACTCCAATGCGCGACTACCCCATTCACTTTTCTTGGCTTACGAAGCCACTGGAGAAAATAGGTACCTACAAGTAGCCTCAAAATCCATGAAATTTCTAATAAATACCCAAACAATAAACAAAGTATTCGTTCCTATAGGAAATCGCGGCTGGTATAGAAAGGGATCTGACCGCGCACTCTACGACCAACAATCCATTGAAGCATCGTGCACAACAGAAGCAGCAATCGCTGCTTTCAGAAACACCAGCGAAGAAGTCTACCTCGAAGCAGCCTACGAAGCCTTTGAATGGTTCTTAGGTGGGAACCTGAAAGGGCTAACGTTGTACGATCCAGAAAACGGGAGCTGCTGCGACGCTATAACACCCCAAGGATTAAATCTAAACAAAGGCGCCGAGGCCACCATAGCTTACCTCCAAGCTCGCCTAAACTTGGAAGAAATAAAAAAACATGATAGTTTATTAAGAACAACTTAAAACCAGATCCAAACGTGGTGGTTGGAAATTCTTCGAGGCAACACATAATTCTCATTTCATTTATTAATTCGGAAACCCAGATTAAAGCTGGAGATCAGCTGATATGATGACTCGCGACTTAATGTTAAAAGAGGTAGTTACCACATACGGAAACGTCCCCGTAAAGGAGGCAATTGAGCTCCTTTTCAAGAGACACATTGGGTGTATAGTGATTGTCGATGGTGCGCAACGATGCATAGGCATTTTCACCGAGCGGGATACCATAAGAATCGTGGCGCAAAATGTGCCCTTAGATGCAGCAATAGAAAAAATCATGACTAAAAACCCTATTACTGTTAACGAAGATTCTACTTTTGAAGAAGCAAAAAGCATCATCAAACTCCAAAAGATTCGGCATCTACCCGTGACAAACACAAATGGAAAACTAGTAGGACTGATTTCCGTCAGAAACATATTAGATGAGCTAAGCGGACTGTAGCTGCAAAGCAAGAGCAACACGGGAGAAAAAACAAATGAAAAGGTACTCGCGCAATCCTATACTTGAGCCTATAGGCACACATGCTTGGGAATCAAGCTTGGTCTTCAACGCAGCAGCTTTTGCCGCTAACAACCGTGTGCACATTCTCTACAGAGCAATGGGCACTGATAATGTTTCACGCATAGGATTAGCATCCTCTTCGGATGGCTACAACATAGATGAACGTCTACCCCTACCAGTTTTCAGCCCATCGAATGATACTGAAAGTCAAGGTTGCGAGGACCCAAGGCTAAGTCTATTTGGCAATTCACTAATCATGGCATATACGGCGTTTGGAATCCACTTTCAACATCAAGTCTACCAAATTGCAATAACGTCCATAAACACGGATGATTTTTTGGCTAGAAGATGGCGATGGGGCGAAAGGATTTTGGCTTTTCCAGGAATCCACAATAAAGATGCAGTGCTATTTCCACAGAAGTTCAACGGCGACTATGTGATATTTCACAGATTAGAACCTGACCTTTGCATCGCACGTTCTAACGACCTGCGCCGCTGGTACGGTTTAAAATACATCTTAGGTCCACGAGAGAAAGGCTGGGATTCCTGGAAAGTAGGCGCTGCAGGGCCACCTATTTTAATAAATGAAGGCTGGCTCCTAATCTATCATGGAGTGAGTGCGGGCAGAGTTTACTCCATAGGCGTTGCACTACTGGATAAGAATAACCCTGAGCAAATTCTCTATCGCTCCGAAGAGCCAATTCTGACGCCGACAGAAGATTATGAACGCTATGGAAAAGTTCCCAACGTAGTTTTTAGTTGCGGGCAAGTTATGATGGACGACCAACTTCTAATCTACTACGGTGGCGCGGACAGCGTGTTATGCGTAGCGACCGTTGAGCTTGCTGAACTTTTGCCAAAAAAATAACCATTATTTTATTCTAAGAAAATTACGCTATCAGTTGAGCCTTCTTTCTCTTTGTCCTTCCTACTCCACCTCGATGTCCTCGCCCAAAAGTTTATCCAGCAACGACTGCGAAGTAGATGTTGTGTTTTTAAAGCTGTAGGCGGGTTCTGTTTGAACTAAATAAGCAGTACGTGTGGAGATTTTTGGTTTTATTTCTTCATGTCCTTCGTTTAAGAGTGTTAGTGCCTCATCATTTGTGATCCCGAACGGGAGAAAATCTTTGTGAAAACTTTCAACATGTAACTGTACCATAGCTATAGCATCATTCTTGCTACCAAACGTTTCAAAACCGTACCCACAGGGACATTGACCTTTTAACTTCTTTCTCAAACAGTCAACCCCCTTAATTGACTCAACGACACATGTAACATCAGCGCACGCGCTCGTTTGCGCATGTCTTTTCGAGTAACTGATTACAGTCCAGCTGAAATAAGGTTTGTTGAGAAGCACACTTTGCTAATTTGTCAATTCCTGGAAAGGATAGGCAAGCTTGAGGAGAAGAAGAATCAAGCGCGCGCCAGTTTGTTGCTAAATTATTGAAGTTTACATATTTGTGTTTAAGTTTGTTCGACCTTGAGTATTCAGGGTGAAGGATGGAAAAACCCGAATTCTCATGCGCTATCCTATCCGAACTAAACTTAGATGACATAGAAAAAGTCGTCAGGGAAGCCTACCACAAAGAAAACAGTCCAGGCAGACCTCCAAGAAAACCCATGGGCATCTTCAAAGCGCTCATCGTTAAACGGCTCCAGCAGATCCCCAGCGAAAGAGAACTGTGTAGGCGAATGTGGAAAGACGAGAATCTTAGAGAACTCTGCGACATAGAAACTGACCAGAATCCCTATCACCCGTCTCAGTTGTCACGGTTTAAGAAGCGCGTCGGAAACAGAAGGCTTCAGAGAATCATGAACAAACTGCTCAAGGAGTTATTACGGGGCGGTGTTATAAGCGGCGAAACGGTAGACTCTGACGCTACGTTCGTCAACGCGTACAGCCGGCGTGACCCGCACGATAACAGTCGTGGAAAGTCTGACCCAGAAGCGAGGGTTGGAAGAGACGGAAAAACCTACGAGCTCGGCTACAAACTGCACATAGCCACAGATGCAAAGTCAGAGTTGCCCTTGGCAGTTATCGCTGCGCCTGCGAACGATAACGAGAAGAAGCATGCTCCAGCCCTTTTTCGCAAAGCTTGGAAGGTAACCGAACATCGAATTAAAACCTTCATTGCAGATTCACAGTATTCAAGCAGAAAACTAAGAGAGGAGCTTTCAGCATGCGGTGTCAAGGCGGTAATTCCCTATCCGGCCAACCAGAACAAAGAAGAGGCTAATGTGCTACGAGTGGACAAGTACTTCAGAACGCATGGTCCCAGCGTAGAGAAACAGCTCTACAAGCAGAGAAGCGGGGTTGAGCGGGTGAATTCGAGGCAGAAGGAGCAGCTTTGTCTTGAAAGGCATAGGGCTAGAGGTCTCGAACGAATAACTACGCATGCGTTGCTCGGCATGATCGCCATGCTGCTCAATGGGGTGGTAGCGTTGAGGCTAGGCAGGCCAGAAAAAGCGAGGTCAATCACTATGCTCGCAAGGTAAGGGTAAACAAACGTTAACACAAAGAAATCGAATTAGCAACAAGCTGGCGCGCTTATAATAGTGGTCGCCATAGCTCTTTTGGTACTTAGAAAACGACATTAGACCTCCATCAAAACATTAAACCTCTTTTTTCTTCAAAATAAGCCAAAATTCAAACCTATTTCTGCAAACAAAACAAACCAACCGAACTCTATTGTGTTTCTTAATGATTCTTCGCTAAAGTACAGTTGCATAGCGCTAGTGATTGCTTGAGGATCATTTTTTCAGAAATAAATATAAGGGACGGAAACGCAAATTAATTAGGAATCTCTTTGATATTCTCTTTACAAGTCGTTCTCCCGCCAGCAGGTTCGTTCTGGTGGCTCGCAATAGTCTTTCTCATAATTGCCTTGATAATAGTGATAGTCATCGGCTTCCTCTTTGCATTCCCCATCGCAGCCTTAGCAGCCATAATAACCTATTTCCTAACAGGCGGTAGCATACATTCCCTAACAGACAGTAGCTTACTGTACGCAGGCATAGTATTCCTAGTTGTCGCGCTAATATCAGCAGCGATAGGAAATCTCGCGGGCTATGGACATAGACGCACCGTAGTAGTCGTCCACGATGAACACCACGACGATGATTAACATCATTTTGGTGACCTCTCAGTCACAAAATTGTATATGTATAAATGTAAATGTTAGTGCGAGGCAAAAAAAATGAGAGCTGGAGCATTGGCGGTTGGCGTTTTCCTGTTGGTTATCGGTCTTGTGGTTTTCTGGATTGGCTATTCCAATTTGCAGCAATACGGCGGTTTGCTGGGACAAATATCGCAGTCTCTTTCCTCAGCGGTACGGAGTAAGGTGGCTCAAGACAAGTTTATGGCGGTTGGCGGGGCCCTCGTGGCAATCATCGGCTTGGCCGTAACAGTTTACGGTTTAGCCGCTAATCGAAAAAATTAAAAACCAAGCAAGCCCAAAAACTCTTTTCTTATCGTAAATTGGACACAGTATTTTGTTTCAGTAAAGCGTACAGTCTGACTCTTCAAGTGAATAGGTCCCACAAAAAAGTTCTTTGGTTGGATAAAATTTTACACGGCTGCTTGGCTTACGCTATACTCTGCGTCCTGAAGCCAATCGGACAACTATTATAATGATGGCTATAACAAGCAGTAGCCATATGATGGCGCCAAGGTTGAAGACAAAACCAAGAAGCCACAGTACGATAAGTATCACAGCAACTACGAAAAGCAAATCGAGTAAGCCCATTCTCAAAAGCCTCACTTACCCTAACTTAGAACCTTTTATTTTAAGATGTGTGACTGTGAACAAACACATACAGCGTCATCACACTTTCTATTTAATCTTTTTAGAAGCACATATGTGCGTTTTTGAATTATTTTTAGGTTCAGTTTATTTCAAAACGTTAGCGCCCATTTGTTTATTAACTGCTATGAGAGTAGATTTTTTGATGATTTTTAATGGACAAAGAAGAAGCAAAGGGTAAGATCGAGAAAACAAAAGGCAAAGTTCAGGAAGAAGTAGGAAAAGCGCGCATAAGTGGTCATTAATTCTTTTTTAGCTTGATTTCGCGAATGGAGCTTTTTTAGGCGTTTAGTAAGTGAAGGCTGCTATGCTGTTTGCAAGTTCCGGTCTGCCTATCCTGTGAGCCAAGATTGCCACGGCGTATATGCATGCGAAGC
>JBEKKX010000058.1:0-6913 GCA_050010515.1 Bathyarchaeia archaeon
CTGCAGTGACTTGGGTAGACGAGAACGGTCCAGTATTAATTTTTTCTCTTATTCCATCTGCGGTTACCAGGTGGTCCTATAAGAAAATAACCTATTAACATAAGAGCAATGGTTACAACGATAATTATCACAGCTGTTACTTCAGTCGTTACTCTCACCTCCATTTTTAGTGTCTAAGTCTAAATACTTCCACTTAGCGCAGCGTAATTTTTTTCGGTGTTTATTACTTCAACCTGGAACTTTTTTGGCAATGACGAAAAGTGTGATTCATTAACGACTTTTTCGCCATCCACTTCTATGGCGGTGTATTTTAGAAGAGGGGTCACATTAACAATAATGGTATGTTTTTCAGTCTCTCCTATTTCAAACTTGGCTTTTGTCATTTTTTTGAACCTCCCTCCTCTAACTTCGCTACTTCCACTTTGTTAGTATTTCCTCCCTTCGGAAAGTTGCTGTGCTAACATAGAACAGCGCTACATCAACTGCTAAAAGTATACCTGAGATTATAAGCAGGCTGTTTACGTCAAGAGTTATTATGCTTGTCTCACTGGCAAGGTATATGCCCAAGAGGGGAAAGAGCATAAAAATTCCAAAACTGCTAGCGCTGCGCACATCACCAACTCGCGATGAAACAATGACGCTGAACAAAACGCTCATTACAATGGCGACCGGCATCAGAACCAGGAGCAAAGTGGCGATGTTCCAGTTTGGAAAATAATAGTAGCCAAGCGTATGGAAAGTAACCTCATCAATGCCTACCATGAAGACTGCTGCAGCCGCATACATTGCTACTAAAGTTGGAATAATTGCGGAAATGGCTTTTCCGAGCAATATTTCTCCATCAGTAAGGGGTGTGGCTAGAAGCGGTTCTAGACTCTTCTCCACTTTCTCCCCCACTATACTGTAGGAGGCAATCCCTAAGGGAACGTACGCTGCTCCTATGACTAAGAAGAAGGAAAAGGAGTTAAGCAAATTTGGAAGCACACCCGGCGCTGCGAGTCCGTGGCTACCCCTTACTGCTAAATACTCCAGTATCACCGGAAACAGAACCGAGATAACTACTGGGAAAATAATAATTGAGTACCAGACGTTTTTTACTCGCCTAAATATTTTGAAGTCCCTAGCTGCTACAATCCACGCCTTCGAGAGTCTCATGTTTATTTCCTCACAAGTTTTAGATAGGTATCTTCCAAAGTTGAGCCCACTACATTGATTGATTTGACATGACCGCCCGCCAGCACTATAGCCTCTATAACAGGTGAATTTTCCTTGTCTGGGTTTTCCACGTCAAATGTTATCGTGTCGCCGTCGCTGGACAGGTTCTTGAGCGGCAGTTTTTTCAGTGCCGCCAAAACGGCATCGTTTACTTGCTGTTCTAATCCGATAACTGTCTTCTTACCGCTAACGGACCTTTCAAGTTCCTGCGGAGTACCAATTGCCCTAAGACTCGTATTCATTATTGCTACCCTGTCGCAGATTCTCTGCGCCTCGTCGAGGTTGTGAGTGTTCAGGAAGATTGTCTTCTTCTCTTTTTTTAGTTGAAGTATGAAATCTCTGACTGTTTTCGCAGCCTCAGGATCTAGATTTGCAGTAGGCTCGTCCATGAAAAGAACTTGTGGGTCATGTATGAGGGCTCGGGCTATGGCGAGTTTTTGTTTCATGCCCTTGGAAAAGGTCCCTGCTAAATCGTTTCTCTTATCCCAAAGCCCTAACATTTCAAGAAAACGCTTATTGTTCTCTTTCCTTTGTGCATCCGAGCAGTCGTATATTTTTCCGTAAAAATCTATGTTGTCGTAGGCGGTCAGATTTTCAGATAACCCAACGTTATCAGGAACTAATCCGATGATTTTGCGGATTTTAATTGAGTCTTCCTTTTTTCCTATGTCATAGCCGCCTATGTTTGCGTTCCCACTAGTTTTTGATATTAGGCAGCAAAGCATTCTGACAGTTGTTGTTTTTCCTGCGCCATTCGGGCCCAGAAAACCGAAGACTTCGCCATCGTTAACATGTAGCGTAAGGTTGTCAACGGCTGTAAGGTTGCCGAATTTTTTGGTCAGGTTCTCTGTGTCGATCAATTTAACATTACCAGACTGCTGTGCGGATGTTAATTATCGTTTGGTAGGCGCGATCGAGTATTTAAGCGTAAATTTAAGAAGAGGTATGTTGAGCAGACATAGCCGAAGCTATTGCTTCACGGTATAGCTCTTTTAGAGGCTTAGCCTGAAAGTCTATATCCATCAATTTCTGGAGGAAATCCAATTGATTTTTGAGCATAGGTGTCCCGTATTCAAGGAGGCAAAGAGGAAACGGCCCCAACTGTCCTTTGAATTTTTCCATTTTTGCTGCTGCATCTTCATACCGCGCCTTTACATAGGCGAAAAATGGCTCGATGACTTTGCGTCTCTCATCCTTAGTAATAAATTGAAAGAACATTACATGAACGATTAAATCCTGAGCATCAGTGTATCGAACTTTTCCCCCAAAGTTAACTGGCGTTGCAGTAAGCTTCTCTATTTGTTCACAACCGTGTTCGGTAAGCTGATAGATTTTCTTGTTTGGCGCGTTGGATTGTATCTCAAGTTTGCATTTAACAAAGCCTTCCTTTTCAAACCGTGATAGCCGTGGGTAGACTATACTATCGCTTATACTTGCGTATGGGCCTCCCGGGTATTGGTCTACAAAACTGGCAGCGATTCGCTTTTTTATTTGATAGCCGTGCGCTGGACCCCCCAGTAGAACGCCTAGAACCATTAAGTCGATTTCATTCTTACCAATTTTATTCCTCTTTTATCCATTTTTGGTGAGGTTTATTTTTTTCCGTGTCAATTCCTCTTTTTTAAGGCTGAAGTTTAAGTTGATTGAAGCCTTATTTATATTCAAAGGATTTCAAAGATGCGCCGTTTTCTCTTCTAGTCGCCTGTTTCAGGAACTTTTTTGCTAAGACGCCAAAGAACAAACGCTTCTAGCCATTTTGTTATCTCGCGTAAGATTTAGTCAAAAAAAGAAAAAGGGTGAGTGAGGAATCGCCTGCGTGCCTGGGTGACTCCCGTCGGACTCGAACCATGTACAGTTTAAGTCTCTACCGGGCTCAGTCCTCAACAGAGATGGGCCCGTATTAACTAAAGCTGTTTGATAAAAACAAATATAGCAATTAGTCAATTAGCCCACAATTATTAAACGCGCAAATGGATTTTTTCTCGAATTTACAGCAAAATAACTATGAAAATGGGCCGTACCGGATTTGAACCGGTGATCTTCGCCGCGTGAGGGCGACGTCCTAGCCAGCTAGACTAACGGCCCGCTGGGTGCTGTGGATTGAAACTACGTATTTTCCCTTCATAAAACCTTTCCCCTCCTAAAACAAATGGCATAGCGGTGTAAGACATGGGGCTAAGAAAAAAGCTGAATTTCGAATTGACGCCTAATCAAGAAGGATTCCTAATGTTAATGTGCTTTTTAGGCTGCGGCTTAATAGGCTACTTCTTAACCCACTCCATGAGTTTCCTGCACTAATTAATTACTAAACTATAGTACATATTCAAATTCAGAAAGCTTTAAAACATTTCACTTCATTCTTGGATGTGGTCACTCCCAGTGCACGGTGCCGAGGTAGCTCAGCCTGGGAGAGCGCTCGACCTAGTTACTTCTCGGTAGCTGGGGGCGAAGCTGAAGACCGAGTCGTCGCAGGTTCAAACCCTGCCCTCGGCACCACAACATCATTTTGGATAAGCCCACGACAATTCTATTATCGCGGTTCTTCACATTTAACGCAAATATTTTTACCAAAGCAGAATTTGTAATACATAATTATTTTAAAAGTAACTTACATAACTTTAAGATTACAGGTAAGTCGTATGACCTCAATTTATGCTGATATGACAACCTTCGAAAAGAAAGCGCGGCGCGCTAAAGCTTACCAAATCTGTGGATAGTCTTTCACGAAAATTATTTGACCGATCACATCATTTGAACAAAAAGGAACATGTGCAACCTTTGAAAGATACTCATGCATAAGCAGGTACTCTTTTTGACTTTCATAATTCTCGGCTACCTCACGAATTTTGTGTTGAACTGGCACGAAGTCGACTACACCCATCGGCCATCTTTTCTCCCTGCATATACGTGGCCATACAAAATCAAGTCCCCAGCCCATTGGACTACCACCAACAAAAGGACACAGTTGCACTGCTCTTTTTTCGAAGCAAGTTACAGGGCCAATCTCAACAAATTGGGTCAAGTGCGCTATTGATTGAGTAATCTGTTTAGAAGCCTTCCCACATGGCGCATTAGAATCTGATGAGGCCGCAGGCTGCGACACAATTAATCCAAATCCGTTTACAATCTTAAAGTACTTGTCAAAAAATTCGATGGGAAGCTTCACATCGTCGTCAACTATAATCACGTAATTATGGTAGGGCTTCAATTGTTCTCTTATTATTCTTTCAACTGAAACAAACTTTTTCCCAAGCAGAGTGTACTTGACATATGGAGCTGTAGCATTTGACGGCTGACAAGATGTATTATTGGTGATTACTAAATCAATTTTCACTGATTTAGCTTCTTCCACAGATTCTACCAGTTTGTCTGCAAGATTTGGTCGATCTGCCATATAACAGCAAATCGCCAAAATTCTTAGAACTTTGTTTGGTTTGGGAAGGGACGGTGGCAAATGCATTCTAAGGGTACGTTTCAAGACAGCTCGGTAAACATAATCGCGTATTTCCGGTGGAGACCATGCTCTTTGAACTAAGTCTTTCAAATTATGCTCACGGAAGCTTTCCCGAATGTATCCCGAGTAATCTTTTAGACTCAATAGAAATCCTTCCACACAGACTGGGTTGGAGAATATAGAAGCTCGCACGCTCTTAAGGCAATTGCAGAAGGAAAGGATAGGTGCAGAAGCGTTAGCGCGCTGCCTTGTCCCGATATAAGTGAAGGAAAAACTTCAAGGAAGGATTACAAGCTATAATAAAGATGGAAAAATACTCACAGATACGCAAACGTACTTATAGCCAACTTCAATCTACTTGTCGCCTCTTTGACGGTGGCCGCTGCTTTGCAAACGTAGTCATCGCACACGCTCTTCTATTGGTTCGCCCTTCGCCAGCGAAGTTGAACCTGTACTCTCTTGATGTAACCCTGCTTTTCCAAGGAAATTAGGCTGCGGTGAACTGAAGCATATTCCTTTGATTTGTACTCTACGATTTTACCAAAAACCATCTCAGCAATTTCCTTGGTTGTCATATCAGGTTTTATCTTTAGCATTTCCAAAATTCTTTTTTGGTTTTTAGAGAGACCTCCCAAATCCTGCAGCACACTCTTAAGAGCCTCAATTGTTTTGTCAAAATTAAATCTTTACCCCACGCTATAACTGCAATTCTGATGGCTGGCGCGCGCTGAATCCAGAGCTTAGGATTAGCCTTCTATCTGTACGCCATAATAACACCAATAGAAAAATAGAGTTTGCTTCTACCGTTTCCTGCGCCGAGATCGAGGTTTTTCTCGGCAAAGCAACCATCGACGCGGCAGCAACCGATACCGCTACAATCATACCAAGCACAACCCAGAACCAGAAAGGAACAATGGACTGGGCAACGTATAGACCAGAAGGCGTAGGAGTCGAACTAGGCACCGTCAGAGGAGTCGGACTTGGAGTCTGGAGAGAGTCACCACCGCCTAGGGGTGATGTCGGTGTCGATTCTACAATATTAAATGAGTAAGCAGGGGTATTACTATTTAAATCAGCCCAATACGAATCCTGAACTGGATCCTGAACAGACCAAACCCAGTAATTGCTGAAAAACTGAAATGTGTGAATTCCTAAAGTTGTAATAGGCGTGACAGTGGCGTCCCAAGTGTACCAAGTACGATTCTGAGAGTCTCCCGCAACCAATTCATTTATTGCGCCCTCGAAAGTCATGGAAATGTGTGATGCTCCATCAATGCTTACTGCAAATGTTGCATTGGTATTTAATGATGTCATTTGGTAGAGAAAGTAGTCGACTGAAGTATAATTCCCCGTGTCATCAGGATAAGTGTTTTGCATTGCAATGCTCGAGCCTCCTGATGTTGAAGCGCTTAAAACCGATATGGTATGATCCGATTGCACGTCAGTAAAAGTGTAGGGTGAAGTCGTGCTGACGAACGAATTGTCGACAATAACGTTACTGACGTAATAACCTGAGTTTGCGCTAAACGTGAACTCTTGGCTGTTTCCAGAGTCTACATTTACGTTACCAGATGGAGAAATAGTAGAGTTAGAATCAGCAGAGGCAGTAATCGTGTAAACCGAAGCAGCATGAACAGCCGTGCCTGAAAAGGCAAAAAGCGTTGAGAAAAGAAGCAGCCCTATGATTAAGGACGTGAATATTTTTTTAGTTGCCACTCTCCGAACAGTTATTTTCATCAACATCACTAATAGAAAAATAGACGACAGAAATAGTGATGTGCCATTGAATTGCCGCGTTTGCTTGAGGTCTTTAAGCATCTGTTCATAAGTAGCTTTCAATGATTCACCTTTGAAAGAAATTAGCGGAATGACCTTATTGAACGTTATTTCTTTATTGAACGTTATTTTAGATTTAGTCGAAAATTCAACAGACCCTAAACAAGATTCGCCATTTCTAGACCCAAATCTAAAGGCGTCTTTTCCTCTAAGGGGTCACGTCTTTTTCAGGTATACTCAATTCCCTCTTTTTAAAACGCCCAGTCGGCTTGACCTCTCAGTCCGTCGGTAAGTTTGAAGTATTTCTGCAACGTTTCCTCTACATAGTTCTTGAGAGATTATAGCAAAAAATGAATGACCGCAACCTTACGGTTGCGGTATCTTCAGAAAAATTATGGATGCTTAGATTGTTCTATGTAGCGTTTGATTGTTTCAGCATTGACCTGGCCAATTGAACGGTAGAATTTA
>JBEKKX010000059.1:0-5947 GCA_050010515.1 Bathyarchaeia archaeon
CTTATTGCAAAGTTTTCGCGACTGCTGCGCCCCGTAGGGCCTGGGCCCTTGTCTCAGTGCCCATCTCCGGGCTCCCGCTCTCACGGCCCGCACCGGTAAAAGGCTTGGTGAGCCATTACCTCACCAACAACCTGATCGGTCGCGGCCCCATCCTTGGGCGGTGCTAAAGAGCATAACTTTAGCGTCTTTTAGGTGAAAACTCATTCCAGAGATCTTCGCCTATCGGGAATTAGCCCCAGTTTCCCGGGGGTGTTCCCGTCCCAAGGGCAGGTTAGCCACGTGTTACTGAGCTGTATGCCGCGCTCCCAAATTGGCTAGGAAGCGCACGACTAGCATGTCTTAGTCCTATCCCGATAGCAGTGTGGTCCGGCAGGATCAACCGGAGTTGTGACACTCCAATGTTGAATCTGCGGATCTTGTTGTTTTTTGTGTGGTACGTTCTGCACTTATCGCATGATTTGTGCCTAACTGGATTTGGAGGGAAAAACATTCCACTCAATACGTCAAAGCCCAATTCAGACCTAACTGAGCAATTAGTCAGGTCCACATTCGTGTCCCCGCAATTGGAGGCCAACTCCGTCATTCCTGCAAGGCAATCGCCGTTTCGGTAGGGGTTGAGCCGCCGCCATGTGAAAATTGCGGGGCTAGCAATTATAGCTGAATTCTATCAGAAGCACGTTTATCCGATATAAACATTTCTTTAACATTAAAATGAACATTATCCTGTGAACCAATGACCGTGATAGCCTGCCGTGTTCATGCTTTTAAGTGAACTTTTTTGCTTAGCGACCCAAAAAATGGGGATAGATAGTCTTTATTAGGTATTAAATTGGCTACCAGCCTTTACTGCCGCTGCTTTTCATGTGCGCTTCTGAGCAGTGCCTATTGTAGTCTTCTCTTGTGTTGAAGGTTTTGTTGTCAGCTTCGCACAGGAATTTGCCGTCTGAAGTCATTTTGGGCTCCATACTTGTGGAACGCGGGTTCCTAGACAAAAACATTCACCTCCATATCGCGAGAGAGAAAAGAAGAAAGCGAAAAAACTCTTAAGGCTATGTGACTGTGCCCAACCAACAATGAACCTTTAAATTTCGCCACAAATGTTGGCGTCGATTTTTTCAAGTTTTTGGTAAGGTAACGTGGAGGAGACGCTTTTGGTGTTTGCGGTAAAGCTATGATTGAAGCAGTTGAAGCTTAAAATTGCGCGTTTTTATTGGGTATCTTCAGAGTATAAAGTTGATAGTTAGCGAACACCCATTTTTAGCACGAATTTTTCCAAAATTTAAGCTGCGTTTTTAGGAGCACATAACTACTTTATTACTTTTGCTTCAACTGTTGTGCCGCCAACCCTAGTTATCTTTATTTTCACGTGGTCTCCTATCTTTGCGTTGGCAACGTGTATTACTAAACCTTGAACTCTAGCTATGCCTTCCTCTTTTGGGCTACATTCCACAATATCCACTTCTAACTCTTCTCCCACCTCAACAGGGTACCGTTTAAAACCCTTGCCGTGACCCCGTCTTCCCTCGTAACTACCACCTTGCCTTTTTGAATAACCCATAATAACCTAACACTTCTCTTGCTACAAATAACTGATTATAAACAATGATGTTCTGATGCTTAAGCGTTTTCACCAAACACTCTTTCTAACCATTGCAACTTTAGCTTAGGCCCTGATTTCTCAAAAAATTTAGATGCTAACATGAAATGCCCAATGCATGTACGCTCTAAAATCCCCTGAAAGCACCAAAGAAGGCTCAACATAACAATGAAGGCTGCATTTCCTGCAGTTTTTTATTTTTTCCCAGTCAAACCCAGAAACAGCACTTTTAATGCCAGTTTCAAAGATAGAGACACTGCTTGCATAATAATCATTGTGGACATAGCAAGGCAAAACTACATTCCCGTAAGGATCAATGTTAACCATCGCCCATGGCTTGCACTGCCAGTTTTTCTCTTTAGCCATCACTTTAAAATAATTAATTGAATTCATAATAGGATAGCCTTTTCTCTTTAATTCAATAAGCTGTTTAGCAATCTTTTTAATTTCATCGGCTTGAGGTGAAGACGCGTTGGCATTGCAATACTCGTGAGCTACCGACAATACTATTCTTACACCTAAATCCTTTGCCAATTTCACCGTATCTTCTACTTCATGGATGTTATCAGCCATTATGGTCATATTGATTGTTACAGAAACCTTCCTTTTGGCTGCAGTTATGCCCTGTACCGCTTCTTTGAAACAGCCATTAACACCTCTTATCAGGTCATGAGTTTTCTCCAGACCATCTAATGAAACAAAGACGATACCGTTGATGTATGGTGCTATTTCATCTATCCTTGATTTGAGGAGCGTGCCATTGGTGACAAGGCTTGTATGTAGAGGCAGAGAACGAGAATAGGCTAGAATTTCAGTCAAGTCTTTTCTCAAGAGCGGCTCTCCACCTTCAAACCCAATACCGCAAGCACCTGAATCGTAAATTTGCTTTAGAATTTCTTTTTCCTTTTGGGTGCTTAAATTTTCGCTGGATCTTTTCCAGAAGGGGCACATTTTACACTTAAGGTTACAGTTATAAGTTAACTTATGTCCACCAAACAATGGAGCTTTTACTCCGAACGAGTTTAAAAGGAATCCACGATATAGTCTAAGACCTAGCCTTAATGTTTCCTGATAGTTGTGTGCCGTGTTTTTCAAAAGTTTTCAACTTCAATTAAAATTTTATTATTAGCGCGCGCGTTGCATCGGAGATTGCAGTCGTAAGTCAATTTATGTCCGCAAAATAGAGGAGCCTTAACGTCAAATAAGTTTGAGATAAAGCCACGATAGATCCTCATCCCTAGCCAAAAGTTCTCTATGTAATGATGAATGTTTTTTTCTTCAACATAATAGTTGGAAACCCGTCCCCACCCTCCAAGATCAAATGAACTCTGCGAATTCACATAGATAATAACAAGTACTTTTCTTTTTTGTTTGTGAGAAAGGGGAATTTTGCTCTTTTATTCTTTTTTCTTGAGTTCTTTCTTTATTCCCTTCCCAATGTCCTCTACGGCTTTAGCACCTTTCCTGATGCCTTTGCCGACTGCTTCTCCAGTTTTTTCAGCAGCACTTTCAACTTTTTTCTTCTCTTCAGGCATTCTATCACCTTCTATCGCTAAGTCGTCATTCGCAGACTTAAGTGTGTGTGACTGTGAAGTCACAGCAACATCTGGGCATCAACCGAGGTTTTGCTCGAGAATGGCTTATGTATAAGCGGAATTGAACTTTCCATGACAATGTAGTTCAAAAGTTCATTTTGCGATTAACGCTTTTGGACTCGCCGCGTCGATTACGTAGAATTTGTGGTCAGTAGTTTAAGTTGTGTGGTCTTTTATTACTACTTTGGCTGATTTTTCTTTAACTAATGCTATTCCTTTTGGCATCCTTTTGTTTCATAGCTCCACTTTCCTTAATAATCTCGCAGTTTTGGGCTCTGAGTCAGAACTTGAATTTTCAAACAGCACGCCGCTCTGTTGCTGGGGGGCTACAGCTACACAACTTTAATAGCCATTTGTACTCCTATGTACCTTAACAGGTGCAGCTCTTGAGCAATCTGATTATTGGAAATATGACTTTAACGAGTCTGCTTGTAACTATAATTGGCTTGATTATTCTGTGGATAATAGTCTCAATCCCCGTGTGGTTAGCTGGCAAAGCTGTAACTGGCGGAAAAGCCACTTTTGGCGATGCTATGATTGCTACGCTGTTTGGCCCAATAGTTTACGTTGTCACATTGATTATAGTGGGTTACTTTCTGGGAACGCTAATCGGATCAACGGCATACATAATCGCACTAATTTTAGCTCTCATAGCTTGGATATGGGTCTACAAAGCAAGCTTCAGAACGAGCTGGCTGGGCGGCATCGGTATAGCCATACTGGCATGGGTAATCTTCGTAGTAATAAGCATAATATTTGGAGCCCTCTTCCATGTAGCAGTTCCCGGAACATTTTTCCCCCACATCTAAAAAACCACAACAAAAACTGAACAGACTGCGCATAGTCATAAACGGCGAAAAAAAAGAATCAGATAGCGCAAGCTTTGGGTGAGAACCTGAATTGTCAACGGCATCTTTGAACATAGCAGACGCTCTGTTGCTGTAGACCTACATCTACACAAGTTTAATAGTCATTTGTAATCACATATAGCTTAACTGTGGAGTTGCGGAGTTTGAGCGCGATAAGTGATGTATTTCATTTCATTACTTCTGGAAGCATAGGTGGTTTGCCACCAATTGTCTTAATGGTAATAATATTCGTCATCGGATTGATCGTGGGCTATCTAATCCATTTATTCCTAAAGATCGCCATTATAGCTGCGATTATACTCTTCGTGGCTGCCTACTTTGGCTTTTTCGGTTTGAGTCTTAGCGAGTTGAAAAATTATGCAACCCAATACGGTTCAATTGTGTATCAATACGGAGTACTCATCATAGGCATGCTACCGCTAACCATCGGATTCATAATAGGTCTAATCATCGGCTTCGTATTCGCGTAAACTGAACATCCCTCTTGTTCAAATCATAGAGAACAATCGATGACTAATGGTGAAATTACCACTTTAGCACACGCCCTCAAAATTCTTCCAGCCATATTTCAAATAAGCCCTGCGCACGCTACTTCAGCAGCAATTTTTATCCAATTTTTATCCTTTTAGCACAAGTGGAAGCCTTCAAAATCAGAACAACTCAACTGTTCGAAAAGCGAAAGTTATTTGTATACTTTGCGAAAATGACCTAAAACTTAAATATACATTGGTAGAAGAAATATCTGGAGTTGAAAATGTCTAGCGACGAAGAAATACGGGAGTTGAAAATGTCCAACGACGAAGACACGGTCCTCCTGATTGGTTTGGGTTTAAGTCTTAATCAGGCAAGGGTTTACCTAGCAATACTTCAACTGCAAAAAACGGCGGGACAGATAGCGAAATTTTCAAAAGTGCGCAGGGAAGACGTCTATAGAATTCTGCCGACACTCGAAAAATTGGGCCTGATTGAAAAATTGCTAGGCAAACCATCTAAGATTCGGGCTACTCCGATTTCGGATGCCTTAACTTTCCTAGTGACAGAAGAAAAAAAGAAATCTGATGAACGGTTGACGGGTATGAGGAGCAGTGTCAAGAGGCTGTCCCTCAAAGATTGGAAACAGCCGCCTCCTGAAGAAGAAAGCATCTACATACTGATAGCGGAAAAGAAAGCGATTTTGGCTAAGACTTCAGGACTGATTAGAAATTCGAGAAAAGAAGTCGCGTTAATTGCAAACAAGGAAAGAATCATACTGATTCTGTCTCAGTTATCAGATGAATGCAAGCAGGCAATAAAGAACGGTGCTCAGATTCGACTTATCTTTGAAGGGGACAGCACCGACATTTTACTTAAAGAAAAAGTGCAAAAACTCATCGATGAGCCTTCGGTTCACGTCAAGTTTCATTGTAAACCTTTGAATCACTTCATAATGTCTGATGATACAGAAGCATTGATTACCGGCTCCAAAGAAAACGGATTAGGCGAAAGCCCTTCTTTATGGACTAACAACAGCAACCTTATAGGCGTACTAAGAACAAGTTTTGAATCCGACTGGAAAAAAGCTGAAGACTAACCTGAGAATCTCGTTTCTCTTGTGGTTTCAATTTCCAAATTCTTCATAGCCGTTTTGCCGATTAGCGCAGGCACAACCGTCAGAATGTAGGTGTGGGCTCACATTCACATACGCTTAACTCAAATTAATGACCAATAATAGGATAGCATAAATTATGAACGTAGAAAGGAGGGATAGACAAGTATGAGAACTAAAGAGTTTATAAATAGAAGTGTGTTTGCGTTAGACGAGAAAATTGGCACAGTCAAAGGTATAGAAGTAGATCCGGAAGAGTGGAAAATAACTCATCTTGAAATCGAATTGAAAAAGGAAATAG
>JBEKKX010000060.1:0-5923 GCA_050010515.1 Bathyarchaeia archaeon
ACCCTGCAGCCTCTTCTTTATAATCCACGCTTTCAGCTGATCTAAATCTCTATCCAAGCCCTTTCCACTCTTACGGTAGTATTAAGACGCGAGAGTGTAAGGCATTTTCTAGATAGAACACTGTTTAATTTCTGCTCATCTCCCACGAGGTGCAATAAAGTTCTTTATCCAATTCAAAAACACAGACACAATAGGTGAGTACATTCCCGTCAAACAAAACTTAGCTGTAAACATGTGGGCAGGATTGGAGGGAAAAAGCGCAAAAAAGCGGTTGCAGCAATAAGAGCAATAAAAATGATTTTAAGTCTATGCTTTAACTCGTTGATATGCTCCCAGAAACCGGCTAACACTCCTTAAGAATCTCCTAAATAATTACTAAAATGCTTCTTCGACTAGAAGTAGTCAGTCCTAACTAGTTGTTTCACTCGCCGGAATTATAAGCTTTCCCCATGAGACAGCAAAGCAGAAAAACGTCTTAAACACCATTAAACGCAACTATGCGATTCAAATTAAAGATGAACACCTTGAGGAAACAGTCGCTACGACACATAAAGAGAAATAAAACGATTGGTAAAAAGCTGCCTAGCGAAATACGATGAAATGATTTCAAAGAAACAAGAATGCATTACTACCGTAAACCAAAGAAGTATGTTTTTAGATTCGGATAATTGTTTTTATAGTTCCGATTTTAATACTGTAAACATCAACGAAGCGGCAAGTGACATTTGTTTGACGATAGACCTTAAAAAGGCAGCATCTATTGCAAGACGTTCACTTGCTCCAGGTAAGCCTCACCATGCTCAATGGTTAGTTACAAGAAAATGTAATTACCGCTGTGCAGGTTGCAATGTCTGGAAAGAACAAGACCAGAGAGAACTTGCAACAGATGACATAAAAAAGGGGTTAGATATTTTAAAAAATCTCGGTATAGTTGAGCTTGTAATATCAGGCGGCGACCCGCTGCTTAGGGATGACATAGGTGAGATAATTGATTACGCCTCAAAACTTTTCGTCACAACCGTTTATGATAACGGAAGTATGGCTGTCAAAAAAATCGATGTCCTGCGAAATGTCGATTTCGTGGCAATTTCAATAGATAGTTTGGATGAAACAAAAAACGATGAAATAAAGAATGTGCCTGGCGCATGGAAAAGAGCAATGGAAAGCGTGGAAAAGCTTCACAATAAGGGAATCAACGTTAGTGTCACGCCGACAATTTCACAAAAAAATCTATATGAAATAATTGACATAACTAACTATTTCACAAAAAAAGGAATCCCCGTCTGGTACTGCCTTTACTCGTATGACGTTTCGGCGGACGAAAACCAACTATTTAGGATTGGCAAAGAAAACAATGAGTTCGTGATAGAAGATAAGCAAGCCATGGTTAAGCTTTGCAATTCCCTAATTGAAATGAAAAAGAAAAATAAGAAAATCCTAATGACAAACAAGCTTCTAGAAGCTTTACGAAGCTTCTATGAGGAAGATAAGAGAACATGGAAATGCCAAGCACTACGTAACTTCATAGTCATTGACCCTTTAGGTAGAGTTGCTGGGTGTCACAGTCACAATTTTGCTGGTTCATTATTTGATCTGCCTAAGATGTGGAACAGTCAAGAATTCAAGGATTTGCGCGAAGCTTACCATGAATGCACACAGTGTAACTATCTATGTTATATTTTCTATTCTCTTCAGGGAAGCCCATCGGGCTATTTATCGTTGGCTATGGACCAGTGGAAAAACGCGGGGTTAGTATTCAAAAAGATTGAAAACTAAACTTCCAAGTCCAGAAGCGCATAAAGGGAATCAGCAGTTTTGGTTGTTGATTGATAAGTAAATTCCTGCTCTTCTTCGATGTCTGTTATGGCGACTTTTAAGCTGCTGATTCTTATTTTCGTGGTGTCATCGTTTATTAATCTTGGTCCTGCGTCTTTTGGTTTTTTTAATTCTATTAGGGCGGGTAGAAAAAAGAGTACAATTACTATGGCGATTGTAGCTATCAGAGTAGCGATTAATGAATCCGGATCTTGAATCATTAATATCTACACTAATTATTAATTTGCAATATAACAGTTTCCACTACCCGAGTGTGATGTTTTGACCCACACATTCTTATCTCGCCTCATAATTTTTGAAGCCATCACATCAAAAAAAGCCTTCAAACAAATAGGTATATTGTAAAAGAAAGTAAATATCAAAAGAGGAATAAGCCACTGCGCTCTTTTTCGACCATCCAAGTATATCCCGATTCCAACCTCAAAAAAAGGAGCAAAGTTACCTACAGAACTATACACAGATATTGGAATGAAAAACCATAAAGTGCTTATAAGCTGTGAACCCGAAAGAATCAGATAGAAACCAATAAGCATCGAAAACAAAACCAGAATAGGTACAAAATAAACATTTAGCAATAATAAACCATCGATTTTCTCTTTAACATTCAAGTTTTTACTTTTCAAAACGTTCCATAAGTGCTTAAAGAAACATTGCATGTGCCCTTTTGCCCATCGGTACCTTTGTTGGCGATAAGCTTTCCAGTTATCAACTGCTTCCTCATAGCATTCTGCATCAATTTTATAGGGAATTCTGGAGCCTGCGAGGTAAATGCGAAAAGTTAAATCCGTGTCTTCTGCCAATACGCTCTCATCCCAACCATGCAGGTTTTTTAGCAAACTGCTTCTGAAACCGCCGACTGTTCCTCCAAACTGAACAATTAAGCCTAAATCATCTCTTGCTTCTTGGTCAACGCGGTATCCACCTATTCGCTCCAGCGCCACTAGTCGCGTAATTATGTTTTGGGGTTCATTTAAGACAACAACTCTTCCCTGTACTGCACCAACTTTGGGATCGATGAATTCTCTGGCAAGTTTCTCAACAATATCTTTCTGAGGGTAATAGTCAGCATCGAAACAAAGCACTATTTCGCCAGTTGATTTGCTAAAGCCGTCGTTCATAGCTGAGGCTTTTCCTTTGCCGCCTTTGTTTTTGTCTCGATTCAGCACTTCTATGAACGGGTACTTGTTTTTGTAATCGTCTGCTATTACCCCGGTTTGGTCGGATGAAGCGTCATTGATGACTATTACTTGCAGTTTGTCTTTTGGATAGGTTAACTCGGTGATTCGCTGAAGCAATCGTCCAATAACTTTCTCCTCGTTATGTGCTGGAATAAGGATGGTAACCGTAGGTTCAAACGTTGAAGCCTCAATGGCTACGGGTTTTTTGTTTTTGTCGGCTCCTCTTAAAACGGTAATGGTAAAGACGTAATGCCTAACAAGGTAAGCCATCATTATTGCAGCTAAAAATAGGAAAAAGATTTCTAAAACTTCAGAAATCAAAGTCGAAGCTCCTAGTTTGCGCTCTCACGATGGAGAACTGTTAGGCTTAGAGACCAAAACGCTACTATCCAAAGTGAACATAGAAAGGGAAAGAAAACTGTATAAAGGGTATTGAAGATTTTGCCGAAAAAAACGGTTCCTGTAAGGGCGAAAGAGTAAAAAATAAAGTTCCAACAGAGACCTATTATGTTGCCTGATGCTAAAAGGAATAGTTTTCGGTTAAACGTACCGTTCAACTGAAAGGCTAGGGAAATAAAAAGCGCATTGAAAATTAATAACATGACTGTGGATTGGATGTTAATTAGGCGAAATGAGGCTATGAAGCACAGAATTATTACTACTGCAAATGGAAATATAACTAGGCCATTTAATGTTTTCACTTATTCCTCGCCCCTCTCTCTTAGACGGCGCTTTAGACAGAGGAGTCTAATTTGCTATTGATGGCTTTAAGCAATCAGTAACTATGTTATAGAAGAAAGCTCTATTTACTTAGTTAGACTCAGGAACAGAAAGAACCACGTTGCTTATTACTCTGCAGAGAACTTCAAAAACCTCTTCGGCATTCAAATTATCGGTATCTAAAACCAAGTCGAAGGGTGCAAAATCTTCGCCTAAAACGAAACCGTAAAGCTTCTTGTAAATTGTTTTTGTCCTATCTTCTTTTTCTTCCAGTACTTTGAATGCTTCATTAACCGTTATTTTATCGCGTTCGGCAACTCTTGCTGCTCTCTTCTCAATCGAAGCCATCAACCAAATCTTAAAACCCTCTTTAAGCAACCAGGGCATGGTCCAACTATCTAAGAGAACATTTCCCTGATGCGCATATTTAAGCAACTTAGCATCTACTGCCTTGTCAAATTTAGGGTCATTTGCTCTCTCCCTAAGAAAATTTAAGCCTTCAGGGCTCTCCCACCAGCCTTGACGTGACACGTCATAGCCTTCTGCTTTTGCCAGTTCTTTAAGCGCGTCACCACCTGAATAACATTTCAGATTGTATTTTTCCGCAAGCTTTTTCGATATAGTGCTTTTTCCTGTTCCAGCCATTCCCGAGATGCAGATTACTATTTTTTTGTCAGCAAAGCATAATTTTGCGTTTTTAGCCATTTAGCGCCACCATGTTTTCTGCGTCAAGTTTCAATCGGCATTATGCCTATTAACCGTGAAGCAAGCAGACCTAAAAAGAACGAACCGATGGGGTACCAATAGAGAACAGGGAGAGCGCCGATGCCTGGTAAGTAAACCATAGAGGTGGTTCCAAAGGTAGGTGTTAACACAAAAAACCAAATAATAATGTAAACAAAAGAAAACCCGAACTGGACCATCTGTGGCTTCATCATTTTTGCCTGCATGTTTTTTATTTGCGATTCTCTCTTTTTGAGTTTTTCAACTTGTTTTTTGTCGTTAGCTCGCATGGCAGCCATGGTTTCTGACCGGTATTCATTCATTTCTTTCTGCATGACTCGGTATTGTTCCCAGCCTATGAAATAGTTGATTAGAACTTTGTTTAATCCAGTGTTTATGAACGCAATAACAGTCGCGATGAAAAAGATTAAAGTTGCTGCAAAAACTGAAATGATTATAATCGGATAACTAATATCTAACGTAAATTCTGGAGCACTAAGTCCGCTTGAAGTCGTGTTTTCATTAGCTCCGATTATCCATTTGTAACTTCCGGAGGGTTTAGGATTTGTCGCGTCAAAAGTGAACGTGATGCTCTGCCCCGAGCTTAGCCCTTGTGCAGAGCCATAGAGAAGAATATCACTATTTTCTTTGGTTATTGTCCAATTTTGTGAGGTTGGTTCTTGACTTATAACTATATTTCCAACATTACTATATGCCGAAGGTATTGTAATGATTGCGCTTCCAAGATTAGCTTCACCCACATTATTTATAGTGAATGTATATGATGTAGATTGGTAAACGCCAGAAGTCTTGGCTGAAATGGATGCCTGACAGCTAAGGTTTCCAGCAGCATTTACTGATCCAGTTAGTACGCTTAGAGCTGAAAATGTTACCAACGTAAACAGAAGGATAATAACTATTTTATTAAGTACTTTCATATGTCATTCTCCTTCTATTACTCCTTAACAATCACCGCAGTTTCCTCTTGGAACTGTATGCGTATCTTGTTTCCTTGTTAATAACCGTTTTTGCTTTTTAGCGCAAATTGTTTAAGAAAACAAACTTTTTTTCCAATACCCTGCTTATTTACACTATACCTCGCTAACTAAAATTGATTAGAAACAGGTTTTAATAACGACTTTTTTTCATATTTTGTTATTGTCTTTTCCAAAACAAGTAAACTTTCGTTTGCGAAAGTATCCCGACGAGCTTAATGAGTTTTACAATTTTCGGCATTTCTGCGTTCTGAATGCTTTGAATATAGTCCGATGTTTTTCCATAAGGCTGATGCCGACTAACTGCAAACTCCTTTTTGAAACGCGGATGCTTATTCTTAATTAACGATTTAGGGGTGTGCAGAATTTAAAAGGCTTCTTGCAATTGTTGCTTTATGGAAGCCTGTGAGGTTGTCAGGCTTTTCGTCAATAAAGCGATAGTTCCAGCTGAGCCGAAAAGAAGAGGAAACC
>JBEKKX010000061.1:0-5902 GCA_050010515.1 Bathyarchaeia archaeon
AGCTTGCGGGTTGAACTTAAGAGGCCGTGCTTCAAGTTGTCTGAGATGGCGCATTATTTTAGAAGGCAAATTGAGCAGCCCTACAAGCCTCCCTAAGCCCACTTGCGGAACTACTGTAATAGTATCATCACTAGTTTCATCTATGGTAGCAGGGATGGTGATAGGTGTCCTATTCATGCCGCTGGGTCTCATCACCCTCTTAGGAGGACTCGTCACCTTTGCAGGGCTACATGTTTTAGGAGGATTAATCGGCGCGATTATAGGTCTCTCACTGCTGAGGGGTCTAAAAGCCCGAAATATAATTACAGAAACTCAACTTCAGGGCGCTTCGGGAATAAACTAAAATTTAAGTTACTGCTTATCTTCAAAAGGATGGTGCATTTGTCATGTTGTCGCCAAAGGATTTGGTGGACGGCGCTGTGAATTTTCATGGTCATCTCGGTCCCTTTCTAATCTTAGGCTTGAGGGCTGGCTTATCAGGTGTAGACTACCTCGGTAAAGATTATTTTAAGCTGAAGGCAAAGGTGGAAACTGCTTCCCATCCGCCCCGTTCATGCTTCATTGATGGGGTACAGTTCGCTTCAGGTTGCACCACAGGCAAAGGCAATATTGAAGTCAAAGTTAGCGACAAGGTTTCAGTAGAATTTACCCTTGGTGAGCGGAAGATAAAGCTAGGAGTTAGAAACGATATACTGGAAGCCTTAGATTACGTTTCCTCGAATAACCAAGCCGAGCTAATCAGTAAAGAGTTCATGCAAAAGACTGATACTGAACTATTTCTAATAAGCAAGAATTAGACGTAGCATCTTTTATTTTCGCCAAACTATTGTTCCTTTAAGGTAAGTTCCAGTTGCCGCCTCAACCTTAACTGTAACCGTTTTGCCCCGCAGGTTATCTGTGCTTTTTATGGCAACGGGTTTGTAAGCAAAGTTGCGTCCCACCCATGAACCTTCCACTTTTCCCTTCTCATCAACCAGCACTTCGCCAACCCAGCCCACCCAACGCTGATTCCGCTCAAAAGAAATCCGCTTAGCCAACTGTGCCGCAACAGTGCTTCTGCGCTTAATTTCGCCCAATTCAACTAAGTCTTCCTTAATTTCGGCTGCTTTAGTTTTGGGTCTAGCAAAAAACTTTGAAACATTAGTCACATCAGGCTTAACTTCCTCTAAGAGCTTAAGTGTGTTCTCAAAAGCTTCTGCTGTTTCGCCTGGAAAACCCACAATTATGTCAGTGGCAAGCGTCAAATCGGGAAACTTAGTTCTAAACGCATCCACAATGCCCTTGAATTCTGTTGCCGTGTAAAACCTGCGCATACGCTTCAACGTCTCGTCATCGCCGCTTTGTACTGGCAAATGCAAAAACTTGAACACTTTCTCGCTCCTAAAAGCCTCAACAAGGCGGTTTTGCATGTCAGTGACCATGTTTGGCGTCATCATGCCAACCCGAACCTTAAAGTCACCAGCTAAACCGCCCAGCGCTTCCAGCAACTCCGCAAGGTTGCTGCCTAAATCTTTTCCGTAGCAAGCTGTATCCTGCGAAGTTACCCAAAACTCCTTGGCTCCAGCAGCAAAATCGCTTTGCACACGCTCAGCAACTTCCTTTATGCTGTAGCTTCGCAGGTGCCCACGCGCAAAAACAACACAACAGTACGCGCAAGAACCCAAACAACCATAATTCACTGGGACGACGCTTACAACGGGATTAGTCTTGGCTCTTGGAAGATCAAGCTTCGGCTTAGCATCCAAACCACCCAATTCCACAACTTTCTCGCCATCCAAAACTCGCGCAACCACATCCACAATTCCTTTGCCGACCGCAGGACCCACAACGCCATCAAAGCGAGCTTCACGCATCAACCGCTCAAAACTAATCATGGGCAAACAACCCGCAACAACAAGCTTCTTGCCCTTTGGGGCACGCTTTAAAGCGTCAATAATGCGGTTCTCCGTTGGACCCTTTACAGCGCAGGTATTGTAGATTAGCACGTCAGCCTCAGCTTCCGATGCCGCCAGTTGAAAGCCAGCTTGTGCTAGGCAACCCGCCAAAACCTCGCTATCAGCCATATTCGCCGAACAGCCAAAGCTTCTAACGAAAACCTGCAAGAGTCATGTATCACCAGCACGTAAGAAACTTCAACAAGAGATAAAAACATAAATGTTTCTTAACAAAAATTAACAGAAACCTGCATGGTGCTGCATAAAAAGCTTATAAATGGAGTAACGAACATGTTATAAGCATATTTAAGGCATGATATACAGAGATATAGATAACAACCATTGCTTTGTTTTATTCACTCATTAATTGGGAGAGATGACTAAAATGAAATTGATCACTCTGTATCTGCCTGAAACGTATATAAAAGCTTTGGACCAGCTGGTAGACGAGAGATTCTATCCAAACCGTGCCGAAGCTATCAGGGTCGCAATTCGAGACTTAATCAGTGCCGAAGTTTGGAGGCGCAAAGGCGTTGACTAAACATGTACACGATGAAGCGCTAAAGGCTCCATTTACTATCGAGGATGCGAAGGTTGAGGTTGCTCCAAAAATTATCGACAACTCAATGGTAATTGGCGGTTCACACATAGTCCGTAAACCAAAAAACAAAATGAACGTCAGGATGGTTAAGAACAAAGTGCCTGTTAAAAGAACAAGCAGACTGGAGAGAGCTATACAACACCTCTATGATTTAGAAGAAGCCCATGAACCTGGAAAACCCTTAAACATTGACCTCGGCCTCTACCAAATGGAAGACTACTAGCCATCAAGTCTTTTCTTCCTTTTGCGCCAACTTTTTAGTTTAACATTAAGAAAAAGCTATTATTCTCAAAAACGGCTTTACTGGCATGAACAATATCCTTGCCCAAATAAGAGAAGAACTAAAAGCCAACACAGACCAGCAAATACAAAAAAGTTTTCAGCGCTTCTTTAAAGAACAAGTAAAATACTACGGGGTCAAAACTGAAGTTGTTGGCAAAATAGCCAAAAAATATTGGAAGCAAGTAAAAACTCTAGACAAGCAAACAATTTTCAAGTTATGCGAAGAGCTTTACCGTTCAGACTACACTGAAGAAGCCTTCATAGTTTCCTTCTGGCTGCCCAACTACATTTTGCACCTTGAACCAAGCGATTTGGCAACATTCAAAGCCTGGATTGAACGGTACATTAATAATTGGGCTAAATGCGACGGCTTCTGCAACCACACCATCGGCGACTTAATCCAGAAATACCCAGAAAGCCTAAACGAAGTGGAAGGCTGGGCTAAATCTAAAAACCGCTGGCTTAAACGGGCTGCGGCTGTGTCGCTTATTGTTCCAGCAAAAAAAGGCGATTTCATGCAAGAAGCCTTCGAAATATGTGACGTGCTGTTGGGCGATGAGGATGATATGGTACAGAAAGGTTATGGGTGGCTGCTTAAAGAGGAAAGCCGAAAGCATCAAAAAGAAGTTTTCGACTACGTTGTTAAAAACAGAAAGGTCATGCCTAGAACAGCTTTAAGATATGCAATTGAGTTAATGCCTCAAGAACTCAAAGCACAGGCAATGAAAAAAGACTGATTTGTTAACTTTGTTTGGTCATTTTTCGGCGGCTACGTTCTCCAGTCTGGGGCAACCTTTTTCCTGAAAGCAAACACTTGGATATGACCAACAATTATTATCGCAAGCCAAACGTTTGAATAGAAAAAGTAGTAAAGGAACAGTTCATGAAGTTTCATTTCCTTGAAACCAAGTTTTCTTGAGAAACCGTAGAAAACAGCGGCAGTTAACCCAAAACTGGATAGCGAAATAAGTAAAATCTTAAGTATGTTTGCGGTTGTAAGGGAAACTAGGAAAACTGGCATTAAAATGTTGAATTTTACTGACAGAAATAGTGAGAAAACCAATAGTGAATTGTACATCCAGAGGTTTGGCACTAGAACGCTCAAAAATAAAATGGCGACGGAGGGGTAAAGGAAGAACAAGCCCGGCAGAAAAACTTGAGGTTTAATAAACTTTTTTGCTAAATCACGATACCAATGTTCCAACCACAACGCTTGACCTATTGCCCACCTTCTGCGTTGCCTAAACCATTTTCCCCATTCGGAATAAACGACATTTTTAACTTCCACGTCGGTGGTATAAGCGAAACTGCTGCCTTCAAGGAAAGCTCTTGTTGCAATGTCAATGTCTTCGGCAACAGCCTTGTGGAAACCGCCAACTTTCTCGAACATTTCCCGGTTAATCGCAAACGCTGCACCGTTCACGGCAGGGCACTTGTGCATGTACCTTGATGATAACCAAGTGTTAATGTTAAACGTAAAATATTCATAATAAGCCATCTTGGACAAAAATGATTTTCCTTTTGAAACCTTCTTTTTTATATCAAGCACATCAACCAGCTGCATTTCCATAATAATTTTTCTCAAAAAATCGGGATCATCACTTATTTCAACATCGGAATCAAGGAAAAGCAGCACTTTTCCCGAAGACAACTTAGCTGTGCTATTTAATGCGTTTGCCTTCCCGATGCGCTCTTTGTTAACGATGAATTTGATGTTATCGTTTTCTAACTGTTTTATTTTTTCGGAAAAATCTTGGGTTGGCTCATCAACTGCTACAAAAATTTCTTTTGTTACGTTTTGAGAACTTAGTTTATTTAGCATGGACGCTAGCTGGTTCGATTCTTTGTAAACTGGGATGAAGATGCTGATGTCCACGGCTAGTCCTCAATTATTGAACATAAATCCAAATGTTTTATTTTCAAATGGGTTTTTAAATTATTCTACAAAAAAGGGGAGCAAGCAAGCCATCGAATGTTTGAAAAACTCTGAATTTTGCCCTAGTAACATCTAAGCAACAGCGATACCATACCTCGCTTGCAGGAATAAGAAGAAAATGATTGGCATTGATTTAACATTCTGTCTACTGCATCTAACTAAATTTTTTTATCTCACTTTTGGAAATTGGTCCGATTCGGTAGAGAATTTCGGGTTCATGACCGTCGTTTTCGAAGTCTCCTTCGCTAAATAAAAGGTATTCTTCGCATTTGGTGTTTAGTAGTTGAGCTAATTCGCAGTAGTTTCTTCTTGACGCTTCATTTGACGGGTTTACTGTGCCCTCAAAATATTTTGCTTCTGTTATTCGGATTTGATGAAGAAGCATGTGTTTTTGTAAGCCGTATCCTCGGTAATCTTTGTCAACGACGATTTCCCAGTTGAAAAAAGTGTCTGGCCTATCTGGTGGAATGTATCCTGAGGAAAACGCGATTATTTTGTTATTTTGTTCTGCAACGACACAGGTATCTGAAAAATCTTTAGCCAAAAGAAAATAGGTGTATCGAGAATTTAACCCGACGTATGGTCTGTTTGCTACAAGCAGTTTATAGACTTCTCTTATGTCCCTGAGCAATACACTTCTGATTTTGAATTTCAAGTAATTTTTAATTTTAAGCATTCAAAACACCTCCCACGCTTGCTTTTTCTCTTCGTTTCATCCGAAGGTTTCCACTTGGTATAAGCGATATTTCATCGGTGTCAGTTAACAATTTTTCAACGCCTACCGCTGTTTGCTCCCTTTTACCTAATTTTATCTGCAAACCGCATTTGCCGCAGTTTCTGTCGCATGGAGTTGATTTGTAGTTGTCAGGTTCTTTGTATGTGGTTATGACGCCTTCATAGTTTCTTAAGACCACCTTATTTGCGGACCAAGAGATAATGTAGTTTGGCATAACGGGAATTTTTCCTCCACCTCCAGGAGCATCTATAACATATTTTGGTACTGCAAACCCGCTTGTGTGCCCGACAAGACTTTCCATAATTTCGATGCCTTTTCCGATGGATGTTCGAAAATGAGTGAGACCTTCTGAAAGGTCACATTGGAACAAGTAATATGGTCGCACTCTGTTTTGTACAAGTTCTTGATTGAGC
>JBEKKX010000062.1:0-5023 GCA_050010515.1 Bathyarchaeia archaeon
CTATTTCCTTTTTCAATTCGATTTCAAGATGAGTTATTTTCCACTCTTCCGGATCTACTTCTATACCTTTGACTGTGCCAATTTTCTCGTCTAACGCAAACACACTTCTATTTATAAACTCTCTAGTCCTCATATTTGTCTATCCCTCCTTTCTACTTTCACGATTTGAGCTATATTTTAAATAGTCATTGGCAGAGTTAAACGCGTGTGACTGTGAGCCCACACCGACGTTATGGCATTTGTGCCTGAGCTAAGCAGTCCAATGCCATAAAGAATTTGGAACTCGAAACCGCAAGAAAAACGAGGATCTCAGGTTAGTCTTCAGCTTTTTTCTAGTCGGATTCAAACCCTGTTCTTAGTACGCCTATAAGGTTGCTGTTGTTTGCCCAAAGAGAAGGGCTTTCCCCTAATCCACTTTCTTTGGAAGTGGTAATCAATGCTTCTGTATCATCAGACATTATGAAGTGATTCAAGGGTTCACGATGAAACTTAACGTGAACCGAAGCGCCAGGGATGAGTTTTTTCACTTTTTCTTTGAGCAAACCGTCTGGGTTGTCTCCTTCAAAAATTAGTCGAATCTGAGCCCCTTTCTTCATTGCTTGCTTGCTTGCTTGCATTCTTCTGAAAACTGAGATAAAACCGGTATAATTCTTCCCTTATCTGCAATCAGCGCAACTTCTTTTCTTGAGTTTCTAATCAGTTCTGAAGTCTTGGCCAAAATTGCTTTCTTTTCCGCTATCAGTATGTAGCTGCTATCTTCTCCGGGAAGCGGCTGCTTCCAGTCTTTAAGGGATAACCTCTGGACTGTGCTTCTCATACCTGTCAACCGTTCATCAAATTTGCTTTTTTCTTCCGAAACGAGGAAAGTTAAGGCATCCGAAATCGGAGTAGCTCGAACCTCAGTTGGTTTACCTATCAATCTTTCAATCAAGCCCATTTTTTCGAGTGACGGCAAAATTCTATAGACGTCTTCTCTGCGCACTTTTGAAAACTTTGCTACTTGTCCCACCGTAGTTTTTTCCAGCTTAAGTATTGCTAAGTACACCCTTGCCTGATTAAGACTCAAACCCAAACCAAGAAGTAAGTCTGTGTTTTCGTCATTGGTCATTCTTATCTCTATTGATTTTTTGGTCAAATTACTATTTAAATTTTAACCCGTTTTCGCAAAATATGTAACTCACGCGCAAAAAATAAGAAAAATAAAGTAAAAAAGACGTGAAAACTTATCCCTCGCGAAAAGCGGTGAAATCCTTAGCAAGATTGTCGGCGCGCGGGCTCTCATCACATCGGTTTGTCGGTGTTAACCCGCAGTCACACGTGTTTATACTTCAGCTAACCCTTCGCTAAATAGAGATAAAGGTGAAAAGATATGGGATTTGGAAGTTGGATTGGTGGTGCAGGGCTCTGTGTATTAGCAGTTCTGTTAGGATTTTTAGGAATTGCAGTTCTGTTAAGAGTTTTTAAGTTCGTTGCGACAAGCCTTGTTGTCCCATTAGGAATAGGTATTATAGTAGTAGCACTCTTCATGTTCCTATTTGGATGGTATTTATACAAATCGGCAAAGCCACAAGGAACATTAAACGTCCACAATCAATAAAGAGCGCGCGCTAACTTAGAAAGGAGGTGAATCTATGAAAAATGCATCAGCAGCTAGGCTAGCCTATATATTGGCTCTCCTAGGTGGAATATTGCTGGTAATCTTTGGATTACTGTCACTCATTGGCGTTTCTGTTGTATACTTCGGACCGTTCTTTTATGTTGCATTCGCTTATTACAGCATCGTGACTATCATTTGTGGCATCATAGCGATCATTGGCTCAAAAAGCGTAACACGTCTCGTTTGGGCAATTGTGCTCATAATCGTTGGAATCATTGGTGGTGGACTTGGCGGACTATTGGTGATAATCGGCGGAATAATTGGACTTATCTTAGAGATAGTTTAAACAATGAAGGAAAACGAGAAAGTTGGGTAAGGTGTGTGTGACTGACAGACAGACTGTAATCTCTCTCCTTTCTTTTTTGTTTGTTGTGTTGTTGTGGTGTTGCGTGGTGTGTGTGGGATTAAATTTTAATCCAACCAACCTTAGAAAAAATTACACCTTTCTTGAAACAGGTTGCATTAGGTTAGGTAGGTAACTGAAAAAATTAGAAATAGTCAATTAACGGTATAGGGGGTAAAAAGTGTAAGAAAACTTACCCCTCGCAAAAAAATTAAGACTTAGCGCGCGCTGACCTTACTAAAGAGGTTTTGCGATAAAGCTCTGCGTGATAGTGAGCGTCGTGGATAGGGGTTTACTGCCAAATCCAGTGACATTGAGTGGTGTACGTATGGTCTCGCTGCTACTCTTGAACATGAAAAGTAGGTAATATGTTGAAGCTGGTAGCGTCACATTGACCATTGCTGAGGGAACATAGCCAGTAGTATAAGAATACGACGTCAAGTCTGAAAAACTAGGAAATTGCCCAGAATATTCTTCTGAGGTCAAGATGTAGAATGACACGCTGTTGTTCGTAACGAAGCTTCCAGTCAGGACAGAGGTCTTCGGCAGGATGATTTCGCTGGATACCGAGCTTCCTGCGGCATAAGGAGCTGTCAAGCCCTTTCTAAAAAAGCACCCTACACTACTCGAGTAAGATGAAGTAACGATTTGATAGGCTGACAAGACAGCAACTACCGCCAAGATTAAGGCAAAGCCAGCTACCAAAAGTTTCCGCTTCATCAAGAACACCAAATATAGCTGAGTCCGCGCGCATATATCAAGTTTCTCTATCTCATCATTAGATATGGCTCAAGTCTAGGCTTGTCTGGGTTTCTTTCCCCTGTTTGTGTTTTGGTGTGGTGCCTTGTGGCGTGTTTGTTTGTTTTTTTTTGTTAATGATGACTGCGAACAAGAGGGTTATCATGGAGGCGAATAGGGTGATTGTTAGTAGTTGGGCTGGGAATTCTGGAATTGTGGGAGTTGGTGAGGTTGAGGGGGTGGTTGTGGTGAATACGATGGTTATTTGGTGTGTTGCGAATCCGATGGATTCTCCGTTGTTATTGAATTGGGTTGTGTACCATACGTAGTAGTTGTTGGTGTCTTGTGTGTGGCCTTGGTTTTGGGCTGGTTGTCCGTCGATGTATATTGTTGTTGAGGTTGCGTTAGGTATTGCGTTAGCGCGCCAGCCCGTTGAGACCGTGTGGAAAAATCAAATATAATTTGCCTTGCGTACCGACATTTTCTCGGCTTGTTGAAAATACTGAAAGATTTCTCTTCCTTTTTTCTTCCCTTTTTTCTCCAACCATCACTCAAAAACCCGCATGCACCCTGGTCCAAGAATGTTCAAAACCCGCCTCATATTATAAGCCAACATAGAAAAACCAACCTCACCCGTAGCCTTCCGCAAACCCTTGAGCAGCAGATAGCCCTGATTAAACGCCCTCTTAATCGTGCCAAACGGATGCTCCACAATCCTCCCCCTCATAGATAACTTCTCAGGCTCAAGCCTCATCCTCTCCTTCATAGCCTCAACAACTTCCGCATGCTCCCATCGCCACAATGTCCTTCCCCGCTTATTCATCGTACACTTCGTCATGAAATACTCACACGAAAAGCATGCATCAGTGCTGTAAACTCTCATCTTCTTATCGTGAGCATTATCCAAATAGCTAAACACGAGCCTCTTGCCCGCCGGACAAACAAAAGTGTCCGTCCCATCATCATAGGCGAATTTGTCACTGTAGAATTCACGAGCCGGGACGCCCTTCTTCTTAACAGCGCCAACTCCGTACCTGCTCTGCTCCGGCACGTAAGGAGTGATGCCGTTATCGACGCACTCCTTGATTTCCACAAAACTGAAGAATCCCTTGTCCGCGACAACATCCAAACGTTCAACTTCAAGCATGTCCTTCGCATCCTTGGCAATTGGACTTAGCTGGCAATTGTCAGCAGGCGCGTTCGTCACGTTATAATCCACTATCAAATGATTCTTATCGTCAACGGCAACGTGACTGTTGTAGCAAGGCTCAATTTTGCCGCGGTTCTTCATGAGCCTGCAATCAGGGTCAACCAAGGACACCTCATTCTGCTTTGACTCTTTTAGCCTGTTTAGAAGCAAAGTGTACTCTTCCTTTCGTTTCATCAGTTTCTGCACTTTTTCTTCGAGTAAGGCTGCATGCTTTGATTTGGCTTGCTCCTCTTTGCGGTCTGCCTCTTCCATCTCGCTGATGTATTTTGATATGCGCTGGTCAATAGCTTTAAGCCTGTACGTGAGATTCTTGCGGTTGAAGTTCTTGTCCAGAGAGTTTACTGCTTTGAGCTTCACTCCGTCTATTGCGACGAGTTTGGCGCCGTAAAGGTCGAGGCCCATGCAGAGCTTAACGAACTCTTTGAACACGCCCTTTACGCAGTCGACGTTGTCTCTGCGGAAGTCAGCGATGGTTTTGAAGTCTGGAGCGAGCTTCTTCATGAGCCACATAACCTCTACATTGCGGTGGCATTCTCTCTCAAGCTTCCTGCTCGACCTTATTTGGTTGAGGTAGCCGTACACGTAGAGCTTCAGAAGGTCTGAAGGGTCATAAGACGGTCTTCCTAATTCGGTAATCAGCGCATGTTTGAAGCCGAGTTGTTCCAGGTTGAGGCTGTCAACAAAGGCGTCTATGAACCTGACGGGATTTTCCTTTTCTACGTATTCTTCAAGTGTGTCGGGGAAGAGAGCTGTTTGGTTTCTGTTTAGGCCTGCTACGTGTTCGCTCATGGCTGTTCACTTCCTTCGCCTGCGCTTTCTTCAGTGGGTTCCCATGGTTCATTCGTTATTACGAGGTACACTGTTTTGCCGAGGTATTCCTTTGGGCAGGTTACTTTTGCGCCTGTTCCGTAAGCAGTGACTTTCCTCTTCAGGAAACCGATTATTCCGGTTACTTTGATTTCTGTGGCAGGCTCAAAAACGATTTTCTTAGGCATATCTAGATGTTATTAACCGTTTATACATATAAAACTATCATTTACGCCAAAACGAACATAGTTTTCACACACTCTCAACA
>JBEKKX010000063.1:0-4915 GCA_050010515.1 Bathyarchaeia archaeon
AACCCTGCAGCCTCTTCTTTATAATCCACGCTTTCAGCTGATCTAAATCTCTATCCAAGCCCTTTCCACTCTTACGGTAGTATTAAGACGCGAGAGTGTAAGGCATTTTCTAGATAGAACAATTTTTTATTAAAGGAAAAAGTTCATTACCTTCCATATCTGGAAGGACAAAATCAACCAACGCAACATCATAGTGGCTGATGCTTAACTTTTCTATAGCTTCCTTGCCTTTCACCGCTACTGTTACCAAGTAACCTTTTCTCTGGAAAATTTTAGTAAAAGCATGTAAAATAGCTACGTCGTCATCAACAATAAGAATAGATGGCTTGTTAATAACAAGCAATGATAAAACCGTCCTAAAGTACCTCTTTCTTTTGTTTCGTTTATAAGGTTTATGAAAGCACCAAACCACTGTTCTATCTAGAAATCACAAACGTGGCAAGACCGTATTGCAAAAAATCCAGGAAGAAGATAGAACAACGATGGAAAACCGCCCTACCCCCATAATAGGGCACAATCTCGAGTGTTATAGATTCAAAGCTTAAATGATACAACCTGCATTTTCACTTCCCAAGAGGAACAAATCAGTTGGCTAACCAAAAGATATGCGAAGGCGACTACGTGCTAATTTATCTGGACGCCCGCAGAACCTACATGATAAAAATGCAGGCAGGACAAACCTTCCACACGCACAAAGGCTACTTAAAGCTTGATGAGTTAATCGGCAAAGAATACGGCGAACCCCTCAAAAGCAGCCTCGGCATCTACTTCACCCCACTAAAACCAGCCTTAACAGACTACATAATGAAGTCTTCACGCAACACACAAATCACATACCCAAAAGACGCAACACTAATTGTCATGTTCAGCGGAATTGGACCAGGCAGCCGCGTTGTAGAATCAGGCACAGGAACAGGCGCATTAACCACAGCCCTCGCACACTACGTTGGACCAACAGGCAAAGTCTACACTTACGAGTTACGCAGCGAATTCCAAAAAAACGCAGCCAAAAACCTCCAACGCTCAAAACTCATCGATTACGTTGAAATGAAAAACGGAGATGTCACCTTAGGCATAGAAGAAAAAGACGTGGATGCCGTGATTTTGGATTTGGCAACTCCATGGCTCGTGGTCCCACATGCTTATGAAGCGCTCAAGCCTTCAGGCATAATTGTCTCGTTCAGCCCAACCATCGACCAAGTTGTAAAAACAACTGAAGCTCTAAAAGAGAACAACTTCGTATTCATAGAAACAGTCGAGTGCCTGATGCGCGCAATGCAAGTCGAACGAGGAAAAACCAGACCACAAACACTGATGACCGGACACACAGGGTACATTACTCATGCAAGAAAAATCCTCAAACCCCAGCTGCAACTACCTGCAGAACCGGAGCAACCTTTGGAAACAGAGGAAAAACAAGAACCAGCAGCAGATGAAGCTGCTGAATTAACTTGATTTTTGCTTGTTTTTGACTGTTGTTGGCTGAGCCATGCTCAGCGTCCAGAAAGCTTGCTTTAATTGTTCGCCGCGTGTCCAACCGTAGTAGAAGCCTGCGATTCTACCAGCATACGGGATAACTATACGGTCAACAGCCGTATACAAGATTGGATTATGTACACGGTTTTCAAGGAAAGTCGGCTTCCAAAGTCTAACGTTGTACTCCCAGCATTTAATGAAAAGGTCCCAACGCACCTGCGAGAGCGAATCCATTTCAGCGCCTTTCTTATTCATTAGCACACAATTCTCCAATGGAACAAAGAACAGCGGCACATAAAACGCATTATAGCCTTTTAATTTATCCATTAACTCAAGCGTTTGCAACACATCTTCTTCTTTTTCGTCTGGAAGATCAATAATCAACGTTGCCAGCGGATACCAATTATTATCGTTAAGTATGCCAAACGCGTTGGCTACAATTTCCTGCCATTGCTCAGGCTTGAAAGGCAACATTTTGCCAGCCATGTATTTCTTCATCAATCTTGTGCTGCCGGTTTCAATTCCTGTTTCAGCGGTAATTATCTCTTTTTTGTCAAAAGAATACCAGCTACGCTCAATCAGTATTTCTGCAAGTTCCTTTACCATTTGCGGATTATGAACCACTGGCGCCAAGGACATATGGGAAGCTTGGATACTTTTAACGCCTGGATACTGGGCAATGCTTTTTACTAATTTTACGACGGCATCCTTGTTTGGAACGAATTTTTGATCTTTAGAACCATATAAGAACAGGTCTTCGGTGACTAGTGTTATGTGGTCGCTGCCTTCTGCGGTAGATAACGCAACTTCCTTCATAATTTTTTCAAGCGGAACATCTACTTTGTTTTGCATGGTAGGCGTGCAAAACTGACAGTTTCTCCCGCAACCCTTTGAAATCTCGACGGCGCCATGGATTCCGGCATGTTTAGTTAACGGCATTATGGCATTGTAATCCCAGTTGCTGATTGATTCATCAGCTTTAACGATGCGTGGAAGAGCTTCGCCGCTTACTGCCTTCTTGAAAACATCAACAATTGGTTCTGGTCTTCCGCCGAGGAGCACACAATCCACACCGTAACTGTCAGATACCTTTTTACGCTCCAGTTGCCAAGCACCAAATCCGCCAACAATAATTTTTGGCTTAAACTTTTTGATGCTCGGGTGATTGACGAGTTTTTGGAATTCTACTGCGTTCATAGGTTCCCCGCCGCCAATTATCGACGAGTAGGTCTTGCTTACGTAACCCATACCTGTTGGATCCATTGAAGATATTCCCACCACCTTGGTTTCTGACCCTATGAAGTCTTCAAGGTCATCAGGGTGAACCACAGCTACTTCTTTTTCTGTGAAGCCACTTTCTAACAGCATGGCTTCTACTTTCCTTAAGCCGTAAGGAGCAAACCTTGCTCTGCCGTTAGGATTGCGTTCCACTGGGGGATAAACTGTTTTTCTCATAAAAGTGAGTGGAAAAGGACCCTTGCCGAAGCCTGCGAAGAAAGCGATAAAATGATTATTAAAAAAATCGCTCATTTCAGTCGCTGACGCCGTAAGAACTATTTTTACACCCAAACCCGACTCCAAATATCGCCCTTCCTCACGAATAGAGTAAGAGAATGTTACGTAGCCCTTTTAAGAATTACTATCGGTTACACGCTTTTATCTAAGAGTTAAAAACGAAGGTAATTAGATAGAAAACCAAAGACAGAGGAGGTTATAATGAGCCTTGCGTTACTCGTCAAAGAAAGACTTGACCTTTAGAACGCAACTTCTTTTAACGCTGCCTTAATTTGGTCTGCACTATTCTTTTTACTGTTAAATCTTATAACAATTGAAAAGCCTATTTTCTTTCCAGTTTGGTTTAATGCTTCTATTGCTTCAAATTCATCTTTTAATTTGTACTTTTGCGGTTCTTTGTAGATATTCAAAGATTCTATATCGCCCTCGGGCTCGATATAAGCATCAAAATCCTTGTTTGTTAAGCTCTTTACAAAAGCTATTAACTCTGTATAATCTTTAGATGATTTGATTTGATCAATACGTCGAGAAACAGTGACATACGTTGGTTCTAGGTCTCGAGTTGATTTAGTGCAATTTATAATTAAATTACCTTTAGCGGCGCTAAAGATTTGAGTACCAGCTATTATTTTATCGTATTCTACGTTAAAATTACTTCCAACAAGAGCCTTTATGCTATCGCAAGTAAAATTGAAGAGTCTCTTTGTTAAGACCATCTTGAGGTTTCCATCAAGGTCTATTTCTAACTGAGAGCTTACTTTCTCGCCTGGTGTAAAGTATTCTTTGGGTAAATAAAGCACTGATGAATTACCGCCTCTAGAAATGGTGCGTTCTTGCTCTTTCCTTATAGTCAAAGTCATTTTTGCACTACCTCAATTCACTACTAAATAAGTAGTGATATATTTAAGCACTTTTGCTTAAATTGACAAAATTATCGTTAAGTGCCGTCTGAGTAACTCTGATATATCACCCTTCAACGGATGAATAACTAATCATTATAACGCTTAAACAGTTATTTTTTGACAATTTTTCCTTTGTTGTTGTGGTTAGAAGTAAATAAATACGGATACTTCTTCGCGCGCTAACTCTTACAAAAGTTTTTTATATTAAGATAAAGAACTCTGATTTGGTGACTTAAAATGTGGAATTCAACGAAGAGCTTTCTTGACAATCTTACGAAAGAGAAACTAGTGGGATACTTTCTGATCCTTTGGGGCGCGTCTTTCTTCTTCGAGGCAATCCAAGGATTCATATTAGCTAGTTACAGTTATGAAGGAGCGCGCGCTATCGCATCCAATGATTTGGGCATACTTGTAGATGTGATATACCTCCCCATAGCAGCCGTACTAGTATTACTGGGGCTCAAAATCTTAGGAATTAAGATGGGCACTACCGCTCCACCGACAAGCACTACCGCTCCACCGACAAGCACTACCGCTCCACCGACAAGCACTACCACTCCACCGATAGTTCCAGCGGCTAAGTTTTGCAGTTATTGCGGAAAAGAGCTAACTCCTGATTCAATAAATTTTTGTACGAACTGTGGACAGAGAATTCAATGACGTACAATCTTTTAGCGCAAGCGCAGCCTTCGAAAGGTTCTGGCACGCACTTAAAATTGGGGGTTGCTCTTAGCTTCATCAGTGGTATCGTTTGGTTTCTCAACGGCATATTTATTGCCTCTGGAATCGCAATCATCCTTGCCATCCTTATCATAGCCTTTACATACATGGGATACTCCGGAAAAGGCCTTAGCTTTCCCGTTAGAGAGGGGATGCCCGCCCTAAGCGTCGAGCAGCGCACGCCAGCTTGTTGCAAAAATGGTTTTAAATGGTATTTATTTGCTTTTTATGATTTGAAGGCAATTTTGAGCGCTACAGTTTCTCCTATTTTCTTTGCAGTATCCGCCTTTTTCAAATCTACA
>JBEKKX010000064.1:0-4596 GCA_050010515.1 Bathyarchaeia archaeon
AAGACCAGTTTTGATTGTATTTCATATGTTAATATGTTTTTTGAAAAATCTAATACTTCATTAAGCGCTTCCCTAGGAATAGGAAAATCGCATCTTATCGAGTCTGTACTTGCTCCACTAGTTGACATGCCATGGACACCCTGCTAGTTTATTGTATGAAAACAGTAAATATTAGGCTTTTGTGTTATCCCTGACTTGGTATTTTAAGCTCTAATAGCTTAAGGTGTTAAGACACTATTTGGCTCCTGGTTTGTTGGTGTATTCGATCCTACCATGTGCAAGTTAGTCCGTGTAGTGAAGATAAGGCGAGGTTCTTACTTAGGAACAATTTGAATTAAAAACAAAATAAAAGATTTTTAAAAAATAGAAAAAAATTTTTTCAATCGGTATGTGTCTGTTAACAGTGGTGCTGGCGTTAGAACTTGAACCAACCGTTCGTTAGTGTGTGTTTTACTGTTTATAAAACAGGGCTACAAGCTTCAAGCGTCTATGGTTTGCTGGAAAGGTTTATTTCATTGCATGGTACTATGATGTGAAATTGCAGGCGGATAATCATTGTCCGTTGGGATGTGGCCGAAAGGCTGAACCGTAAGCAAAATAAAACTTTGAGGAGGAAAATTAGATAGATGGCATACAAGTACATTGCGGAAGAGTGGTCTCAACCTGAAAAATCCTTCGTTGAAGAACTCATGCGGGAAAGATTGGTGCAGTGGCGAAAACAGCCATCAACGCTTCGCATTGAGCATCCGACAAGGCTTGACCGTGCAAGAAAACTAGGCTACAAAGCCAAACAAGGCTTCGTAGTGGCACGCACAAAAGTGCGCAGAGGCGGACTACGAAAAAAGCGCCCGCGCTCAGGCAGACGCCCCAAACGCATGGGAGTCGCCAAATTCAAACCAGCCAAAAGCATAAGGCTCATAGCTGAAGAGCGCACGGCAAAGCATTTCCCGAACATGGAAGTTCTAAACAGTTACTGGGTAGGCGAAGACGGAAAGCACAAATGGTTCGAAGTCATACTGCTTGACCCCAAGAGCCCAGTTATAAAAACAGACAAAGACGTCAACTGGATAACTGAGAAACAGCATGCCAGCAGAGTCTTCAGAAGCTTGACAAGTGCAGGCAAAAACGTCAGAGGCTTACACCACCGCGGAGCGGGAGCAGAAAAAGTTAGACCAAGCCACCGCAGAGGAGCAAGAAAACGAGCACAGCCTACTGGTAGAAAGCCAAACCCAGGGAGATAAATTTTATGCGTCAAATCAAAGTAGTAATAACTAAGCACAACAAAAAACAAAACATCGGCAAAGGATTCAGCCCAACCGAACTGGAGAAAGCAGGCGTAAACAAGCAACAAGCCAAACAAATCGGCTTACCCGTAGACGTCAAAAGAAAATCAGCACACGACCAAAACATCGCAACCATAAAAGAACACGCGGAAAAAGCAAAAGCACAAGCAGCAGCAAAACCAAAACCGCAAAAAACCGAACCCAAACCCAAACCAAAGAAAAAAGCTAAAAGCTAGAAGCTCAAACAACAAAATCGGTGTCCAATGTCTCCTAAACCGCCAATAGCCTACATGGATATTCGAGTATTTGCACACGCAACCGAGGACACAGACAAAGTCCAAACAGCCGTACGCAACCTACTGCCAACGGAGCTGGCGGAAACCCTTGGTTTCCAAACAACAAGTTTAACGGGGCATTATGGAAACCCCATCACCCTTTTATCAACCAAACTAACAGACAAAAAACTGCTTCCAGCAGCACTCGAAAAAATCGGTTCAGGCTTAAACTCACTCGACAAGGAAGAGTTAAGCCGCGACTTAAAACTGCACATAGAAAAACGAAACCTATACCTCAGATTCGACAAGCAATCAGCCTATCTCGGTACAATAAGGTTTACGCAAAACGACCCCGTCCACTTCAAAATACACTTCAAAAACAAATCTCCCCAAGAAATAGTGGATATTTGCAAAAGCACGGGGTTGCTGCCATGACACGAGCTTTCGCCGACTTGCATTTACGCGTTAACCCCAAAGACCAACAGGCAACACAGCAACTAATCACCAAAGCCGCAAAGTTCGGCTACAGCCTGATTTCTATCCCGTTCACTTCAAAACTAAACGAAGAAGAATTAGCCAAACTCAAAGCAACGTGCAGCGAAAGAGGCTTAGATTTTGTTTCACGAGCAGATTTCCATCCGCGATCGGAAAATGACCTGACACATTTTCTGCGCAAGTTCAGGCGACGATTCGAAGTAATATGCGTCACATGCGACAGCAAGGATGTGGCAAGGCAAGCGGCAAAAGACAGGCGCGTTGACCTCCTAAGTTTTCCCAGCCTTGACTATCATAAGCGGTTTTTTGACCGTGCAGAAGCCGAATTAGCGAGTTGCAGCTTAGCCGCGTTGGAAGTGGATGTTAAGCCGCTTTTGATTTTGGAAGGCCCACCCCGAGTTAGATTGCTCATGAGTTTGCGCCGTGAAGTCACCATAGCACGCGAATTCAAAGTGCCCATAGTGGCTTCAAGCGGCGTTGCTGAGGAGCGGCTTATGCGGTTGCCGAGGGACCTGGCAAGTTTAGCGTTCCTGTTTGGGTTGGATGAAGCTCAGGCTTTAGACGCTGTTTCAACTAATCCAGTAGCAATCGTTACGCGTAACCGCGAAAAACTCAGCAGCCGGTTTGTTGCACCCGGCATCAGCATAATTAAGGAGGGCAAACCGTCTTGAAACGGGTTAAACGGCGCTACCTAGCCCTGCAACTGGAATGCGAAGCCATGCCTGCTGAACGCGAGTTTATTGATGCAGTTTGGGCAGCCGTAACCAAGCTTTACGGCGAGGTTGGCGCAAGCTTAACTGGTTTAACCCTGATTAATTTCGACGAAGAACACAAAGTTGCTGTGCTTAGGGTCTCGTTGGCTACGCTAAATATGCTGAGAGCATCATTGGCTACCATTACCAGCATTGCCGGCAAGGAGACTTCGGTGCATGTTCTGAGCGTTTCAGGCACACTTAAAGCACTGTACGCACGCGCACAATAGCTTTTGCGTCCTTTATGTGTAAAGTTTTTGGTTTATTTTTGACAAGACACTTCATAGCTAAGTCTCATATTTGCTTGAACTAACTTACAAAAGTACTGCAGAAATGTTTATCAACTTCATAGAAGTGTTAATCAGCGTTACAGAAATGCTTGGGGAGAAGCATAAAAAAAGACAGAGTAGTGAAAAATGGACTTAGAAGACTTCTATTTCAAACTGCCATTGAAAACCGAGCCCATCATAGACGATACCACATTGCGTGATGGCATTCAAATGCCCGGCTTAGCAGCTGGACCAAAAGACTCCGCGAAAATAGCTCAGTTCCTAGCAGATATCGGCGTGGAACGCATCGAACTGTTCCATTATCAGGAGCCCGACAAGAAAGCAGCAAAACTCATCGAAGATTTGAACCTTGACTTGCGCGTCGCGGGCTGGTGCAGAGCATTAAAAGAAGACATTGACAGCGCCGTGGCATGCGGATTTAAAGAAGTTGGCATTTCTCACCCTGTCTCCGACTTACATTTTAAAGCTAAATGGCCTGAAAAAACCAAAGAGCAAATCTTAGCCAACATCGTTAACGTAGTTGAATACGCAGCTAAAACCTGCGGACTGAGAACTTTCGTTCACGGCGAAGACAGCACACGTGCAGACTGGAACTTTGAAAGAAACCTAATCAACGCCGTTGCAGACGCAGGCGCCGAATGTTACCGTATCTGCGACACAGTCGGCATCGGCTTATCCGACCTAACGGCGCCTTTACCGAACGGTGTACCAGCCAAAGTAGTAGCCATAAAGAAACAAACCAGAATCGACGCCATAGAGATTCATGCACACGACGACTTCGGGAACGCCGTTGAAAACACGATGGCAGCAATTAAGGCAGCTTCAGGCGTATGGGACAAAGTTTACGCTAGCACCACGTATCTTGGCATCGGCGAACGCGCAGGCAACGCTGAAACCGAAAAAGTACTTTTGAACCTGTACCTGCATTACGGCATCAAAAAGTTTGAAGGCAAAACCCAGAAGCTAAAGCAAACCGCCGACTACATTGGCAAAGCCACCGGCTATGTGGTTCCGCCTAACAAAGCAATAGTTGGCGACTACGGATTCGCACATGAGTCAGGAATCCACACGCACGGCGTCTTAGTTGACCCGTGGACCTATGAGCCTTACCCGCCTGAACTGGTCGGTAACGAGCGCCGTTTAACGATTGGGAAGCAGTCGGGAAAAGGCATAATCAAACATAAAATAACCGAGCTTGCGGGAAACACTCCAGACGACCAAACAGTAGCCATAGTAGTGGAAAGAGTAAAAGACATCTATGCCAACGGCAGAAGAGCATCATTGAAAGAAGAAGAATTCAAAAAAATCCTCCGCATACTAAAAATACTCCCAGAAAACAACCACTAAATTCATCACTGATATTTTGCCGAAAAAGCTAACAAAAATGAATGACCGCAACCTTACGGTTGCGGTATCTTCAGAAAAATTATGGATGCTTAGATTGTTCTATGTAGCGTTTGATTGTTTCAGCATTGACCTGGCCAATTGAACGGTAGAATTT
>JBEKKX010000065.1:0-3622 GCA_050010515.1 Bathyarchaeia archaeon
TGGGCTATTGGTTTCATCTGGGTCACCTGATTGGTGCTTGTGCATGCCTCCCAGATTTAAAATCACTCTACAGTGCCGTCAAATCAAGCAAGAAAAGTTACTTGCGGAACTACTGTATTAGGATCACCTGGTAGACCGGAGGATAGGCTTGAGCACACACAAAAGTCGGGAGGATAGCCTAAATATGCATAGAAACTTTATTGGGTTGTGGGGTTTGGAGACAGTTTGAGGGGGAGAAGGGAGAGCGAGCAAAAATATAATTTCTCCAAACCTTTCCACCCAACCCATTGTTTTGGCTTTTGTTTTTTGCTCTCCAGGTTACAAGGCTTTGAAAGCCTCGAACCATCTGTTATACATCGACAACATATCTAAGGAAACGCTTGGTTTACGTTCTTCCAAGATTTGGCGGAAATCAGCCATCGTTAAAGCTCTCGGCTTAGCCTCTTTATCCATTGCTTTGCCTGACTCAAAGAATTCTCCGATAAGTTTTAGCTGGGCAGATTGGCAAACATCACGTATATCGCTTCCTGAGAAGCCCTCAGAAAGCCGAGCTAACTCCTGCAAGTCCACATCTGTGTCTATCTGCAGATTGCTCGAGTAAAGCTTAAGCATGCTCAATCTAGTGGAATTATCCGCTAATGGAACAAGAATTCTTTTCTGGAAGCGCCTAATAAACGCCCAATCCAAATCCCAAGGCTTATTCGTAGCGCCAATAACGTAAACGTGAAGAGTCTTGCCCTTGTCAACAATGCCGTCCATTTCCTTTAGGAACTGGTTGCGGACGCGTATTTCTCCGCCGACCTCATTGGAATGCGCTCCCATCAGCGAGTCTAATTCGTCAACAAACACGATGGCTGGTTTACCCTCGTTTGAGGATTTGCGAGCTGAACCGAACAATTTAGCGACATTCTGCTCAGCTTCCCCAAGCCACTTTGACATAATAGATGCAGCATCAATAGAGTAGAAATTAGCATCGATCTCCGTTGCAACCGCTGCCGCCAACAAAGTTTTACCGCAGCCAGGTGGACCAAAAAACAGTATGCCGCGTGGCCAGCCTAACGGGAACAAATCAGGCCTTTGAACTGGATAAACAATGGCTTCTTTCACTGCTTTTTTGGCAGTTTCTAATCCTATGACTTCATCCCAACTTACTTTTGGTTTCTCGGTGATTACGAGTTCTTCATTGTTTGGTTTTCCGTTTCCGCCGCCTTCCATGGTTGCTCCTCCACCTTCAGCATCATTGTTGCTTGCTTCATTCATTTCAACCGATGAAACAGCTCCTTGCAAAGCTTTGATTCTTTCTTGGTAAGCGATTGCTCGTTGAACGTAAACTTTATTCAAACCGTATTCGGGGTAAAGCTGCACAAGTTGCAAGAGACTCTCGATTGCTTTTTGATAGAGAGTTATGGCTCTGCCTTTTTGTCCTTGCTTATCTAAGCGTACAGCATCTAAAGCGTACCCTGTCGCTGCTTTCTCTAGTTCATTTGAGGCGCTCATTTTTTTCTTCTCCTATTCAGGCGATTTTAACTCAATTTTTATCTTGCCCTTTGTTCCCAAACTTTCAAGGGCACGCTCAATTTCTTCATTGGAAGTTTGCAGTTCACTTGAACAGCGACTTAAATCTACTTCACCATTAGTCTTGCGGACATATTCGAGAAGCACATCTTCCAAGCAAGGCTTCTCAACCTTCAATGAGAACTCTTTAATTTCAGACTTCTTGTAAGAGAATAAAGTCTTTGATGATTCCATTCCAGTTTCTTCAGAAGCTTTATGCCCAAACACCTGTGAAGAGCTAGCGGTGAGAGCAACAAGCTCCTTAATCGGCGTCTTCTCTTTCACCGGTGAACCTGCAGGTGGCTCTGGAAGAGTTTCAGCTATTTTTTGCTGCATGAAGCCTGTAACTTCTTTTAGTATTTCTTCGCCGCCTTCAGTCTTCTTGCCGACCGGAATCAAATTTTCGTCAGTAGATATCTTTGTTGCATGAAGCGTCTCTTGGATAGTGTAATTAACGTTATCGAGCTCTGAGCTAACATCAGGTAAGACCTGGAATAGCTCTTGAGAAACATTTTGAAGCAACCGCAAGGCAGGTTTCAAATCAGAAACAATGTCACCAAGCTCTTTTATCGTTTCAAGCCGAAGAATCACACGTTCAATAGCTAACTGAACATTATATAGAAACTTTACAAGCTTTCGGACTTCAGCAAGCTCAGTAGCGCAAATCGCAGCCTTTTCCCTATTATTCTTTTTCAACGCACTCATGCAGGTTTCAAAAAGTATGCGGTCTCTTTCTTTTAATCGAAAACTCGCTTGCTCCAGCTTATTTTGCTGAACCCTAAGAGAAGTAATAGATTTGTTTGCGATTTCACGTACAGGTGGAGGGGTTTGATTAATTAGGCTTAGACTTTTGATGTCTTATCCCTCCCTCCACAGAACGATATTTTCACTCTTGTTTGGCTAATTATTATAGGCCAGCTTTACCGATCTCTTTAACGTATACAACCACTGGAGGCTCAGGCAGTTTCTGGGCAACAGTTACTTGTTCAGCGTAAGTTTTCGTTCTCTGTGTGGTTTCTTGCGAATCGCCTAGCAGTACGCTTGAGACTTTGCTTTTTGTCAGCTCGAAATCAGTTTTTTCTATAGTGGCACGTTTCAGTGTTTCTTGCAGAAGTGCGAAAGCGTTCTTGTAGTTTTCTTCGTCCACTTTGCCTATTTCGTGTTCGATTTCAAGGTTAGCAATGGCATAGCTGAGCGATGATATTTCTTCATGGCATCGTTCAATTTCTATTGCAGCTTCGTCGACAATAATTTGGGCGTCCTTCTTTAGTTGAGTTAAAACGCTAGTGAAACTATTGTGAAGTTCCTGAGAGAGGTCTGGTGCGATTTTTCTTTTTTCATTTAGATCTTTTAGAGCCTGATCTTTACGCCATATGAGAGGGATCTGGTCACAAAGGATACTTGCTTGGTTTTTAATTTTTGATATGAATGTGACTTCAGCACCATTAAATTTCAAGGTTTCCATGGGCTGTTTTGTGAATTGACCGTCGCCAAATTCGACGAATACAGCGTCAAATTTTCCGCTCGGTGTCAATGCGAAAGATGCAACTTTACCAATTATACGACCATACTCGTTTTTAATAGGTTTACCAATATAAAGAAAAAGATTGGAGTTAGACATGTTTGTTGTTTTCCTCCTATTTTAGAAACTCTGTGTTGATTTTTCTGTTGAGGCTGGGGTTGATGTCATTCCTGGGGGCAGATCTGGGAACTTGTCCTTTATCTTCTGCTCTGCAACTGTTGCTGCTTCTGTGAGAATCTTTGATGCGTCCTCGTTTACTGTGTCAAAGTTTAGTGTCATTCCTGAACCTTGGCCTGCTTCGATCATGATTCCGCTTAACATGTTACCAATTTCGCCCAGTTCGCTCTCTGCTTCTGGAAACACGCTCACTAAGCCCGCTTTGACTGAACGTAGGACTCCTACGGCTGGGCCTAAGGTTGATACTACGTCGCCTAGTTCTGATACTGTTCGTAACCTTAATGTGATTTGTTCAAGTGCAAGTTTAGCATTCATTATTAACTTTGACATTTTTCGAACTTCAGCTAACTCGTTGGCGAATACATTTGC
>JBEKKX010000066.1:0-5673 GCA_050010515.1 Bathyarchaeia archaeon
AAGGAGCATTGGAGCTTCATACGCTACTACAATTACGTAAGGCCTCATGAAGGAATAGACTATTTAACTCCAGCGGAAATATACCTCAAAGAGAAAGTGTAAGGCTATTTCTAGATAGAACAGAAATTAAACACAGAAAAACTAATTTAGCAACGCACTGACGTGCGATTAAGATAACACCAAAAAACCAGATTTAACGTTGCCTTGGCGACAAAAGATTTTGGAAGTCAGGGTTGGCTTTGCCGTATTTCTCTTGAATAGCTCGGTTTATGCGTAGCCAATCTTCAAATATCAAGGACCACATTTCGCTGGGTGCAACCTGTTTTGTGATGTATTCTTTGATAGGTGCTTCTCTCTTGATTACCCGTCTATGCCAATCCACATCGATTAAGCCTCCGCGGCGCAGATGCAGTAGGTTTTGATGAACTTGGTCCGAGTCAATCGGGTAGTTTAAGCTTCTTGATAGATCTTCAAGCAGAGAATCTAAAGAAATTTCGTTTTCTTGACGCAGACACACCACGGCAGCTATATCCTGTACCAACCGTGCGTTCCTGCTCAGGTAGAGAGCTTTTCTTTTCGGAACCAACGTCTGCTCAATTCTGAATGCATGCCGTTTGTAGAACCATTTCTTGACGATCTCAGCCAGAAGCAGGTAAGTGACGATCATCAGTAACATCGCAACGTAGAACAGGGGTGGAGGAGGCACAAAACGGAACAGCTTCCCCAGCGCTGTATAGGGTATTATAAGGGCTGCGGCAACTGTTGAGAGGCTACTTAATACCAAGTACTTGCCTGGCATGCTTTTCCAGAATGGTGATTGCCGTGTCCTAATGACAAATACTACTAATGTTTGAGTGCAAAGTGATTCTATGAACCATGCAGTTTGGAATTGGTGTTGCTGAAAAACTGTTGCCAACGGGATGCCCGTTGCTGCTGCAGTTACCGGAATACCAAAAATGAAGAACATTGTAAAGAACGTAGCGTAATCAAAGATTGAACTAATTGGGCCTTCCACTATCATGAAGTTTCTGATGAAGGAAATGTCCCATCTTTTGGGGCGCTCAATGTATTCTTCATCGATATTATCTGTAGCTATTGTAGTTTGAGAGAGCGTGTACAGAAGATTGTTTAACAAAATCTGTATGGACAGCATTGGTAGGAAGGGCAAAAATAATGCTGCACCTGCAACACTAAACATGTTACCGAAGTTTGAGCTAATACCCATCATGACGTATTTCATGGTGTTACCAAAAGTTTTTCTTCCCTCGATAACACCTTCAGCTAGCACTGTCAAGTCGTTTTCTAGAAGTATGATGTCGGCAGACTCTTTCGCCACATCTACTGCGTTGTTAACTGAAACGCCAACATCAGATGTTTTAAGGGAAGGAGCATCGTTGATGCCATCGCCCATGAAGCCAACAACGTGGCCATTGCTTTTCAACGAATTAATTATTCGGTCTTTTTGTGCTGGAGTTACGCGTGCGAATACGTTGGCTTCTTCCACAACTCGAGCTAACGCATCATCGTGCATTTGGATCATTTCGCTTCCGAGAACAACGCCTTTAATCTCGAAGCCAAGTTGCTCACAAACTTTTCTAGTAACTAGCTCGTTGTCGCCAGTCAAGATCTTTAGCTCTATTCCTTCTTTGGCGAGAAGCCGCAGTGACTCTTTTGCTGTTTCCTTCGGAGGATCAAGAAAAGCGACGAAGCCGAGAAACACCATGTCGTTTTCATCATTAACTGAGTAGACGGCTTTGTCTTCTCTGAGTTTTTTGTATGCAACACCCAAAGCTCTTAAACCTTCTGCACTCAGGTCAAAGTATTTTTGCTCAATCTTTTTTCGCAGTTCTTCACTAATATCCTGGATAATACCGCCTATTTCGCAGTAATTTGAAATTTTCAGGATATCTTCCGGAGCTCCTTTGGCTATGAAGAATCTTTGTCTTTCCTGTTCAACCACAACAGAAACACGTCTTCGGACGAAATCAAATGGAACTTCATCAATTTTTTGAAAAACGTCAACCTTAATCTCTTTATGAGATAAGATTGCATTGTCAAGAGGACTTTTCAGCCCAGTCTCATAATAACTGTTCAAATAAGAATACAAAAGAACCTTGTCGTCATCATTACCTTCCGAATCGATGTGCAACACCAGTGATATGCGATTTTCCGTCAAGGTCCCTGTTTTGTCTGTGCACAAAACGTTCATGCTACCGAAGTTTTCAATCGAAGGAAGGTGCTTCACTACGACGCCTTTTTTCGACATGTTTACAGCGCCCTTGGAAAGGTTCATCGTAATGATCATCGGTAGAAGTTCAGGGGTTAACCCTACTGCCAGGGCAGCTGAGAATAGAAGCGATTGAACTAATCCTCGATGAAACAGGGCAAGCACAATAAAAACGAAGAGGACCAATACGAATGTAACCTGCATGATGAGGTAACTGAATCCTTTTACGCCGCGCTCAAATTCTGTTTCAGGGGGCTTTGCAATAAGTTTCTTAGCAATTTTTCCGTATTCTGTAGAGCCACCAGTTCTCACAACGACTGCCGTTGCGCTGCCGCTTACAACCGAAGTGCCCATAAACAGATAATTGTTCCATTCAGTAATCGAACTGTCCGATAAGTTTATTGACTCCAACCTGTTGGTTGTCTTTTCAACAGGGAACGATTCACCGGTTAGACTGCTTTGATTTATGAAAAGATCCTTAGCGCTGATTATTCTTGAATCTGCAGGGATTATATCTCCAGCCGAGAGGTAAACTATGTCGCCGGGAACAATTTGAGAAAGTTTAAGCTCTTTCTTAATTTTATCACGAAGCACAGTGGCCGTCGTACTGACCTTTTCTTTGAGAAGTTCAGCGGCATTTTCCGCTTTGGATTCTTGATAATGATCAATAACAACGCTGATTAACACGATAACAACTATTATGGAAAAGTCTGCAACATCGCCAGTGGCGCCAGCGAACCCAGCTGCAAACAAAAGTATGATGATCAAGGGGCTTTTAAAGTAAAGCAGAAAACTGACTATACCAGAACGTTTCCTCTTTCGTGCTAATTCGTTAGTGCCATAAACATTTAGATTTTGTTCCGCTTCTTGGGAGCTTAGACCCTGAGATGAAGTTCCAAGTCGAGATAATAACTCGTCTGTTGGCAGAGTCAGAACTTCTTCTGCGGTTACGGGAGGCTGTGCTAAAGGGACGTTTTCTTTTACGGTGAATATTTCTGAATTGCTTTGAACACCATCTGCCACGGTTCTCTCCGCCAGTGCTCACTCAACCAAGAGTGAAACCGTTCTAGCATTACCAGAAACATCATTCTTAAAAACCGTTCCTTGCAAAAGGCAGGCAAAGTCGACAAGAATTATCAAATAAAAATATTGTTTCTTTGGTTTATTAGGGGCTAAGGCTCTCGCCCAGACTATACCTTCTTTCGTGGTTACAGATGGTCTTAGAGCTTACCAAGACACTTTCAACAAAGAGTTCTATATTCTTAATCCTAAAACTATGCATTTGAGGCTAGCAGGATTAAGAAAGGAAACCAAGAGTTTTGTTTCGAGATTTGTTTTATTGCAGAGCCGTTATGACGGAAACGCCTATAAACAAAGCGCGCTGATTGAACCAGAGGTGCAAATTCAACGGTCGAATACAAGTGGGTTGCTCTCTCCAACACCACCCTCGGCACTTTGATGGCCTCGATAGACGGCACGATAGTACTGATTGCTCTCCCAGCCATATTCCGCGGGATACAGTTGAATCCGCTGACCTCCTTCCAATATCTCCTCTGGATTCTCTTCGGTTACATGATCGTCACCGCGACCCTTTTGGTATCATTCGGGCGACTTTCGGACATATATGGAAGGGTCAGACTTTACAACATCGGGTTCGCAATATTCGCTTTCGGTTCTATCCTCCTTTACCTCACCCCGAATACCGGGAGCCTTGGCGCGCAGGAGCTGATTTTCTTTCGAATAATACAGGCGGTCGGGGCCGCCTTCCTGTTCTCTAACAGTGCCGCGATAATAACGGATGCTTTTCCATCGAACGAGCGAGGCAAGGCCCTCGGCATAAACCAGGTTGCAGCTCTGGCAGGCTCGTTCATAGGCCTCGTCATAGGCGGTACCCTCGCGACGATAGACTGGAGGCTCGTCTTCTTGGTCAGCGTCCCATTGAGTACCTTTGGCGCAGCATGGTCCTACTGGAAGTTGAAGGAGTTGGGCACTGTAAGCAGGGGAGAGAAGATAGATGTCTGGGGCAACATTACCTTCGCCGCTGGCCTGACTGTGCTTCTGGTCTCTCTTACGTATGGGCTGCTTCCTTACGGCTCGGCAACAATGGGTTGGTCCGACCCTTACGTAATCGCTGGTTTGATATCAGGAGCTGCACTGCTTGTGGCGTTTCCCTTCGTGGAAAGATGGGTGAAGTCCCCCATGTTTAAGCTCAGCTTGTTCAGGATTCGAACCTTCTCCGCCGGGATATTCGCTGGTTTTCTTGCTTCAGTAGCGAGGGGCGGGGTGATGATCATGCTCAGTATACTGCTGCAGGGGATCTGGCTCCCGCTGCATGGGATTAGTTACACCGATACGCCCTTCTGGGCTGGAATTTACCTGCTTCCCCTCTCCGCTGGGTTCGTAACCATGGGGCCAATTAGTGGAGCCCTATCGGACAAGTACGGCGCGAGGGGTCTGGCGACACTTGGCATGATGATTACCTGCGGAACATTTCTTGGCCTGGCAACTCTTCCCTACAACTTCGATTACCTCGAGTTTGCGGTGCTGATATATGTACAGGGTTTCGGGATGGGGATGTTCGCCTCGCCCAACACAGCATCGATAATGAACTCGGTTCCGCCAGAGAACAGGGGAGTGGCTTCTGGAATGAGAACCACGATGCAGAATACGGGGATGGTGGCTAGCATCGCTGCGTTCTTCGCAGTCATCGTGTTTTCGCTTTCGCATGGCCTTCCAGCAGCATTCGCTTCCTCTTTAACAGCGGCAGGCGCGCCCCAGCTGATTCACTACTTCACATCACTCTCACCAACTGAATCGCTCTTCTCCGCCTTCTTGGGCTACAATCCTGTTGCGTCAATCATAGCCCAGCTGCCGCACAGCATTGCAGCAACGCTTAGCAACCAGGTAGTTAGCACCCTGACTGGGTTGCACTGGTTCCCAAACGCGATTGCCATGAGCTTCATGTCTTCTTTGCATATCGCATTTTACGTGAGTGCCGGGCTATCAGGCGCTGCAGCCATCGCGTCTCTTCTCAGGGGAAAGAGGTACATTCACGACGCCGCGCTCGGAGAAGCCCAAGCAAAGGCACAGATGTCTTCAGGCAAAGCCTCGGAGATGAATTCTACAGTCAAGACCGACGCGTAAGCCCCCAGTAGAAGCATCGGAAGGACGAAGAACAAGCGAAAGAGACACTGGAAAGATGACAAAGTTGAGAAACAAGACAAACCCTGACTTTTTCGCTAACTTTTCAGTAAGCTTCATATGGTTTTAAAGCAGCATTTTGGCCATTCTAATAGATGTTACCGTGGTCATCCTTTTCTTTGTGCGCGCCAGCTTGTTGCAAAATTATGAAAGTTGACATGTTGCTGTTTAAGTTTGTTTGAGCTTGAATATTTAGGGTGAAGGATGGAGAAACCCGAATTCTCATGCGCCATTCTGTCTAAACT